>JAVBMN010000065.1:0-9709 GCA_031552405.1 Bacteroidaceae bacterium | reverse complement strand
TGATACAAACATAGTGAATTACAACAAAAAGAGCCCCAGCCATGGACAGAAAATTTAACCTACACCAATGACTAGGCTTCTCGCCTTTTCAAATAAAAAGCATACTGTTTATTAGAACACGTAACTGAACACCCTACCTTTCAGGGAAGGGAGGAAGAGAAGGAGGTTACTATCCGGAGGTTACGCTACACTAACCCCCGGTTACCAAAATTTATCCCTTTCAGGGATAGAAGATACCCCTAATAAATATCCGATAAGCCTAAATTAACAACCTGTTTTTCGGATTGACCCGAGATTTCTATCCGGAGGTTACGCTGCGCTAACCCCCGGTTACCCAAATTCATCCCTTTCAGGGATGGGGCTGTTCCGAACTATTGAGGACTACCATCCACCGGAAAAATCCGCTGATCCTTAAAAATTGGTGCGCACGAGTCAGAAAACCGGTGCGCACGAACCAGACAACTGGTGCGCATCAATTATTGAACTCGTGCGCACCAATTTTAAGAAAAAGCATCCTTGAAGATGCCAAGATCTTTCACTCAAAGACCTATGAATGTTGCTTTTTACGGGATTTACCATTCCTTATGAATGGAGATCGTTACTTTGAATTTAGTGCCTAAAGAGAGGTCGAACTGTGGATCAGAGTTCCCATTCTTTCGTAGCTCGGCTATTGCATTTTGCACACCGTAGTTGAAGCGATTTACGTAGCCCATAATCTTCATGGCTTCGGCCAGCACTACGTTGCGGTAATCACTGGCATAAGGAAAATTGGTAATGGTAACATCCCCATACAAACCTCCGGAATTAACAATTTCAATACGGTTGGTGAACTCGTAGATGTAAATGGGGGCATTGGCTTCATAGTTACGGTGCATAATGGCGTTCATCATCAACTCCCGAATAGCCCAGTAGGAATAGTTACGCAGGGTACGTTCTTCGAAGGAGGACTCTGTACGTACAGGACGCTCCTTGATAATATTGCTTCGTATAAAGTCGTCTATTACCCTGAGTTCTGTGACTAACGGGCCTGAGAACTGTTTCTCGTATGCCACCCCATCCGTTACCTCCGGGCCATTAAAACGTATATATTGCAGATACGCCCCAGGGAGGTAAAAGAGCGGGTTGAGACCGAACATCAGGATGCCGGCATAAGTGGGACAAGCATTGGCTAAATCATAGAACCGCAGTGCGGAGAGTTGCTGTATAGTGCTTCGCCCGTTTATCCTTAGCGTCTCAGCATCAATAGCCAAGGGTAGATACACCAGTTTAAAATGCTCCAGGCTGAGATCTTCGAGGGTGGAGCCTAAGGCGGGTACCAGATCGTACGTCTTGGCATATGAAGCCCTACGCTCTGTCAGTATGTTTTCTTCGGCTACAGTGGCTTGTGATCTGCGCGGACCTACCCTGGTGATACCTGCAGGTTTTCCGTCGTCATTCACACCCAGCAAAATATACCCTGGAGCCTTATGATGTGGAAAATCATTGGAGAAGGCGCATACAGCCTGTGCCAGCTTCTCCTCCTTGAAAGAGATGGTACGCTCAATTCTGTCCGACTCCAAGTCGTTCATCAGCTCTTTTATCTGATCAATGGTCATCATTGTCTTGCCAATAATAATGGTATTTGGTGAGCAAAGATAATCTAAATACATGTGTATTCTCGGGTAAATATACAATTTATTCTGAATATATGCCTACATTTCACCTCTCCCCACCCTACAACACGGCGTTTTTCGAGGATCTGTAACCTCAGTTGCATGTTTTGAAACGAGAGAGCCATGCATGATCCCATTCATTTCCTATCTTTGCACACTGATATTGACTCATTAAAAACTATAAAGATATAAAATCAAAGCATCATGAAGAAACAAAGTCATTTTCTATTCTACTTGCTCCTTCTTCTCTCCTTTGCTTTTTCAGGTCCGGTAATGGGACAACGGAAAATGGAGAAACTGGATCGGGGTATCGTGGCTATGCCCAAATCCTCAAGCCAGATGTACATATCCTGGCGTCACCTGGCCACCGATCCGGATGCCATTGCGTACAACGTGTATTACAAGACCTCCGAACAAGGTACGCTGACCAAGTTGAACAGCACCCCCATCACAAAGAGTACCAATTACATCGCAAGCCTGGCTACCGGAAGTAACACCTATACATTCATTGTGAAGAGTGTATTAAACGGAGTGGAAACGGAAGAGCCCGGAAGCTTCACGGTGCCTAAATCCACCCCGATCAGCCGCATTGTGAAAGACTTTGACTTTGCCCCACTGCCGGAAGAATACAAAGGCACTGCGGCAGGCATGAAATTCTGCTGGCCGGCCGACTTGGACGGAGACGGTAAATACGACTTCGTGCTGGACCGCCATCCCGGCAGCGTGGAAAGTGATGAGGAAAGTGACACGGATGTAACAAACGCTCTGTCCACCATGATAGAAGCATACTCCAGCGAAGGTGTGTTCAAATGGCGCATCAAAATGGGGGTCAACGTAAAAATCAGCAACGGGCACAACGATATGGTTACTGCATACGATATGGATGGCGACGGAAAAGCCGAGGTATTGATGGCCGTCAGCGAGGGTACTACCTTTGCCGATGGAAAGGTGGTTACTGCAGCCAATGGAACGGTTACCGATTATACGGGAAGGGCAGGCTCGGCACCGCAATGGCTGTCGGTAGTCAACGGAGAAACAGGAGTAGAAATAGATCGTATCGCGTTACCCCGCCAGAATGATATTAAGACCACACGCAATGACAAATGGAAAGACATTGCCGGGCATTTCATTATTGCCTACTTAGACGGTATCCATCCCTCCCTCATCTATCAGTTTAAGAACAGGCAGGCAAACGGCGGTTTCACCGGCGCACATGCGGCGTGGCGGTTTATAAATGGAAAACTGGAGCTGCAATGGTCTAACGTAGGATATGGCGGGGCTGAGTTTCATCAGGTACGCGTAGCTGATGTGAATGGTGACGGCCGTGACGAATTTGTAGAAGGAGGTTACGTGCTGGCGCACGATGGAAGCACATTAAACATACACCAAGGCGTGGTGCACGGAGACCGTCACTGCCTCGCCGATATTGACCCTGACCGACCGGGACTGGAGCATTTCTTCATCCAGCAGAACAATCCCCAGACGCTGGGAATGGGATTGGTAGATGCCCAGACGGGTGAACTGATTAAAGGCGTATACATGTCGGGCGTAGGCGATGTAGGCCGTGGACTCTGTGCAGCCATGGATACGAAGTTACGGGGAATGCAATTCTTCTCTACCATGGGCGGCATATACGATAGTAAAGGGAAACTTATTCCGGGATCCACAGCAGCCTTCCCGTCAGAAGCATTGTGGTGGGGATCTGATCTGTCCCGCCGCCATATCTCATCTGCCGGTAATGATAAGAACCCGACGATAGACAAGTATAATTCAGATTCCAAATCTCTGGGGCGCGAAGTGACGCTGTATAATGAAAACAATGGCCACGGAACTTATTACTTCAGAGCTCCCAATGCCGGACGTGCCGCATTCTGGGGCGACCTGTTCGGCGACTGGCGCGAAGAACTGATCTATTGCAGAAGCAACAATACCGGATTTGTCATTATCTCCACCTGGGATGAAACCACCCATCGCCAGTATTCTCTAATGCAGAATCCCGCATACCGTGGACAAACCACTGCACGCGGATATTACCAGACAGCAGATGTAGACTTCTACATGGCCACCGGTATGCCCGCCCCACCCGTGGCACCGATTCAAAAGGCAGACCTCTATTACACCGGAAACAGCTGGATCAATGACGCAGAGCTGAGTGCCAGCTACACAGACGGGAAAAGCATCATGTTTGACATCCGCGGAGGAAACAGCACCTACACCCTGTCCTCAAGCATGGCCCCAAGCCGCCTGTGGCTGATCAACCCAAAGGGAGCAGATTACACATTTACCGGTGCAGGTAAGTTTACCGGAGCAATGGATGTGGTAAAATCCCTGCAGGGAGATGTGACCTTTAACGGTACTCACGACTACACCGGCATTACCCGAATCTCGGAAGGACGCTTGTTTGTGAACGGCACACTGGCAAGTAAAGTACAGCTGGATGCACGCGGCGTAATCGGCGGTAATGCCACCCTGAACGGAGGTATCACTGTAGAAAGCGGACTGAATATAGAAGGCGGACGAATAGAACCGGGAAAGAAAGGCGAACTGGGAGCACTCACCATTGTAGGTAACCTGAGCCTGCCCGGACGTAACAACCTGGCTTTCGATATAGACCAGACCCAGGCCGCCAAGAATGACGTGTTGCGTATCCAGGGTGATTTCACAGTTACCGGAACCACTCATAACATCATTATCAACCCCATAACCCCACTAACTGCAGGTACACTAACCTTGGTTACATATACAGGAACCACCAATGCCACTGCAGAGAACTTCTCTGTAACAGGACTGGAAGGAACACCCTATACCCTAAAGTTTGAAGACAACGCCCTGAAGATCAAGATCAGTGAATCGCGCAGCGCAGGTACCGTCACATGGAAGGGTACTCAAAGTGCAATATGGGACTTCAAAACCATGAACTTCACCAACGAAGGCGAGGACGACATCTTTGTGCCGGGTGATATGGTACTGTTTACTGACGATGCCGTAAAAAAGACAATCACCCTCAATGAAACCATGCCCGTAGCAGGCTTGCAGTTTGTAAACATTGCCACTGATTACATCCTCAACGGAGACGGAGGTATCAGTGGAACAGGAGGAATAAAGAAAACCGGCACAGGAAAGCTGTCCCTTCTCAGTGCAAACCACTCATTCACCGGAGGAGTAGAGATTGACGGAGGCACACTCATCGTATCTTCACTGCTGGCAGGCGGAATGCCAAGCTCCATCGGAGCCTCCTCCACGGATGCCAAGAACTGGGTCATGAAAAATGCTACGTTGCAAACAGCCGGACAAATGTCGACAGACCGCAATATGACCGTAGAAGGCCAGCTGACTGTTAACAACCCCACTACCAGCAATAGCGTACTACTCAGCGGAAGGCTTACAGGTACAGGCGCCAGCCTCGAGGTAACCGGGAAGGGAACGTTGACTCTGCAAGGCAGCAACACCCTCAGCAAAGTAACCGTAAAGGACGGATTACTGCTACTGGGATCAGCAGATGCAAACCGCAGCTCCCTAGGCACCGCAAGTGTGTCGCTGGAAGGGGGTACTCTGCGCATGTTCGACATCAATACATCGAGCAACTCCGGTACATTCTCCAATACAATTGATGTACCCGAAAAGGCAGTGGCCAAATGGGATTTGCCCAGTCGTTGGGGAATATCAAATAAACTGACGGGAAGTGGAACAGTCACCATTAACGCACCCTACGTGCGTACCGACCTCAATGGAGACTGGTCGGCATTTGCAGGCATTATTAAATTCACCGGAAGAGACATCCGCCTGAATAACGCCAATGCAAGAAACCTAGGCAATGCGGAAGTAAATCTGGAAGCCTACCTGTATGTCGCTTCAAATGGCGGTGGCGGCGTTTCCTCGGCCACTAACATCACCTTGGGAGCTCTTAGCGGATCAGGCGGAATGAGCGGTCTGCACTACTACACCATCGGAAATAAAGGGACGAGTACCACTTACAGTGGAGTCATTGACGCAGGTGCCGGAAGGCTGACCAAAAAGGGTACAGGATCTTTGACCCTGAGCGGTAGCAATCTGTATACAGGCGGTACCACCATTGACGGCGGAAAGTTGATTCTGGGCAACACGACAGGTAGTGCCACAGGTACCGGCGCAATCACCGTAAACAACACAGGTGTGTTAATGGGTACTGGAACTGCCAGCGGAAAAGTCACTGTAAATGAAGGTGGAACAATCATGGCCGGCAAAACTGAAACAGGAACCGCCACCCTGATACTGGGCTCTGACCTTATATTAAAAGAAGGTTCAAGAACTGTAGTGAAAGCCACAAGCCTGAAAAGCGACCAATATACCGTGAACGGAAATGTGACCTTAAAAGGAACATTGGAAGTACGCAATACAGGCACGTATACAGAAGGTAGAAATTATACCATCTTTAGCACAAAGGGTACTATATCCGGTAGCTTTGATGCCATAGAACCGGCAGTTCCCGGAGAAGGTCTGATGTGGGATACTTCCCACCTAAGTGTAGGAATTCTCTCCGTAGCCGCCACAACCGGCATAGATGAGGTAGAAGCTTCCTCCGTCAAGGTGTACCCTACAGTGGTGGAGGATGTGTGTATGGTTTCGCTGGAAAAAGAGTTGAAAGATGTGAAGATTGAGCTGCTTGATGAATCAGGGATGACACTAGAGGCAGTTCAGGCCAACCAGCAAGTTACCGAAATCAATATGAGCAAGTACCATGCAGGCTTCTACTTCATAAGAGTTTTAGGAAGCGAAGTATCTGCAGTCTACAAAATAACCAAAAAGTAATTTCTTTAATGATTCGTTCAGGCTTACGCAAATAACAATGTGTAAGCCTGAATGGATATAACCCTAATTGTGATGATAAAATTAAAATCTTTTCTGCTACCTATTCTAACTGCATTGCTTTTCCCTTCCCTGGCTTATGCCATTGATTACAAAGGAAACCAGCGAACGAAGTATAACTTCAACAGTGACTGGTCACTTTATGTAGGCGACCAGGAAGGAGCTGAACAGCCTCAATTTAATGACAAGAACTGGAAACGGATCACCCTGCCCCATGCATACAATGAAGACGATGCTTTTAAGCTCGCTATTGATAAACATACCACTGGAATTGTGTGGTACCGCAAGCACTTTAAACTTCCGGCAAGTGACAAAAACAAGAAAGTGTTTCTCGAATTTGAAGGCATACGCTTCGGTGGCGACTTCTATATCAACGGCACACACATCGGTATACACGAGAATGGTGTCATGGCCTGCGGATTTGATATTACCAATTACCTGCACTACGGAAAAGAGAACGTAGTGGCTGTGCGCATTGATAATGCATGGAACTATAAAGAAAAGGCAACCGGCTCAGTCTATCAGTGGAACGATAAAAACTTCAATGCCAACTACGGAGGCATTCCTAAGAACGTATACCTGCACACCACCCCCAAGCTGTATCAGACCCTTCCGCTCTATAGCAACCTCAAGACCACCGGAACCTACATCTATGCCCGGGAGATAAACATCTCACGCAAGAGCGCCACGATACACGCCCAGTCGGAAATAAAGAACGAATACGGAGTGGATAAGAAGATCCGCTTTGAGGTAGAGATCGAAGACATGGACGGCAAGGTAGTGAAAAGAATGGCGAGCGATGAAATGACTGTCGCTGCCGGAGCAGCCGATACAATCAAAGCCGAAGGAAAGCTGGACAATATTCATTTCTGGAACTGGGGCTACGGCTATCTTTATAATGTATACACCATCCTCTATGTGGACAATACGCCCATTGATGTGGTAAAGACCCGTACCGGATTCCGCAAGACAGCCTTCCGCGACGGCATGGTGTACCTGAACGACCGCGTGCTGCAAATGAAAGGATACGCCCAGCGTACCAGTAATGAATGGCCCTCGGTAGGCATGTCGATCCCCGCATGGTTAAGTGATTACAGCAACCAGCTTATGGTAAAAGGAAATGCCAACCTCGTACGCTGGATGCACGTAACCCCCTGGAAGCAGGACGTGGAATCCTGTGACCGCGTAGGACTGATACAGGCAATGCCTGCCGGCGACTCAGAGCGAGATGCCGACGGACGCCGCTGGGAACTGCGCGTAGAACTGATGCGGGATGCCATTATCTACAACCGTAACAACCCCAGCATCCTGTTCTATGAAAGCGGAAACAAGGGAGTCAGCGAGGAACACATGGCAGAGATGAAGGCTATTCGCGACCAATATGACCCCTATGGAGGCCGTGCCATCGGCTCACGCGAAATGCTCGACAGTAAGATTGCCGAGTACGGAGGAGAAATGCTATACATCAACAAGAGCGCCCGCATCCCCATGTGGGCTACTGAATACTGCCGGGACGAGGCATTGCGTAAGTATTGGGACGAGTACTCCTACCCCTTCCACAAAAACGGAGCGGGTCCCGACCTGGTTCGCTCCGCATCCAATAACCAAATTGTGAAAATGGATGCCAGCGCTTACAACCGCAACCAGGATTCCTTCACCATTGAACTCATCAACCGTTGGTATGACTATTACCGGGTACGCCCCGGCACAGGTACACGGGTCAGCTCAGGAGGGGTGAAAATCATATTCTCCGACTCAAACACTCATTACAGAGGTGAAGAGAACTACCGCAGAAGCGGAGTGACAGACGCCATGCGCATTGAGAAAGACGGGTTCTTCGCCCACCAAATCATGTGGGACGGCTGGGTAGATATCGAGAACTACGGAACCCATATCGTAGGGCATTGGAATTATACCCCCGAAGTAAAGAAAGACATCTTTGTAGTTTCATCCGGCGAACAAGTAGAGCTGCGGGTCAACGGCCAATCCAAAGGCATGGGTAAAAGAAGCTCCCACTTCCTCTTCATCTTCAAAGACGTACAATGGGAAAAAGGAAAGATAGAAGCCATCAGCTACGACAGCCAGAAGAAAGAAGTGAGCCGCCACGAAATAAAAACAGCCGGAGCGCCTGCATCCCTTCAATTAAGCGTGATACAAGCCCCTGACGGCTTCAAGGCTGACGGCGCAGACCTTGCCATGGTACAGGTGGAAGTAGTAGACAAAGACGGTTTGCGCTGCCCCCTGGCAAATGATAGGATCTCCTTCACCATTGACGGCCCTGCCCAATGGCGTGGAGGTATTGCCCAAGGGCCCGACAACTACATTCTCTCTACCAACCTCCCGGTGGAATGCGGCATCAACCGAGCCCTGGTCCGCTCTACCCAAAAGAGCGGTACCATCAAAATAACGGCCAAAGCAGAAGGACTCCCGGAGAACTCCATCCTCCTCCACTCCATCCCTATGAAATCCGCCAACGGCCTTTCCACCTACATAAGCGGTGAGAACCAACCCAGCAACCTGTCCCGCGGAGAGGAATTAGGAGGACAGTCCTACAAGGACTCACGCAGATCCATCAAGATTGTGGATGCAATAGCGGAATCAAATCAGGATAAAGTACACTATAGTTTTGACGACAACGAGCGTACGGAATGGAGCAACAACGGCCTACTGAAAACCGGATGGATCATCTACGAACTCGAACGTGACGCCACCGTCTCAGAAGTGGAACTAAAACTGGCCGGCTGGCGCACCCGCAGTTATACGATTCAAATCTTTGTGGATGACAAGATGGTATATAACGGAGAAACAGAAAAGAGTCTGGGATACGTTGCCCTTCCAGTGACTCCTACAAAAGGACGCTTTGTGAAAATACAACTGTTGGGAGTAGGTGCAGAAAGCGATGCCTTCGGTGGCATTGTCGAAGTAACCGGAAAGATAGAAGAAGATGGAATTTCCAAAAGCAAAGACCCCAAAGGCCAGCTTTCTATTGTGGAAGCAGAGGTGTATGAGCGGAATAACTAAAACCTCTTTTCGGACTTCCCCCTCTCAAAAACATTGTTTTGGTTCTTCGCCACTTCTATGTTGTATTCTGCATAATTGAACTATCTTTTATTTGTATTTAACACTGTAATTCCGTCACTTGCTGATTATCCTTTCCTCTAACTCTGCAATATCTTACTGAATTGGGACGAATGCTCCAATCTTTTGAGCCT
>JAVBMN010000006.1:0-90173 GCA_031552405.1 Bacteroidaceae bacterium | reverse complement strand
AGGGGCGGAATGCTTCCGCCCGGAAAGCTATAAATATGTGTTGTACATAGTTTATGCATTCATGCGGGCGGAAGCATTCCGCCCCTACAGGTAAAAGAACACACAGATACTTATCACTTACTTTATTTGAACTGCATCTGAAGTCCCCAGTTGGCGGCCAGCTTCTCTGCTTCCTGTTTGGTGAGATGGATGACTGCACCGTGCTTGGGAAGGAAATTAGTGGCTTTCATAACTCCATTGTTGAAATGTCCGAGGTTGGTGAAGTTCACAAAGTCGGACGTTTCGCTGAAACCGAAGTTATGGGGATCGATACCGTAGATGTCGTACATCAATACCCACTTGTCCTGGCCGATGCGTTTCCACACGTTGGGGGCTTCGCACGACTTGGGTTCCGGATCATACCAGCGGGCATCGTAGAAGAAATCGCCATTGATTTTGTCCGAAGAGGCGTGCTTGATACCTGCCTGTCCGTCGTGCGATACGTAGAACATGTGGTACTTATCTCCCACTTTCGTAATGTCCGCATCGATGGCGGAGATGCCTTTGTCGGGGTATTCGAAGAGGAGCTGAGGCATGGATTCGAGCTTGTCGAAGTTGTCATTTACATACACGTAGTACAACTTGTTGGGTTCATTTCTCCAGCGCATGGTGAGGTAAATCATAAGCTTGCCTTTATGCTCGTCGAAGATGATCTCCGGTGCCCAGGCACAGCCGATCTCGGCATATGCGGCAGTAAGCTCATTGAAACGGATATTAGTACGTTTCCAGTTAATGAGATCCCATGATTTCATGAGTACCAGTCCCTTGTTGTTACCCCAGCCATAGGTGTTGCGGTCGCGATCCCACTCGGTTTCGCGCAAGCCGTCGCGTTTGGCAAATACGTGGAGGTCGGTCATGGCCATGTAGAATGCACCGTCGGGGCCGCGGGCAATGTGCGGGTCACGGATGCCTTTTTGGTCGGCAATGGTATCTCCAGCTATGACGGGTTTTGAGTCATTCAGGGCGGTAAAGCTGTATCCGTCGGGGCTTAGTGCCATGTACAGGCCGTGGGTATCGTCTTTATGGAATACCATAAGATAGGCGCTCATGTCCTTCTCTGTGGGCACTGCGTTGCGGTAGCGGAAGTCTGCAAACTGACTCTTTCCCTTACCGGCGGCTACGAGGCAGGGGCGCAGGGCGTAGAATCCTTTGTAGTTGTTGTGGTGCATCTGGGATACATTCACGTCTTTGGCCAGTATGGTCCAGGTTGCTCCGTCCTTGCTGGCTGAGAAGGTGCACGAATTTCCCTGGTTCAGTATCTTCAGGAAGAAGTGTTTGCCAAAGGTATTGGGCATGCTCTTGCTGGTTTTGGCATCTGTATATACTGTAAAGGTTTTGCCATCGGAGGTGACTCCGGCAAATGCATTTTCATTGTAGAATAGCATAAGTCCGGCTTGGTTTCCGCCTTCCACCTGAATTTCCACCTGTATCTCGTACGTTTTATCAGTGGCAGTGGTCAGCAGTTTACGGGCATCGGCCGGGGTTGTTCCTTTCGCCTGCATAGTGAGGGTATTGTTTTTAAAGGAGAGTGCAGAGGTTGCATTTTCTTTCCAGAACGTCCACTGGAGGCCGAGTCCGGTGCCTGAGAAGTTGTCCGACAGCTCCATGCCGTTCTTGATCTTTTTCTCCGGGATGATAGGGGTAGCCTTGGCGGTGGAGCGGTACCATCCGTCGGAAGTCCATTCAATGGGCTCAATCAGTGTTTGGCGTCCCAGGGTGTGGAAGTTGTTGGCATAGGCGTGGTACACGATCCACCAGTTTCCATTCACATCGTCAATGATGGTCCCGTGTCCTTTCGACCACCAGTTGTCGGTAGGACTGTACGTATGTATAATGGGGTTGTACGGAGAATTTTCCCAAGGTCCTTCTACGTTTTTGGAGCGTGCGGCTACCACCATGTGGCTGGTGGCGGGGCCTGCGGTACCGCCTTCGGCAGAGGTCATGTAGTAGTACCCGTCCTTGTAGGTCATCTTGGGCGATTCAAGGTACATACCCTCCACGTTCCATTTTTTAGGATACTGCCATCCTTCGTACACTTTCTTGGCTTGGCCGATGGCGCTGAGGCCGTCGTCGGCAAGCGGAGTTACATAACCTTCGCTCACGTAAAGGTAACGTTTTCCGTCTTTACCGGCGATGTGTCCGGGGTCAATCTTGGCTATTTTCAGGTCGATGGGCTTGCTCCACGGGCCTTTGATATCGTCGGCCCACACCACCCAGTTCGTTCCGGCAGCGGGATAATAGAGATAAAACCGCCCGTTGTGCTTTACCAGATCGGGCGCCATCGCTGAGCCTTTATACTCAGGGATGACGCGGCACACGGGTTCCCAGTTCATCAGGTCCTGGGAATGCCAGATCAGGAAGCCCGGCATATAGTAGAACGGGGAATGAGTCATGTAATAATCCTTCCCATCTCGCACGATGGTAGGGTCTGGGTAATCACCGGGCATTATCGCCTTGGGATACTCTTGCGCATTCACTGTACCGCTCAGGCAAAGGAGAGCGGATGCGAACAGAAAAAACGTTTGAATTTTCGTCTTAATCATTTCACTGGTATTTTTAGTATATTATTATTTATAATCTGTTTCGTTCAGGCTCCGGGGTGTAGTAGAGCATGTATCTATCCACTGGTACAAAAGTACAAAAACCCCTGAATTAAAATTCTCTTTACAGCAGAAAATGGGTACCATCTAAATGGCGTGTACAATGATTTTATAGACCTTTGTATTTCAATGCTTTACAAAGTACCACTTATTTGCGAAACCCGCAGCTCTCTGTCCTTTATACCTCAGGCCTGCATTAAGGGAATCTCAGGCCTGTGTTTTGCAAACCTCAGGCCTGAGATTGTGGAACTGCAGGCCTGAGATTTTCTGTATCTATTTCTTGACAATCGTCACTGTTCTCTGCTGCCCTCCGGCGCTCAGCGTACCGTAATATATACCGCTTGCGAGGCCATTCAGCTGCACTGTGTTCTCGCCCGCTTTGCAGCCGACTGTCTTCACCGCCCTGCCATCTACGGAATAGAGGGTAAAGAGGGCGACACTCGGACCGTTGTCCTCAATATTTATCACCAGATAGTCCTGTGCCGGATTGGGGTACACGGCAAATTCGCCAAGTGTTACCTCCTCCACATCCACATTCTCTACCGGGATAATCTCAAAGAGATACCCGCTCAATACAGAGGTTCCCTTTCCTTTCAGCGTACCGTCGGCATTGACAGCCCAGTAATTCAACCCTGCATTTTTGCTGTTCTGGATGGCACAGAAGTCACCGTTCTGCACTCCATTCAGGGTATAGGTGTGCTGCGTAATGCTGTAGGCTGTGGAGGTAAACTGCCCATTCTCGTCCAGGAAACGGTTGTCGGCTGCAGAGGTGATCTTGTAGCGTAAACCGTCTTTCGTAAGGGTCCATGTCTGCGAAGCGGCATCCTCATTATCTTTCCCTAAGAAAGCCGGGAGATTGCTTGAAGCGCTGGTATTGGTGAGATATCTGCCACTGGCCACTTCTTTGATGTAATAGTTACCATTGTCAAAGGACTTGTTGGAAGCCGGTATATATACATGGAAGTCCAATATGTACTCCTCGCCCTTGTAGGTGTAAGTTACGGAGTAGGTGGCGGAGGTTTGCACGTTCTCTATCTTCAGGTTCTGGGTAGAGGCGCCGGTACTCCATTGCCATACACCGTCTTCTTTTCCGAGAGGAACGGTGGGTATCAGTTCCACAGACTGGCCGGTGGGTACCACCACTTTATTCCCTTCCTGCACTGCGCCGTTGTTTACCGACAGCGTGGGGAGCATGAAGTTTACCTGGATGTGGAAGTTGAGCTTCACCTGACGTCCGCCCTGGTTGGTGTAGACTACGGAGTAGGTACGGTCGGAAAGGATATTATCCACGGTGATCTTCCAAGTCTTGGCGCCATTGTTCCAGCTGTAACTGCTCCATCCTGCTTCGCCGGTGAGGCTTGAGGCTGAGAGGGTGCAGGAGGCTCCGCGCTGCACTTCCAGTATGGTGTCGTTCACGGTTGTCCCTTCTGATTCCATGAGGGGCTTGATCTTTTCCTGAAGGCAGTCGCCTTGTACGGCTATGCTGTAAAGCTGGGTGGTTTTTACTCCCTTCTCGTTGGTATATACTACACGGTACAGGGCGCTGGCGGAGGCGGTGATTTCGCGATCCTTGGTCGTGGCCCCGTCGTCCCACAGCCAGTTGCCGGTGTCGGTGGTACCACTTGGCAAGGTGGGGATAAGGGTGATGAGGCTCCCTGCGGGCACGGCGGAGGTAGCTGTATTGTTGCGGTAGGTATTGACCAATCCGCCCAGCTCGCTTGCTTTATGCGTAACTCCTTTGTATTGAAGGGTGGCTATGAGGGGCGTAGGTGCTTGGTCGGCGGTAATGGCCGGGCGTTTGCAGGTCAGTGTAGAGAAGCCTAGGTGGTCAAATGCGCCGCTGTTATCTCCATGATTTGGGCCACCATCAATGGGGCTATTCTTCTTCAGAATGTGTGCGTAGGTTAGCTTAATGCCTTTTACTCCTTCGTAATGACTGATAATACGATCCCAGTAATTACGACATACGCCGCGTCCGGGATCGCTGTTGCCCGTCTGTACCCATGCATTGTGGGCGGCTACGCCTGATCCCAGATAGTGGTATTCGGCCCAGGGCAGGTCATCAACCCCTGTGTTATAGGCTGCTATGTATTCTATTCCGGCCAGCAGGCGGTTGTTCATCATACCGTACATATCGTCGCCTTGGCTCCATCCTACCTGGCACATATCCACAGCTAAACCAAGAGCCATGGCGGTGTGGCTCTGGTCACGGCCCGATTCCTGCATCTGGCCCAGGTAGCCCAGAGGGCCACGCTCGTCGGCAAATACGTAAGGCACCAGGTTACCGATAAATTCGTTGAGGCCGTCGTTCTTGATGGGCGGGGTACGGTTTTCTTTGAAAACGCCTACCTGATCGTGCTTGTAGAAGGAAGCGCCCTGGTTGTAGATGAACACATCATCGCAGAACACGCCGATGCTCATTACGGCCAGTGCATTGCACAGTCCCCAGTTCGACCAGTAATGTCCCGGTCTGTCACCGCCTTCCCAGGTTCCGTTCCGGCCGCGAAGGAATCCGATGCAGTAGGGATACCACACGTTGAGCATCCAGTCTTGTACCTTTTTCAGGTTGTCAGGAGTCCAGCCTTCGTAACCGCGCATCAGCTCGGCAGCGTTGGCAAAGGCGTAGCCGTAGAGGCCTGCTCCCAGTGCATAGTTGCTGTCGCCACCGATGGCGTTGCACACGGCAGCCCAGTCGTTCAATATCTGAATGGCTTTTTCGGCATGTGCCTTCTCGCCACTGATGCGCCAACGAAGGGCGTTGAGGTATGCCATGGAGCCGCCACGGGCTGCTTCCATATAGTTTTCGCCGTCGCCTCCGCGTATCACTTTTGAGATAGGTACGCTGACTACGGTCGACTGCGAATATACGTTGCTCCGTAAGCCATTGTAGGCTGCTACAATAGTAGGGTCATTGGCTGCCAGAAGCGCCTTTATGCGGTCAAAGTCTTCCAGTGTATGGAGTGCACCGGGGTGTACGAAACCTTTCTCGGGGTTGTAGGCAGGCATAGGGTTGTAGCTGGTTGCTTCGGCTCCTTTGGTTTGGCCAAACTTGGTTTTGGCTGCATTCAGCTTGAGGAGGCAGTCGTCGATGGCCAACTGTGAAACCTTCTGTTCATCTACCAGTTCCTGCGCCACCTGTATGGCATCTTCAAACTCGGCAAGGGCCAAGGGAGGAAAGTTCCCTGCGCCCATCGAGGTGATGTAGGCCTTGCACTGGGTAATACCCGCTGTCAATTTGGTGAAATCGCCTACCGTGCTGAATATGAATTCGCGCTCCAGATCCTTGGTCAGTGTGGCCCATTCGGTAATCTGGGCATCTGTTACGGCTGCATTGTACACGCGGAAATCATATACCAGCGTGTTCTTCAGGTAATTGTCGCCGCTGAAGGGTGCACGCCCTATCCAGTTGTACGCCGGGGCGCTGCTGAACGCAGTACCCGTGAGGGGCATAGGTGTTTTGCTGCCTGCCAGCTTGCCATCAATATACAGCTCGCCCGTGGTACCCCTTTGGCGGTATACGATGTGTTGCCAGGCACCTTTGGTGGATGAGCCGCCTATCTGGATGGGTACTTCGCCCTTGTATCCTCCGGTGGAGAATGCAAAGCGCTGGTCGTTCATGCGGTAGGATATATACGAACCATTGGTGGCATCGCTCGACATCTGTTGCGCCATGGTCCACAGGAAGAAACCGTTTCCGCTCAGCGTGGCGTTCATATCTACCCGGTAATATGCAGAAATGGTATAGCTGCCGGTAGCATAGAGATCGTTTCCCACACCTGCTCCCATGTCCAGATAGCCCGTGTTGTTTCCCAGGCTGAGTACCTTGTACTTACCCATGGTGAGGATGGAGGCATTGTTAACCAGCGTACCATTGTAGCCGGAGCCTGATATATCAGGTACCGTTTTGCCCGCTACGTTTTCAAAGGTATAGCGCAACTTCAGGTTAGGCTCATCGGCTGTGGTGGTAAGCGTCTCGGTGAGCGCCACCTGGCCCGGAACCTGGTTTGTCACGTCTGCCCATGTCCAAAGCGATAAAGCAGCACAGGACAAAAGGATGAGAAGAGCTTTTATATTCAATCGTTTTTGTTTCATTTCTTAGTCTCTTAAAGTAAGTTTTTTATTCATTGGATATTTTGATTTAAAGTTAGCAATGATCCGTATTTGTACTTTATGTCGGGAGTTTTGAAAAAGAAGGTCGGTCTGTCGCAGACCAACCTTCCCTTTATCTCTTGTCGGTCAAACAAAGAGATTACCAACTAAGTGTTTTAAATTCACTTATCATTAATCTAACTATTCTATTTATTCTATCGCGATTTTAATGGTTTGCGATCCTATTGTTACGAAATAGATACCTGATACGAGCTGTGTATTGGCAGGAACAAGGATGCCATCCAGCGTGCTAATGCTGTATTCATCGGCGCCTGATACTTTGATAATGCCGTTCTCCAGATATACGATGGGGGCATTCAGGTCGGCCTCTGCCTCATTTGTACCGGTCAGGTCGTATGCGAAGCAAGTCAACTTGAAGTTGTCAAACGCAAGCCAGTTGGCAGTGGTTGAGCGGGTCTTGATACCGAACACCAGTGTGTTATTGGTGACAGTTACTTTTCCCAGTTCGAACACCTGCGAGTGAGGCTCGTTGTTTACGGTCTGATTCTCATAAGGGGCTGCCTCTCCAATCATCGGAGTAGCAATCTCGATAGAGTCATTGTTGGCAAAGAACCATACACCCTTCACCGGAGTGGTAAGTTTTGTTACTTCTGAGTCTATAGTTACCGTACCCTGCTGGCAGGCTGTAGATACTACAGAAAGGATGTATTCTCCGTTAGGTACATACGTGGTTTGCGAGAATGTTTTATCGGCGAGTCGTGATCCGGCTTTTATCCAGGTCTCCGGATTGTTATCCACATACCAGTCATCTCTTTCCAGCAGTTTATTAGTCAAATTGAATCCGTCGTTACTCCATCCGTTGTCCCATCCAGTTTCTTCTACTCCAAAATCAGGATTCTGAATCCAGTAGGTTACATCGGTTCCTGTTTCAGGATCCACTTCTCCGGGGAGTA
Source organism: Bacteroidaceae bacterium (assembly GCA_031552405.1). Taxonomy (GTDB): domain Bacteria; phylum Bacteroidota; class Bacteroidia; order Bacteroidales; family Bacteroidaceae; genus UBA1794. The sequence goes on along the minus strand of JAVBMN010000006.1, from coordinate 82,471 downwards.
TCATTGTATTGATGCCATAGCCAATTGCTTTTTCTGCCTGGGCAATCAAAGACAAATCAGTTTCCACGTTGCTTAACTGGGCAGCCATCATCTCTTTCAGATTGGTACGGGCTTCCTGACTGTAAGTGTTATTGGCAATTATGCCTTCTGCTCTCTGCACTACAGGAAGAATTGCGAAGCACTTGGCAAGCTGGCTTTCCAAGGTGGGTAATGCATGGTTGGAGGTAGTATCTGCGTCAAGTATTGTAGCTACGTTATCCAGTACACCGGTAGCAAACTCTACGATTTCGGCTGAATAGAGCATTTCTTCATTGGCTGTGACAGCAAGCATCTTGGCAAAGGAGCCTTCTTTGAATGCGGCGAGTTGGTTGATAGCTGCCTGTGCAGTAGCAATTACCTTGCTCAGTGCGGCCAGTGCTGCCTGTGCGGCCTCGTCGTTAGTACCATCTACTGTTTCGGCTACTTTGATGCCGCTATTCAGGGCTGCTGCTTCAACGGCCAATATTTCAGAGTATTCCAGTTCTTGGGCTTCGCCAATCATTGTTTCCAATGCTTCGGCAAAAGAGCCGCCTTCACCCATACCATAATACGTCAGGTTACAATCTGTGATACAGAACCATCCGCTGGAAGTAGCATTATTCTTGCTTACAGAAGCAAAACCTACGCGAAGCTTGCCGTCAGTTCCTACAAGTACCTTACCTGTAGCGAGAGGGCCTTCCCACTTGGAGTTGGCAAATTTTCCCTTGTCGGGATCTGTATCCAATGCAAATGAATAAGTGGCTGTAGGAGATACTGAGGTTCCGCCCACAGCAGTGATGTAGGCATGCTGTCCGCTGATGGCAGGACCGTCGTTAGTCTGGTAGCAAGAGAACGAGTACATTCCGGCAGGCATGCTTTCCAGTTCCTGGTATACATCCATGCTGGTAAAGGTATTGCTGTGATTGTTCCAGCAGTTCTTACCATTAATAGTGTTCAGGCGGAAGTCGCCGGCAGTCGCCACATTGTTTGTAGCCCAACCCACGGAACTGGCGTCAGCTGCCAGACTGGGATCTCCACCTTCTTTGGTAAAGTTAGGGGATTTCATAGCCCAGGTGCAGTCAATACCTTGTGCAGGAACCGATTGTGAGAAACGATAGGTTACAATAGCTGCATTGAGTTCTGCGATGCCCACAAGCAGATCTGCTACATATACAGGGTTACCTTTGTCGTTCACCGCATCGGGCTCGGCCAGAGAAAATGCCTTGTCAAGGGCGGCATTCAGAGCTGCCTCACCCGGATAATGTTCTTTGGCATATGCGTCGGCTTCGTCAATTTTAGCATAAAATGCGGTCATGGTTTCTACTGAGTTGTTGGCCTTTATTTCTACTATCTGCATAGAGTCAAGCAGGGCCTGCAGTTCCTCTTCTTCCTGACTCAGGTAATATTCTTCTTTAAAGGCCTGTACGTTCTCTATCTCTTTGATGATTCCGCTTGGAACAGAATTACTAAAACTGTAATCACTCAGCTTCAGGTCAATGTTATCGATCATCTGACGGAGTATAAGCGTGCCTTCACCACCTATATAGAACAACTGGAAGTTGTCCCAGATAGACCAGCATTTGCTTTGTTTTTCTCCCAGGGTCTTCACACCAATGGTGAGTGTGCCGTTGGTTACATTGATGTTGCTTATTGCCACACTGTAATGACCTGCTGCAAATGCCTGATAGGCACCTTCCATGTTGTCTACATAGCCACTACGTAATACGCCTCCTCCTGTTACCACGAAGTTCTCCTGGCTGTAAAGAGAGGCGAATGGCTCTTCGGTGGTTCCCTCGGGAGTGGTTGCGTACACTACTGCGTTGATCACTTCCGTACCGTCTTGGTGCGTGGCTCCGGCGTCATTTGCCTTTTCTCTGAAAAGCGCATTCACTCTTAGCTCGTACATACCGCCCGGAAGTCCCGTGATGGTCTGATTGATGTTGAAAGCCGCATCGAATACCTCCATAGTGGTAAAATTCACTCCCGGAGTAGGCCCTTCCACCACAGTCCATCCCGCCGAGGTGTTGGCGTCGAAGCTTGGATTTGTAATCCTGTTTGTAACGTCAAGACCCGGAGCGCCCGAGCCTTGTGCCATGGCAGAGGCTGAGAAGAACATTGTGCTTCCCAAGGCAAGTGCCATTGCTAACTGATTAAAAGTTCTCATACATGTAACAATTTAATAAGGTTTATAATTAAATGAAGATTGTTTTTGCCTCATACATTTATACGATGATCGATCCAAAAAAACGATCTCTTTAGGGCAAAGGTAGGTGATAACCGTATCATTGATTTACTATAAATGATGAAAATAAGTGCCAGCTATATGAGATGAACATCGATTGTGCAAGGTGTTGAAATACAGCAACTTGCCAAGTACCACAAATCAGTGATACTTGGCAAGTTGTTAAAACAGGATAATCGAAAGGGTATTAACGGGGCGAAATGCTATTTCGTATGTTGTTGAATATACTCATTAGGAGTAAGACCGGTCCTCTTTTTGAAAGAACGGAAGAAGGAGGTCTTCGATTTAAACCCGCATTGTTCGGCCAGTGTAAGCAGAGTGTACTTTTTGTAGTCTCCGGCTTTTACGCGGCTCTTGAACTCCTCAATACGGTACGTATTCACATAGTCATAGTACCCCACTTTCAGGTAATGTGTAAACAGGGCGGATAATAAATAGGTGGAATAGCCAAGAGCTACGGCTACTTCCGACTGCTTCAAGTCTACATTCAGATACGGTTTCCCTTCTTCCATATAAGCCTTCAAGCTGAGCGTCATCTTTTCCACCTCGGCATTGCTGAGCTTTACATAGCTCTCGGCGGTAGCAGCCAGTTCTTCTTTCTTCTCTTCTTTCAGATCGAAGGCTTTCTCTTCTGCCACAGAGGTAGTGGGCAATGGTCTTCTTTGCTTGCGGATAAAGAGTGCTATACTCCCTCCTACTGCCAGAATGGTGAGGACAAGAAGGATCATAGACAGTGAGATTCCCCCCTCTACCTCAAACGAGACAGAGGCCATTGAGTCCTCATTCAGCAATTTGCGAACCTTGAAGGTGTAGCTTCCCGGTGCCAGGTTATAGTATGCCACCTTATTCTCATGGTCCAGACTGATCCAGGTAGAGTCCAGACCTTCCAGCATGTATTCATACTTCATCACATCCGGGTTCTCATAGCCCAGTGATACGAAGCGGAATGTCAGGTTGTTTTCTTCGCGGGTGAAAGAGAATGATTTCCCGGGTTGCAGCTGGTAACTGTTGATAAGTTGTTCGCCATTTACCTTAATTTCAATCACCTTTAATGGCGATGGGTATATATCGCTATTGGGATTCACTATAATGAGCCCTTTCATATTGGCCATCCAGAGGTGGTTGTTCTTGTCTTTCAGGATTACGGCTCCACTTGACATGGGCCCGTCGGGAAGGCCGTCAGCGGATGTAAAGAGGTTATAGCTGGTCAGCTCCTCATTCATCTTGAGGATGCCCAAGTGATTTACCAGCCAATAGGAACCGTTCTGGTCTTGGCATACATTGCCACATTCCACCGGTATGGGGGTGCGGGGGTTCTTCAGGTGTTTGTCTATCACATAAAGTGGCCTTTTCAGCACGCAGAAGAATAGAGTGCCGTCTTTTCCTTCATAGATACTGCGCACAGGTTCATTCAGTATCGCGCTTTTCTCAGGAAGCATCTTCTGGCTGCACTTTCCTGTGTCAGGATTGAACAGAGTAACCCCTCTGTTGGTAGCCAGCCAAAAACGGCCGGAGGAATCAATGCAGATACTATATACCATATTCCCCGGCATTCCGCTGTTAAAAGCGTTGTATTCCTTTATGGTTTTGGTGAGCTTATCATAACAATACAGTCCGTCCGATGCGGCAATCCACAGGTTGTGCTTCTTGTCTTCCAGAAACATGAAGATGTCATTCTTCGCCAGGGTTTGCGTAAGGGGTGTTTCCGTAAAGGCGTACGTATCCGGATTCATCGCGCTGATTCCTCCTTTATAGGTCCCGATCAGCAAATGCCCGTCGTATTCATAAAATGAGAATATAAGGTCGGAGCGCAACTTCTCCTTCCCTACTGTCCTTGTGTTGATGTAATGCACCTCCTCCGTCTGGTTCTTAATGCATACAAAGCCGTCGCGGTTACTTATAAAAAGCTGATTATCAGTAAGAAGCATATTTCGCACAGGGATACCCGCAGAGTTAAAGTGTTTGCTGGAATATAGGTTGAAGAATGTACTGGCCTTCCTCAGTTTTATCATTCCGGTATAGTAATCCATCCCGCACCACACGGTGCCATTGGATAATAATATGGAAGAAAAGTCGTTGGATGCCAGCTCCTTGTTTGCATCCGGAGTGTATGTATTGGCGTATATCGGCTTATTGTCAGTCAGCGAAAACAGATGAATGCCCTGGCCCAATGTGGCTATTGCCAGCGTGTTGTTTTCATAGGACAGTGCAGACACCGGTGCCTGTATCCTGTTCCAATACGAGGAATACCCATTGTTAGATGTGTCAAAAGTGAGGATGCCGTTCTTCTCTGTACCGATATAGAACTTGCGGTCCACCCGTGTCATGGAGAGAAGACTGCCACAGCCGGGCAGCGTGTTCGGGTAAAACTTAATGGCTTTGGTCTGGGGGTTGCACGAGGCAAGCCCGTCGGCGGTCATCATCCATACTCTGTCCTTGCCTGTCACCTCTACCTTTACTACGTTATTGCTTTTGGTTTGCCGGTTCTCGGGGTCTATCCGGATGTGGGTGAGTCCTGTTCCGTCGTAGATGTAAAGCCCGTTCTCGGTGCCGATATAAAGGTGGTTGTCTTCATCTTTGGCCAGGGAGTATACCGGGAAGCTTATCTGATCGGGGAATTGTTGTTCCATTTGCTGCGTCTGGATATTTGCCTTCCACAAGCCTTTTCTGCACCCCACCCAATACTCATGCGGCTCCCGTTCCAGGATAGAGTTTACCAGATAAGGAGTGTATTCGAGATTGTATTCGGGAAAAGGATATGCCATGCTCTGTATTCCGTCCCAGCGTTCAATGGTAGTGCCTGTGCCTACCCAGATGAATCCGTCGGAATCCTTATAAAGACAATGTACATAATTGTCTTTGAGCTCTCCTTTGGCACCTATATTGGTCAGCTTGTAGTCACTGGCAAAAGAACATACCGAGGCAATTATAAATACGATTGCAAGTATGTATGATTTTAGATTCATGGGCACATGATTATAAGTATCCCCACAAAGATAGAGTTTTTCAACGAAATATAGTAATTCACAAGCAGAGAATTCTGGTTAGCCGATACCGAACGGTCGCTCGGGGAGCTCAATTCATCGTTCGCGTCGCTCGAACCAATGTTGGAGGGTTTAGAAAAAGGTATGCAGTAAAACAATTTTCATGCTAGAATCAACTGCTCTCATTGAAGTTTGATCAATTGTCCAGCCAGGAAAGTTTACGTGATTTGAATTATAGCATTGGAGGCTCATCAAGAAAATACTAATCATTTAAGACTTGGCAGCACATAACCAGAAGTAATTTGGCAAAAATTGATCAAAGTTGTGATTACCACATTTTTTAAGCGTATACCTATTTATTTGAGGAAAACTGTTGAATTTTGTTTTTTTTTACTATTTTTGCCCAAAGGTTAGAAGCTTAGTATTTTGTTTTTGGAACCTTAATATGCTAATATTTCGTGACACACATGGATCCCCAAGGTCCTTTTATTGATATTTATTCACTTACAAAAGACAAATTAAACGAAAATTATGAACAATACAATAGAAAGAAAAGCTATATCAGACCTGCTGAAGGGAGGGTATTTCTTTATTCCGTCTTATCAACGAGGCTACAGATGGACACCAACTCAGGTGACACAACTTCTGCGTGACTTGTTTTCATATGCCAATGAGTCGCATGGCGCAAATAATGCTAATATAGAAGGCGATTACTATTGCCTTCAGCCTGTTGTTGCAAGACCAGTCACTAACGATACTATCTTGAAGCGTGTACTCCCCGAAGGAGTGACAGTCAGTGAAGAAAACCCTGTATGGGAAATTATCGATGGTCAACAACGTCTCACCACTATCTACATACTCTTTAAGTATCTGATGATAAAGGAAGGCATCACTGCTGAAGAACTTGAAGAAGACTATGGTGGCAAGCAGCTTTACCGCCTTGTTTATGCCACAAGAAAAGATTCTGCTCGATTCTTGGGTTCGTTAGGTCAAGAAAGAAACGTAAGCGTGCCAAGTAATATTGACTATTTCCATATCCAGCAGGCATACGACACTATTGATAAGTGGATTCGTGGAAAAGACGATTACGAAAAGACTGGCGGACTAGCACTATGTTCTCGTTACAATCTTGAGGAAAACGTCAAAAACGTTCGTGCGACTCTCTTCAATCTGCTCAATGCAGGAAAAGGTAAGAAAAACAATACAGGCTCAGTACAAGTACTGTGGTATGAATTATTGAAAGACACCGATGCTATTAGCGAATTTTGCAAGATTAACACAGGAAAGATATATCTCACCGATGCCGAACTCATCAAGGCATTGTTCTTGAAGAAGCAATCTGATGTGCTTGAGCATATCCAGATGCAAAGAGCTTTGGAATGGGAAGGTATTGAGAATACGCTTCACAATGACTCATTCTGGTATTTTCTTAACAAGCGAGGCAATAAGATGCCAAACCGCATTGACTTTATTTTTCAGCTTGCATACAAAACCGAGCGACTCAGGGGTGTAAAAGTGGAAGAAATCGATGAAAAATTAAAGGAATGCGACTCTGAGTTGAAGGTGAAGAATAAAATCTTCAACTTCTATTATGATAAGTTCGACGGACTTAGCAACGAAGACCTCTCTAAAAAGATTGAAAAAGAATGGGATGCTGTCACAAAAGTATTTCATATTCTTCAAGACTGGTATGAGGACGTAGTCTGCTACAACTTGATTGGCATGCTCTGTCAGTATAATGAGAATCTTCTGCCAAAAAGCTACATCCATTTCCTTGGCATGGATGAGAACCAATCTCGTGATGACTTCAAAGCATGGATGAAGGAAGAGATAAAAAAACAGATTGAGAACATTGAAGTCAGCAATTATCAAATTGATATTAGCTATGGCGACCCAAGAGTATTCAATCTGCTATTACTCCTCAATGTCAATCATCTCAATCGTCAGGCGGAGCAATCCAAAGACGATCAAAATAAAGTTGGTGCAATATACAAGTTCCCGTTTGCAGTGTTGACCACTCAGAGTTGGGATATTGAGCATATTGACTCATTTACCAAGAACGGTTTGAAACGAGTTGACACCCAAGAGTTATGGATTAAAACAGCCATGAAAGACTTGGAAAATATGATGACTGATGAAGATAGGACAGGCATTGAGGCTCTTCAGGAAGAAGGTAAGTGGATGGATGCCATAAACAAGCTCCGTCAGATAGCTAAAGAAACTGAAGCTGCAGAAGAAGTCAAGAATAATATCGGCAACCTTACTCTACTCGACTCTTCCACCAATCGTTCGTATGGCAACAATTTGTTCATTACCAAGCGCAACATCGTCATTGGTAGAATGAAGAGTGGAATCTTTGTGCCAGTGTCAACATTTTATGTCTTCATGAAACTTTTTGATGACGAAGGTACAAGACGAACACTATGGACTGAGGATGACATGAAGTCATACCAAAAGTACATCTGCGAAGAATTAAGTGAGTATTTAAAAATAAAGAAAGCATAGACATGAGCCAAACATATACATTTACAAAGATATTCAGTACTCCGATACCCCATTCTTCGGAGGACGACCTCGTGACCATCTCCAAGATAGTCATTCCACGTATTCAACGCCCATATGCACAGGGGCGTAGTGGCGAGAGTGAGAAGAAGATACGTGAAAGTTTTTTGAAAGAAATTTTCAAGAATCTGAAGAACAGCACACCTATGGACATGAATTTTGTCTATGGAGCAGTCAAGGAGATTAAGGATAAAGACCAGGTTGTTCACGTGATGGAGTTACTGGATGGCCAGCAACGTCTCACTACGCTATACTTATTGCATTGGTACCTACTAAACAAAGAGTATAAACAAGAAGATTCACTTTACGATGGTATAAAGAAGGCACTATCTTCATTTATCTATGAAACTAGAACCACGGTAACAAAGTTTTGCAAGTCGCTTTCCAACTATGCTTGCAGCCTGGAAGACATAAAACCAAGCGAGCGTATCACTCATGCAAGATGGTACTATCACTCGTATGATAAGGATTCTACAATATCAGGTATGCTCGTCATGTTGGATGCAATTGATGTTCATTACAAAGCATTGGGATTGAATGACTTACTAAGTAAGGTGAACTTGCTTCAATTCTATATCCTTCCTCTCATGCAATATGACAAGTCCGAGGAACTGTACATGAAGATGAACGCTCGAGGTCTTCCCCTCTCTGTCTTTGACAACTTCAAAGCTGATTTCACAGGAATTATGAGTAAAGTGCCTACTCTCAATTATGAGATGGTAAAACTTACAGGTGGTGTCGAAAGTGAGAAGGTTTCCCATTGCGAGAATATATCCATCAAGCTTGACGCAAAATGGATAGACTTATTCTGGAACAACGAAAAGAAGAAAGATGCGGATATCTCCTATATGCGCTTCTTTAGTCGTTTCTTCGCCTGCCGATACCTCATTGATAGCCCACTTCCTCCTAGGGAGATGCGTAGTACGGAAGTTGCCGTCAATATGTTCTACACTCAGACGGAAAAGAGCAAAGGTGATTACTTGGGTTTCGACGAATATGCTGAGGAACTCGCTCTACATCCTGAATATTTTGAGGCGATAGAGAAGATTCTTGATACGCTATATGCTCACTATACTCTTATTGAGGAGTCATTGATTCCTGCATGGGAAACAGAAGGGAAAGGAAACTTCTTTATTGATGTCAATGCCACCTTCACACAAACTCTGTTGACTGTGATGGGTGCAATTTTGGAGTTCATTCTGAGCTTTAAGACCTTTGATGAAATTCGTTATAAGGAGTGGATGCGTGTTGTATGGAACATTGTTGAGAATACCGACATCGACAACTTGGAACGTGTAGCTACCACTCTACGAAGTTTCGCCAGAATGATTCGTTACATTGCCGACGCTCTTGATAACGAAAGCGAATTCAGTATATCAAGAGAACGTGTTCATGACATTAAGAAGACGCAATCTTTCTTTGAAGCCATGGCAAACTGCGCAAACTTACCTACTGCTGATGACGATAACAGGTGGACACGTCCCTTCAAGGAGGAAATGGAAAAAGCCAAGCGAATCAGCGAAAACAAGGCATGGTATGACCAAATTATACAGATGGAAAAACATCTGTACTTCAAGGGTACTACCAATTTCTACTATACAGAGGATATGTCATTGGATAAATTCATACATCGTTGCGACCTTATAGCCCAAATGTTCGATGTAAAGGGAATTACCAAGGACTATCGCAAGAGGCATGTGTTGATTCGTGCCCTTATGTCTAGATTGACTACTTGGCAAGAATTAGAGAGACAATATGTTACAGAAAATAGCGAAACTCACAAGTTTTTGAAGATTCTTCTAATAAACAATAAGAACATTCATGAATTGCTTGCCGATATTCTTGATAGATGTAATGATAAGGAAGAAGTCATTAATGAACTTGAAGAAGCAACCAAGAAACTTATCCCTTATGAGGGAAAGAGTAATTGGGCTTTGTCTGTCGCCATAGCATGCAACATACTCCGTAAGGATATCAAATTATATAATTGGATGATGGGGCAGTCATCACCGGTTTATGTGCATTGGAAGAACGGTCATATTGCTGTGGCCATCCCCGGTAAATGGTTTGACAGATATTTCATCGACTCTGAAAGAGATAAAATGGCGCAAAAACTCATTGAAGTATACGGGCTACATTATTTCGAAGATGAATCTACCCACACAAGTCTGGCTGATTATAAAACTTATGGTCATTATAAAGGTGAGAATGTCATCCTATATCTTTGCAACGATGGTAATGACACTTATTCATTTAACGTTGATTTTAGTAACAACCACGTACTCCGAATATATATTGAGACACCTTCAAAAGCAAAAGCCAAGATGTTTTGTAATCTTGCTGGCTCTGGATTCATTTATGATGATGACGCATGCTGTGTATATTATGATCCTGACGAAAATGGAGTACCACTATTGTATTACTACACAACAAAAAATCTAAAGAAAATCATGGAACGCATCGAGGCTGTTTTAGAAATAGCTAAGGATACTATTACGAGAATGCCCGTTAAATAATATCAATTGAGTCCACTTTAAAAAGTCGAACTTCTTCCGCAAGATAGTCACTATAGGTGGTGACATTCACTTACAGTGGCGAAAATATTTCCATCTACATGGGGGTGTTCCAGTTCCAAAGAACAATGACGTTCTTTCGTAGTTTTGCAAACTTTCAATAGATACTTAAATGATGAATGATTTAAATGTAGATTATGCAGTAAAGTTGTGAAATTACAAGCGCATTTTTAGCGCCACTCTACTTTCATACCATGTAACATCGTGGCGCTTTCGCCGCATGTGCCTGTATGCTGAATGCCGGTACCTCCAAATGTGTTGGATGTGATATCTGCCTCCAGGTTTACGGAGGGTTTTAGATTGGGGTCGGTAGTGGTGGATGCTGGTAAAGGGGTGGTGGTACTGGCATGTGCAGTGAGTTTTCCGCCTTTTGCTTTCAGCAGGATGGTGCAGTCTGTACGGTAGCATGTGGTAGATACTGGGGCGCAGATTGGGGTGGCCCTGCCCTGCTCGTACTTCATCAGCACGAAATCCACGGCGTTGCTGTATTTCGTGGTGCGGATGATGCGTAATGCATAGCCTGTCAGTGTGCGGGTATCCAGCTTGATATACAAATCCATGTATTGGGCTGTGGCGCTTCCGAAGCCTTGCCCGGCAGTCTTGCAGGGATCCACATTCAGGGTGATTTCCATATCGCCATAGGTTTCGTCCAAAGGGGTGTAAAGCAGACGCGCTCCCCGCTGATCTTGCAGCAACCCTGTGCCGCGTGTGCCGTTTATACCCGTGCCGTATTTCCAATACTCCTTATCGGGATCGATTTTCCAGTCATATTCTGCGGTATCCAAGGGTTTGTACCCGCCTACAGTCCAGAAGCCGGGCAGCAATTCGGGTTGGTTTGCGGAGGGAAAGTGTAAGAAGTCGGTTTCAATGGACTGAACGCTATTCACCTGGTTCTTCCTGAGGGGAGATTGGGAGATGACCACTTGTTCTTTTCCTGGCAGGCAACGTAAATGTTTTGGGAGGATGGATGCCATGAGGTAATAGCCTGCATCTTCCTTTCGCAGTTCGTAGTGGAACTCCGGCTCGTTCAGGCGTGATACGGATACGGGGATTGCGTTTGCTCCGTTCCGGTCGGTACATCTGTACCAAGTGATTTGCGACTCGTCTTTTCGCCCGTTCAGGTCCAGAGTGTAAGTAATTGTAGCAAGTCCTTTGGTGATGTGTAGAGTGGGCTTTTCGATAAAGGAGGGAGCTTCGGTGAAATCCGGGAGTACAGTGAGCTCCGTAGCGCATTCCAGCCCGTCTTCTGTGTGGGCTATGACGGTGAAATGCCTGGGTTCGTCTTCTTGGTAAGTTGCCTCTACTATACATTCATAGCCTTCTGTCAAGGATAGCTTTACATCTTTCTCATATCCCTGCTGTACTTTCCATTTTACGGGTACATTATTCAGTACATAATTTCCATGCCTCTTTACCTGAGCAGATAGTTTCAAGGGGGCTGCGCCGGTCTGTATAGTGGCTGTCAAAGGTTCTACCGACAGACATGTGCCCATATGGGCGTAGTTACGCCCGTCGTGCCGACTCTTCTCCTCAACCCATTCTTTAACATGCAGCGGATCCCAGCCGTCATTGCCCCGTAACAGGTTGTAGGTGTTATAGATTGTCTTTCCATTGTTATCAAGCCGGAAAGCTGCCAATTGGTTTAACTGGTCCATACACACCGTGTTGAAAGGTTTTTCGGCACCAATTACATACGGCTGGGCATTCAACTTTACATTGTATTGATAGCATCGCAGCCAGTCTGCAGGCTCATGCGTCCATCCTACATAGACGGACTTGTCGGAATGAAAACGTCCATCCACAATGCTCAAGGGCCCTACCCCTTTGCAGAAATATTGGCGGTCTTTTCCATGACCTACATAAAGATCGCAGTTCAGGAAAACGGCTCCTCCCATATCGCTTCTCCAGAACGGCCTCTGCCCGTAAAATTTCAGCGTGCAATCCAGATACACTCCGTTGCCTGTCAATGCATCGTCTGTGCTCTCCATGTAGCATTTATGGAACAATATACGTTTTGCTCCATTCAGCGGATTCATGTTCAGGCGACTGATGAAGCGTACATTCTCGGCAATTACCCTGTCGCCGTGGCAGTAAGCCACATGTGCCTGAGTAATGGCAGGCATCCTTTTCTTGCGGTTGAGCTCCTCTTTTAGCGGGAATACCAGGTCGACGTTGCAATAGTTGCCCATCGTGAGGTTCTTTACCTGTAATCCGTCTCCCCAGAAATCGAACATGGTGTAGTTGCCCACTGCTCCTTGTGTTTGTCCGCGGTTAGAGGCCAGCACCGTATTTTCCGCATGGGTGTTCAAACCAATAAGCTGTAGGTAAGGGCATTTCACAATGAGGCCGAATGGTTCGCGCCCCTCTTTACCCACGCGGATGGCGGGATCATCGGGATCATCTATCCAGTATACATAGGGAGCGATATAGACCTTCATCGGTTCTGTTTCAGTACCGGCAGTGAAATGTGTTGCCGCCTCATTGAAGCTGTTGAATACATACGGGTGTTTCGCCACCTCTTCGCCTGGCAATTGTCCGTCAATGAAGAATGTTCTCGGCCCCAGTACAATCTCTTCACCTGCATAACGGATACTGTGGCCCCTATATTCAATAGGCTGCAATGCATCCAACGAAGTATAGCCAGCAACTATATTATTGCAGCAAAGCATCCAGCAAAAGCAGAAAACAAAGAAATGTGGCTGTTTCATCTTTACTTACCTTTAAAATGGCTAGTGTTATAATAAAGGAGAGAAAAAGCGCATAATCACCTGCAATACCTTTTTCCACCATGGGCGGTATATCCATTCTTCGAGCAACAACTCCCGGCAACCTCCCATATCATGCAGGAAAATCTCCCGGTTGCGGGCGGCTATCTCCGGATCATACATGAATGAATTGATTTCAAAGTTGAGTTCCAGACTGCGATAATCAAGGTTTGAGGAGCCGATAATGGAAAGATAGTCGTCAATGACCATGCTTTTAGCATGACTGAAGTAATCCTGTATCTCATGGATGTGAATACCCGCTGCAAGAGTTTCTTCGAACCCAGCTTGGATAGCCCAATCCATAAATACGAAATCGGATTTTCGAGATACCATTAGCCTCACTTCTACCCCACTCAGCGCTGCAGTTTTCAGTGCACGCATCACGGGCTCGGTGGGCAGGAAATAGGGCGTTTGAATATAGATGTATTTCTTCGCGTTCTCTATGGCGTTGACCACTGCCAAGGCGTAATAGGGAAAATTGGCATCGGGCGCCTCAGGCACGATCTGCATGAGGTTTTCGGAATATTTTTCTTGTACGGGAAAATACGCCTGAAAGTCCTTTTCGGGCAATTCCCCACCCGAATCACACCATCCCTGAAAGAAGTTCATCTGAAGTCCGTACACGCCCTGTCCGTGTACACGTAGATGAACATCACGCCAACGCTGTGTCTGGCTGGTGATGTTCATGCCTCCTACATAGCCCACCTTGCCATCAATGACAGCCAGCTTACGGTGGTTGCGATTGTTCAGGCTACGGTGGATGCTCGACAGAGACAGTTTGAAAAACGGGTTGACCAGCACACCGCTACTACGCATTTTATTGTAATAGCACGGCAGGATGTCGATGTTTGCTATATTGTCGTAAATAAAACGAACTTCCACCCCTTCGGAAGCTTTGCGCATCAGCACTTCGCGTATGCGGCGGCTAATCTCGTCATGCCGGAAAAGGAAATACTCAAAGTGAATATGTTCCTTTGCATTTTCAAGGTCTTCGATAAGCATTTCCAGTTTACGGTTGCCATCGGTAATGATTTCAACTTGACTTCCATAGAGGATCCGGGAATGATTATTGCCTGCAAGCAGCGTTACAAGGCGGTGATACTCAGGGCTAATTCTGTCAAAAAGGGTGTTGAATCCCTTTAAATAGGCTTCTACATTGTCTGGTAGTAACATGGTTACTTTCGCGAAGAATTTCTGTCGGTTCTTCTCCGTATCACCGATACGCCTGCGGTCGAAACCGAATACATAATAGAGAATAACGCCTAGAACGGGCAGGAAAACAATCAGCGCAAGCCATGCCAACGATTTGCTCGGATTAGAGTTCGAACGATCAGTAATTATAATTAATAATGTAACGATAAAAAGGAGGCCATAACAGCTAGTCAGTATCCATTGAAAAATTTCCATCGGCGAGGTTTTAAATATTTTTAAATAGTAGCTGTCTTAAGCTACCTCATTCTTACATCTACCCTACAAAGATATTATTTTTTTTGTAGCTTCTTACATTGCAAAGAATATTGAGCCGCGATTTGTGCAGATACTTACAATCCCTGAAAGAGGATAAGAAAATTTAGCCCTATAAACTGGTGCGCATGAGTTCAACGACTGGTGCGCATCAGTTTTATAATTGGTGGGCACGAGATTTTTGCCTCGTGCTCACGAAAATTCATGCGCTGCAGTTGCCCGAAACCAGGCCTGAGTTTTTCCAATTTCAGGCCTGAGTTTCCTTAAACTCAGCGCTATGTTTTGATATCCCTCCACGTTCCACGATATCGTCTCCGAAGCCTCTTGTGGAAGCACCCAAAAAAGAACGTTCCACCTTGAAACCCTTTGTGATAAGGGGTTTCATCGGTCAGTGGAACGTGGAGGGTTGTGAAGTGAATCGGCCTATGATCTACAATAGTTCATTTAGTGGATGAAGAAATAATGGAATAGAGAGAATAAGATGTAACGTCTAATATTGATACTAAATAAGGTATTATTCCGTTATAATATCAAACTCCTGATTTTACACCTTTAACACCTTGATTTTAGTATGAAAAAGATCTTTGTTATCACATTATTGGCGGTATTCTATGTCATATCGTCATCCGCACAACAATCTTCTCAAATGTATTTGTGGCCTATCCAGGGAGCCAAGGCAGGTACTGATATTATCAGTGCTCCTCAAAGCTATATCAATGGAGAACTCAATTTCTACCATTTGTTCATTGCTGCCCCTGAAGGAACTACAGTACTTTCGCCTATAGATGGGGTTATCAAAGACATAGGTGTAATGTATCGCGAATCTTTGGCAGGCCAGATAAGTTATCGCATGGGCGAAGACAGCAAAAACTTTGATGAAAAACTACAAAAAGTACGGGCGGAATTCATCCAAGAAAAGGACTGGCGCAATCCAAAATATCTGCAAGGTGACTTAGGTATAAAAACCACTAATGGGAAAATGCTATATATAAGTGGGTTGAGCGGTCGTGAAATCTTCAAAACAGGACAAACCATAAAACGCGGAGATGTATTGGGTAAGGTAGCTTACAGCTATCATAAGATCCCGCAACCTTCTATTTGCATTTCGATCTCTAAAAACGATCGCTGTGATGATCCTATGTCACCTTTTGGCATAATGAGCAGCTTCATAGCTCCTGGTGAATTCAAACCTGCGGAATCATTCACCAAAGAGATGGCTAGAAAGGAACTGACAGTCTATTTCGACGCTTTAAAAGAAGCATATCCGGGGCTCTATGACGGCCTTTCGGCCGGGGAACTGGAAGACTATATACAGAAAGTGTATGCCCAAATAAACTCCACCTCACACAAGTTGACGATAGATGATATCTGGCGGTTTATGACGGATGCAACGGTTAAGATACATGACAGCCATATTGGCATCCAATATCCGGCAGGGGTTGGGAAAGCAAAACAGGTTTCGTCCAAATCAGCTGCCTCAACTGTGCATACCCAGCCTGCCATTATATTCGGATGGATTCGTGATACACTTGTATGTACCAATGCGGCACTGCCCTATGCTCACCTTGTCGGCAAGCAGATCCAATCGATAAACGGTCTCACTGCTGACGCTATAAAAAAATCCCTGTTGTCGGAAGTGAGTGGCTATGATGCCAGGGTTGAAAGCATGAAAGAGTATCATTTGGCCTATCAGGTTTTAAAACCGGAGCGTCAGGATATGAACCTGGTTTTTACCAATGGCGACAGCCTCTATCTTCCTGCAGTAGGCGATAAAGAGCAGTTTGTCTATAACCGGCATAGTTTCTACAATATAAACCGACATCAAGGCGGTTATTCTGTGAGAATCATCGATAGTTCAACCGCATACCTTGGGCTCTCAACGTTCAACCTGTCTCAGGTAGATATGGAGAAAATAGCAAACTTTATTAACTCAATGACGGATACTAAAACAAACCTTATCATCGACGTGCGTAACAACAGCGGAGGAAGCGCCGAGGTAGTGGACCAAATGTATTCGTATATTGCTGGAAAACCATTCATTGTCAACAGTTACAACAAGGTTAATAAGAACACTCCCTATGAGTGTTTCTTGAAGTCTATGAATCTATCTGGGGTAGATGCCCCTTACAAAGAATACGTGCCAGTGGAAGGTAAAAACGGATTCTACCTGAATTATGGAACCGGGAAAACCATACGACCTGATTCCGCGACTAATTTCAAAGGCCGGGTGTATATGCTGACCAATGAATTTTCATCCTCGGCAGCCACATTGCTTCCGGCAATGCTCGTTCGGGAGCAGCGCGGAATGGTTATAGGCAGAGAGACTCGTTCCGCCCATCATTTCGTGAATGCCCTTGATTTTGTTAAAATCCGCTTACCGAATTCAGGTATAGAAGCTACCATCCCACTAATAAAGTGTGTGTTTGACGATGTGGTGAACGACCGTATGCCCTATGGACGTGGCGTACTGCCTGACTACTTTACGCCGATCACTATTGAAGAGATGTCTTTTGAAAATGGCGATGCTATACTGAATTATACACTGGACCTTATCCGAAAAGACAATTGTATTACTGGTGAAAATCAGTCTGCTGCATCCGATGTACCCATAGAATTATGGGTGCTTGGCTGCTTTATCCTCACAGTTGTTTCCCTGTCCGTTGTGTTTTTCGTTCGCAGATATCCCCGGTAGCTGCTGAAACCTGCCTTCTGAACAAGCTCCAGTCCGTTGAATTCGGCATATTTAGGGTTGGATTGTAAATTAGCCAGTTCTTTCAGGCGTAGACGATTAATATAGCTGCTGAAGTTCATCCCGTATTCCTGGTTGATAAATGCCGATAGATACGTACGGTTGGTTATCAGCTCGGCTGCCATTTCCGTAATGCGGAGATCGGAGTTCAGGTAAGGTTTCTTTTGGCGCATGTACCGTTCGAACTTTTCTTTGTCAAGCTTTCTGGCCATGTGGTCCTTTTCTGCCGTACTGTCATTTACGGGTATTGTTTGTTCCGGTTCTATAATCTTAAAGTTTACTACTGTCACATTATAACAGATGAGTATGGACTGGAAAATGGCCATTATTGTGGGAAGTACCTGGAAAAAGGTATTAAACAATGGGTTTTTTCCTAAGTATGAACCTAACAGAAGAAGAGGGAGAGTCCCCAAGGAAAGATAAAACAGTAAATAAAGCCACCGGACCGGCGAATGCCCTTCATCGGCCGAATAATCCTGTATTGCTTTTTGATAACACCTGATCTTTCGAAAGATGAGCAATGAATAAATAGTATTGTAGACGAAAAAAGTGAAGGTTTTTGAGGTCATTAGTAACCCATAGAGTTTATAATCTCCATATATTTTACCACGACTCTCAATAATGGTTGATTGGATGTCGAAAGGAATGAAAAAAGACCAGATAAAAACAGAGGCGGCAATGAGTAAGGGAACGATAAAATGCACACATCCGAATCGGTCATCTGTTTTTGTGCGAGTGATCCGAAATACCAAATAATAGAGTAACACCTCAAAATAGAATGTACTCAGATACATGAGGGAATGTGTAGCTACAAACAACTTGGGGTGTAGGAAATAAATCAGCGTAAAAAACCAAGAAAAGGAAGAGCAAAAGAACACTCCTGCCACAATAAGGGAAACCGTTTTAGATTGTTCTTTACTGTGTACATCAAAATAGCTTATCAGCATCACCAAACAGCAGAAAAGCGGGATAAATGACGCAGCAGCAAGGGTTGTCAATTTTATAAGCTCCGAGGTATCTGTCATTGTTTCCTATTTGTTATACTGTGGTCATTTGAGCTTTCGGCCTGCTCCTGCTTCATATCCAATGCACGCTGATAATGCCTTATATCGGAAAATCCGGCCATGACAATCAGTTTGGATAATTCGATATTTACATTCGAAGGCATCTTTTGCAGCCGTTCTACTTCCTTTAGCCGCAGGTGGTTGATGTAGCGGTTAAAGTTGAAACCGTAGGTCTGATTCACAAAATTAGATAGAACCGTCCGGTTTACCTTGAGCGGAACTGTCAGGTCGGTGATCTTCAGCTTGGGATTGAGGTGAGGCTTGTGAGTCTGTATATACCCTTCGAATCGCTTTCGGGTAAGAGGGGTCGAGACCAGCTTTCCTTCTCGTGAAAGGCGTACTTCGGAGGTGCGCTTGTATTCTCTTTTGGCTGGTAGCGGGGACTCCGGTGCTTTTATGTGCTCTTCTTCCGCCTCTTTCACTTTTACCAGGTAGAGCAGAAAGTTACGGCGGATCACATTATACCCCAGCACAATATGCTGTGCGCAGGAAAGCACGATCAGTGCTATAAAACCTCCCACAATCGTGAGCTCGGAACGCGGAACCAGAAACATGAAAAGCGCAAATACGAGCAGGGTCAGTGTAATACCTATAAGTAGCATCACCCAGCGGGTTAGGCGTATGGGTGCGTCTTCTTTCTTCTTTGCCTCTGCATAGTAAATAAATAGTGCCAGTGCAGACGTTATGCTATAAGCCAGCCCATAAATACCCAGCAGCATGGGTTTTGACAGGAACAGGAAGGAATAGGCTTCATAGCCCCGAACCCAGTTGCCCCGCCCCGTAACAAGCTCCAGCTGTACATCAAACGGCACAAAGAATGAGCAGACAAGCAATCCCCCCGGTATTACAGCAGCTATGAGATAGTGCCACACAAAGCCGTACTCCCGTATATCCGGTGAGGTCAGCTGGCAGATATACCGATAGTAACTGACCATCATCCATAATGCTGCCACGTAGGTAAAACTGCCTATGTACACAAACCCAGCCGGCAGGTAATTATAGATATAAAAGGAAAGCCACACGAATACACTCAACCCATAGAACCAAAGCAGTGTATGTTTAATGCTGCGTTCCAGCAGCGTATAGCTGTCATACCTTGCTATCAGCAACATGGAAAGCCACATAATGGCCGAGAAGCAGGGTATACAAGTGGCTATTTCATTCCAAACCAATGAGGCATTCATGGGTGCAAATATACAACAAATACGCAGATTTGTGCAAATGCGGATCCTTTTATGGCTTTGATTCTTTTGAAAATGTTCCTTTTACGATTTTGCAAAC
Source organism: Bacteroidaceae bacterium (assembly GCA_031552405.1). GTDB lineage: Bacteria > Bacteroidota > Bacteroidia > Bacteroidales > Bacteroidaceae > UBA1794. The sequence continues at coordinate 62,769 of JAVBMN010000006.1, read as the reverse complement.
CATATTTATATCATTTGTCCACACCGTCTTTGGGAATCGATTTACTTTTGTGCATTATTTATAGAATACAAATTAGCTTATTAACAAATCAGAGTGTATATGAAGTATAAACAATTACTATGTGCAATGGTGCTTGCGCTGCTATCGGTGCAGTGCTGGGCATTTGAAAAAAATAACAAAGATGGTATAGAGATCGAGTATAAAATTCGATCTACTGAAGAGGGAAACAGAACCGTTAGCGTGGTAAAGTGTAATTACGCGGCCAGTCACATTGATATACCTCCTACTGTAACCTATTTAGATGATAATATTATATATAAAGTGGTGGCTATTGATGACAGGGCTTTTGCTTCTCTTACTACTCGCACTCATTTAACCTCCGTCACCATTCCTGAAGGGGTGACAAGTATTGGAGAGCAGGCTTTCTACGAGTGTTCCCTAATGACCTCCGTCACGATCCCTGCAAGTGTAACAAGTATCGGGAAAGAAGCTTTTTATTGGTGTAAAGCCTTAAGCTCTGTTACTTTTTCAGCAGGCAGTCAGCTCACGATTCTTGCGGAACGGGCTTTTCATAGTACAGGTATACTTTCCATCGAGATACCTATTGGATTGACAAGCATTGAGAAATTTGTATTCTATAACTGCAACAAATTGGAATCTGTTACTTTTCCGGATAATAGCCCACTGAAAAAGATAGAAGAATCGGCTTTCCATAACTGCAAATCTTTAACCTCTATTGCGATTCCTGATGGTGTTACAAGTATTGGATTTTATGCTTTCTATATCTGCGAAAAATTGACATCCGTAACCTTTTCTCTTGGTAGTCAGTTGGATAGTATTGGGAATTATGCCTTTAGCAACTGCAGTGCTTTGAAATCTATTGCAGTTCCTGATAATGTTGATAGCATTCAGAGAGGGGTTTTTTATCGATGCGAGCAGTTGGCCGCTGTAACCTTTTCTGCCAGCAGCAAGCTAAAAAGTATCGGGACTGAGGCTTTTTATAAATGCTCCTCATTGCCCTCTATAGAGATACCTTTCGGAGTAACTAGTATTGGGGATAAGGCTTTTTCTTGCTGCGACTTATTGTCCTCTATAGAGATACCTTCCGGAGTAACTAGTATTGGGGATAATGCTTTTTACGACTGTTGGGAACTAACTACTATGACAGTATTAGGTACCACTCCACCAACTCTTGGTTCTGGAGCATTGAGACCTGTCCTCTGCGAAGTTCTTTACACTCCATGGGGCTCAGAAGCAGGTTATTTAGAAGCGGTTAACTGGAAGGATATCGAAATTATTGCAGGTCTCAGTGCGGATAGAAGGAACGTTGTGGTAAAGAAAGGAATAGGCATCATATCAAAAAACTACACCTCAATGATAGCAGGGTTGAACGAAAGTGAGCTCACCTCTGTCGACTTGAGCGCTGCTACTACAATTCCCTCTGGCCTTACAAGTACGCATTTTGCAGGGCTTAGTCCAAACTGTTTAGTGTATCTGCCCTTGAATGGACCAAAGGGCGTACGTAATGGTATTTATGGAGGTGCTGCTGAAAAGATCACACTTACTGACGGTGAAGATTTCTATTGCCCGAAGGAGTTTAAAGCTGATTATATCAGCTATACCCGCACCCCTAAAGTGTACGCAAGCACCACCTCCAACGGCTGGCAGACGATTGTGCTGCCTTTTGATGCAACGGATTATGAAACCGAAATAGGCTTTGAAGGTGATAAAAAGATCTTCCCTGTAACGACAGATCCTGAAGCTGGAGGCAACTTCTGGCTGCGCTCACTCGTCACTGCCGAGAAGGGTGTGGTCACTTTCGAAAGTACAGCAGATGGAACATTGAAAGCCAATACCCCGTACATCATCTCCTTCCCGGGTGCAGAGTTTAATGCCAACTCCTTACAGGATGAAGGAGCCATTACTTTCACCGCAAGTAACTGCTCAATACCCGCCACAAATAACCTGACTACAGATGGAGACTCTCACTCTCTTATCGGCGTGTACCAAAAACAGGCTATCACCCAGGGGTGGATATTGAATGACGTTAATAAAGGTGCACAGTTTGACGAAGTAACCGGAAGCACTCTTATCGAGCCTTTCTATGCCTATTTCCGTACTAACAAGCTTCCCGAAGGTGAATCTTCCTTCCCGCAACTCCTCATCAGCAACAAGCTCCCCACCGCCTTGGACGAGCAGGAGGAAACCTCTGCCGGACTGCAGGTGCTGACTACCCCCGAAGGCATCGTCATCGTATCCTCCGCCCCCGGCAAGGCTGCCATCCGCAATGCAATGGGTATTGTAGTGTCTTACCTCACACTCGAGGCAGGCAGCAATCCGGTCAGCAACCTGCCCACCGGCGTATACTTTATTGAAGGACAGAAATTCTTCGTACAATAGCCAGAGGAATGATAAATAGAAAATCAAAACAATTATCGGATAATTAAATTTCATATAATGTATAAATATTTGCTAAGTACAATGCTTGCGTTGTTATCGATGCAGTGCTGGGCATTTAAAATAGAGAACGAAGACGGTATAGAGATCGAGTACACAAAACTGTCGGATAAAACTGTTGAGGTTGCATATAATGCATATAAGCCAGGTGCGGATAAAACGATTGTCATACCTGAGACCGTAACCTATAGTGGAATCACGTATAATGTGACAGCTATTGGGTCGTCTGCTTTTCGCGCCTGTATCGCCAAAACGATAACGATTCCTGAGAGTGTAACGGAGATCAAAGAATCTGGATTTTATCTGGGTGAAATTAAATCCATAACGATTCCGGAGAGTGTAACGAGTATTGGGAAAGATGCGTTTTCCTTCTCGCATTTAAAATCTATTACAATTCCGGGGAGTGTACGTACTATTGGAAAAACGGCGTTTTCTCTATGTGATTCTTTAATCTCCGTTACGATACTTGAAGGTATGGGTACAACTATAGACAACGAGGCGTTTTTTCGATGTAAATCTTTAAACTTTTTGACCCTCCCCAAGAGCGTAACGAGTATTGGGGCCAAAGCTTTTTCCGAGTGCCCCTTGGCTTCTGTAATTGTAGAATATATCGCCCCCATCGTTCTCCCTTGGGATTCTGATTATCCTTTCTTTGATATTGTCGAAGCCTCTACTTTGTATGTACCTGTTGGTTACGTTGAAGCGTATAAATCTAATGGCGACTGGAACATTTTCGAATATAATGGAGGAATCGTTGAAAGAGTGTTTACCGACAATGGGATAAAGTACAACATCCTGACAGGAAACACCGTTGAGGTGAAAGGTTTTGCAAATAATTCCGAAACAGCAATGATCAACATCCCTCCAACAGCAACCTATAGAGGTATCACGTATAATGTAACGGCTATTGGAACGTATGCCTTCAATGCTTCTACCACGTTGAAATCCATTGTAATTCCTGAGAGTGTAACGAGTATTAAGGAACAGGCTTTTAATAACTCCCGCTTGAGCAATATTACTTTTTCCGGAACAAGCAACTTGAAAACGATTGGAAGAGAGGCTTTTTCGAATTGTGCCTATTTGACCTCCATTGCAATTCCTGAGAGTGTGACGAGTATTGGGTATGCGGCTTTTGCTTACACTTCCCTAGTCTCCATGGTAATTCCTGAGGGAGTAACAAGCATTGGGCAATGGGCATTCACTAATTGTGAAGATTTGGTCTCTATTACGATACCGGGGAGTGTGACGAGCTTTGGTCCTTGGATTTTTGCCAACTGTAGCTCCTTGGTTTCCGTAACTGCAACGGGGAGCGTTCCGGCAACCTTTCCGGATGCATTTCCCACTTCTGTCAAAATACTGTACGTTCCGGTAGATTCAGAAAAAGCTTACTCGACTGCTACTTTCTGGAAATCAATTCCTACCATCGCAAGTATTAGTGATGACAAAAGGAGTATTGTGGCTGCAAAAATAGCTTCTGTGGGTTATACCGAAATAGGAAAGGTAGTAGATTAGGCAAAGTTACCTCTATGAACTTGGAGAACGCCACAGCCACGGATATTGCGGAAACCGCATTTGCCGGTTTGAATTCCAACTGTCTTGTGTATCTACCCTCCGAAGCTCCGGAAGACATACATAACGGTATTTATGGCGGTACTGCTCCCTGTATCACGCTCAGCGATGGGAATGATTTCCATTGCCCGAAGGGGTTTAAAGCTAAGTATATCAGCTATGACCGTGATCCCAAAGTATGGGCTACCACTACTTCCTACGGCTGGCAGACGATTGTGCTGCCTTTCGATGTGACGGGTTATAAGACAGAAAAATATGACTCAAGCAAGTTAGAGAGTGGAGAGATCATGCCGATCACAGAAAACAACCCCGGCCACTTTTGGCTGCGTGAGCTTGTTATTCCCGAAAAAGATGCGGTAGATAATACCGTATGTTTTGTGAGTACGAAAGAGGGAAAAATGAAGGGCAATACCCCTTACATCCTCTCTTTCCCGGGTGAAGGGTATGCTGCTTCCTTGCAGGATGAAGTACCCATTACCTTTTATGCAAGTAATGAAGAAGAAGGATGTGCCGTGTATAAGTCGGAGAACCTGTCTATTGGCGAAAGCACTACTCATTCCCTTCACGGTGTATACCAAAGTCAGACTATCACTAATGGATGGACATTGAATGGTAATGAATTTGAGAAGGTGGAGAGCGTCACAATAATCGCTCCTTTCTATGCTTATGTCAGCAGCAATAATCCCAGATATGCAGCCTTCCCGCAACTCTTCATCAGCAATAAGCTCCCCACCGCCTTGGACGAGCAGGAGGAAACCTCTGCCGGACTGCAGGTGCTGACTACCCCCGAAGGTATCGTCATCGTATCCTCCGCCCCCGGCAAGGCTGCCATTCGCAATGCAATGGGTATTGTAGTGTCTTACCTCACACTCGAGGCAGGCAGCAATCCGGTGAGCAACCTGCCCACCGGCGTATACTTTATTGAAGGACAGAAATTCTTTGTACAATAAGAAACTATATTCATCCAATAATATAAAAACAAACAATAATATGGAAAAGACTCAATACCAAGCCCCTTCTATCGAAGTGATAGAACTGGAGGTAGAAGCTATGATAGCCGCCTCGGGAGATGGAACACCAAGTCAAATGAAAGCCAGAGGCTCTCTGTTAGACAGTGATAACGATGGCCCTGACACGGACTTCTGGAGCAGAAAAGCCCCGAATTGAACTTAGAGTTAGTGGCAGGGGATGAGGCCTCGATACTCTGACCTCCTCCTCTTTTCCGGAAGCCCTGCAAATAGTGATGGATTTGCAGGGCTTCTGTATATAGGCCAATATCTCCCAGAGCTTATTCTTACTGCTTGAAAAGTAAGCATTCGGCCTAGGGCGAACATTCTACTCAGCATGCTTTACCTGCTTCATACGCCTGCATTATGGCAGGATTTCCAAGAATATCGCCTTTTGCCCATGCGCTGAAAGCGAAGATATGACCTGCATCTGTCAGTTCAGGTGTCATACGCAGGAAGTTTTTGTAATCGGAAACTGTTCCTTCCACCGCATCGTGTTTCGGGTCCGCACAGGTAGCGATGAGATAGGCTTTGCCGCCGAGTTCGGAATATCGCGGAAGTGTGCGGTCGATAAGCGTTTTCAATTGCCCGTTCATCGCATAAAAATAGACAGGTGTGGCAAAAACAATTACATCGGCGCTTACCATCTTTTCTATGATTTCATTCCCGACATCCTTTTGCACACACTTTTTCGTTTCCCTGCACGCATCGCAGGCTATGCAGTAGCCCAACCGTTCCTTGTGCAGGTATATTTTTTCAACGTTGTGTCCCGCTTCCTGTGCCCCTCACATAAATTGGTCGCACAACAAATCTGAATTGCCGCCTTTGCGCGGACTTGCCGATAGGATGATTACTTTTTTACTCATGATATTTTTATCGTATAAAGTTGGTGAATACCGCCTCTTCCCGTTCGGGCTGTTGAATTCCGGCTTTTTCAGCAACAGCCTTGCATTTCAGAAACCAAGCCATGTTTCTTCCCAGTATACGCATTGTCCGAAGCCCTTCTTTGTCCTGCATTACCTCTTCCGGCTTTTCGCCATGTACCATGTTCCAATAACTGGAAGAAATGACAGGCATTTCCTGAATGGTAAAATACTTATTGAGTTGGTCGAATGTGGCGGTTGTTCCAGCGCGACGTGCTGAAACCACAGCTGCCGCAGGTTTTAGACGGAAAGCCTGATTGTCGTTTCCCGCAAGGTCGGAAATAAACGCCCTGTCCATGAATGCGGTCAAGGTGCCATTTGCCGACGCATAATATACCGGACTTCCGAAAATAAACCCGTCCGCTTGTTTCGCTATTTCAAGGAACTCGTTTACTTTATCAGTTGCAATCACGCATTTCCCTGTTTCCATGCACTTGTAACAGGCTATACAACCAGAAATCGCTTTCTTCCCAATCCAAAAGATTTTCGTTTCGATTCCTTCCTTGTTCAGCATTTCGGCAACTACTGTAAGCGCCGTATAGGTGCAGCCCTTTTGGTTTGGGCTGCCATTTACCAATACTACTTTCATATTTGTTTTCTTTTGATTATACACACATTTTCAGGATATTCACCACATCATTTTTATCCAGTGGCACATATCCGTAAGCCAATGCTCCGGAAGGTACAGCGTGTTCGGCCATTGCCTCGAAGTTTTTATCATCAATGCCTAATTCAGTTAACCTCATTGGTATTCCGAGGCTTTTGAGGAAGTTTTCGGTTGCGTCTATCGCTTGGTTTGCCGTTTCGTATTTATCCTGTGACGGCTCTATCCCCCACACGGCTGTTCCGTAATGGGCGAATCTGTCCACTGTGTTTTTGCTCAAAACATAGCGCATCCACCGAGGCGTCACGATAGCCAGCCCGACGCCATGTGTAATATCGTAATAAGCGCTCAATTCATGCTCGATGCCGTGACAACTGAATGCACAAAGCCTGTTACCGTTGCTTAGTGTTCCATTATCACCGATAGAGCTGGCCCACATAAGCTGTGCCTGCGCTTCGTAGTTTTCAGGTTCCGCGATGGCAACCGGGGCGTATTTGATAACCGTTTTTATCACGCTTTCCACAAGCAGGTCGGTCATAAATGTGCTTTCCGAAACAAAATACTGTTCCAATAAGTGCGATAGTACGTCGGCTGTACCTGCTGCTGTCTGATTTTTAGGAACGGTAAATGTGTATATTGGGTCGAGAATAGAGGCTTTCGGTATCAGGTGGCTACTCATAAAACCTATCTTTTCATTGGTCTGCGGATTGGAAATAACGGCACCCGAATTCATCTCACTTCCCGTTGCCACTATCGTCAAAACGGTGCAAAGTGGCAACGCCTTTTCAATAGGAGCTGCGAATGTAATCAAATCCCAGGCATCTCCTTCGTAACAAGCTGCGGCAGCAATTGCCTTGGAACAATCAATCACACTGCCGCCACCAACAGCTAACACAACATCGATACCGTTTCCCTTACAGAGTTTTTCACCGGCGTAAACCGATGCTAACTTTGGATTCGGCTCTATGCCGTCCAATTCGTAAACCTCGAAGCCGGATAATAATTCCTTTACTTTGTCATACAATCCGGTACGTTTGATACTTCCGCCACCGTAGGTCAGCAACACTTTTTTACCATATTTTCCGAGTACATCCGACAAATTGAGGATTTGGTTTTTACCGAACAAGATGTTAGTTCCGACACAAAATTGAAAATTCTCCATTACATTTTCTTTTTAAAATTTATGATGCAAAGGTAAAACAAGAGCCGCAGACGATGGTTTCGCCTGCGGCTCATTTAAGTTTATCGAAAAGGTCAGATTCTATTTATTGATACTTGTCGGTGCAAGCCCATATTCCTTTTTGAAAGCGGTAGAAAAGTGGGAAAGGCTTTTAAATCCTGTTTCTAAGTAGATGTCGGACACTTTTTTGCCTTCTTCTCTGATTTTCTTGTAAGCCGATTCAAGCCGTTTTTTCATCAGCCACCGTTCGGGCGAAAGTTCGCTTATCTTTTTGAAATCACGCTTGAATGTGGCGAGGCTTCGGCCTGTAAACGAAGCGATTTCTTCCAATGAAAGGTCGCACATATAGTTCTCATTCAGAAATTCGAGTATGTCGATTTTCCACGGTTCGACAAAATCGAAAAGCGTTACCGAAGAACTAATATCAATGCGAAGCAGAGCTTGTACCCCTTCTTGCAGCTTCATTTTTATCAATTCATCTGTCGGTTTGATAGATGAATCGAAGTAAGGAATCATGGAACTGAACAGGCTTGTAATATCGGGCGTTGGCGATACTCTTATCACACTCACATCGCAATCTTTTAAGTCTGTCGGAAGTTTTGATTTATCCATTTGGCGGTAATATTCCCGTAGAAATTTACGGCTGAATACAAGGAAAATAGCCCGAAACTGTTCATTTCCTTTTGGACGGTTGGTCATATTGATACGATGATTTTTCCGAAGGAACATACATTCGCCCGACTGTACGGTTGCACTGCTCTTTCCTTCTTCCAATAGCAATTCACCCGAATACACATATACAAGCATATGGTCTTTGGCCATGTGTACACAGGTTTCCATTTCGTTGAAGTGGAAGCCGAAAAACACATCGGAATAATTCAATATAAGCGAATCGGACTTCGATTGTCCCATAATACAGATTTTTTAAAGATAGTTTCTAAATGCAAAGGTACGAAAAATAGTAGAAATTACTTTATCTTACGGCTCAGATACAAAAAAACTATACTTTGTGAAATTTGTAATATAGCCACATGATTCCGTCGGGCAATTGTTTGACTGAAATTAATTCCAATGCCTGTCCCTGTGCTGGTTGCTCATTTTCTTTTCCTTCGTATTCGAAGATAGCGGGCATTCCTGCTAATCCATCAACGCCCGGATAGAGCATCAGACTAAGTTCGTCTATCAAACCTGCTTTTAGAAATGCACCATTGATAAAGCCACCACCTTCTAGTAAGATTTTATTCAAACCGAAATCATTACCCAATATGTCCATCGCTTTTGCAATGTCATTTCCTTCCGGCCCTGCGAAGACGTACGAAACGCCGTTATTCCTTAAATGTGACAGGTATTGGTCAGACACTTTTTCGTTGAGTATAGCGATAAAATTGTCATTATCGGTATTTTCATAGTAAATTTTCCCCTTGGGGTCAATAACAATGATTGTAGATGCTGCATCGCGCTTACCAATAAAGGTCGTAGGGTTTTCCGTTGGGAAATAATCGTTGTTTTCAAAAGTTTTGGGCATAAAATTTTCCTGTACTGTTTTCCGTCCAATCATAACGGCTTGTCCATTCAGTTCATTACTAATAGAGAAATACTGTGCAGAAACATCATCCATACTTTTGCCATCGAAAGGCAGCGTATAGCGATAGGTAACTAGTCGGCCATCTACCGAACTCATCATGTGACAAATAATCTTTGGTCTCATCTTCTTACTTTTAATAGATTGAAAATTTTCTTCTGCAAAGTAAACGAGTAAATCACATATGATGGTTTCGCTTGCGGCTCAAAAGACTTTAGTGAGAGGGTCAGGGCTTTTTTTGTAGTTCGCTTTTAGAATTCCATAATCATAAGTTGAATTGCTAACCAATTCCCATTCTGATTCTTCCGCCGTAAATGGGCTTTTAGGAACAGCAGTCCTTCGTTATTTTGATTTTATCATTGACTCAAAAAACAACATCCTGTATTTGAAACGCTTAGATGAAACAAAAAATAAATGCCCAAAACTACTATAAAGAAAGAATCTCAAAGAATTCTGGATTTTCTGATTCTGAAATGAGAAAAAGTACTATAAAGAAAAAATAGAAGAAAATCCGGTAAACTACTTTTCAGATCAAACGATACAAATTATTTAAAAATCGTTCAAATGAAAAAAAGAGTTATTAAAGCCTATTATGAAAAAGGAAAATGCGAGTATTTATCAGACATTGAAGAGTTTAAAAAAGGATTACCTATTAATTGTTTGATAAATAAGGGGACGACTGGCTGTGGTGGTACAACCATAGCAATTACAAATAACAAGAATACTATTATTGCCATGCCTTATGTCAATGTAATGCCTTGTTTTGCTCCAATTGGCTGCTAGTACGAGCTTTCCTGTTGAAAACGTGGTTCTTTCACCGTTGATCGTGATTGTAACTTCAATAGGTACATACCCATTTTTCCTTGTCTTGCTTTCCCTTGTAGAAAAGAGAATCGAAAATGAACTTCTTGTCATAGCTAAAATGTATATAATTAGACTTATGGAAGCTCATTAAAAAGTGATATATTTACCTGTGGTACAGTTTATTACATTGATTTTTGCGACCACTTATGAAAAAACCGAAAAATGGTCGCGAATAAGTCGCAAAACATCCTGTTTTTCTACTCAAATACACCTGATTTCAATTAGAAGCGAAGGAGAAGATTCGTTCATCTAACACCCATTCAAGCATCTTTATTGCATACATTTGAGCCGATTATTTCAAGCTATTAGTGCTGCTTTTATGCTTACAGAGTGAGATGAATAGTAAGATCATAATAGGGTAATTTACCTTAAACTATTACAAAACAAAATCCCCGTAACTATTACAGTTACAGGGATTTATTATAGTTGGTTCAGCTTTGGATTACTTACCCAGAGACTGTGCGATATCCACAGCTACAGCTACGGTTACACCTACCATCGGGTTGTTACCGATGCCGAGGAATCCCATCATTTCCACGTGAGCGGGAACGGAGGAAGAACCGGCGAACTGAGCATCGGAGTGCATACGGCCCATAGTGTCCGTCATACCGTAAGAAGCGGGACCGGCTCCCATGTTATCAGGGTGAAGCGTACGACCTGTACCACCACCGGATGCTACAGAGAAGTATTTCTTGCCCATTTCCATGCATTCTTTCTTGTAAGTTCCGGCTACGGGGTGCTGGAAGCGAGTGGGGTTGGTAGAGTTACCAGTGATGGATACGTCTACACCTTCCATGTGCATGATGGCTACACCTTCACGTACATCGTCGGCGCCGAAGCAGCGTACTTTTGCACGGGGACCGTCAGAGTAAGCGATTTCGCGAACTACCTTCAGTTCTGAGGTATAGTAATCAAACTGAGTCTGTACGTACGTAAAGCCGTTGATACGAGAGATGATCTGTGCGGCGTCTTTGCCCAGACCGTTCAGGATGCAGCGGAGGGGTTCTTTGCGTACCTTGTCAGCCTTGGCAGCAATCTTGATTGCACCTTCGGCAGCAGCGAATGATTCGTGTCCTGCAAGGAATGCAAAACATTTGGTTTCTTCGCGGAGCAGACGGGCAGCCAGGTTACCGTGACCAATACCTACCTTGCGGTCTTCGGCTACAGATCCGGGGATACAGAAAGCCTGCAGACCGATACCGATAGCTTCGGCAGCGTCAGCAGCTACTTTGCAACCTTTCTTAATAGCGATGGCTGCACCTACTACATACGCCCACTTTGCATTCTCAAAGCAGATGGGCTGAGTTTCTTCACAAGTCTTATAAGGATCGATACCTGCTGCATCACAGATGGCTTTTGCCTCTTCGATGCTGGCGATTCCGTTGGCGATCAACGCTGCGTTCACTTTGTCGATACGACGTTCGTAACTTTCAAATAATGCCATAATTGTATTCCTCCTTCTATTAAGCGTGACGCGGGTCAATGAATTTTACAACACCGGCTTCTTCTGTGAAGCGGCCATACGTACCAGTCACTTTCTTCAGTGCTTCGTTGGCATCGGTACCTTTCTTAATCTCATCCATGAATTTGCCGAGGTGTACGAATTCGTATCCACAGATTTCATCGTTTGCATCCAGTGCAAGAGTCTTGATGTAACCTTCAGCCATTTCCAGGTAACGGGGACCTTTAGCCAATGTACCGTACAGAGTACCTACCTGGCTGCGGAGACCTTTACCGAGGTCTTCCAGACCGGCGCCGATGGGCAGACCGTCTTCTGAGAAGGCCGACTGTGTACGTCCGTACACGATCTGAAGGAAGAGTTCGCGCATTGCAGTGTTAATCGCATCGCACACGAGGTCGGTGTTCAGTGCTTCCAACACAGTTTTTCCGGGCAGGATTTCAGCAGCCATAGCAGCCGAATGCGTCATACCGGAGCAACCTACTGTTTCGATCAGTGCTTCCTGGATGATACCTTCCTTCACGTTAAGGGTCAGTTTGCAAGTTCCCTGCTGGGGTGCACACCATCCTATACCGTGAGTAAGACCGGAGATGTCTTTGATTTCTTTTGACTTCACCCATCTTCCCTCTTCGGGAATGGGTGCAGGGCCGTGGTTGGGGCCCTTTTGTACCACACACATGTGTTCCACTTCCTGTGAATAAGTCATAACTTTGAAACTTTATTAATGATATGAAAAAAACATTCTGTTTACAGCGTGCAAAGATAGTTATTTTCTATTTATTTGCCTCATGCTGCCTTGGATTTTCTTGTTGCGGCATAGGCGAAATGCCGATAAAAGTATAAAGAGCAGGGCGATTGGTGCTCCTACATTGACTATCTGCCATGTGGCACGTTGTAGGGTTATTGCATCCCGGCTCAGCAAGCGCATTTCCTGCGAGCGGTTGCGCAGGCTGATCCACTGGTCATCGCCCATGAGGTATGAGATGCTTTGCACCAGAAAGTCTTCATTGCCAAGCTGTGCGTGGCTGTGGCGGTCGTACCCCAGCGGTAAGGGGCGGGTATTGTGGCCGCTCCCCTCCCACTCGTTTGTTACGATGCTGGCGGTGCCGGATACCAGGAGGCGTGAGTCACGGCTTTTCCCGATGCGTCCTTGCGGGAGCTCTTGAGCCCCTTCGGGAAGCAGGCGGTGCAGGAAGGCAGAGGGGAGCTCCCCTTCGAGTAATGCTATAACAGGCTGAGGAGGTTGGTTGAAATACTCTTCAGTGGCTGGCATCTCTACGTAGCGGAGGGATACCTTCTCCGGTACGGGAAGGAGATGCGAGTGATCGGAAGTGGTAAAGAGCACCTGCTTCTGTATTCCGGGATGCTTGTTGACAAAGGTAAGCGGACTTACGTATTCCGAACGTATCGGGGATATGGTTGTGGTCAGCGGGTGGCTTTGAGGAAGCAATAGCGGGGCAAAGAACCAGGGCAGCGTAGTGGTTTGCCCGTCTTTTGCTCCTGCCGTTGTAGCGGAAAGGGTAATGGCGGTGCACTGTAAATCTTGTACCAAGGCCGGTTCAATACGTATGCCGTAGGTAAAGAGGAGATCGTCCAGATTGAGTGCCCGTTTCAGGGTGGCAGCCTCGCCTGTAAGGGCAAATTCATCTGGGTTGAAAGAGGTTCCTCCGGTCAGGATATACAGGTTTCCTCCCTGCATAAGGTATTGGTCGAGGGCGAACTTCTCTGCCTCGCTAAACGGCGTTTGCGGATCGGCAATCACTATGGCGCGATACAAAGCAAGGGCAGAAGGGTCTGTACCCAGCGGTCCGCGGTCTATCTGGTAATACCGGCTCAGGGTATTGAAGGCTTCATAGAGGGAAGTTTCGGTAAGCTCTCCGTGTCCTTCGGTAAAGGCAATCCGTCTGGGTTCTTTGATGGTCAGCACGCGCAAGGCATCCGTAAAACCGTATTCCAGTACGGCTGAGGATTGGTTCAACACTTCCTGAGGTGTAAGCATGGCATTCCTGCGAAGCAGAGGTACGGGAATGGTATCGTCCTCGTATATCACTTCTGCCCAGGGGAATATAACTTGGGCGGTGGTCTTCCCTTCGCCGTCACGTTCGTTTACGGAGATTCCGGTAATGCCTCTTTGTGCTAGGGTTTGATAGCGTTGCTCGCGGAGCTCCGGATCTGAGGCGTGCGAAGGATCTGCCAGGGTCAGGTGCATCCCTTTGTGTGCGTGTCCGGCCATCTCGGCAAGCAGGTCGACGGTGGCATTCCGCAGGCGGTGGAAGCCCGGATTGAGTGAGCCGTTGAGGTATAGAATCACCTCTACGGGCTGATCCAGTGTGCGAAGGAGATGCTCAGTGTGTGGAGACAGGGTGTAACGCTTGTCGACCGTCAGGTCCCATCGTAATACGTAATTGCTGCTCAGCAGGCTGCACACTCCCAGGATGAGGGGAAGGGAGATGAGTTGCAAGAGCTTCAAAACTTTGCGTTGGGGGAACTGTTTCCAGTATGTAAGGGTTAGGAAGAATAATGTTACGAGTAGTATGTAGAAGGCATCCCAAAAGGCAATGATGCCATGTGTCATGGGGTCAAAGCGGGCCAGCATGCCCAGTTGCTCCCATCCGGTATACAACTCTCCGCTTTGTGCCAGCGAGGCGATCAACGAAAAGCCGAAGAAGAGGGTAAAGGATAGAAACGCTCCGAGAAGGTAGGCGGTGAGCTGGTTGTCGGTAAGTGAGGAGCTGAACAGTCCGATACCGACAAAGGCTCCCAACAGGAGGCACAGGCCGATGTATCCTCCGGCGACTTCTCCTCCGTCAAGGCCTTGTACGGCGATAAGGTTTAGCGTAATGATATATAGTAAAGTAAGGGCCACGGCAAGTGCCATGATGCCCCAGGCGCTCAGGAACTTTGCAGTAAGTATCAGTCTGGGGGATATGGGGTGTGAAGTCAGGACTTCCATCGTTCCGCTCTTTCGTTCTTCGGCATAGCTGCGCATGGTGAGGGCGGGAACAATGAGGATCATCAGGATGGGTGCCAGGCCGAAGAACGGGCGCAGGGTAGCGTAGCCTCCGTCCAGGATGTTGTATTCACCGGGGAAGATCCATAACATCATGCCGAGGGCTATGAGCCATATGGAGAGGGTGATCCATCCCATGGGGGAGGCGAAGAAGGAGGTCCATTCTTTACGAAGGAGAGTGCATAGGGGGAGGAAGTTCTCCCGAAAACGGGAGAGGCGCGGTATTTCGCTCTTTTGAATCTCGGCTGGCATAGTGCAAAGATACTTAGAATATTTTTATTGTCACTTTTCTTGGCGCAAGAAAAGTAACCAAAAGAACATTCCGCTGTGTTCTCTACGCTACTCCGCATCGGCCTCGGTCACTGGCCAAAAGAACTCGCTGCGTTCAAACAGCTTTTGGCCTGGTCGTTCCCTCAACCGATGCTGCGTTTGACGCTGCGATAACAAGGCGGGTCGCTCCCTCAGGAGCGGTTGCGGACGTCATAGGGGGCTGCGCAATGATGAATGGGTGAATACAGGCTGCGCAATAATAAATGGGTGATGTCTGCCCTTCTATGGGTCATGCTTTCGATTTTTGTTGGATTATAGGAGGATTTTTTTCAGAGTGAAAGCAGATGGAGTGGATTTGTTGCATATTGTTATAATTATGGTTTGGTGTATGACTTTTGGTTTTTAAATTCGGCCGAATTGCTTTCTTTTGGACCTGAACTGCGTTACCTTTGTAGCATATTCACACAAAAACAGGTATTATTATGGAAAAACGTTGGATTATCTTATCGGTCATTATGACCTTTATCAGTGTACTGGGATTGTTTATGCCCGGTGATTTCAGCTTTGAGCTGGCAGAGGGAGTGAATACTGCGGATGTGGCCTGGATGATTACGGCTACGATCTTTGTATTGATGATGACCCCTGGACTGTCTTTCTTTTACGGGGGCATGGTGCGCGAGAAGAATGTGATATCCACCATGCTGCAGAGTTTTATTGCGATGGGGCTGGTCAGCGTGCTGTGGGTGTTCTTTGGGTTTAGCCTGGCATTTGGTTCGGATATGGGGCATTTCATAGGGGATCCTTCCTCTTATTTTATGTTTAACAATCTGGGCGGAAACATTGATGACGAGTTAGGCTCCAAATTGGGACTTACCATTCCTATTGCTTTGTATGCGTTGTTTCAGATGAAGTTTGCAATTATTACGCCGTCGCTTATTACGGGTTCGTTTGCCGAACGTGTGCGGTTTTCGGGATACGTGATTTTTATGATGCTGTTCTGTATCTTTATCTATTGCCCGCTGGCGCACTGGACGTGGCATCCGGATGGGTTCCTGAGTATGATGCATGTGAAGGACTTTGCCGGAGGAATCGTGGTGCATGCTTCTTCGGGTGTGGCGGCTCTGGCTGGGGCTATCTTCCTGGGAAAGCGGAAGGGATCGGGCAATCATCGGCCGGCCAATGTGCCTTTCGTCCTCTTGGGAGCGGCTTTGCTGTGGCTGGGTTGGTTTGGATTTAATGCGGGCTCTTCCCTGCATGCGGACGGGATGGCGGTAAAGGCATTCCTCAACACTAATACTGCTTCGGCAGCGGCTATGATTACGTGGGTATGCTTTGACTGTTTGATGGGGCGTAAGCCTTCGGCAATGGGTGCAGCTATCGGGGCGGTGGTAGGACTTGTGGCTATTACACCTTCTGCCGGATGGGTATCGGTGGGCGAGAGTATTTTTATCGCTTTCATCACTACCATAATCTGTAACATTGCAGTGACCTGGAAGAACAAGAAAACCACCTTTGATGATGCTCTCGACGTATTTCCTACCCACGGCGTGGGAGGTATCGTGGGAACCATTATGACAGGTATCTTCGTATACGATCCGGAAAGTGGTATTACACATATGGAAAGTATTATCAACCATATATTGGCGGTAGTAATTATATCTGTGTATACATTCATAGTGGCGTATGCCTTGTACTGGATTACTAACAAGATGGTGCCGCTGCGTGTGTCCGAAAAGAGTGAACGTGTAGGCCTTGACCTGAGTCAGCACGATGAATTGTACGGCAGCCAGGTAGGTAAACGTGAGCTGGCGGAGTATGAGAATGGGGAGGCTTCTCTCTAAAATAAGTAGGGGCAGAAGGAGGAAAAAAGACAGGCCTGTGATTAAAAAACGCAGGCCTGTCTTTTGAAAATGCAGGCCTGGTTTTATGCAAACTCAGGCCTGTGTTTATGGGGGTATGTCAGTAGGATCAGAATACTACACCACCTCTGTAAACCTATGCGTCGGCTGTGGTCGACCCGGTTGAAGATATCGCCAGGCAATAATATCAGTTACATAGACATCTGTACACAATGTGTCAAGTGTCTGACGAACAATCTTGTCCAGATTTTCCGGGGAAGTTTCTACGCGGGCATTGATAATGAGTTTGACAGCTTCACCATTGCCTGCTGAACCGCGGACAGAAAGCGTATCGGCGGTACCGGTTATGTTTCCGACGATAAATCTCTTTCCGTTTTCGGCAATTACCTTGACATGTCCTACGGATAAGCTCTCTTTGTCAAAACGGGTGGCTAAATGGGTAAGCAGGGTGTGAATAAAAGCATCCCAATCGGTGTCGGGGCCTTGCAGGTACACAGTACCATTCAGCCAGCCAAGGACGGCTTCACCGTTGGCGTATATATCGTAGTCCATCTCTACCAGACGTTTACCAGCATCCTGACGGGTGGTAACCAGTGACAACCATTCGTCTGTTCCGATGCCGTTCATTGCGCTGACTGCAAGAATGGTGGCCGAAGGGAATGTCTGGGCGGTGCGTTGCTTCAAGTCTTCCAGCTGAGTATTGTTTAGCAGGTCGGCTTTACTGATAAGGATAATATCGCTTTCTTCCAGTTGCTTGCGGAAGATATAGGCTGCATCGGGATGTAACCCTATATTTTCTCCGATAAGGATGGACTTGAGACGTGTGGGATCGGCCAATACGGAGAGAGGGGCAACTTGCAGATCGCGGTTCCAGTATTGCTTCAATGGCTGCATAATGGTGGCCGAAAGATCGGCACAACTGCCTACCGGTTCGGCAATGATTATGTCTGCAGCTACTTCGGCGCGAATCTTTTGGATCGCATCCGTGAACCCGTTGAAGTTACAGCAGAAACAGCTACCGCTGACTTCGGCTACTTTTAGATTATTGAGTGACAAAAATTTGCTATCAACCAGTTCCGGTGCCTGGTCATTGGTGATAAGACCTACGCGTAGTCCTTGGCCTGTCAGTTTTCGGGCCACATCCCACAGCAAAGTTGTTTTGCCGGCTCCGAGGAAACCTCCGGCGATCACAAGAGTTGTGTTCATTATTCTACTATTTATTATTATGAGTTTAAGAAACTATTGGCAATTGCATCCCTGAGATTTCTTTTTCATCAGCGGTTCCATCACATACATGAAGAACCAGGCTGCCACAGCCCCACCAATCACAGGTCCCAGTATATATACCCAAAAGAATCCTCCACTGTTGTCGGGGAAAGCAGCACTCCCCCATCCGGCGATCCAGGCAAGCATTCGGGGGCCGAAATCGCGCGCCGGATTCAATCCCGCCTGAGTGAGGGGTGCTATAAGGAATATAACGGAGGCAACTGTCAAGCCGATAAAGACGGGGGCCATCGCATCACTAGGGCGTCCTACGTTGCAGCCTTCTGTCAGGGCGAAGATAAGTAATACCAAAAGGAAGGTTCCGAATGCCTCGGCAGCAATAGCCAATGGCATTGACACAACCGCTACTCCCCCACCGTAAAACTCGCCGAACATTTTGGCTGTAGCTACCGACTCGGCACTTCCCCGCACAATCTCGTGGGCATTTTCGTACGCAGTAATAGAGGGCGAGAATAGCAGATAAATCATCCAGCCCGCCACGAATGCACCCAGAAACTGGGCTATCAGATAGCCCGGTAATTTGCTAACAGTCATCCGTTTACTAATAACCATACCGATAGATACTGCTGGGTTGAGGTGTGCGCACGACAGATGGCGGGTAAGGTAGATGGCCAGCGTAACACCTATTCCCCAGGCCAGGCCTATTTGAAATATGCCGGTATATTCGTCAAACAGTGTTGCTACGGCCACCGAACCGCAACCAAATAGAACCAGAATAAAGGTTCCGAGTAATTCTCCTGTAAATTCTTTCTTATTCATACTATGGATGATATTATTTGTTTCTCGCTATTTCTTTTCTGACTAATACCCTGACAAAGACAATCACACATGCTACAAAGAAGAGGGCAAAAAGCCCGGCAAGCAACCATACGCCTGTTCCGGTGTTCATAAAACTAATACTGACACCTATCAGTGAACTTAGTACGCCGGTGGCGATGGCATAGAGTGGAACAAGTAGATTTTCCCGGCAAAGGGTCTTCCTTATTTTACTGTCGGCAAACCCTAACGTACGGTACAGGGCGATTTCCGGTTGGCGCATGGACAGGTTTTTACGTACGACAATGACGAAAGCCATGATACCCAGCAAAAGACCCAAGCCGCCCAGCGTGAGGAAAATGGTCAGATAGGTATCTGTTACGGTATTGAATTGGCGGAGCCGGTCGTTGGTGGTCGTAACCCACACCCCGTATTCGTTCAAGGCCTGGGAAAGCAGGTTTCCGACTTCTTCTTTTTCAGCTTCGTCCACTTTCAGCAGGAATACTTCACTGCCGGTTGTTTCGGGCCATATGTCTGGAAACAAACTGCGATCTATCAGTATATGCCCTTGGAAGATGGAGTTGGAAAGCGTGCCGACCAACCGTATGGCAATTGATTGTCCCTTATCGTTTTCGTAACGGAGCGTGTCGCCAAGGTTCATCATCAGGCTCCAGGTGAGCACGGTGGCATCAATGAAGGCCGGATAAACGAAACCGTGAGGTGTTTGCATCCGTTCAAACACATCCTCCCTATCTGCGGGCCAGATGGTTTGTTCTATTTGGAAGCTACTTTCCCGGAGGGCATTCATATCTACGCCCAGCACGGTGGGGTTGGTTACCTTGTTCAAGTTGAGGCAACTCGCATCGTCTGCACCATAGCGCAGACATTGGAGGACTTGGGTATGAGCGGGTAAGTCTGTCAGCGATAGCTTTTCCTGTCCTGACGGTGTGGCCATATTGTGGTATACGGGAACACTGCTTTCGCACCAGAGGGAATAACCTCCTGTTCCGGTACGTATCTGCGAACTGTCGGCAAATCCTTTGCGGTTAAGTCCGACAGAGAACACAATAAATACACCGGTAGCTAGAGCAAAAAACGAGAGCAATGCTTGTTTCCTGTTCGCAAAGAGGGTGCTCCATAGTATTTTGTTGGAATTAAAGTTGCCGATAGAAGCCGAACTGTTCCGGTGAAGCAGATAATCACCCCATAAGGCTGCTGTTACGATCAATACAATGCCTGCAAGGACAAAAAGAGGTACTGAACGCAGGAAAAGGAAGTTAACACAGATAATAGCGATGGAAAGAATCGTGGCAAGTATAACTCCTGTTTTTCTTTTTGTCAGGGATTGTTTCTGCTTCAACTGATTTTTCTTTTTGTCTTTTAGATTACGGTGGATGGTCCATCGCAGAAACAGCAGGGCAAGTGTGATTCCGGTAATAAGCCCGGTAAGTAGGGTAATGACACTTGGATACACGGCAAAACCATCCGTATGGGTAGCTCCTTTCCATACATTTCCAAGCAACCACATGAGGAGGGCGGTATAGATCAGTCCGGCTATTACACCCACAATGGAAGACAGAAAGACAACTGGGGCCGACTCTCTCCAAAATATATGTGTGATCCTTTTTCGGGTATAACCGAGAGATTGTAAGAGTGCTATTTCGTCTCGTCGCTGCCAGAACATTTCCGAAAGAGGAATAAGCATAAGCAATATGGCGGACACAATGATAAAGAACCCCAGCGCGAGGAAAAGGCCTGCAAAATCCACTCCGTTTTTAGCAGCATATAGTCCTGCTTCGCGAGGATGGATTATCTGTATGCCGAACATCTCGGGACGGAGTGACGACAAATCCGGATTTGCCTCATTCATCCGCAGGGCTGTTGCAGTGCCATAGGCATTGCTCCAGCGGGCAGCTACAGCATCATAGGCTATAATTGCTTTTGGAGTGGAGCGGTAGAGTTCCCAGTATTTCTCATCTTCATCGGTAATAAGAGACATGTGTATGGGCAGGTCGCTGTCCCAGTCGGTGCATCGCTCCACGTCGGACAGGCCGGGAAAGTCGGCGCTCAGGGTTTTATCTTTGCACAAGGTGGCAAGGGGGACAATGCTTTTAACCCTCAGCTTTATCTTTTCTGTGGCAAGAGTTTTCAAATCGTGCGACACAAAATAGCTGACTTCGATGGTATCGCCGGGGCGGGCCTGCAACCGCCGGGCAGTATAATCAGAGAGGATGATCTCATCTTTTTGCAGTGTTTCACCTCCGAAGCGATCGGTAGCCGTAACGAAAGAATAAGGAACAGAGTGGCCATTCCGTTCAATAGAATTAGCCAGATAAGAGAACAAGCGGTTGCTGCTGTCGTTATCCCGGCAGAGGGTTTCCGTAACTTCTTTGGGAAGAAAAATGCGGTCGGAGCGGATTTCGGTAAAGCCGTCCATCCGGTTGATTGATAAGCCGGAAGCACCATAACTCCATGCTTCATTCAGGTCTTCGGTGGTAATAGTCCGGTTTGTCAGTATCAGGTTTATTTTACCTGGGATTTCAAGTGTTTCGAGCAGCTGCTGGCGATTGACAAACACATTGAGGGGGATAATCTGCTCGTTCTTCATGCTGATATTGCCGCTGTCTTCTACGCTGACTGTTCCTCCGAATGCCAGGCGAAGGCTGGTGGCGTAATTCTCTGTGACAAACAGCGAGCCGGCGGGTGTCAGCCCTGTGGCAGGCAGCCGCAATACGATGTCGGCGGCCAGATCGTCCTGCCCCAGCTCCCTGCCCAGTGCGGAATTGATCTTGGCAGTTCCCCGGGTAATCGATGGTTCATCCGTTCCCCACACTACCACAGGAATCAGTTTTCCACCACGGGATATAAAGCCGTTAGTGAGCAGATACCCTCTTGCCGACTTTCCAAAGAGGGGGCTCTGGAGCAGCTCTTCTGCCATAAACGAGTTGCGTGCGAAGAGGACGGTCTCCGTATCGCCCATTCGTTCGGCTACTCGTTTAATCAGCGTGGTACGTACCGAATCGCCTATCACCAGACTGCCGACAATAACAGCCACAGTGATAAGTACCGCTGTGGCCACCAGTCTGTAGTAACGGGTGAAGTAAGATATATTCGTACGTATCAGCTTTTTGAGTGTCATTGTACTATTCCTTCTTTAAGGTTAAGAATACGATGTGCCGTTGCCGAGATATCTTCGGAATGGGTAACCATAATGATGGTGGTTTGCAGGCAACGGTTAATGTCTGACAGGATGGATGCTATGTTCCGGGCATTATCGGTGTCGAGTTGACCTGTAGGTTCGTCGGCCAACAACAGCAAAGGCTTCATAATCAATGCGCGGCAAACGGCCACACGACTTGCTTCTCCACCCGAAAGGGTATGCGGATATTGATTAGCTATGCCAGCAATATGGGTAAGGTTCATCAAATAACGTGCGTACTCGATCTCCTCTGATGTAGATTTGAACTTGCGTGCCAGAGAGGGCAACAGGATATTTTCCAGTACGGTGAACTGTGGCATCAACCTATGATCCTGAAAGACAAAACCGATGTGGCTATTCCTCATCTCTGAATAGTCGATGTCGGGGGCGGTTATTTCCACATCGTTCAGAAGATAGCTACCGGAGTCGGGCAGCAGCAGAGTTCCAAGAATAGATAGCAGGGTAGTTTTTCCCGAACCGGATTGGCCTCTGATGGCAATAAACTCTCCCTTTTTTACTTCCATATTTATGCCGCGCAGGACATGGTTGAGATGATTATCGCCGTCACGATAGCTTTTTTGTATGTTTTTTAATTGAAGCATAACAAGGTTCCTTTAGCCGTTAATATCATGAAGTGGTCTTTTATCACCGCCGGCGAACCGACAATTTGTTCGCCTGTATCATATTCCCACAATAACTCGCCATTAGCGGCACTCAAAATGGACACGATCCCGGTCTTGGTACATACGATTATCTTATCCCGGCATACTAGCGGCGAACTTTCGCCTGTGTTTCCTTTCAGCATGTATTTCCAGTTCAGCTTGCCGTTATTACAACTGACTGCATGCAGATTCCTTTCGCCGGAGAAAAAGTAAAAGGCATCGTTTGAGATGGCGGGAACGGATACGAATGAGCCGGTTTCGCTATTTTCGGAAGCAATTTTGTGGTGGCTGATAATCTTTCCCTCTTTGAGCATCAGCTGATAAATATTGCCTGAGTGGTCGCCTACATAGCAATTATTGCCCATAATAGCAGGAGAAGCGGGGACATATGTTTCAAGTTCTAACGAGTCGGTCGGTGTGCCTGTTTCGCACTCAATAATACGTACCCATCCATCACATCCGCCAAACACAACGTGTCCTTTCCACAGGGCGGCTGCACCATTGAGGTAATAGCCCGATTCGAATCTTTTCAGTTCTTTACCGCTCTCGGAATCCAGACAATAGAGATAATTATCGTAACTGCCGAAGACAATGGCTTTGTGACCGGCAAACTTTAGCAGGTTGGGCGAAGCGGAGACTTGCCCCATTGTTTCGTAATTCCAAAGTGTATCTTTGCTGGCGAGGGATATGGCTGTCATGAAACCATCGATGCGGCCGATATATAACGTCGAATCAGCTATCATAGGAGTGGATTCTACGGCCGTTTGTAAGTCATGTTCAAAGACAAGGATGCCGTTTATATCCACACCGGTCACACGGCCTCTTTTGTCGCACCAATACGTGGTGCCATCGGCAATGATTGGTGATGACACAGTACGGCTTTCTCCCTTATAGATCCATTTCAATCTGGGCTCCTTAGGCAGACGGGTATCGGTATATCCGCTCAGTCCATGATCGGCACGGAAAATCTTCCAATCCATGACACTGGAATTAACCGAAGAACCGGAGTTGCTATTGCAGCTGGTCAGAATGAATAATACGACTAAACCATAGAGGGTATATTTCATATCTGTATTCAATTATCTGTTAAATAAATAGCTCCGGTCGGACATAGACTTGCCAGCTCTTCTCTGACATTAGCCCGGTTTTCTTCCGGCAGGACAATTTGCATACCAAATCCGCGATCTTTAAAGGTGAAACCATTCGTGCTGTTATATACACACAAGCCGCAACGGATACATTTGGCCTGCTCAAACCAAAGGTTGCCGGAGATATGTTGTTTGCTCATTATTGCGAGGCTGGAATAAGTGTCATAGCGTGAGCGTTTGATACCTTCTGCGGTAGCATAGAGGCGTAGCTTGCAATCGGAGCGTCCTGCACAGGCACAATGGAGACAGCGAGAAGGTGTGGAGACTGTTTGTGTTAGACGCTCTTTCTCGTGGGGAGTGAAGCGGCCGAGGCGGGAATGGAATTCGTTTTTGTCATTCTTGTAAAGTTGCTTTTCATCACTGGAAGCGACAGGTTCAAACATTGCAGTTATCTCTTTGATAATCTCCCGTATCGAAACTTCCTTGTCGATAGTTCCCCGTCGGCAGGCTTTTTCGCAGGGGGCTTTGCAGTCGTCACAGCCTATTTTGGGAAGTACAAAAGCGGATGCGATGCAGTGATGCGCTTTTTCGTAGTTTCTGGTATCGTAGTAACTCAGCATCCGTTCAACGTCTAATCCTTTCGGGCATACCATGGAACAGGGTGCTTGGCAGTCGGCCTTGTGGTCGCTCAATAATAATTCGAGAGAGAGGCGGCGAACCAGTCTCACTTCTTCGCTTTCGGTGTCTATCTGCATGCCGTGCACCGGATAAGTGGTGCACGAGGGTATTATCTGTCCGTTCTCACTATTTCTGACAGCGCATACCATGCAGGATGATTTGTGCCGTGCCCCTTTGGCGTAACACAAAGAGGGTATGGAGTATCCAGTGCGACGTGCGGCTTCCAGGATGGTCTCACCGTCGTGAATTTCTACCGGGGTATTGTTTATTGTTATTTGCATATCGATTGTTTTTCATTGACAGAAACTTTCTTTATGGCATCATAACTGCATTCGCCGATGCAGAGGCCGCATAACACGCAGACTTCCGTATTGATGGTGTGAACCTTGTACGGGGCATAGGGAATGGCATCTACCGTGCAGGCCTTGGCGCATTTGGTGCAGCCGATACACTCGCTGGTTACGATGTATTTCACCATCTCCTTACAGGTTCCGGTTTTACATTCGCCATTTATATGCTCTTCGTATTCGTTGCGGAAATATTTCAGAGTGGTCAGCACTGGGTTGGGGGCTGTTTTGCCCAATCCGCAAAGGGATGATTTCTTTACGTTCAGCGCCAGCTCTTCCAGTGTTTCGATATCGTTCATTGAGGCTTTACCGCTACATATCTTGTCCAGTATATCGAGCATCCGGCGGATACCTACGCGACAGAAGGTGCATTTGCCGCATGACTGTTCACAGGTGAAGCTCAGGAAGTAACGGGCCATGTCGACCATGCAATTGCTTTGGCTCAATACCACCAGTCCACCCGAGCCCATCATGGCACCCATCTGGTTGAAGGCGTCGAAGTCGACCTGCACATCACAGAGGTGAGCCGGAATACAGCCACCCGAGGGGCCACCGATCTGTATGGCTTTGAGTTTCTCTCCGCCTTCCACGCCACCGCCAATATCTTCGATAATCTGGTTCAGAGTGATACCCATAGGCACTTCTATCAGTCCGCCGTGACGAATCTTTCCGGCCAGGGCAAATACCTTTGTTCCTTTGCTACCCTTTGTTCCGATTTTATTGTAACAGCCGGCTCCATTGCGGATGATATAGGGAATCTGGCTAAGCGTTTCCACGTTGTTCACTAGCGTGGGTTTGCCGTGCAGTCCCTCCTCTGCCGGATAAGGCGGACGTTGTGTAGGAAATCCGCGCTCGCCTTCTATCGAGGCTATTAATGCCGTTTCTTCGCCACACACAAAAGCTCCGGCGCCCTCGAATATTGAGATGTCGAACGAAAAGCCGCTTCCGGCAATATGTTCACCAATCAAGTTTCGTTCGCGGCACAGGTTGATAGCCGTGCGGATTCGTGTGACTGCCAGCGGGTATTCGGCACGGATGTAAAATATCCCTTTATCGGCTCCTACGGCATATCCGGCGATGAGCATTCCCTCGATAATGCGGAATGGATAGGACTCAAGCATCATGCGGTCCATAAAGGCTCCCGGGTCGCCCTCGTCGCCGTTACATATCATGTACTTTTCTTTCTGATGGGATGAGGCTACGATTTCCCACTTCTTTCCCGTGGTGAAGCCGCCACCACCACGACCACGGATACCGCTGGCAAGTATGCTCGCAACCACTTCATTCCTGTCTGAGGTGGCGAGCGCTTTGTTCAGACCTTCGAAACCACCGTATCCGATGTATTCATCCATATCAAGCGGGGCAAGGAAGCCATATCCTTCGGTAGAAATATGCTTTTGTCCGGCAAGGAAACTGTCGATGACGCCGGTACGTTCGTTTTCAGGCTTCCAGATCACATTATCCCATGTGGTATCTGTGTGGAAAGTATCAATATGGTTGAACAGGCTGTTCTTTAATCTTTTCAGGCGGCCGGCGGGTTTAAAGTGATGGTGCAGTATCTCTTTAATCTCGGCAGCCTTTACGTTGGGGTAGCGAGTGATGCTTCCATCGGGCAGCACCACGTCAATCAACGGTACTTTATTGCATACGCCCACGCAGCCTACAGGTTTGATGTTGACATCGACACTCAAATCACTCGAGGCCGAAATCAGCTCCGTATAGATGTCTGCCGAACCGCTTGCCTGGCAGCATGAACCCATGCCCAGGCGTATCTCTCCCTGTATCTTCCGCATGGAAACCGAGCCGCCGGACCTCTCAGCCTCCTCTTGTTGGGCAAGGAACTCTTCGATTACCTGGTTCACTTTGCCGGGCAGTACGTGGCCGTATATCTTTTCGTCTATCTGCACCACAGGGGCTAGCGTACAGCAGCCCAGGCACGCTATCTTTTCGATGGAGAACAGTTGGTCGGCGGTGGTAATGGAATCCTCGTCCATTTTCAATTCACGCCGGAAGGAGTCGTACACATTGCCCGCACCTTTTACATGGCAAGCAGTTCCGGTGCAGATTTTAATGAGGTGTTTTCCGTAAGGGATATGCCGGAACTGGGAGTAGAATGTGGATACGCTGATGAGCTGCGCCCGGTCTATTTCCGTGCGTTCGTAGATCCGCTCAACTGCCTCGGAAGGTAGGTAGCTAAACTCTTCCTGTATCGCCTGCAACAAAGGAATGAGTATCTGCCGCGATGTTCCGATCCGGTCGATAATAGCGTCGATCCGGGTTTTCATCGCCTGGCGGGATTCAACCGTATTATTTTCGCAGTTACATGCCATATCAATTTGCCGCTACACAGTAAATACTCTTCTGAGTCCGCACCACAATCTTCCCGTCGGTAAAGGCAGGGGTGGCGAAGGTTTGTTCCCCGGTTTCGAAGGAATTCAACAGCTTGAAATCACTGTTGGCGGAAAATATAAACATCTTCCCATTGTTGCTGAAAAGGTATAGTTTACCTTCGGCAATAACGGGAGAGGAATAGAATTCGGTGTTCAATTCGTGCTTTTTGCGCAGTTCGCCGGTTTGCGTGTCTAAGGCAGCAACTACGCCGTAGCTGGTGGCCAGGAACAGATTGTCTTTTGTGGCAACAGGACTAGCCACTTCGGGCAGGTATTCATCGCTTTCCCAGAGCAGGTTTCCGTCGGTACCGTTGATGGCTACCAGTTTGGCATACTCGCTTGCGCCGAATATAATTCCGTTGGAGCTACAGGGGCTGGACGCTACTTCACCACTAAGGCACTCTACCCGCCACAGCTGCTCACCGTTGTTGGGATTATAGCCGGTAATAGCGGGGTTGCCCATGAGTACGAGCTGTGGAGTGTTGTTCACATACGCAATGACAGGCGAGCTCCAGGTCACTTTTTCGGTGCGGTTCTTGCTCCAGCGCTCGGCACCCGTGCCCAAGTCCAGCGCAACGACTCTCGGTGAATTCTGATTGTCGTATTGCACAATTACCACGCTACCGAATATCAGCAGTGAGGATGCGTATCCGTAATGATTATTGGGTACGCCGAGGTTTTTGGCCCAGAGTTTCTTCCCGTCCATGTCGGCACAGATCATGTCGCCGGTAGCAAAGATGGCACACACCTGCTTGCCATTAGTGGCCACGGTGGATGCCGCCAGTCCAGTGTCTTCTGTGGTCTTAGGTGTTTGGGCGGGCGAGCCGGGGATACCGGCAGCAGCCAGCGACCAAAGTTTTTCGCCTGTGGTGAGGTTGTAACAATAAAGTTCGCGCGCCTGCTCGTCGGCACCGGAAAAGAATACCCGGTTACCATTGATTATCGGCGAGTTGTATCCCTTTCGGGGAATGTCGTGCTTCCAGACGATGTTCGTTCCGGTCGCTAAATTCCATTTGACGGGCACCCCTTTCGCTGAAGATGTGCCGTTGGAGTTGTTTCCGCGGAACGCATTGTGCGTTACTTTGGAGACTACGGGCTCTAGGCTTGCTTCGGAAGCCTCGGGAAGGGTGTCTGTCATGACAATGAGGGCTTCGGAGGCCTCAGAAAGGGTGTCTGTCATGGCAATCGGGGCATTGGGGGTAATCGGGGGACTGGAGATCTCAGGAGGAGATTGGAACCAAGGTGACGACATCAGCGCGAACACCAACGCCACGGCAGCGATACCGGATGCCACTCCTATTACGTATTTGCGGGCTTTGGTTTTGATGCCCCATTCATCTATCGCATCGATTTCTTTGCCGGGTATGTCTTTCGCACCGGCGAAGTACAGGCGGGTACAAATTATAAATATTCCCAGCATGCCCAGCAGGATATACACGCCGATACGAAGGTGGTCGGCCTGTACGAAGTAAGCTCGACGGGCCAGCAGGTCGAGCTGTCGTATCTGTTCCTGTAAGGCCGTATTTCCGGCGTTGGCATCGTTCAACTCTTTGAGTGTCTCCACCACTTCCGTTTGCAAAGGTGTGATGCCCCGCACCTGGAAATAGTTGGTAACGAGCATAATGGAAAAGGTCACTATAAAAATGGCCGATACGATAGCTATGTTTCGGAGGATTGTTTTCTTCATTATTACATTTTATTTTGCGGACAATAGCTAAAACATCTGGCACATGCCACGCAGGCGGCATGGTCTATTTCGTACTGACAGCGCGTACGCTTCACCGACAGGTTGATAAGGCTTAATCCTATCACCAGCCCAACAAGCGCGCCGGCGATAGCAGCATAGATCCTGAAGTCCGATTGCACCACATTATACCTTTGCGTAATTCCTTCCAGTGTTCCGCCTTGTCCGTAAAAGGCTTCGAGTTCTACCGGAAGAGCATCCCCGGAATGCGCCTCATACTGCATTGCCAGGTCATACAGCTGCACATCTTTGTGGCCCCGGCTCAGGTTGCCACTAACCGATTGCATCAGGAAGGCCCCCACAGCAATCAGCAACGGCAGGATGATGAAGTAATTGGCTATTCGTCTGACTCCCTGTGCACGGCTCTCTTTCACCTTGTTCTCATAGGGTGGACGGATGGCATCTACCGGACAGGCGTTGTGACAAAGCTGGCAATTAATGCAGGATTTGCTTGTTAGCTCTGCTTTCCAGATGGATACGCGCGAGAAAAGGCTGAGCAGCGCACCGTAAGGACAAAGGAAACGGCAGAAGGGCCTCCCGGTGAATATAGAAGCAATGAGCAACAGCACGCTAAAGAGTATCAGCCCGATGTCGCCACCCAAACGGAAGATACCGATGAACGGATCGAACCGGCAGATGATAAAGCTGCTTCGCGTAACGGCATAGAGTATGGCGAAGATAAGGTAAAACCAGGGAATCATACTGAGCACGGCCGTCAGCGCCCGGGGCAACTGGTAATTTTTTAAGTTGACCAGCTCCTGCAAGGCTCCGAATGGACAGACGCCAGCGCAGAATACCCTGCCGAACAGAAAGGCAAACAGAACAGGCAGTATGAAGAATAGGAATACCGACACTGGCAGCACGTAGGTACTGTCCACCAGTGCCAATGAAATATTCTGTATGGAACCGATACTGCAAACGCATCCACTGCGGAAGAAACCGAAATAGGCTACCGATATAATGGAAACCCAGACGATGGGTTGGCGGGTACGCTTCCTAATTACCGCCCAGGCCACGATGCTCATCAGCAGTACGAGCAGGAGGATATCCACAGTTGTCCACAGCGCTTCGTTGGGAATGGCATAGGTGATATCCGGATATTGGTAGCCCGACTCGAAATCGGGTTTAGGAAACCTATTTTGAGCATTTACCGTTCCGAGAGACAGCGTAGACATACAGGTATATAACAGTTTCTTCATCTTCAGTCTTTCAGTTTATAGGCAAAGTTCAACGGTACTCGTGTTATCGCATTCGCAGGGCATACTGTAGCTATCTTGCATTCGTTACAATCCTTACACAGGTCGCGTTTGATCTGTAGGTAGAGTGAACCGTTGCCAAAAGAGCCACATCCCTTGACGCATTTGCCGCAGCCGTTGCACAGCGCTTCGTTGATGGTATATTCGAAATAAGGGTCTTCCACAAATTTGCGCTCGATGGCTCCGGTGGGGCACATCAGGTTCTCGGCGGCTGTGTTGAGTTCCTTCACATTGCTGCGGTAATACCCCCCACAAAGATCGCAGTATCCGCAAACCTTGTTGGCATGGATACATTTTACGGCAGAAACAGGCAGCACACAATGTGTTTCACAACGCCCGCACTGGGTACACTTCTGCGGGTCTATCTGCCAGTAACAGGTTGCCTCCTTCCCTATTGCTTTATGTGTAAGCGCGCCGCCAATGGCTAGTATACTTCCTCCGGCTACAATCGAACTCAACATTCGCAGGAACTTACGGCGCTCGATAGGGCTGTTTTTGTTTTCGTCGTTTGTTCTCATAGAGTCACTCCTTTCTGCAACGGGCAATTGTTTACCCCGCAAACGGCACATGCACTCTTGCCCGCTAACGTTTTATCGTACCGGTAGGTGGCTATCCTGTTCTTGCCGGCCACGAAGAGCCGGTCGCCGGCCACCTTTATATCGTAAGCCGCATTGCCGCCACCCAGCGCTTTATCGTCTAGTAGAATACTGTGGAACTCCCCGTTGGGGCTGTAGCAACTGATTCGTGGACTCCCTTTCTCCGAGGTGATAATTTCTCCCGAGGCTGTATGCGCCAGGTGAACAGGATTGCAGCATCCGCAGAAGGTACCGGCCTCATTTCCTGATTTTCCGAACGAACCGATGTACTCGCCGTCAAGCGTGTAGCTTTCCACCAGATGCCGCCCGGAGTTGGAACAATAAATCACGCCATCGACGTAGGTGATACCAAACGAATAGCTGGGTATGATGAAACGGTTGGGGCTTTGGATGAACTTTAGAAAGCCGCCCTCGGTGGTATATTTGCAAATGTTCTTCGCCGCTGTATCGGTCACGAAAACGGCGCCAGGGGCGATGGCCAGCGAACAATAGTCAGACTCAGGACTGCATGCCTCCCAGCCGCGAATCCATTCACCACGGTCGTTGTAGACTTCGATGCGGGTAGAGAACAGCAGATAAATGAGACCGCCGTCTGCCGCTATATCGCGCAAGTTGCTGCCAATGGCGAAGGTGTTCAGCAACACACCGTTCAGGTCGTAAATATAGACGGTATTAGCAGCGGCAGCAATCAGTTTATCGCCGTATATTTCGAAAGCTTCAATGTGGCCGGGAATGTTGAATGCCGCCGTCAGCCTGTAGGGCGATGTGATGGCAGCCGTATCGTGGCCAGGGTAGCGTGTGCCTATTTCCGCCAGGTTCGGATTCCCTCTTTTGGACAGCAGTAATGCCGAGACTCCCAATATGCTGCCTCCTGCCAGTATCGAGCCGCAAATCTGCACGAATTCTCTACGAGTTATCTTGTTCTTCTTCATGCTATATTATTTTGAGACATTTAACCACGTGCGCATCCCGCACAATCAGCATCCCGTCTGCATAAGCCATAGGCCCCCAGGCATCGGTGCCATCCATGATGCGTTGTTTCTTCAAAAGCTTCATACCCTGCTGGCCAACCTCATACACATACAATTCACCGTCGTCCTTAAAGACAAACAGATTATTATTGATAAGGATATAGGGGCCGAGGCCAAAACGCTCGTCGGCAGCGGAGGTCCAGATGGGTTTCCGCAGGTTGGATGGGAGGCAGCACACCAGCTTGCCGCGGTTGGCGCCTCCATCTTTGGGCATAATGCTGATAATCATATTATTATAGAATATCGGCGTTTGCTGTTCGCTCGCCAGCCCTTCAGCGGGTTTACACTGGTCGGTCACAGTGGCTGTCCATTTATTGCCTGCGCGGTCTACACGCAGCATCGCTCCTCCGGAACCGTATCCGGCCACCATAAATAGTTGGTTGGGAGATACCTGGAGGGGAGAAGGTGCCACCACCGAGGGTTGCCATTTGGAGGCATCCCACAGAAGCGTTCCCCGGTCGCTCTCCTCGGCCGATACGCCGCAGATACCGCCCACGCCAATATAGACGTAGGTCCGCTTTCCGCCTAACGTCATGGGCATGACAGATGAGTGCGACATTTTGTAGCCCACCGTGTTGGGGGTAGTCCAGCGCACCTCGCCAGTGAGGCAATCCAGCCCAGCCAGCAGAGTTTCCTGTCCGGAAGGGGCAAGGATAAGGATGCCATTGTCTACCCGCGGGCATTGGCCGGTGTACCAGAAGGGGACTTCGGTTTTGTACTCTTTCTGCATATCGAGCGACCATTTCAGGTCGCCCGTCACGGGGTCGCAACACATTACATGGCCCTCCGGGCCGATGGTGATGATGTACTCATCGCCCACAGCAGGCACAGTACGTGAAAAGCCGTGGTTGCGCTTGATGGACACTCGGTACCACCTACGCCAGAGCTCCTGTCCGCTTTCGAGCGAGAAGCAGCGCAGGGCATCCGAACTTAGCTGTTCATTGTAATCAAGAATATACACACGTCCGTTGTAGATGACCGGTGCGGCATGCCCTTCGCCGGTTTCGATACTCCACAACACGGGGTATTCTACGGTACCGGTATTGAGGGTTTCTGCGGTGCGGATGATGTTATTGACTTGCTCACCCCGGAAGCTGCTCCATTTACCGGTGTAGGCAGTATTCACTGCTGGTTTCTCCGTCTCATACTTCATGAAGAACTCGCCAATCACTACATCGTTGGCTGCACGGGTGGTGCCTTCGGGACGGTTGTCGGCTCCGGGGGCCTGGATAATAAGATCCTCGCGAGGGGCATAGATGTGCCACCCGATAATAATACCGGTATACAGAAGCACCACTAGGGCGGTGACGGCTAGTATTATCCTTTTTGGTTCCAACAGTATTCTTTCTATTTTATCTTGTATGCCATCAGCGTATCTCCATGGCGTACATACATTACTCCTTTATAAATGACGGTGTGCGCCCAGTGTTGTTCGGTTCCCAGCGTGATCTTAAACTGGCTGATGAGGTCGAATTTTTCTGGATTCGGTTTTACCAATGCCATATCCCCTTTTTCAGAATAGCAATACAATAAGCCGTCGGCGGCGATGATATTACCCACGGCTATTGTATTGTCGGAATACATGACTTTTCCTGTGTGCCAATCCATACAATACCAGTTCGTTTTGTTTCCGGGGCCGTAGATGTAATCTCCGGATTTCATCATGTGTCCGGTGGTATGGCTCAGTTCCTTCATTTCCCAGACAGGCGCTACCTTCCTGCCGCCATCGCTCAGTTGCAGCATGAGGGCGCCTTGTCCGTAGGCGCTCATAAAGAGAAGCTTATTGTCACTGTACACCGGCGTGTTAGGGTGTTCATGGAAGCGATTCGTATGATCGTATGACCAAAGCATCTTTCCATTTGCCACATCCAATCCGAGAATCTGATCGCCCATCATAATGACAATTTGCGGCACTTTCTGATCCTTAAGAAAGATAGGCGTTCCGTATCCCGATATACCTTTCATTCCCTCGGAAGTCCAGATGATATCACCCGTGTTTTTATTCAACGCAAGGACATTGTGTGTAGGGCCTCCCGGTGCAATGATGAGTTTTTCGCCAATGATCAGCGGTGGTCCATTCCAGCCATGTTTGGTGTTTTCGGCGCCATAATCCGTCGCGTAGTTCTTCTTCCACAGCAGTTTCAGGGTATGCATATCGAAGCAATACAATTCGGCTATTCCGCTTACGATATACACCTTTCCTTCGTGAGGAATAGCCGTACTGCGTGTGCCGGTAAAATTATCACCGGTATATTCGGTACCGTATTCTACTTTGTTCAGCAGTTTACCATTCGTATCCAATACATACAGATACCCTTTTGCATCGGTAAACCCAGTCACAAACAATTTCTCTTGGTCTATCGAGACAGATGAGAACCCGAAACCCAATCCATCGAAATGCCAAAGCATCTCAGGGCCACCTGTCGGCCAGGATTTCATCAGGCCGGTTTCGTTATATATCCCGGTATGGTCATTTCGCCATCCGATCTGTGCTCTTGCACATAAAATAAAGCTCAAGAGTACAATCAATAAGATGCTTCTTTTCATATCTCCTTGTCTTTAGAAGCTATTTCTTAATAGTGTATGCCATCAGTGTATTGCCGTGTCGCACGTACAGCACTCCTTTGTGGATGACGGTGTGTGCCCAGTGCTGCTCGGTGCCCAGGGTAATGGGAAATTGGCTGACGATATCAAATTTCTCGGGAGTTGCCTTCACAAGTGCCATTTCTCCCTTGTCGGAGTAGCAGTACAGCATTCCGTCGGCGTAAATAACGTTGCCCATGGCCAGGCCTTTTTCTTTATATTTGGTATTGCCGGTTTTCCAGTCTACGCAAAACCAGTACCGGTTGTTGTCGCCCGAAGCATACGCGTAGTCGCCTATCTTCACTGCTCCACCGAATTTAGAATCAAGCTCCTGGTTTTCCCACACCTGTTCCACCTTGCGACCGCCGTCCGAGAGGCGCAGCATAATAGAACCTTTGCCATAGCCGTATACGCACAGCAGCATATTATCGGCATATATAGGGGTGTTGGGGTGAATGTCGCGCTGGTTGTTGTAGGCGTGCGACCAGAGTTTTTCACCGGTTTTTGCATCGATGCCCAATACATGTTTGCCCATGATGGTCACAATCTGTGGAACTTTCTGGTCGCCCAGATACAGGGGCGAGCAGTAGGCGGCAAGGTCTCCCTCTCCTTTGCAGGTCCAGATTACCTTTCCTGTCTTTTTGTCCAATGCTACTACATTGTTTACTTTGCCTGGAGTGATAATTACCTTATCATCTACCACCAGTGGCGATTCGCTGATGCCAAAGCGTAGGTTTTCTCCCTGAAAATCGGTGATGATACTTTTTGTCCAAAGAATGTCGAGTGTGGCTTGGTCCATACATACCAAGTTACCCTCGCCGCTGTAGAGGTATATTTTTCCCTCGCTGATGGTGGGGGTGCAGCGGGCGCCGACGTAATTGGTGGTCCATTCCTTACCGTATACTTTCTTAGTGAAGAGCTTTCCGTTCATGTCAAGCACAAACAGGGTTCCCTGCCCGTCGATGGAACCGGTGATATAGATCTTTCCGTTGGCAATGGCGGCGGACGAGTATCCTTCGCCCAACTGGTCGTACTGCCAGAGCATGGTGGGGCCTTCGGCGGGCCACGATTTCAGCAGGCCGGTTTCGTTGTAGATTCCGGAGCGGTTTGCGCCGCGCCATTGTATCACGTCTTGTGCCGACAGCGACAAGATGGAAAAGGTAAGGGAGGCTGCGATAATAAGCTTTTTCTTCATAACCATTATTTATTAAGTTGATATTTATTAAGTGCATTCAATACGAAGGTAATGTTATACATTTCCTCCGAATACCACAAGCGGGAGAAGTAAAGTCCGATCGGTTCGGCGCGAAATAACTGTCCCTCCTTATATGTGCGGTAGAGATAATCGAAAGCCCGGGCCATTGCTGCATCGTCCGTGTCGGGATAGGATGCCAGTGCGCTTAGGGCGCGGGCGGTGAGCGTTATTTTGGACGGCACCTCTTTGGCGCCCCCCCACCCTCCATCGGTGTTCTGCGTGGCAAGGATGTATTGTATTCCTCTACGCGACATTTCATGGGCGACGGGTTCCGGTGATCCTGCCAAATATTCCACCGTCATAGCTGTGGCGTAGAGGGGGGAGCGCTCGTCGCCAGCATCCTGGTCGCCAAACCACAAAGGTGTCCACGAACCGTTGGGGGCTTGTATCTTTTGCATCCACCCGAGCATACGGTGCATACCAGCTTTGCACTTGCGTTGCAGCTCACCGGGAAGTGCATGCATCCATAACCGGAAGGCTAACAGGGAGTGTGCGGATATATCGGGGCTGCTGCGGTCGAAAGGCAATTTACCCCATCCTTTACAGAAGGTGGGCATGCCTCCGTCGGTATTTTGCAGGTCGAGCAGCCATTCGATACCTTTCCCTGCTTCGGGACAGTAAACGCCGTCGAGCAGGATATGCAACGCCACCAATGCACCTGCGGTATCGTCGGCATCGGGAGCTGCTCCGGGCAGGTCGGTCCATCCCCAGCCGCCTTCTTTGGCTCCGGTGAAGGGATGTACATGGGTGAAAGCGTTTCCTTTTATAAGGCCGGCAAGTTCATGTGTATCTTCCGTACTTAACACATTTTCCAAGGCGCGTACGCTTAAAGCGGTCATCCAGTTGGCCAGATCTGTGTCGATGGGCCATGAGCCGTCTTCACGGACGGTATCGACCAGGAAGCCGATCCCTTTCTGGGTGGAGATATGTTCGCGGTATCCGGCACCGGTCATGCACATGGCCACGAAGGCAGTGAGCGGGGCAGCTTCGAGAAAGCCTCCGTGTACCGGCTGTAAGCTTTCGAGGACTTTCAATGATTTAGGAACAAACGTCTCGCGCAGAGGTGATGCTACATTTTTTCTTCCTTTCCTGTAACGCAGGATGCCTACGGCAATCAATGCAGGGATGGCGTAGCTGACCACCGGAAGTTGGAGGAAACGGAAAACTTTCTGGGGCAGTACCGATAGCTCAAAAGGCAATTGCGGTATGTCATCCCAGCTGGAGATGATTCCGGCTAACGCACACATTACCAGGATCGGTGCGGAGAATGTAAGGTCGGTCCCATAATAATCAAGCACACCTCTGATGATATGGCGGTCGGTAGATCCGCCGAACTTAGTCGTCAGGTAGTCTTTTGCGAGTTGTGGGGCTTCACCTACAGCACATAGAGAGGCATAGGTAAGCAGCGTGGCAGTCAGGTTGGAAGGGCTTTCGATAGTGTCTCCCCAAGAGCCGTCTTCGTGCATGGTACTCTTCAGCCATTCGATTCCTCGCCGGATGTGGCCCGCATATTTATCTTTGTCGGCCATGTATAGGGCAAATACAGACACGGATGTGGATATGGCGCTGGAAGAAAGTCTTCCTCTCCATATCTTTCCAGGAACCCGCTTGTCCAAAAGGTGCCGGCGCAAGTCCGTGATCATTTCTTCTATTTGCTGCTCTCTCATAGCCTTATTTGTACATTGTTCCTAATGCCAACAACCCGTAAAAGGTATATTCTACATCGCTTTTGTCTTCCAGAAGGGTGGCTGAAAAGCCGCCCGAGTCTAGCCAATGGGCTTCGATGAAATCCCGTGCAGGATATTTCGGTTCTATCCCGTAGCAGCTCAGCATAAAAAGAGAGGTTGCTGTAGATAGTAAGTCGGGAACGGGTGATGCCTCGGCGGCAGCGAATCCGCCTGACGGTTGTTGCAAGCTATACAGGAAGTGTATATCAGGATTATCCCTGTATCCATCCAGCTGCCCTTTGATGGCTAAGGCTGCTACTGTGGCATTCGTGGTAGCGGAAAGACCGTCGGTTGTATTCATATATCCACCGGCTTTCGCACGATAGAGTGTCAATGTATCAATGATCTCCTTTTTATCCTTTATCCGGTTTTTTGTATCTTCCAGCAAGGACATCCAGATGAACTGTGTATAGGGCGATTGCAAATCATGATGTGGTATACCGTTGAAATCCGGTAAAGTCTTTACCTCTGTCTTCCACCAATTCACCACTCGGTGAATCCTGCGAAGGCGCATATAAGCGGCATAATGAATCAGATCCAAACGCTCGATATCCACGCTTGCTAGGTAGGCTTTGTTTCTCTTACTATCCGACGGTATCCCTACTATATAAGATAACATCCAGCCAAAGAGGGTATAATACAGATCGGGTTGCCCACTTTTATCCATAAACGTACCTTCTGCCGTGCGTTGCAACCGCACAAAACCGGCTATCCGCTCCAAAGCTTCTTTGCTAAGTTGCTTCTTTCCTTTTTGCATGGTCTTAAACAGTCGTATGGATATCGTCTCTCTCATTCTCCGGTTATTTCAGAATCTTTTTAGTCACACGGAATAGTAATCGTTTCAGTTCCGTATTGGTAATATCATGTAAGGCTTCCAGTGCTTCCCGGTGATAGTGCTCTGCCAGTTCGCGGGGATGGTCAATGGCGGTGGCCATGCCGCCGTCCTCCAGGTCGTCGAGCAACTGATAAGCAATGCCCAGGGCATCCGAATAACGGTGCAGACAGTCAATCAGGGCCGGGTCTCCTCCGGCACAGATCACACCCATGATGAGCGATACGTTGAAGGCGGGTACGGTTTTCAGGCGGAATACCTGAAGTACGAAATCGGTGGTTAGTGGTCCGGGCGAGGCAGTCCATTCCAACTCCATGCCTTGTCCGCGGCAGAGGTCGGCATGGGCCTTGGCGGCCACCCTTACCAGTTCTATGTGTCCGCAGCGTGCCAGTAATTCATAGCCGTACCCCAGCAAGAGATCGCCTACGTTGATGGCAATGGCCTCGCCATAGGCGGCATGTACGGTTTGCTTGCCGTAGCGGGTAGCGTCGTGGTCCTCGATATCGTCGTGCACCAGGGATGCTTTGTGAAAACATTCTACGGCGATGGCTGCCAACTCTACTTCTTTGGGTATATCCTTGTCGCCACTCAAAGCTATATAAGTGGCTATCAGCAGATAAGGGCGCCATCGTTTGCCGTCGCCTCCGAGCCATTCGTGGGCAATACGGGAAGTCAGGTCGCCCGACTCCGGCAGTAGTGAGTTCAGGTTTTCTGCCGAGAATGCGGTGTTCAAGGTTGACTTCAGCTGGTCGTAATCCAACAGGTACACCTCCTCATCGGATCGCATGCTAATCATCCGGTCTACGTATTCATAATCCACATTCGTATCTTTGCAACCCGAGGTGTTCAGCGGGATGGCGAGTCCGGGAACCGCATTGTGTATCAGCAAAGGAAAGGCCCGCTCCAGTGAATCAAGGCATCCCACACCGATCACAGTGTCTACCACCCGGTTTTCAATCAGGGGGATCACGGAGGCGAATCCTTCGGCTACGATACTCATCATACCCAGACTGTCTGCTTTGTCCTGCAAATCAGGGATGGAGCAATGACTGCACCGGTGGCACAAGAGCCCCAGCTCGTCCACATCTGCTTTGCATTTGGTGGAATTGCTCAGGCATTTGGGCAGTAGCAGTATACGCTTGTCGTAAGGAATGGAAGCTACCGTATCCCGCCAGATGCAGTTGTGCATTTCCACCATGATCCAGCCTTTCATGGCGGGGTCGAGCGCATGCTCGCTAATCAACCGGTCGGACAGGTTGAAAAGGTTGTCCATTGAAAGCGGCGGGCGCAGTGGCTGATGATTCATAAAGTCATCAATCAGATCGCGTAGATGCGTCCTCTCCTGGCAGGTCTGCGGTATAGTATATATTTGTGTATTATCCATACGCTCCGAATCCAAAGAAATAGTTCTTTTTCACTATTCTGTAAAACACGTTCTCTTCCGGTATCTCACTTCCTTCCTGGTTATGTCCGGCCAAAGGTGTCATCTTCTTGTATTCTTCCAGGATGGTTGCCCGACTGGTGGTATCGATAGCATTGTGCTTTTCCAGGAATTCCACCATCTTCTGCGGGTCTTCCAGGAGAATACAGCCACGCGAGCTCTCCGCCGTCATCTTCCGGAAATCAGCCAGGAAAGAAGAGTCTTCAAACAGCTTCACCAGGTTGGATGCGTCTTCATTGATAAAATCCCGTGCCATCTGGATAGGTGGGCAGAATTCCACAGCTCCCGATGGCGAGATGTGATGACTCATTCCGGTTGCGGCAGGGCAGAGTGCATTGCCTTTGTCATCCCAGTAGGTTTCAATGATAAACAGGGGAGCGTCCCGGCGTTGCGTCACGATGAACCGGCGGAAGCGGGTTACTTCTTCTTTGTCAAGCGCATTCGCTGCATTTGGATCAGCACCCACGGGGCGATAGATATAATACCAGAGGTAGTGTGCGCCTTGCCTGGCAATCCACTCCACATATTCCCTGTTCACCAAGTCGTTGTAGTTGCTTTTGCAGATGCTTGCCGAGGCTCCGAATATAAGTTTCGCTTTGCGGCAGGCACGGACACCGTCGAGCGTTCTTCGGAATACATCGTTCCTTCCGCGGCGGGTGTCGCTTTCTTCTTGTAGCCCTTCGATGCTGATAAGCGGGGTTACATTTCCCATCTTTTTGAAGCGCATGGCCACTTCATCGGTCAGCAGGATTCCGTTTGTAAATACTTGGAAATAGCAATCGGAATGCGTTTCCATAATCTCCAACAAACCTTTATATAGCAACGGTTCGCCACCCAGAATGCCAAAGAAGTAAGAGCCTTTCTGCTTGCAGCTGGTGATAATACCATCCAATTGTGCGGCAGTCAACGCTTTCTTTCCTCCTCCTGAAACCCAGCAGCCACTACACGCCAGATTACAACTTTCTGTCACGGATATCATTACAAAAGCCGGGAAAAAGGGTGCTCTTTTCGCCTGTCTTTTTTCAAAGCGGTGGATGTTCTTCATGCTACGCCAGCCGAAGTTATACATAAACTTCCATACCAACCGGGGCGAACACTCGCGCGGCACCCGGAAAGCGGCTTTGGCCGTAGCTGCATATTCGCTTAATTTCATTTCTTGTCTTCTCTTAGCAGTGATATACTGGCTCTACGTTGCTGTAAACGCATTTGTAGTCTCTCACGGTACATCTTATCCATCTCTTCGGGGTTGAATGTTTCTTCTTCCGTGGTTCCTCCATTGATGGGGGATTTCTCGTATTTTGGAAAGATAATAGCTTTGCTGGGGCACATCCTGGCGCAGGCCGGACAGTTGTTTTTACAGTTCTGCGGCTTTAGTACCTTCACTCGTTTGTTCTCTTTCGTGTATACTCCAAACAGGCAGAAATCATGACATTTCCCACATTCGGTACATCGCTCTTTGTCCAGCACAGGATACCAGGCATCTGTCCCATTCTCCACAGGGGATTCTTCAATCTGTCTGCGGAACATTTCTTTTTCTGCAGAATCCCGGAGGGGTGAACAGGATAGGCCAAAGTGGGAAAGCACATCTTCACTGTTGGTATCCCGTATGTTTTCCAGTTGCTTTGCTTCAAACCCCAGCCAGTTTAGTTGCGACTGTATAGCCCGCGGATGGCAGGCAAGAATTACTCCGGCGGCTATTTCCGGCATATCCGGAGAAGCTTCCATCGCTTTCTTGCACAAATCAGCTTCTATAACCACGTGGTATCCCCCGCTTTTCATTGCGGCTGCAATTGTTGATACTTTTTCTTTGTCGATAAACGACCGTGAGGCACAGAAACAGATTGTCACTCGGTTGTTTTGCATCTTTATTTCTGATAAGGTATTAGATGTATATTTGTTTAATTCTTAGACTCATTTTACTGCTTATGGTTTAATTACTTGACTACTTTTACCGGGGATTGTTTGCCGGAGCATGTGGAATGGAGTATCTTTGCCTGCTTTAGAATAAAAATACGCACAATGGATTTTGAATTGATATCCGACTACCAGCCCACTGGCGACCAGCCCGAGGCCATCGCCCAGCTTACGGAAGGCATACAACAAGGCCTCCCTGCACAAACCCTGCTGGGAGTAACCGGCTCCGGTAAGACTTTTACCGTAGCCAATGTCATTAAGAATATCAACCGCCCCACCCTCATCCTGAGTCATAACAAGACGCTGGCGGCACAGCTCTACAGCGAGTTCAAGAGCTTCTTTCCGAACAATGCGGTGGAGTATTACGTGTCGTATTACGATTATTACCAGCCCGAGGCCTACCTGCCCTCTTCGGATACCTACATAGAGAAAGATCTGCAGATCAATGATGAGATCGATAAGTTGCGCCTAGCTGCCACTTCCTCCCTCCTCTCCGGGCGGAAAGATGTGATTGTGGTGTCCTCCGTGTCCTGCATCTATGGTATGGGAAACCCTGCCGACTTCTACGAAAATGTGATCGAGATCACCTGCAGTCGCCCACTGGATCGCAATGTATTCCTGCGCCGCCTAGTGGAGAGTCTTTATGTGCGTAACGACATGGAGCTGAACCGCGGAAACTTCCGTGTAAAGGGCGATACGGTGGATATTTACCTGGCCTACAGCGATTGTGTGCTGCGTGTATCCTTCTGGGGTGATGAGATCGACTCTATTGAGGAAACCGACCCTGTGACCGGACATTCCGTATCTACCTTTTCCGACTATAAGATTTACCCAGCCAACCTCTTTATGACCACCAAGGAGAGCCAGATACAGGCCATTCGCCTCATTCAGGACGACTTGGTGGAGCAGGTAGCCTACCTCCAGTCCATCGGCAAATCTTACGAGGCCAAGCGCCTCCAGGAGCGTGTAGAGTATGACATGGAGATGATCAAGGAGCTGGGTCATTGCTCGGGCATCGAAAACTACTCCCGCTATTTTGACGGGCGTAAGGCGGGTACGCGTCCCTACTGCCTGCTGGATTTTTTTCCGAAGGACTTCCTCATGGTCATTGACGAAAGTCATGTATCCGTACCCCAGATCCGTGCCATGTACGGC
The DNA here is from genome assembly GCA_031552405.1 of Bacteroidaceae bacterium. Taxonomy (GTDB): domain Bacteria; phylum Bacteroidota; class Bacteroidia; order Bacteroidales; family Bacteroidaceae; genus UBA1794. The sequence continues at coordinate 20,047 of JAVBMN010000006.1, read as the reverse complement.
GGCGACCGTGCCCGTAAGATCAACCTCGTGGAGTATGGCTTCCGCCTGCCTGCGGCCCTGGATAACCGTCCGCTGAAGTTTGAAGAGTTCGAGGAACTCACTCCCCAGGTTATCTATGTGAGCGCCACCCCTGCCGATTATGAGCTGGAAAAGAGCGAAGGCGTTATAGTGGATCAGGTGATTCGCCCCACCGGATTGCTGGACCCCATCATCCAGATCCGCCCCACCCGACAGCAGATCGACGACCTCATGGAGGAGATCCAGCAACGTACGGAGCTGGATGAACGTGTGCTCGTTACCACCCTCACCAAGCGCATGGCCGAAGAACTTACAGAGTATCTTTTGGGAAATGGCGTGCGCTGCAACTACATCCACAGCGATGTGGAAACCCTGGACCGCGTGCGCATCATGGAAGAGCTCCGTGCCGGAACCTACACGGTGCTCATTGGTGTAAACCTGCTTCGCGAAGGCCTCGACTTGCCCGAAGTATCCCTCGTGGCCATACTGGATGCCGACAAGGAAGGCTTCCTCCGCTCCCACCGTTCCCTGACGCAGACCGCAGGACGCGCCGCCCGCAACATACACGGTACCGTGATTATGTATGCCGACAAGATCACCGACAGCATGCAGAAAACCATCGATGAGACCAATCGCCGCCGTGAGAAACAGCTTGCCTATAACGAAGCAAACGGCATCACCCCCACTCAGATCATACGCTCCCGCAGCAACTCCCTCCTGGGAGGCGGGACCGCCGGGGATAATGCTTCCTCTGCTTCTGCCCCCGGCAAAGGCCCCCGCGCCTATACTGAGCCCGACAGCCGCCTGACGCTGGCTGCCGATCCCATCGTGCAATACATGTCCAAAGAACAGCTCCGCAAAAGCATCGACCAAACCCGCCGACAGATGGGCGATGCCGCCAAGAAGCTGGAGTTCATACAAGCCGCCCAGTTCCGCGACGAACTGCTGAAACTGGAGGATTTGTACAAGGAGAAGTTTGGGTGATACGGACTTCTAAAGAGATGCTATACACAACTCCTTTCCTATTTCATGAATCGCATTTAGGATAGTCTGCTTTCGTTCTTCGGATGGGGTCTTGGTGCCATTGATGTACTGGGCCAGCAAGCTTTGTTTCATCCCTAAACGGTGTGCTATGGCCGATGCGTTAAGTTCCGGATGCGAAAGGAAGATCTTTGAAATACCTGTCGGTTCCGGATTATCATAGGTAAAACTTTCATAAGAGATGTCTTCATCCACATCTTCCCAGTGGATACCAAAGATTCCCAACTCATAATTAAGCCGCTGTTTTTCTGTGGCATTTTTAAGACGTTGGTAATACAACAACGACTGCCACAAATTTTGTCCATCTTCGGTTTGGATGAAAATTTTTTCATCCGAAAACCATAATTTAGTTATTGTCATAGTCATAATCATATTAAAACTCGCATATATTGAGTATACAGCTTCTTATACGCCGTAAATTTTAATCCATTCAGTGATAATCAACTCTTTATTCTCTTCGATGATACTTTCGGCAAACTTCAAATCTTTGGGCTTGAGCCCTCTGTTTTCCATTAGCGAAACTTCATCGCTCACTTTAAACTTCGCTTCCCCATCCGAACTGACTACATGTACGTGGACCGGTTCATGATCCCGGACGTAAATCCTGAATTTTAGGCCGTTAATTATTAATATTGTAGGCATGTTTTTCATAGTTTTATTAACGAATCAAAGATACGCAATTAAATAACAATGAGCAAATAAAAGGGTTGTTATTTATGACACTTAACACCTTTCAACCGCAGGCCTCTGTATCACCATACCCGCAGGCCTCTGTCGTCGTAACCGCAGGCTTGAGATTCTTGAAACTCAGGCCTAGTTTTCTCTGACTGCAGGCCTGAGTTCTTTTTATCGGTTTCTGTTCTCTCTTTTTTGCAAAATACTTCCTTTGATTTGTTGCATATCTCGCCTGAAAGTGGTATCTTTACACCATGAGAGTGATCCGGGAGGCGATAAAAAAGAGAAAAAAAAGAAAAACTTAAAAAAACGCATATATTTTTATTTGTTTCTTCTATATATTCATTACTTCTTCTTATGGGACGTACAACAAGGAATACAAAACCCGTGCAGCTGGATTCTTTTTTCAGATGTAAAGTACATGAAAACAATAGATTGCGCCCTTGAAAAGATGAACAAAAACCCGTACAAATGGGCGTACACTTGGAAAATCCATCTTTTTCACCCCTTGGAAGCGGTGAAAAATCCTTTCTCTTCATTAAACCCGGACGCCCTTTTTCGCTCTAAGACTCAGTACATTAAAAACTATACCCCAATTATGGAAACTACCGCAAAGCTTTATGCGTACCAGTATGACCAGGTAAAAACCTATTTGTTTGCCGCACTCTTCGTGGCTGGAAACCTTGTATTACCCCAGTTGTGTCACCTTGTGCCCGGCGGAGGGCTGATGCTTCTTCCTATCTATTTCTTTACGCTGATTGCGGCGTATAAGTACGGCTTCACAGTAGGACTGCTCACGGCAGTATGCTCGCCACTGGTAAACCACCTGCTCTTCGGGATGCCCGGAGCGGAAGTGCTGCCTGCCATACTCATCAAATCAACCCTGCTGGCTCTGGCTGCTTCCTACATGGCGAAACGTGCCGGGGGGGTATCCCTCATGGCTATCGTGATTGCTGTAATGGCGTATCAGGCCATCGGTACCCTTGGTGAATGGGCGCTGACAGGCAACTTCTTTGTAGCTATGCAGGATTTCCGCATCGGAATCCCCGGCATGCTCATCCAGATCTTCGGAGGCTACGCCCTGCTCAGGGCTATTGCCAAAGTATAATCTCCCGGAACCCAAAAGCTCCATGCAAGGAAAAAGTTTCGAGGAGGTACTGGAACGCGTACGCACCATCCCCATTGAGGAAGAGTTTGATATCGTTGTAGCTATTGCCCACGGTGGTATCATCCCTGCCGCACTCATCAACCAGCGGCTGCAGGCTGAGTTTCACTTGTTGCACATCAACCTCAGGGACGAGTACCAGCAGCCTAAGTACGAGGCTCCGCAACTGTTGAGCCCGGTGGATTTCGAGTTTCGGGACAAGCGCATCCTGCTGGTAGATGACCGTATCAAGACCGGCTCCACCATCCGCCTGGCACGGCAGCTCCTGCAAGGTGCCAAAGTAATCAAAACACTTGCCGTAAACGGTACGGCGGACTATGCACTGTATGATGAAACGTGCTTCCGCTTTCCGTGGCTGCTGTAATACCACACCCCCTTCTGTTATGAAGTATCTTCGCCTGTTACCGGCTCTTATCCTGTCTGTACCTCTCTGTCTGTATGCCCATACGGCGGAGGAAACGGTGGGCGACTCTGTTCGTCTGGATGAGGTAATCGTAACAGGCAGTCGCCCGGCAGTGGATCTGCGCCACATGCCCATGAGCGTGTCTGTGATAGACCGTCAGCAGATAGACCGTCGCTACGAGGCCTCTCTCCTGCCCCTCCTCACGGAGGAAGTACCCGGCCTCTTCATCACAGGCCGCGGCATGATGGGTTATGGGGTATCCGCCGGATCGGCCGGGCAGATGAGCATCCGTGGTATTGGCAGCAGCGATGCGGGAAGCCCCACTACGGATGTCATGGTACTGATCGATGGCCACCCGCAGTCGATGGGCCTCATGGGCCACCCCCTGCCCGATGTGTACCAGTCTATGCTGGCCGAACGTGTGGAGGTGGTACGAGGCCCCGCCTCGCTCCTGTATGGCTCCAATGCCATGGGAGGAGTGATCAATATCATCACCCGGCGTGATGAGCAAGACGGAGTGCGCAACCACGCCCGCCTCATGTACGGCTCTTACAACACCCTCTCTGCCGAAGCGGCCAATACCGTGAAGAGCGGACGCTTCAACAGTTTTGCAGCGCTCTACTACAATCGCACGGATGGGCACAGGCCCGATATGGACTTCGACCAGTACGGAGGGTATGCCCGCCTGGGTTACGACCTCAGTGCGCACTGGAAGGCCTTTGCCGATGTAACCCTTACCCGCTACAACTCCTCCAACCCCGGCACCCTTGCCACGCCCCTCATCGACAATGACGCCGAGGTAACGCGCGGCATGACTTCCGCTTCGCTCACCAACCGGTATGACCGTACCTCCGGAGGCCTCTCTTTCTTCTACAACTGGGGGTGCCATGAGGTCAACGACGGATATGCGCCGGGCACAGCACCCAAACCCGTACGCTTCAATTCACGCGATAATATGCTGGGCCTGTCCTGGTATCAGGGATATTCCTTCTTTCGAGGTAACCAGACTACCGTAGGCCTTGACTACCAGCGCTATGGAGGCGAGGCCTGGAACCGGCCCGTAGCAGGTGGAGAAGACATCCCCCTGGCCGATGAGCACATTGATGACATAGCCGGATACATCAACCTGCAGCAAGCCCTTACCTCACAGATAGGCCTCAATGCCGGACTGCGTATCGATCGCAACGAGCAGAGCGGCACCCAACTTATCCCGCAGGGAGGTATACACTACTCGCCCACCGAAAACACTGTGTTCAAGGCGCTGGTGAGCCGCGGATTTCGCGCACCCACTATTCGCGAACTGTATATGTTTGCCCCCCGCAACCCAGACTTGCAGGCCGAGGAACTGATGAACTACGAGCTGTCTGCCGCCCTGGACCTGCTTGACAATACCCTGCACATGGACGCCGCCCTCTTCTACATCAATGGCAAGAATATCATACAGCGGCAAATCGTAAACGGCGCACCCCAATACATCAACACCGGGAAGATAGAGAACTACGGGGCCGAACTGGCCGCCCGCTATTCCCTGAATGCGCACTGGAACCTCTCCGGCAATTACAGCTTCCTGCACATGAAGTACATCGTACCCGCAGCCCCTAGGCACAAACTGCACTTGGGAGCCACCTACGCCACAGGGCGCTGGAGCGCCTCTACCGGACTGGATTACATCAACCACCTGTACACCGATGTGGCTGCCGAAAGCACCGAGAGCTTCCTGCTGTGGAATCTCCGTGCCTCCTACCGCCCCCTGCGCATCCTGGAACTCTTCGTGCGCGGAGAGAACCTCCTAGCGCAAAGCTATGAAATAAACAAAGGCTATCCCATGCCGCGTGCTACAGTATTCGGCGGGGTGACCTTCGACATATAAAGAGAATAATAACAATAAATAAAGAAGAGTATGGATAGACGAGATTTCCTGAAAGCCGTAGCCCTGACCGGTGCGGTGCTCACCGTAAAACCTTCGGGTGCAATGGATATGCTGACACAGGCAATTCCTGATGCAGCAGCCCCCGGAAAGAAAGTAGATCTAGTGGCCGTAATGGGCGGCGAGCCCGAAGCTATGTTCCGCAAAGCCATTGCCGAACTGGGAGGCATGAAAGCCTTTGTAAAGAAAGGCAATAAGGTATGCGTGAAGCCCAACATCGGCTGGGACAGAACGCCCGAACTGGCCGGTAACACCAACCCCAAGCTGGTAGCCGAGATCGTGAAGCAGTGCTTCGCAGCCGGTGCCAAAGAGGTGATCGTATTTGATCATACCTGTGACGACTGGGTGAAATGCTACGAACACAGCGGTATCAAAGCTGCTGCCGAACAGGCTGGTGCCAAGATGATGCCTGCCCACCAGGAATCCTACTACCGCTCCATTACATTGCCCAACGGCAAGGCGCTGAAATCAGCCAAGGTTCACCAGGCCATCCTCGACAGCGATGTGTGGATCAATGTACCCGTACTGAAAAACCACGGAGGCAGCAACCTGACCATCTCCATGAAGAACCACATGGGGATTGTATGGGATCGCGGTATCTTCCACAAGAACGATCTCCAGCAGAGCATTGCTGATATCTGTACCCTTCAGAAGAAAGCCGTGCTTAACGTAGTAGATGCCTACCGTGTCATGAAGACCAACGGCCCACAAGGACGCTCTGCCTCGGACGTGGTACTTTCCAAAGCCTTGTTCGTGTCGGCCGATATCGTGGCTGTGGATACCGCAGCTACCAAATTCTTCGGACAGATCCGCGACATGCCTCTTGCCGACGTGTCGCACATTGCCAATGCGGAAGCCCTCAAGATAGGTACTACCAATCTGGATGCCCTGAACGTAAAGAAGATTTCTATAAAGTAACCGCATGTTGAAAATTATACGAATCACGGCAGCCACAGTGATGCTTGCCCTGATTACCTTTTACTTCCTTGACTTTGCCAAGGTATTACCCAATACGTACCATGCACTGGCGTCTGTACAGTTTGTACCGGCTCTGATCTCCCTGCATGTGGGGGTGCTGATAGCTCTTATCGTGCTCACGCTCTTGTTGGGGCGAATCTATTGTTCGGTACTTTGTCCGCTGGGTATCTTCCAGGATGTGGTGGCCCGCATCTCCCGTCTTACGGCTAAGAAGAAAAAATATACTTTTAGCAAAGCGAAAACAGTGCTTCGGTATAGTGTGCTGGGCGCTGCGGTAGTGGCCTTCCTGTGCGGATTTACGGTGCTGGTGGGGATACTTGACCCGTATAGCGCCTTCGGACGTATAGCTACCAACCTGTTCCGACCGGTATATCTCGCTGGAAACAACCTGCTGGCTGGGATATTCATGAAGTTCGAGAACTACACGCTGTACACGATGGAGGTGTCCATCCTCAGTATGCCCTCGTTTATTATTGCTCTGCTCACGCTGTTGTGTGTGGTACTATTGGCCTGGAAGCACGGACGAACCTGGTGTAACACTGTGTGCCCCGTAGGCACGATCCTGGGCCTTCTCAGCAAGTACTCGCTGGGGAAGATTCGCATCGATGCCTCCAAGTGTAACCACTGTAAGGCCTGTGCCACGAAATGCAAGGCTTCTTGCATCGACAGCGAAAACCAAAAAATAGACTATAGTCGCTGTGTGGATTGCTTTAACTGCCTTGGATCGTGCAAGAAAGGTGCGTTGAGTTATTCCTTTGCTTCAAAGTGTGACCCGGCTCCCAAAGCTGTAAAGACTCCCTTGAAGGTATCTCCCGTGAAGGAAGAAGGCGATGTGTCACGGCGTGATTTTCTGGCTCTGACAACTACTGTAGCCACAGTTTCTATGGCTCCTAAGCTGCTGGCCAAGGAGAATATCGATCAGGTAATAGCCGCCTCGCAAGGGGTGAAAGCTTATACACGTGCCAATCCCATCACTCCTCCGGGAAGTGTCAGCCTGGAGCATTTCCAGAAGCGTTGCACCTCTTGTCATCTCTGTGTAAGCAAATGCCCCTCGCACGTACTGAAACCTGCGGTGATGGAATACGGCCTGTCGGGCGTAATGCAGCCTACGGTCAACTTTGAAAAGGGTTTCTGTAACTTTAACTGTACCGTATGCAGCCAGATCTGTCCCAACCATGCCCTGGAACCACTTACCATGGAGGAGAAACATCTCAATCAGATGGGCTATGTGGTGCTCATTAAAGAAAACTGTATTGTATACCGTGAAGGTACTAGTTGTGGAGCCTGCTCCGAGCACTGCCCTACCCAAGCCTTGTCGATGGTGCCTTACAAAGACGGTTTGACTGTGCCACATGTCAATACCGAGATCTGCGTAGGATGTGGCGGTTGCGAGTATGTGTGCCCTGCAAAGCCTTTCCGTGCTGTATATATCGAAGGAAATGTGGTTCATAAGGCCGCCAAGCCTTTTGTGGAAGAGAAGACCGAGGATATAAAGGTAGACGATTTCGGTTTTTAATCTTTTTTATGGCTGTGGGCATAAAACATTCTTACTTGGTAGGGTGTTTAGACAGTAACTAAGCGATAACAAGCCTATTATTTATCTAAAAACACCGATTATGAAGAATTTTGTGTGCACAGTATGTGGGTATATCTACGATCCTGAAGTGGGCGACCCTGATAATGATGTAGCTCCTGGAACGTCCTGGAAAGATGTACCCGAGGACTGGGTTTGCCCCACCTGTGGCGTAGGTAAGGAAGATTTTGAAGAAGAGGAATAAGAAGAGGATTATTCCTCTTCTTTTTTTATGAGTTTCTGTGTACACGCTTCTGGTAAGTTGGCAATTTCTCTTACAGCCATGGTGGATAAACTGTTAAAAGAGAAAGAAATATATGTTGGGAAGATGATTTTTATTTATTATCGACTATCTTTGCGAAGTTTTATTCCAAAGAAATAAAGAGAGGATAGCAAAAGGCCGTTTAACGCGGTTTGGACATTGATAATATGCTCAGTTATTAGAAGATAATATATGAAAAAAGTAAATATTTACGCCTGTAAATTCAAATTTATTAGCTTGTTATGGATAATGCTTCTTTGTGGGTTGCCCCTTTCGTCTTCCTCGCAGGAAGTAGTAAAACCCGCTGAAGATTATATACTGATCCTTAACGATTATACCGAAGCAGCCCCTTGGAGTAATAGTGTCATCACTCCGGTTATGCAGTACATCTCGACTATCAAAGGTGTGACTGCCAATGTAGAGCACCTGAATATGCTCATGGCCGACGATGATTCTACCATGAATGCAATCCAGGAGAACCTGTTCCACAAATACGTGCAAGCTCCTAAATTGATTATCCTGATTGGGAATGGGGCGCTTATTATGCGTGATGACTTTCAGAAACATTGGGGAAACGTACCTATCATCCTCTGTGGAGAGGAAAACTTTATTGCCCCCAACGAATATTACCTGACGAAAGAATACATTCCATTAGAGAAACGTACTCCTCTGAACCTGCTGGCTAAGAAATACAATCTCACCTTCTTGAAAATGTCGGCATTTGCTCCTGAAACAGCTATCCTGATGAGCGAAATGAATCCGAAGATGAAAAAGCTGATCTTTGTAGCCGACAATGGATACAGCAATTCGGAATACGAAGCCCAGATCACTCAGATATTACGCAGGAAGCTGCCAAATGTGGCCTATAAGCGATTCACTCCTGAGGATTTAACCCTTTCTCAATTACTTGATTCTTTGCGGGAGACGGATAACGAGACAGGTATCCTTTATTCAAGCTGGGCCTACAAAACTCAAACTTCAGAAGGATGTTTCTCTGTAGTAGGAGGCGCATATCGGCTGCTGGCCAGTCTTCCTAAGCCAGTGTATACTCTTCGTTATGCCGGAATGGATGATGGCGGAATGGTAGGAGGATATATGTATAATGAACAATTGTTCGATGAAAATCTAACCACCACAATTCGGGAAATACTGAACGGGAGACCTGCAGGTGACATTCCTTTCTACTACCCCGCAGGAAGTCCAGTCTTTAATTATACCATGACGATTCAGAAAGGATTGTCGCCCAATGACTGTCCATCGGATACTGTATTCTATAGCAAGCCTCTTTCCTTCTGGGAAACCTATAAATGGATCATCGTACCTGTTCTGATTCTTCTGGTATTCGGACTCTTGTTTCAGCAGAATCGTATCAGAATGCTGCGCAAAGTAAAACTCTCCAAGCAAAAAGAAATGGAGATAAGCGGCAAGTATGTAGAGCTGGTTCACAACATGCCGGTGGTATATATCAAGGAGAAAGCCGTTCGCAATGAGGCGGGGAAATTGATAGACTTGCTATTCTGTGATGTAAATCCAGCCTTCGAAAGAACCTTTTATAAGCGGGCCGACGTAATCGGCAATGCAGGAAGCAAAGTGTATCCGCATCTATTGAATGAAATGCTCCACTTTGCAAATATCGCCTTACAAGAGAAACGAACCATTACCTATTCCTTCTATTTCAAGAATATAAGCCGTTCGTACGACATAGTGCTAAGTTGTTCTACGGAACCGGATGTATTAGATGCCTTTTGCATTGAATCCACAGAATTACACCAGGCGCAGCAGCAGCTCAGCTCTACCAACCACAAACTCTCTATGGCGCTCGATGTAGCCAATATCATTCCGTGGAAATGGGATTTACAGAAACACATGATCTTGTGTGATGTTAACAAACCCATTGAGCTTTCTCCTATGGGACACGTGGATGATGAACAGTTCTCTGTTTCCGATGAACGTTACTTTACCAAGATTATAAAAGAAGACCGTGCACGGGTACGACAGGCATATAATGACCTTTCAGAAGGCAAAGTAGACCGGATAAAGGAAGAGTATCGTGTGGCTAGTAAAGAGAAAAATGAGCTTCGCATAGACTGGGTAGAAGCCCAGGCTGCCGTAGATATTCGTGATGAAAATGGAAAGCCGCTAACATTGGTAGGTTCTTCATTGGTGATTACCGACCGTAAAAAGATGGAAGAAGAGCTCATCTCGGCTAAAGACCGTGCGGAGGAATCAAATAGATTGAAGTCGGCCTTCCTGGCTAATATGAGTCACGAAATTCGTACTCCGCTCAATGCGATAGTGGGATTCTCCAGTATCCTTGCCTCTACGGAAGAGGAATCGGAGAAGAAGGAGTATATCAGCATTATTGAAAACAACAATGCGCAGTTGCTACAACTTGTAGGTGACATCTTGGATCTCTCAAAGATAGAGGCCGGAGCCATGGAGTTCGTCTATACTGATATAGAACTGAACAGCATGCTGAGAGAGTTGGAAAACACACTGAAAGAGAAGCGACAGAGTAAAGATGTAAGCTTGGTCTTTAAGAGCCCTTCCACCATACCTTGTTACGTAAACACGGAGAAAAACAAACTTTGCCAAGTGTTGATCAACTTGATCAATAATGGATTGAAGTTTACCAAGGAAGGTTCTGTGGAATTTAGCTATGAGATTCGTGGTAAGGAGTTGTACTTCTACGTGAAAGATACAGGCTGCGGAATGGCGGCAGATAAGATAGAAGGTATATTCGAACGCTTTGTCAAATTAGACAGCTTTGCCCCGGGCACCGGTTTAGGTCTTCCCATCTGTAAGACAATCGTGTCACATCTGAAGGGAGATATTGGGGTGGAATCCGTAGTAGATAAGGGTTCTCTGTTCTGGTTTACCATACCTTATGCTCCTTCAAAGGCTCCTGCCGAGCCTGTGAAGGAAGTGCAGACCATCGCAGTAAAGAAGGAAAAGCTCACCATCCTGATCGCAGAAGATAACAACAGCAACTACCTGTTGTTTGAATCCATCCTGAAGCACGATTATCAATTGATCCATGCATGGGATGGCGAGGAGGCCGTAGCGATGTTCAAGGAGAGCCAACCACACATTGTACTGATGGACATAAACATGCCTGTAAAGAATGGATATGAAGCGACTCAGGAGATCCGTCAGATGTCTACCAAGGTGCCTATTATTGCAGTGACTGCCTATGCCTACACATCGGATGAACAAAAAGCCATGGAAAGCGGGTTCGACGGATACATGTCTAAGCCCATCAATGCCCGAAACCTGAAAAGCCAGATCACGGGATTACTGAATGAGCGTATCGTATTCCTATAGGCCATAAGCGCCTTCGGAAAGCCGGAAATAGAAAAGGGAGGATGTGTAGTCCTCCCTTTTCGCGTTTGTTACCGGAACTTTATTCCCGGCATTTCTTTCAGTTCCCGATAGAGGCGTTGCACGGGAAGGCCCATCACATTGTAAAAGCTGCCGTTCATTCCCGTACAGCCTATGTATCCGATCCACTCTTGCACACCGTACGAACCGGCTTTATCCAAGGGGTGGTAGTGCTTTACGTAGAAGTCGATTTCTTCTTCCGAGAGTACCCCGAAGGATACATCCGTACCACAACTGAAGGAGCGTTGCCACTCAGTGGTGGTAAGGCATACACCGGTAAAGACTTGGTGTTTCTTACCCGAGAGCTGGCGCAGCATGGCGCAGGCATCTTCTTCATCAACGGGTTTTCCGAGTACTCTTCCGTCGAGCCAGACAATGGTATCGGCGGTGATAACCAGCTCATCGGGCGTCAGGAAGGCACGATTGGCTGTGGCTTTTTTACATGCTACGTACAGAGGTATCTCCTCCCCTTGCAGTGCTTCAGGATAGGATTCGTCAATATCGGGCAGCGTACGTACCACGTATTCAATGCCCAAGCCGGAAAGGAGTTCTTTGCGGCGGGGCGAGTTGGAGGCTAATATAATCTTGTATTCCATAATTCATATTGTATGTTGGTGGGTTACCAGCCGAAGGCTTCGCTGGTGAGCCATTTTCCTTGTACTTTTAATACTTGTTCCAGCACATCGCGGCCGCAGCCGTATCCGCCTTCGTAATCAGAGATGTATCGACATACGGCCTTCACCTCCGGTGCGGCATCCGAGGGGCAGCAGGGCAGGCCGCATTGCTGCAGTACCTCCAGGTCGGGTATGTCATCACCCATATACAGGATTTCCTCGTCCTGCAGGGCATATTTATCGCAGAAGGCTTGATAGTCGTGTATCTTTATGGCGGATTCCATGACTATGTCGGGGATACCGAGCCCGGCAAAGCGTGCGCGCACAGCTTCCGTTCGTCCACCTGTGATGATGGCAATGTGCAGACCCATTTTCACGGCCAGTTGCAGGGCGTACCCATCCTTGATGTTTACGTTTCGCATAGGTTCCCCGTTGGGATGCAAAGGGATGATGCTGGTACTCAGCACTCCGTCTACATCGAAGACCAGGGCTTTGATCCTGGTCAGATCATAATTGATAGTTCCCATATATGATAATTCAGTGTGTATATTGGTGAATACTTTGGCTGAGCAGGCGGTATATCTCCTGCATTTCAGGAGATGCTTCGAGCAGTTTCAGATGAGCCTCCATTACGTTCTTGTCGCCTCGCAGTGCCGGGCCTGTCTGTGCCTGACGGGGAGAAAGGTGGTGTATCTTATGTACTGTTTCCTCTATCAGGGGCAGCATTACCTCAAAGGGGATGCCTTGTGCCTGCAACAGCTCCCTGGAGAGGGTATACAGGTGGTTGGAGAAGTTACAGGCAAAGACGGCAGCCAGATGCAGATGGCGTCTCTTCTCAGAGTTGAGCTCGTACAGCTGCGGTGAGAGGTGGCTGGCCAGATGGCGTATGTGCCTCATCACTTCTTCGGAAGAAGCCTCCAGGAAGCAGGCTATGCGGGTGAAATCTACATCCTGCGAGCGACTGAATGTATGCATCGGATATAGCACTCCATACCTGTGCACATGGCCTTTGAAAAGATCTATCGGCATGCTTCCGGCCGTATGCAGAAACAAGGCCTCGGGGGCCAGGGCGGTGACTTGCGGGATGAGTCCTTCGAGGGCGTCATCCGTCACGGAGAAGATGTATATATCCGCGTCCTTGCGCACGGCGGTAAGTTCATGGGCCGACTCGCACTCCAGTTCGGCACTCAAGAGATCAGCCGAACGCTGAGTCCGGCTGTACACCTGTAGTATCCTGAAACCGCTCCTCCGAAGCGCCTTACCCAGCTGAGTAGCCAGGTTTCCCGCACCGATGAGTACGATATCCGGTAGAGATAAGTCCATTTATGTAATGTTTTTAAAATACAAATATACGACGAAAAGTTTGAATCTTCGAAAAAATCAACTATTTTTGCCTACATGCGCTTCCATCTGCATACCTACCAGTACTCTGATCAGCTGCCTGATTGGCCGACAAAGGAGATTCTTTATGGCAAGGATATCTTCCGGGTGTACGAACAAACCCCCGGATATACCCCCATATTGATCGTGGCCTGCGAGGGAGATACCTCTTTGGCACGACTGCTGGCTGTGACCCGGCGTGGACGCGGGGTGATGGACTACCTGATCCGACGCTGTGAGGTATTCGGCACCGGAGAGTACTATACGGATGTTCCGGCTGAGCGCGAAGAACTGTTCCAGGCCATGCTGACACACCTTACCTCCATTGCCTTCCGGAACTCTTGGATGATCACTTTTCGTAACCTCGAAGACCCGCTTTTTGGTTACAAATGCTTCCGCAATAACCAATATTTCGCCATCAAATGGATGCGTGTGCTCAACAGTCTCTATCCGGATAAGAGCCTGATGAGAGATGCCAGCCCCTCGCGCCGCAGACAAATCCGTCGCGGAGTAAAGAGTGAGGCTATTGTGCGCCAGGCGGACACGGCCGACGAAGTGCAGGCCTTCTCTGCTATGCTGAAACGTAGTTACTCCTGGAAGGTGCGAAGACACTTCCCGCATACCCGCTTTTTCCACCATTTTCATGAGATACTTTGCCCGCAGGGCAAAGGCGCCATCTACATCGTTCTATATGAAGGCCGCATTATTGGCGGTTCTGTCATCCTGTACTCCGGCGAAAATGCCTACCTTATCTTCAGCGGAGGGATGAACAAAAGCTATAAGAAGCAGTGTCCCGGTGTGCTTTCCGTGTGGAAGTGTATGAACGAAGCTGCCGCACAACATTGTGAAAAGATGGAATACATTGATGCGGGCCTACCCTTCCGTTCGCACGGACTCAGAGAGTTCGCCTTGCGTTTCGGGGCAAAAACACAAAGCAGTCGGCGTTGGTTCCGCTTGCGTTGGGGATGGATGAACAAGTTGTTAATGCGGATCTATTCATAAAAACCGCAGGCCATTCAGTAAACCTTTTCCAATTCAGGAAGTCATACCCTACATATATCCTATAAAAGCATCAAGCATCATGAAGCATAAGATCCGATGGAGTATCCTGTCCGTTTTAGCTATTGCCCTGGCAGGAACCGGAATATACCAGTTTGCAGGGAAAGATTCAAACTCTTCAGGCACCACTCTCAGCAATCCTAAAGGTGAAGGGAAAGGCAAAGATGGTAAACCGCTGAACATTAACGGACTGATAGTCCGTGAGCAACCCTTGTCGGATGAAATACCCACCAGCGGTAGTTTATTGCCCGATGAAGAGGTGGAGTTATCCTTTGAAACCTCCGGAAAGATTACCCAGATCGGGTTTAATGAAGGAAGCCTGGTACACAAAGGCCAGCTGTTGGCCAAAGTGAACGACGGTCCATTGCAGGCGCAGTTGCAGAAACTGCAAGCCCAGATGAAGTTGTATGAAGACCGCCTCTACCGCCAAAATGCCCTTCTTCAGAAAGATGCGGTGAGTAAGGAGGCCTACGAACAAGCCAAGACTGACTTGGCTATTCTCAATGCCGACATAGACTTGGTGCGGGCTCAGATTCGCCAAACGGAACTGCGTGCCCCTTTTGATGGCATCATCGGCCTTCGTCAGGTGAGCGAAGGAGCCTACGCCTCTCCTACCACAAAGGTAGCTACACTCACTAAGATCTCCCCTTTGAAAATTAATTTTTCGGTACCCGAGAAATATGCAGGGCAAATCCAGAAAGGCACTCGATTAACCTTTACACTGGACGGCAAGCTCTCGCCGTATGAGGCTACCGTGTATGCTACAGAATCCAAGGTAGATCCCGAAACCCGCACCCTCTCCATTCGTGCTCTCTATCCCAACCGGGATGGCAAGATACTGCCCGGCCGCTATGCCAGTGTATTGATTAAATTGCAGGAGATACCCCGCGCCATAGTAATCCCCACCCAGGCCATCGTGCCGGAGATGGGCGTGTCGAAGGTGTTTTTGTATAGGAGCGGGAAGTCTGTCCCGGTGGAGATACAAACAGGCCTTCGTACGGATGCCCTGATACAGGTGGTGAAGGGACTTGCACCTGGCGATACGGTCATTACTTCGGGCACATTGCAGTTGCGTACCGACCTGCCGGTTACCTTGGACAATATACATTGAGGCCATGAACATATCCGAACTTAGCATCCGCCGTCCGGTACTGGCCACAGTACTCACCCTGATCATCCTGCTCTTCGGAATCATAGGATATACCTACCTGGGGGTTCGCGAGTTCCCTTCAGTGGACAATCCCATCATTTCCGTATCGTGCTCCTACCCTGGTGCGAATGCTGATGTGATAGAAAATCAGATCACCGAACCGCTGGAACAGAATATCAACGGTATTCCTGGTATCCGCTCCCTGTCCAGTGTAAGCCGCCAGGGGCAAAGCCGTATCACGGTAGAGTTTGAACTTTCCGTGGATCTGGAAACGGCGGCCAATGACGTGCGCGATAAGGTTTCGCGTGCACAGCGCTACCTCCCCCGCGACTGCGATCCTCCTACAGTGTCCAAGGCCGATGCCGATGCTTCGCCCATCCTGATGGTAGCCATCCAAAGCAATAAGCGCTCCCTGCTGGAGCTGAGCGAGATCGCCGACCTTACCGTAAAGGAACAACTGCAAACCATCTCCGATGTGAGTAGCGTGGGTATCTGGGGAGAGAAGCGTTACTCCATGCGCCTGTGGCTTGATCCCGTGAAGATGGCTGGTTATGGCGTTACCCCTATGGACGTGAAGAATGCCATTGACGCCGAAAACATCGAGCTGCCCTCCGGAAGTATCGAAGGAAATACTACGGAGCTTACCATCCGCACCATGGGACTGATGCACAATGCGGATGAGTTTAACAATCTGATTCTAAAGAAAAGTGGCGATAAGGTGATCCGTTTCAATGACATCGGCTATGCCGAGCTGGGCCCACAGGATACACGCAGCTATATGAAGATGAATGGTATCCCAATGGTAGGTGTAGTGGTAATTCCCCAGCCCGGAGCCAATCATATCGAGATAGCCGATGAGGTGTATCGCCGTATGGAGATTATGGAAAAGGATCTTCCCGAGGATGTGACTACCAGCTATGGTTTTGACAACACCCGATTCATACGTTCCTCCATCAATGAAGTGGAGAGTACGGTGTATGAAGCATTCATACTAGTAATCATTATTATCTTCCTGTTCCTGCGCGACTGGCGCGTGACGCTCGTGCCCTGCATGGTAATCCCCGTTTCGCTTATTGGGGCGTTCTTTGTTATGTACATGGCCGGATTCTCTATTAATGTGCTCTCTATGCTGGCCATTGTACTCTCTGTAGGACTTGTGGTAGACGATGCCATTGTAATGACGGAGAATATCTACATCCGTATTGAACGAGGTATGCCGCCCCTACAGGCGGGTATCGAGGGAGCGAAAGAAATATTTTTTGCCGTAGTTTCTACCTCTATTACCTTGATTGCCGTGTTCTTTCCCATCGTGTTTATGGAGGGAATGACGGGGCGTTTGTTTCGTGAATTCGCCATTGTAATATCCGGAGCCATCCTGATTTCCACCTTTGCCGCACTGTCTTTTACACCGATGCTAGCCACGAAATTGCTGGTAAAAAGAGAAAAACAGAATTGGTTTTATCGCAAGACAGAGCCGTTCTTTGTGGGCATGAATAGCCTGTATCGCCGCTCCCTGACCGCCTTCTTGCGGAAAAAGATACTCGCTATACTGATTATTGCGGTGACTCTTGTCTTAATTGTAGTCCTGTGGAAGACAATCCCTGCGGAAATGGCTCCTCTGGAAGACCGCTCTTCCATCTCCATCAACACCCGGGGCGCTGAAGGGGTGACGTATGAATACATGCGCGACTATACCGAAAAAATAAACCGCATCGTAGACACCCTCGTATCCGAGGCTACGGAGATTACCGCCCGCGTATCCAGCGGATCGGGTAATGTAACCGTCTCCCTGGCTCCTCTGGGGGAACGTACCCGAAGCCAGATGGATATAGCCGAGGAACTCTCCAAAGCCGTGAAGTCGCAGACAGAGGCGCGCGCCTTCGTACAGCAGCAGTCTACCTTCGGAGGACGGCGCAGCTCCATGCCCATCCAGTACGTGCTGCAGGCCACCAACCTTGAGAAACTCAAAAAAGTACTCCCTGAGTTTCTGGCTAAGGTATACGACAACCCCACGTTCCAGATGGCGGATGCCGACCTTAAATTCAGCAAACCCGAGACCCGCATCGCCATCAACCGCAACAAAGCCAGCACCATGGGGATCAGTACCCGCAACATAGCCCAGACCCTGCAATACGGTTTGAGCGGGCAGCGCATGGGCTATTTCTACATGAACGGCAAGCAGTACGAGATCCTCGGCGAGATCAACCGCCAGCAACGCAACAAGCCTGCCGACCTGAAAGCGATCTACATCCGCAACGATAAGGGCGAAATGATACAGATGGACAACCTGGTACAACTGAACGAGGACGTGGCGCCTCCACAGCTTTACCGCTACAACCGTTTTGTATCGGCCACCATTTCGGCCGGACTGGCCGAAGGGAAAACCATCGGCCAGGGCCTTGAGGAAATGGACCGTATCGCCAAGGAAACACTGGATGACACCTTCCGCACCGCCCTCTCCGGCGATTCCAAGGAGTTCCGCGAGAGTTCATCGAGCCTGATGTTTGCCTTCGGACTGGCCATTGTGCTGATCTATCTTATCCTGGCAGCGCAGTTCGAGAGCTTTAAGGATCCGCTGGTCATCATGTTTACCGTGCCGCTGGCCATTGCCGGAGCGTTGATATTCATGTTCTTCACGGATCAGACCATGAATATATTCAGTCAGATCGGAATCATCATGCTCATCGGATTGGTGGCGAAGAACGGTATCCTTATCGTGGAGTTCGCCAACCAGAAACAAGAGGCGGGCGAGAATAAAGCCACCGCCATAGTGGATGCGTCACTGCAACGCCTTCGTCCCATCCTGATGACCAGCGCGGCCACCGTACTGGGACTTCTGCCTCTGGCCTTTGCCACGGGCGAAGGGGCCAACGGCCGTATAGCCATGGGGGTTGCCGTAGTAGGCGGCATGCTGGTATCTACCTTCCTGACGCTTTATATTGTGCCTGCCACATACAGTTATATATCTACCAACCGTGCTAATCGTAAAGATAAGAAAGAACAATGAACCGTACTCTTTTACATATTATAATAGGTGGGGTATTCCTCTGTATTGCCTCAGTGGCGCAGGGGCAGGTGCTGTCCCTGAAGGAATGCCTGCTGCAGGGGCTTAGCAACAACTACTCCCTGCAGATTACCCGCAACCAGGAACAGATTACCCACAACAATGCCACCTGGGCAAATGCCGGCTTCCTCCCTACCCTCGACTTTGCCGGAGGATACGATGCCTCCATAGATAATACCCGGACAGAAGCCCGCGACGGCACTGTTACCAACCAGAACGGAACGCTTGACCAGACTGTAAATGCCGGAGTTGCGCTGAACTGGACTGTCTTCGACGGCTTTAAAATCACCACCTCCTACCAGCGCCTCAAAGAATTTCAAAAAGCCGGTGAGCTGGAAACCCGCATCGGCGTAGAGAATCTGGTGGCGGATCTTACCGCAGAGTATTACAACTACATCCAGCAAACCATCCGCCTGAAGAATTTCCGCTATGCCGTGTCCTTGTCTAAGGAACGCCTGCGTATTGTGGAAGAGCGTTATAATATCGGTAGCTTCTCTCGTCTGGATCTGCAACAGGCGCGTGTAGATTTTAATGCCGACAGCTCCCAATACCTCAAGCAACAGGAAGCCCTGCACAGCTCGCGCATCCGCCTCAATGAACTCATGGCCCAGAAGGATGTGGATGCGCCGCTAAAGCTGGCCGATTCACTCATCGATGTCAATGAAAGCCTGCAACAGGATCCCCTCCTTCATACTACCATCTCCTCCAATGCCGAGCTGCTTCGGGTGCAACTGGATAAGAATCTGGCCCGCCTGGATCTTAAGACGGTGCTATCCCGCAACTACCCCTATCTCAAGATCAACTCCGGATACGGCTGGACGCTCAATACATACGAGATGGGTAGTACCTCCAACCGCAACAACTACGGCTTCAACGCCGGAGCCACCGTAGGCATCAATTTCTTCGATGGAAACCGCCGCCGCGAACGCCGCAACGCCGAGCTGGGCATCCGTAATGCCGAACTCCGGGAGCTGGATCTGGAACAAAGCTTGAAGGCCGACTTCTACAACCTCTGGCAAGCCTACCGTAACAACCTGGACATGCTGCGTCTGGAACGCGAAAACCAGATCGCCGCCCGCGAAAACCACGAGATCGCCATGGAACGCTACATGCTGGGTAACCTCTCCGGCATCGAGATGCGCGAAGCCCAAAAGAGCCTGCTGGATGCGGAAGAACGCATCCTCACCGCCGAATACAATACCAAGCTCTGCGAGATTTCCCTTCATCAGATCAGTGGCGGTATCAGGGTGTATTTGATAGACTGACCAATGTTATGCTTTTAAAGTAGGGGCGGGTGGTATACGCCCCGCCGGCCGGGGCTCTTGGTTTTTGTTATGTCTTGTTATGTATTGGGGCG
>JAVBMN010000033.1:0-11028 GCA_031552405.1 Bacteroidaceae bacterium | reverse complement strand
AACTAATTAAAAACAGTACAATGAACAAGTGGAGAAAAATGTATTGCTACGCCCACCGGATGTGGGACGTGTGCAGTAAGAAATGCGTGCAGCTCTGTGCTGCGATTCCTGCCCTTTCCGACAGGAAGAGAAAAACCAGTGAACCCCACCCCTTCACGCCCTTCACACCCGCCCTTCACCCGCAAACACAGTGTGGATGCGGTCTCCAGAGTATGTGAATAGTGTGAAGGGTGATTACATAAAAGATTGGGATGCAAGACATCCCCATTCAAGAACGGCGGGATGCATCACATCCCGCCGAACCTTTATTTCGTACTCCTGCCTTCTATTTCCTAAATCTATGACGTCCGCAAACGCTCCAACGAAGCGTACCCCGCCTTGTTATCGCAGCGTCAAGCGTAGCATCGGATGAGGGAACGACCAGAGCGAAAGCTGTCTGAGCGCAGCGAGTTCTTTCGCTCAGTGACCGAGGGCGGTGCGGAGTAGCGTAGAGAACACAGCGGAAAAGTTTCTTTGGTTACTTTTGATAAAGAGCTCACGCTCTGCATAGTGAAAGCAAGCTTTCCCTCTGCTCTCGCTTACTCGCTCTTTTCTTTGCGTCAAAGAAAGTGACACCCCTATTACTTTCCCATTTCAAAGCCTACCTTCATCCCGTCATACGATCCCAGGATGGAGCTAACCGTCTTTACGGTAGCATTATTGCTGAGGCTTCCTGCCAGAGAGATCAGCGTAAGCAGCTTCTGGCTGTCGAATAATACGCTTAGGTTCTGTCCGTTCTTACATACCACGCCTGTCATGTTTACCAGCCCCAGCGCACCGGAAAGAACGATCTGCCGGTTGCTCTCAGTAAAGGTATAGGTGCCGCTAATGTTCTTGCTACCCATGGCCATGCTCCAGTTACCGCTATTGTCGAACGCCATCTGACAAGAACCCTTTACGATGCCTACCTTTGAGAAAGCCTCGCTCATCTTAGCTTCTACCTCTTGAGCTGCTATCTCGCCACCGGCTTGTTTCAACAGATTTTCGCTCTCAAAACGACAATCGGGTGCCTGGTATTTCCAGGTGCCTACCAAGTCGGCCTGTTTAACGGAGGATGAGTTGCTCAGCAATCCGCCCAGCGCATTGCCCAATAAAGAGGCAAGCCCGCTAGTGCTGCTTGAAGAAGAGGAAGATCCGGTACTGGTGGTAGAAGTAGGCAGAGTGCCGCAACTTCCAAGGAACATTACTGCACACAAAAGTGCTGCAGAGGAAAATAGTTTACTCATTTGTTTATATACATTATAATAATTAGAAATTCAATTCATCTCCGCGTATTCCGAGTGCGCGCATCACAGGGTATCCCAACAGTTCCCACTTCAGGGAGTTATCTTGGAGAGGCTCTGACATGCGGAAAAGTGTGATTGCTTTTTCGCTTCTCTCTTTTCGCAGGATCTCGTGCAAATCGGCCTCTTTTTCAGAGAGCTCGGCAATGACCCATACACGCTGAGGCTCTTTCTCAGAGAGGATCACTTTGGCGGATTCTACAAAGAAGGCTTCCCGTTCTGCGAACCCTTCTGTCCGAAAGGCGTGGAACGAAAACTCTCCCAACTCATTGCGGAAGGCTACATTGTTTAACTCATTTTCTACATCGGAGGGGAAAGAGTGGGGGAGGTGTGCTGACAAATCGTCATAAATGAAGAGCACTTGTACTTTGTTATCGGCATCTGGTGTAAGGCCTGCATCCAAGGCTATATAGGATACCAAAGTCTGGAGATCCACCTTGTCCAAATCTCTTCCCAACATCCTTGAGAAGTTTTTTTCCAGGTCGCTTATCACGCTGTGCAGGAAAGAGGTATCTATCAGCATTACTGTTTCGGAGAATTTCATTGTCTCGGCCATAGTTATCCACTAAAAACGCGGCAAAGATACGAAAAGAATGCTAAAACATTACAAAAAGAAACCGACATTTTGTCCGAGATTCCGACTCTGGTGTTTACTTTGAGGGAGATTCTCTAAAAATGAAAAAGAAAGGAGAAATACGATATGAACTTTGACAAATTTACGATTAAAAGCCAGGAGGCCGTACAGCAGGCCGTAACCTTGGTGCAAAACCGCGGGCAACAGAGCATTGAACCTTGCCACCTGCTCTATGCGGTGATACAGGTGGGGGAGAATGTGACCAGGTTTCTATTTCAGAAACTGGGCGTAAATGTGGCTCAGCTAACCCCTTCCCTGGAGAAACTGATTACTGCGTGTCCGCGTGTAAGTGGAGGCACTCCCCATCTTAGTGCACAGAGTAATGAGGTATTAAACCGTGCCCAGGAATTGGCACGCGAGATGAATGATGAATATGTGGCACTTGAGCATCTGTTGTTGGCCTTGGTATTGGTGAAAGGGGATGTTTCCGGGCTGTTGCAGGATGTCGGAATAAACCAGAAAGAACTTCGCCAGGCCATTGCCGAGCTTCGTAAAGGTGAGCGTGTGACCAGCGCCGGGAGTGAAGATACCTATCAAAGTCTGGAGAAATATGCCATCAATCTTTGTGAGGCTGCCAAGAGCGGGAAGTTGGACCCTGTCATCGGGCGGGACGAGGAGATACGCCGTGTGTTGCAGATCTTGAGTCGCCGTACCAAAAATAATCCCATCTTGATTGGTGAGCCTGGTACGGGTAAGACTGCCATTGTAGAGGGGTTGGCCGGACGTATCGTGCGTGGCGATGTACCCGAGAATCTCAAGAATAAGCATCTTTATTCCCTGGATATGGGTGCTCTGATTGCCGGAGCTAAGTACAAAGGCGAGTTTGAAGAACGCCTGAAAGCAGTAATTAACGAGGTGAAATCTTCTGAAGGAGAGATCATTCTCTTTATCGATGAGATTCATACCCTTGTAGGTGCCGGAAAGGGTGAGGGAGCAATGGATGCCGCCAATATCCTGAAGCCCGCCCTGGCGCGTGGCGAACTGCGTAGCATCGGTGCCACGACCTTGGATGAATACCAAAAGTATTTTGAGAAAGACAAGGCTTTGGAGCGCCGCTTTCAGATTGTGATGGTGAATGAACCAGATACATTGAGCAGCATCTCCATCCTGCGTGGACTAAAGGAACGATATGAGAATCATCACCATGTACGCATTAAGGATGATGCCATCATTGCTGCCGTGGAGCTGAGTAACCGGTATATAACCGAACGTTTCCTACCCGATAAAGCCATTGACCTCATGGATGAGGCTGCTGCGAAACTCCGCATGGAGGCCGATTCGGTTCCTGAAGAGCTGGATGAGCTCACCCGTAAAATCAAGCAGCTTGAGATAGAACGCGAAGCCATTAAGCGCGAAGGGGATAAAGAAAAGCTGGATCACCTGAAGAAAGAGTTGGCCGATCTTCACGAACAGGAAAGCAGTTATAAAGCAAAATGGCAGAGTGAAAAAGAACTGGTAGACAAGATTCAGCAGAACAAAGTAGCCATTGAGCAACTCAAGTTTGAAGCTGAACGTGCCGAACGGGAAGGTGATTACGGTAAAGTAGCTGAGATTCGTTACGGCAAGCTGCAGGCACTTCAGCAGGAAATAGAAACCACTCAGCAAAAGCTTTATGAAACCCAGAGTGGCAGCGCTCTTATCAAAGAAGAGGTGGATGCAGATGATATTGCTGATGTAGTATCCCGCTGGACGGGCATTCCCGTGAGTCGCATGTTACAGAGTGAACGGGACAAGCTACTCAATCTGGAAGAGGAACTCCACACCCGCGTTATTGGGCAAGATGATGCGATCCGCGCTGTGAGTGATGCCGTGCGCCGCAGTCGCGCCGGATTGCAGGATCCGCGTCGTCCCATCGGTAGCTTTATCTTCTTGGGTACTACCGGAGTAGGTAAGACGGAACTTGCCAAGGCTTTGGCTGAATATCTTTTCGATGATGAGAATATGATGACCCGTATTGATATGAGTGAATACCAGGAAAAGCACAGCGTGAGCCGCCTGGTGGGTGCTCCTCCGGGGTATGTGGGCTATGATGAGGGTGGGCAGCTAACTGAAGCTATCCGCCGGAAGCCTTACAGCGTAGTGCTTTTCGATGAGATTGAAAAGGCGCATCCCGATGTGTTTAATATCTTGTTGCAGGTGCTTGACGACGGCCGCCTGACTGATAACAAAGGTCGCACGGTAAACTTCAAGAATACGCTTATTATTATGACCTCCAATATGGGTAGCTCGTATATTCAGAGCCAGTTTGAGAAGTTGAACGACAGCAACCGTACCCTGCTCATTGAAGAAACCCGCGAGGAGGTGATGAAAATGTTACGTAAAACCATCCGTCCGGAATTCCTGAACCGGATTGATGAAACCATCATGTTCCTGCCTCTTGACGAAAACGAGATCAGGCAGATTGTTAACCTGCAGATACAAAGTGTACAGAAAATGCTACAACAAAATGGTATACAACTTCAACTGACAGATGCGGCTACCGACTTCCTCTCAAAAGCAGGGTATGATCCTGAATTTGGAGCGCGCCCTGTAAAACGTGCTATTCAGCAATATTTGCTTAACGATTTGAGCAAGAAAATATTAGCAGGTACAGTTAGGAGAGATCAGCCCATTATAATAGATTATGGGGGAGAAGGATTGCTTTTTAAGAACTAGACCTTAGTTAAAGCAACTCGAAAGAGTTGCTTTTTTTGTTTTTATGTGCAGAAATATTGAGAAAAGTCTCGTTTTTTTATTGATTATTTATACATTTGTGCCCTAGACCTATTACAGCAAGTATATTCCTTTTGATTTTTATATAATTATTGAACGCAATGAAAACGAAATGTCGATTTTTTAAGAATGTATCGGTGGCAGGATTAGCCCTGTCTGCAATGTGCTTTGGAGGACTTCTGGTGACGGGGTGCGTGAATGACCCGGAATACATTGTACCTGAGAACTTAAAACCTGCTGAGAATCCCTTTGGGGATCTTACCGTTCCCAATGGTTTTGATTGGGCAACAACTTATACCCTGACCGTAAAGGTTAATGTGAATGATGAATACAAAGACGGATTTTACTTTGTTGTGGAATTGTGGGATGCTAATCCTATTGGAAACAATGAGGCAAATATGTTGAGTAAAGGGGTAGCGAGGTATGATCTGCCGTATGAGAGTTCCTTCTCAGTGCCTGCCGGACTTACGGACATCTTTGTGGCTCAGACAGATCCACGCGGACGAACTGTAGTGCGGAGTTACCCCATTAGCAAGACGGATAATGTGTTGGAGTGCGACTTCTCATCAAGCTCTATTGCATCCAAACGGGCGATCTCTATCTTGAGTGATCAGGTGCCCTTACCTAATTACAGAAGTGTACCTGCCGAAGCAATTGAAATTAGTGAGCAATTGCGGAAACCTGATCCGGATAATGCGTTGCAAAATGGGGGTGTGTATAAAATAACCGGAGAGTATACTGGTACATTTACGCATTGGGGTGTGGTCTCTGCTCAGCTGTATGTGGAAGGTGTATGGAATGTGCCGGCTGATTTTAAAATCAATACCGGACTTGAAGTGATTGTACTTCCAGGCGCAAAGATCAATGCCGCGAATCTGGAGTTTGTGGGTACCAGCCAACTGGATATTATGCCTGGTGCATCAGTGGAGATGAATAAGCTGGATATAGCCAATACCGGTAAGTTCTACAATATGGGTACATTCAAGGCTAAGGAGATCGGAAATAATCCGGGATTGCTTTATAATGCAGAGAATGCTCAGATGAATGTGGATAACTTCCAGCCGGGAGGAAGTACCGTATATAATTATGGTACAATGACATTTGGACGCTTTGAGTCGAAATGGGCGGCTGTGTTCTATAATAATTGCCTGGTTACTGTGACTAGTGACTTTATCTACCAGGAGGGTACATTAGTGCTGAACCAAGGTTCTGTGATAGCCAAAAATATGGCTTTCAACGGGAACACGATCTCTATGAATAACGGCTCTATGCTATCTGCTTCTGAAAGTATCAATATGAATAGTGGTACCGTTTTCGATGGAGGAAACAGCGGAAACCGCTCGTTGTTACAGTCTCCTGAATTCTTTGCTTCTAACGGAATTGTGTTTAAAGGAAGTCTTACTGTCGAAGTGGATAAATACGACGCAGGAAACCAGTGGTATAGTATGTACAAACTTGAATCTCCTGCCGAGATTACCGGCTATAAGCAATCTGCTCTTACCATTAATACTTGCGGAACTACCACCAATGAAGGAAATGAAGGTACTGATCCTTCTAATCCGCAGTGGCCAATAATTATCAATGATGCAACTACATACAGCTATGCCTTTGAAGACAACTGGCCTGTATATGGTGATTATGATATGAATGACGTAGTGATCTATATCACCAATCGGCAGATTACCAAGCAGGAAAGTGGAGTTATCACCAGCTACAAGGTGCAAGGTCGCTTAATGGCCGTGGGAGCATCGAAGAAGATTGCCGCCGCTGTGCGTTTTGCCAATCTGCCGGCCTCCTCAGTAGGCACTGTAGTGTTGAGTAATGCAGGAGAAGTGGGCATGAATACAAGTTTCTTTGAGCTTACTGGTACAAACATCGAGAAAGGACAGGCTAACATAGTTGTTCCCCTCTTTAGCGAAGCGCATAAGTTTATCGGAAGCACCGGACTTATTAACACGCTTTTGAATGTTTCTGCCGTAGCTCCAAAGGATTTTGAATTTGAGGTACAGTTTGATGCGGCTAAATCCATTAAGGAAAGCGATCTGGATATGGCGTATTTCGACCTCTTCCTTATTACTGATGAAAAGAGTTTGGACCGTCAGGAAGTGCATCTTCCGGTTTACAATCCTACGGATCGTGCGAATCTTCGCTTGGTGGGAACAGGTAATTGCAAGGATAGTGCTGCTCCATACCTTTCTACTGACGGGTTGAGCTTTGGGTTGATGGTTCCGTATGCCTTCCGTTGGCCGGTTGAGTACGCTCCAATCAAGGGTGTATATGCCGATTTTGCTTCCTGGGTACGCTCATCTGGCAAAGAAAATATGGATTGGTACCTCAATGCTTCGGATCATAACCGCGTATATCCGGTTATTGAGTAAGAAAGGGTATTGATAGACTAAGTAAAGTCCGCACCTTTTCCTGAGGTTAGACATTCAGGAAAAGGATGCGGACTTATTTTTTTATGATAATTGGTGTAATGAGATTCACCCGTAATTTGTCAGATTTTGCTCTGAAATAGTTAAAAAAGCGTTGTCTACCCCACTTTAGCTCTGTTTATAGTGAAAAAATATTTTTAAAAAGTACCGTTTAACACTTTCACTACGTATCTTTGCAACATTCTATACAAAATTATTGTGAAACAGAAACATATTATGCTTATTATGAAAAGGAGAAGTGTACTATTTAATGTGATATCTGGCGTTAAGTTTACTTTGGCCATTTTGTGTTTGGGAGGTTTGACAACAAGCTGTGTCAACGATCCTGAGCATTTTGTGCCGGAGAAACTGCAGCCTATTGATAATCCAATGAGTGATCTTGATGTACCTAATGGTTTCGACTGGGCTACAACTTACACTCTTAATGTGAAAGTAAATGTAAATGATGTGTATTCGGGACAGTACTACTATGTAGTGGAAGTCTGGGATAACAATCCGGTTGGAAATGAAGAAGCCCACATGCTTAGCAAGGGAGTGGCGAAGAGGGATAAACCTTATGAAACATCTTTCTCCATACCTTCCAATCTATCTTCGGTGTATGTAACGCAGACTGATCCGCGTGGTCGTACTGTGGTACGCAGCTATCCCGTAAGTAAAGATACCAAGGATCTGGTGTGTGATTTCTCTGTGCTTCCTACTGTGGCAAAGCGTGCTTTGAACGTATTGAGCGGTTCGGATGACATAGCACCCGTTACGTATACTACTGCTCCTGCGGATGCTGTGGCTATTACTGGAAATACCACTCTTCAGAGCAATACTTCTTATAAGATTTCTGGTAATTATAGCGGTAGCTTCACAAATCCGGGAGTGTCCTCTACAAAGATCTTTGTAGAAGGAACATGGACTGTGGGTGCGAAGAAGTTTAATGCTGGTTCGGGAGTTGAGATTATCGTACTTCCTGCTGCTAAGATCAATGCTCAACTGATTGATTTGGGTGCAAATACACGTTTGTCTATAATGCGTAACGGCGTGATGCAGATGGACGAGTTGGTTTGTGCGCCCACTACCAAATTCTATAATCTGGGCACTTTTAAAGCAGATGTATTCCATAGTGATCCTGTTCTTATCTATAACGGACTGGAAGCTTTGATGGAAATCAGTGATTATAAGTCATGGGGAAATACAGTGTACAACTATGGCTACATGAAGTTTGGCTATGCAGAGATTAAGAACAGCAGCACTGTTGCTAAATGGTACAACTACTGCTCTGTAGAAGCTACAGATGATTTCATGTTCCATGAGGGTGAGTTGGTACTTGATCACGGTTTGATACATTCTGCAAATCGTATACAGTTTAATCAAAACCAGGTAACGATGCTTAATGGTTCTATGTTGAGTGCCGATAAGCAGATTGTAATGGGAAGTACCACTTCTGTGTATGGTGGCAATAGCGGGGTGCGTTCCTTGGTACAGAGCCCCAAAATAAATATATCCAATAATGTAGTATATAGCGGATATGTGACAGTAGAGGCTGATGATCCTGATAAGAACCACAAATACGACTTACAGGCTCCTGCAGAAATGGCTGGTTACAAGAAATCGTCCGTACTTATCACTCCTTGCGAGGGTAGTGGCAGTGAGGGTAATGAGGGTAATGAAGGAGGCGATCCTTCTGATCCACAGTGGCCGCTTATAATTAATGATGCTACTACATATAATTATGCCTTTGAAGATAACTGGCCTGTGTATGGCGACTATGATATGAATGATGTAGTGATCTATATCACCAACCGCCAGATGACCAAACAGGAAAGCGGGGCTATAACCAGCTATAAAATACAAGGTCGCTTAATGGCGGTAGGGGCATCGAAAAAGATTGCTGCTGCAGTGCAATTAGCTAATCTGCCTGTGTCTTCTGTGAAAAATGTGGTGTTGAGTAATGCAGGTGAAGTAGGTATGGATGCCAGCTTCTTTGTTCTTACTTCTGCTAACATCGAAAAAGGACAGGCGAATGCAGTTATTCCTATCTTTAGCGAAGCGCATAAGTTTATCGGAAGTACCGGGCTTATCAATACTCTTCCGCATGTAGCTGCGGTAACTCCGAAAGATTTTGAATTCGAAGTGCAATTTGATGCTGCTAAGAATATCAAAGAGAGCGATCTGGATATGGCTTACTTCGACCTCTTCCTCATCACCGATGAGAAAAATGTGAATCGTCAGGAAGTGCATCTGCCTGCTTATAATCCTACGGATCGTGCCAACCTTCGTTTGGTAGGTTCGGGCAATTGTGCTAATAGTGCTGCTCCTTATCTGTCTACCGAAGGTTTGAGCTTCGGTTTGATGATTCCTTATGCATTCCGTTGGCCGGTTGAATATGCTCCTATTAGGGAAGTGTATGGAGATTTTCCCTCTTGGGTACGCTCCGCCGGTCAAAGTAACAAGGATTGGTATCTCAATGCTTCGGATGCGAACCGTGTATATCCAGCAATCAAGTAAGATAATAATCTGATATAAAAACGGGGAACGAACTGTGATAGTTTGTTCCCCGTTTTCTTTTGGGTTTACGGGATAATCTCTTCTCGGAGTAGATCTATTATTCTTTAGAGAATTCCTTGATTCGTTGCTCTTCGCTAAGTTTGCAGATGAGTAACGTGTCATCCTTTTCGGCTACAATGTATCCGTCAAGCCCTTGAATAACTACACGCTTCTCTTCCGAGGTATGCACGATGCAATTGCTGCTATCAAAGAGTTTTATCTGAGGTCCAATACAGGCATTACCCTCAGCGTCCTTATCTAATTTCTCGTGCAGGGAGCCCCATGTGCCAAGATCGCTCCAGCCAAAGGATGCGGGGAATACCCAGATGTCTTTAGCTTTTTCCAGAATCGCATAGTCTACAGAGATATTGGTACAGTTCGGGAAAAGTGCATTCACCTGTTCTTGCTCCTGTGCTGTGTAGAGCGAGGGAGTCAACTGGTCAAATATCTCAGCAATCTGAGGCTGATAGGCGCGTATTGCTTCTACGATCGTTTGTACATTCCAAATGAATACACCGGCATTCCAATAGAAGTTGGGCTGAGCCACATATTGTTTTGCGGTTTCCAGATCGGGCTTTTCGCGAAAAGCGCCTACCGGGAATATTTCTTTTGAAGTACTTGCGTGGGTTTGCAGGTTTCCTTCAATGTATCCATAGCCTGTTTCCGGGCGGGAGGGGTTAATACCCAGCGTAAGAATGGCATTTCCCTTCTCAGTGAATGCCAATGCTTCTTTAATCACGCGTTGGAATTCAGCTACGTCCATTACCACATGGTCGGAGGGGCTTACTACAATGTTTGCATCCGGATCACGTTGCATGATCTTCCAGGATACATACGCAATGCAGGGAGCGGTGTTTCGCATGCAGGGTTCTTTTAGTATGTTTTCCTCAGGAATGCCGGGGATTTGTTCGCGTATGATTTCTGCATACGCCGCTGAGGTCAACACCCAGATATTCTCAGGAGGACATACCCCCTTGAAACGGTCGGCAGTAAGCTGCAATAACGTTTTTCCACATCCTAATACGTCTATAAACTGTTTGGGCTTTTGTGGAGTGCTCATCGGCCAGAAACGACTGCCGATTCCTCCTGCCATGATTACCAAATGATTACTCATAATTCTGTAAGGCCTTAAATTAGATAATTATAATCTGCAAATGTATAAAAAAAAATGAATGCTTCCTATTTTTACATGCGTTTGCTCTGAAATAGATTTTGTGTGCAGGATCTGATAATGCAGAGAGGGCATCAATTTGAAGTGCACCCCAAAAGTTGGACAGATTAATATTATTATTTTGTATAGAGGGCCCGGTATTGTACCGGGCTCTTTCCATTTAACTTTGTTTTAATTCTTTTATTGTTATAGTAATCAATATATTCTTCCAATGCCTTT
>JAVBMN010000025.1:0-5296 GCA_031552405.1 Bacteroidaceae bacterium | reverse complement strand
CATGTGGGTTTTATGGGAGGGATTTAAGGTCTTCATACTGTTTTTAGTTCTAAAAACAATATGGTAAAGGGTTTGGTGATAACTCATAGTTTATACTTAGATTTGGACAAAGGAAATACTATTTTATGAAATCTGCAAATTTCGGTTCATCCCTTTCAGGGAAGGTGGGAGGTGGAGATTTCTATCCGGAGGTTACGCTGCGCTAACCCCCGGTTACCAAAATTCATCCCTTTCAGGGATGGGGCTGTTCCGAACTATTGAGGACTACCATAATGTGTCACCACACGTACACCTGCGACCTATCAGGGATGGGGCTGTTCCGAATTATTGAGGACTACCATCCACCGGGAAAATCCGCTGAGCCGGAGATAGCCCCCCGGCTCTCTTACTCATTGTGTAGCGGCCATCACAGCTTCAATCTCATCGGGCGTAGCAGCCAGATAGGGTCCCAGGAAACGGGATCCCTCCTCGGTGATAAGTATATCATCCTCAATACGCAAACCGCCAAAGTCTTTGTATCTTTCGATGGCATCAAAGTTCAGGAAGCTTTTGTGTGTACCTTCAGCCCTCCAGCGGTCGATGAGCTGTGGAATGAAGTAGATACCCGGCTCGTCCGTCATGACAAAGCCCGGTTGCAGGCGCCTGCCCATGCGGAGCGACTTGATGCCAAACTGGGTTTGCGGGCGTATCTCCTCATCATATCCCACATATTCCTGTCCCAGATTCTCCATATCGTGTACATCAAGCCCCATCATGTGCCCCAGACCACAAGGGAAGAACAAGGCATGCGCACCAGCCATCACAGCCTCTTCCGTATCCCCTTTCGTCAATCCAAGGGCTTTAAGACCTTCAAACAGCACTTTGCACGATTCCAGGTGCACATCCCGATACGCCACTCCGGGGTTGGCCATGTCAAGGGCTCGCTTGTAAGAGGCATATACAATATCGTAAATCTCTCGCTGGCAGGTAGTAAACTTACCACTCACGGGAAAGGTGCGGGAATAATCACTGCAATAACTGCGCATGGTTTCGGCCCCACAGTCGGTCAGCACGAGGCGTCCTTCCTGCAACACCGCATTGTGATACGGGTTGTGCAACACTTCGCCACGCTGTGAAAGGATGGTGGGGAAAGCCGTTTTGCTGCCCATAGCCATCGCTACGGCATCCACCTGTGCAGCCAGATACTGCTCCGTTACGCCGGGGCGCGCCAGACACATGGCAGTGAGCTGCATTTCGCGGCCGATGGCGCAGGCTTTCTCTATCTCCTCGATCTCACGCGCCTCCTTTACAGCACGCATAGACACAATGGCACGTATCAGTTCCAGCGAGGTATGCGCCCCTTGCAGGGAAGGGTGAAACCCGGTGAGCTGCTCCAGCCAGATGCGATTCTGATGGCGGTATTGCGGCAGGAAATGCACCGGCCGGCCTTTGGTCTGTGCGGCACGAATTTCCTCGATCAGACGTGCCATCGAAGCACTCTTTGCCACACCTACCCGTGTAGCCAGCTCCTGTATGGTGGGCTGCGGACCTGTCCATACAATGTCATCCATGGAGAGGTCGTTGCCATAGAGGCAAGCCTCCTGCGACTCTACGTCGATCACTGCCGCCAAACTGGGCAGGCTGTGCCCGAAATAGTACAGAAACGTACTATCCTGGCGGTATGGATACACATTGGCGGCATAATTCATGCCCACTTCTTCATTGCCCAACAGAAGGATAAGGCCGGACGCTACTTTTGAACAGAGCATCTCACGGCGGGCCTGGTATACGGAGGAATCAAACATTTCCTTTTGCGATTTGTGAGGTTATTAATTAGTCATTTGTCAGTCGGCGGTAACGAATACGCTTAGGCTCTTCATTGCCCAGGCGTTTCATCTTGTGTTCCTCGTATTCGGAGTAGCTGCCTTCAAAGAAGAACACTTCGGAATTGCCTTCAAAGGCCAGGATGTGCGTACAGATACGATCCAGGAACCAGCGGTCATGGCTGATTACCACGGCACATCCGGCAAACTCTTCCAATCCTTCTTCCAGGGCGCGGAGGGTGTTTACGTCGATGTCATTGGTAGGTTCGTCCAGCAGCAGTACGTTACCTTCTTCCTTGAGCGCCATGGCCAGGTGCAGGCGGTTACGTTCTCCTCCGGAGAGTACTCCGCAGAGTTTTTCCTGATCAGACCCGGCAAAGTTGAAGCGCGACAGGTAAGCACGGGCATTGATGTCGCGTCCGCCCATGCGGATGAGTTCAGCCCCCTGAGAGATCACCTGATACACGCTCTCCCCGGCGTCGATATCTTTGTGCTGCTGGTCTACATAGGCTATCTTTACAGTTTCGCCCACATCGAAGGTTCCATTATCTACGGTTTCCAGGCCCATGATGAGTCGGAAGAGAGTGGTTTTACCGGCGCCGTTGGGGCCTATTACGCCCACAATGCCGTTGGGGGGCAGCATGAAGTTGAGATCGTCGAAAAGGAGTTTCTCGCCATACGCCTTGGCCACATGCAGGGACTCAATCACCTTATTGCCCAGACGGGGACCGTTGGGGATGAATATTTCCAGCTTGGCTTCTTTCTCTTTCTGGTCTTCATTGAGCAGCTTGTCGTAGGAGTTCAAACGGGCCTTTCCCTTGGCCTGACGGGCTTTTGGGGCCATACGTACCCACTCCAACTCACGCTCCAGCGTTTTGCGACGCTTGCTGGCGGTCTTTTCTTCCTGCTCCAGGCGCTTGGATTTCTGCTCCAGCCAAGAGGTATAGTTACCCTTCCAGGGTATTCCCTCGCCACGGTCGAGCTCAAGGATCCATCCGGCTACGTGATCCAGGAAGTAACGGTCGTGCGTTACGGCAATCACCGTACCCTCGTATTGCTGGAGGTGCTGTTCCAGCCAGTCGATACTCTCGGCATCCAAGTGGTTGGTAGGTTCGTCAAGCAGCAGTACATCAGGCTTTTGTAGCAGCAGTCGGCACAGGGCTACACGGCGGCGTTCACCTCCGGAGAGATGGGTCACGGGCTGATCCTCGGGCGGGCAGCGTAGCGCATCCATGGCACGTTCCAGCTTGCTGTCCAGGTTCCAGGCATCCGTAGCATCCAGAATGTCCTGCAGTTCACCCTGACGGGCAAAGAGCTTGTTCATCTTATCCTCGTCCTCATAGTACTCAGGAAGGCCGAATTTCTGATTGATTTCCTCGTACTCTGCCAAAGCATCCACTACGGGCTGTACGCCCTCCATCACGATCTCCTTTACGGTCTTCGTGGGGTCCAGTTCCGGTTCCTGAGAGAGATACCCCACTGTGTAACCCGGCGAGAAAACCACTTCGCCCATGTAGGATTTTTCCAGTCCGGCGATGATCTTCATCAGCGTAGATTTACCGGATCCGTTCAGACCGATAATACCGATTTTAGCACCATAGAAGAAGGACAGGTAAATGTCCTTCAATACAAACTTATTGGGTTGGAAGGCTTTGCTCACTCCCACCATTGAAAAGATTATCTTTTTATCGTCAGCCATATCTACTGCTATAACTTGTTATTTGTTTTTCCTTAAGGAATGTATTTTCTGCAAAAATAGCAATAAATTTCAATGCGGAGAAGGGAAACGATGATCTATTTCGCCCCGCACAAGAAGGGTTTCACTTTTTATTCGGTATCTTTGCCAGGTATTTGCATGAACCACCTGTATGAAAGAATCCAATCCTCACACTCATATACTGAGAATCACTATAATTTCAGTGATCGGCTTCCTTTTGGTCATTGCAGCCATAGGTTGCTATTCCCTGTTTGCTCCCCATTTCCACCCGGAGGGCAAGAGTTATGTATATATTGACCATAATGACACCCCCGATTCCGTACTGATGAAGGTAGAAAGAGCAGGTCATGCCAACACATGGGTATTGCACAGGCTCATGGAACTAGGTGATTACCATATACATACAGGACGCTATATTATCAAATCGGACGATGGGAATTATGCCCTTTTCCACCGTTTGTCCCACGGACAGCAATCGCCTCTGATGCTCGTAGTGGGAAGTCCGCGTACCACACTGCAACTGGCACGCAGCATCGGGTCACAGTTGGAGATCGACTCGGCCAAGATAGCCGCATACCTCACCGATAGTGCTTTCTGCCGGAAGATAGGGTATTCCACGCAGACCATCCCCGCACTTTTTATTCCCAACTCCTACGAGATGTATTGGGACATCGACATAGACGCCTTCTTCGACCGGATGCAGAAAGAGCACGACCGTTTCTGGAAAGGCAAGCGTGAAGAGAAAGCCGAAGCCATCGGCTTTACTCCGGAAGAAGTAAGTACCATCGCCTCCATTGTGGATGCCGAAACGAATTATTCGCCCGAGAAGCCACATGTGGCAGGGCTCTACATCAACCGCCTTCATCAGGGTATGAAGTTACAATCAGACCCCACGGTAATCTTTGCCCTGGGCGATTTCTCTATCCGTCGCGTAGGGGGTAAACAGCTTTTCTACGACTCGCCCTACAACACGTACCGCTACGAAGGACTCCCCCCCGGCCCCATCCGCATCCCCAGCATCTCAGCCATTGATGCCGTGCTGAATTACGACAAGCACAACAGCATCTACATGTGCGCCAAAGAAGACTTCAGCGGTTCGCACAACTTTGCCTCTTCATGGGCCGATCACAGCGCCAATGCCCGGCGGTATCAAAAAGCGCTGAATGCAAGGAATATCACATTAAAGAAGTAGAACGGAGTTTGCGATATCGCTCTACGATTGCCGAGAAATGTTTTTCGCGGTTTTACTGCATTGCTGCATATTTCACGGTTATACACCTATAAATCAACCGATTGAGACTATGCAGTAACTATGCAGCAAAAAAGTTGCTGCATAGTTGCTGCATACCTTACTGCATAGCATCAAAAAGCTCAAAATCAATCAAATACAGCCCAATTATGCAGCAATGCAGTAAAATCACGAAAAAAACATTTTCCAGAAGACACATCTCGAAACTCGTGCGCACCAGATGAATAATTGGTGGGCATCAGTTCTTCAACTCGTGCCCACCAGTTCGAAGAAACTGCAGCTCAGCGGATTTTCGGCTCAGCGGATTTTTCCGGTGGATGGTAGTCCTCAATAGTTCGGAACAGCCCCATCCCTGATAGGTCGCAGGTGTACGTGTGGTGACACATTATGGTAGTCCTCAATAGTTCGGAACAGCCCCATCCCTGAAAAGGGATGAATTTTGGTAACCGGGGGTTAGCGCAGCGTAACCTCCGGATAGAAATCTCCACCTCCCACCTTCCCTGAAAGGGATGAACCGGAATTTGCAGA
>JAVBMN010000055.1:0-17353 GCA_031552405.1 Bacteroidaceae bacterium | reverse complement strand
TCTGCAAATTCCGGTTCATCCCTTTCAGGGAAGGTGGGAGGTGGAGATTTCTATCCGGAGGTTACGCTGCGCTAACCCCCGGTTACCAAAATTCATCCCTTTTCAGGGATGGGGCTGTTCCGAACTATTGAGGACTACCATCCACCGGAAAAATCCGCTGATCCGGTATATCACATCCCGACGAACGATGCACACTGCGGCATAAAAAAACGTTCCACCTTATCATCCGCCCACACAGGAAATCCGGATAATAAGGTGGAATGTGCAATGTCAAATTTGCCCTATGTATTAGCAATCTTCAACGTGTGGCTTCTGTTTACTCCTTCTGATTCAAAACCTCATTCACAAAATCAACCCATTTGTAATGCGGAATGCTTTTGTCCAAGTAATAATCAGGTTGTATGCCGATGTCGTCGATGGTCATACCTGGAATTCGTAAACTGCGTGTCGAACCATAGCGTAATCTGAATTCTTTGCTGGGTGATTCGACAAAAATCATATTGGAGATGTCCAATTCCCCTTTTGTACTTGTGCCGAATAATTTGACTTTCTTACTCTGTTTGGCCGCCAACAGGAATTGTTCGGCAGCACTGGCAACTCCCTCATCAATCAGTATTCCTACATTCTTGGGGTACACATGGATCGTTGGATAGGTGTAGATGTCTATGGGCCTGTTATACAAGTTTACGAATTCGCCCAGGTGCTGTTCCAATTGGTTGTATTCCCATTCCTTCTTGTACTCTAGAAATACTTGATTATTCTGCTTTGTAGATAAACGTTCGACCCACACCGTACGTATGGGGTTCGTGTATAGGAAGGGGCGCAGTTCGAACCAGCTAAGATCAGTTCCGCCTCCATTGTTCCGTATGTCGATGATCAGATTCTCTGTTTTCAGGATCCGGTCTTTGTGAACCATTATCACACTGTCAACTGGCTCTCTTGTATAGAACGATGGAATCCGCAAATAAAGCGTGGTGGCATTTAGTTCTTCCAGATAGGGTTTCTGGGTATCCGTTGATTTCAAATAACGTTCCACGGACGGTTCGGTGGGGAAAATGGGGCTTAGCCGTTTCAGGGGATTTATTGAGCCGATTAATAGATAGTTGTTCCCGATCAATTCCATTGCATCGATCTTACATGGCGAATGGTCGTACATATAGAAAGTCGATTCTATGATCTTGTCGCCGTCTTTTACGATTTTGAATTTTACTTGCCCCGGTTGCCAGGTGTCATCAATTGATTCGATAATAAACCCCACATAACCCTTTCCTTCTTTTTTTATGCCGATGGTATTATCTCCCATTTTCCAGATACCTTCATAATCGGCTTCTTTTTTAGAACGAATGTATTCTTCGTATTTAGGGATGTCAATGTCAACCGTCTCGTAGCTCTTGTTATCTGAGTTTTCGTTTTCAGACTTTGCTGGAGAATCGTATTTCAATCGTCCAATACCGAGATGCCCTTTCCGGAAAAAAGACAACCATTCTATTAACAAACCGGTACATGTCTTGAGATCTTTTGCCTCCTTTATCTTTTCTGAGATCAATAGATTGTGGAGGTCGTAGGCTCTTTGTCCTTTTTTGTCAATAATGTATTGAAAACCGGCATCGTTTTCTTCAATTGTTTTTTTGACCCACTCAAAGTTGCTTTCGCAATCACAATCCTGGCTATAGCTAATGGTTGGAATCAGTACGATAAACAGTACTGCAAAAACTGTTTTAAGATTCATGGCTGGTCATTTTTTGATTTAGTACTCCTCATACGCAGGAATTATTAAAACACAAAAATAACTGATCATAATAGATTTTGCAACAGTTTTATTAACTTTCTTAAATAGACGACTGTGATTGTGATGTTTGATATCTTAACAAGAGATTTCAAAGGGATAATGGAACGTGTAATATCAAGTCTGCATTAGCCCCATAATAGCAGCTTTCCGAACAGATAATTGAATAGTATCGTATTATCTATTCCTGTTTTTACTATCTTTGCACCCAGAATAAAGATGGTTATATGATGACACTCTCAGAAATTGGTAATACCCCTGTTGATTTTGCGGTCTTAAAGTCAATGTTTCCTGACCATAAGTCAGTACACAACAAAATCAGCGGGTTGGAAAAGTCTGGTACACTTATCCGACTCAAGAAAGGTATGTACGTAGTATCGCCTAAAGAAAGCGGAAAACTATTATCTATGGAACTTATTGCTAATCATTTATATGGTCCTTCGTATGTATCTATGGAATCGGCTTTACGTTATTACGGACTGATTCCGGAGACTGTGTATACCCTTCAATCAATGACTACCAAGCATTCAAGAAAGTTTAAGAACTCCTTGGGGAGATTTGAATATATTCAATGCCCCAAGGACTATTTTTCAATAGGCATCAGGCAGGAAGCTAAAGACAATACAATCTTCCTTATTGCCAGCCCCGAAAAAGCGCTATGTGACTTAATTATTCATACCCCAAATCTGAATTTGCGGTTTCAGAAAGACATCCTGACTTACCTGGAAAATGATCTTCGTTTTGACATGGAGGCATTCTATCGGATGGACAGCCGCATTTTCGAACAATGCATACAAACAGGTAAGAAAAAGGCTACAATTATCAATATCCTTAAAATAAGAAGCAATGAACAATATCTTTGAGCAGATGCTTTCACAATATCCAATAGTGACCGACAAAGACCGTCGCAACGCTATTTATGAGGTGATGCAGCAAATCACATTAGCCGGGTTGTATCGTGGAGGATTCTTCAATAAGGCCGCCTTTTACGGTGGCACGTGTCTGAGAATATTTCATAAGCTGGAACGCTTCTCTGAAGATATGGATTTCTCGCTTTTAGCACCTGATGAATCTTTCGGACTGGAAAACTATTTTCCTTCCATCATAGAGGAATTCAATACGTTAGGACGGGAGGTTGTTATTACTAAAAAGGATAAACGCAATTTTGGAAAAGTGGAATCGGCCTTTCTAAAAGATGATACCGAGGTATATGACGTAGCATTCCGGACAGAAAAAAGCTTGAAGATTAAAATAGAGGTTGATACTCTGCCCCCATTGAAGTTCCAGACTGAGCAAAAATTATTGCTACGTCCATTCTCCTTTATGACACGCTGCTTTACTCTACCTGATTTATACGCCGGCAAAATGCACGCTTTAATCTTCAGAAGCTGGAAGAACAGAGTTAAAGGCCGTGACTGGTATGACTTTGAGTGGTATGTAAAGAATGGGGTCAAACTGGATTTCATCCACTTGCAAGAACGTATCCGGGACTTTAACGGAATAGAGGTAAGCAAAGAAGAATTCCTTCAGTTGTTAAAGGAACGACTCACTTCAACTGATATAAAGATCGTAAAACAAGATGTGGAACCCTTTATTAAGGATGCTGGAAGTCTTGAGATATGGTCAACTGATTATTTTTTGCAGTTAGCTGAGATGATAAGTTTTGAAAAATCCGCTGATCCAGAATAACCACCTTGAGGCAGGAGATGTAGTTTTGGCTGCGAACGAGGCACTGCGGTACAAAAAAACGTTCCACCTTTCATCCGTTCATAAAAGAATTGGAATGAAAGGTGGAACGTGTAATGTGAAATCTGCGTGATACAGCGGGGCTATCAGTGCTTATGGTTGCAGCATCCGCCCTCGCAGTCTTCCTGCTCATCTCCGCTGCAACCTTCGCAGTCGCCGCAGCCGCAACCGCAGCCGTCAGAGGAGAGCATACTCAGCACGCCTTGTATCTCCTCGTCTGTGGCAGGACGGGCTTCGATCACCTGGCCCACGAAGTTTAGGTCGTTTCCGGCAAAGGGGTGGTTCAAGTCTACCGTTACATTAGTAGGGGTCACCTCTATGATAGTGGCGTTAAACTGGTGTCCTTCGCTGTCCACAAGGGGTACAATTGCTCCAGCATAGATGCGCTCTGAGTCAAATTTTCCGTCGATCTCAAATATTTCGCGGCCTACGGTAGCTACCTGCTCGTCCTCACGATCACCATACGCATCCGCAGAGGGGATCACAAAGTCGAAGTTATCACTCTGAGAGAGGGCATTCATCTGCGCCTCGAAAGCATCGATCACCATACCCATACCGGTTACAAACTGATACGGACGCGCCAGGGGAGCTTCCTCTACCATCTTCTTCTCACCATTGGCATCCAGCGTATAAAGCTTATAGGATACCATGTAGAATTTATTTTCTGTATTCTCCATTTTCTTATTATATTATTGTAGAAAGGCGCAAAGGTACGAAATTCTTTGGAACAGGGAAACGGAATAAATAAGAAGCTATTTTGAATTACTCGCCTTTCGTCCACTTCGCCACCACTTTACGCAGTTCGGGGGGATTAACGGGCTTGGTTAGGAAGTCACTGCATCCCGCGGCAAAGGCCTTCTCCCTGTCACTATCGTATGCAAAAGCCGTCAGCATCACGATGGGCACATTAGGATCTTGTTCCCGTATCAGGGTAGTAGCCTCCAAGCCATCCATATCCGGCATCTTCATATCCATCAGGATCATATCGGGTTTCTGTGCCCCGAAAAGCTCCACCGCCTCATTACCGGTAGATGCACGCACCAGGCGATAACCTTTTTTCAGCAGACTCTCTATTAACAGGTAATTACTGTCGATATCCTCAGCCACCAGGAGCAGGGGCTTATAGTCGGTTACAACAGACTCCTCAGTCGGAACATTTTTTTTCTCGTTTTCTATCCCGGTTTCCGGCAGC
Source organism: Bacteroidaceae bacterium (assembly GCA_031552405.1). Taxonomy (GTDB): domain Bacteria; phylum Bacteroidota; class Bacteroidia; order Bacteroidales; family Bacteroidaceae; genus UBA1794. Next base: position 12,629 of record JAVBMN010000055.1, on the reverse strand, counting down.
TCGTCCAGTGTACTGGGAAGCGTGAACCAGAAGGTCGACCCTTTTCCCTTTTCAGAATCCACGCCGATCTCTCCGCCCATCCGCTCCACAAGGCTTCGGCAGATTGAAAGTCCTAAGCCCGTTCCCTGGGCAAAGGCATCCAGTTTTACAAAACGGCTGAAGACTTCTTCCTGCTTTTCCTTAGAGATACCGATACCCGTATCACGCACAAAGAACTTGAGCATTCCTCCGTTCATCACCTCATAACCCAATGTGATTGAACCGTTGTGCGTAAACTTCATTGCGTTGGTCATAAAGTTGGCAAGTACCTGGGTGATACGGTTTTTATCTCCCTCAATCGTCACGCGGGGAAGGTTTCCATCAAACACCAGTTCAACCCCTTCCTCTACCTTCAGTGAGAAGGCCTGAATTAACTCATGGCAAAGACGCCGGACGTTAATCGTTCCGGAAACAAACTCCATGGTTCCCGCCTCGATCTTCGATATATCAAGAATGTCGGAGATCAACTGCAACAGCAAGTCGTTGTTTTCCTGTACCACGGATAAATATTCGCGGCACTCTTCCGGCGAGTCGGTCTCGGCCAGCAAGGTAGAGAACCCTACGATGGCATTGAGCGGAGTGCGTATCTCATGACTCATATTGGCCAGGAATGCCGTTTTGAGCCTGTCGGATTCTTCTGCTTTCTCTTTGGCTTTTATCAGTTCCAGTTCAACCTGCTTGCGGGCAGTAATATCAGTAGCAAGCTCCATGATCGCCCATCGCCCGTCAATCCACTTAAGTGCCGTGCTCTGTATGGTGTACCAGCGGTGGGTAATGGGATTATAGTCTTCCCAAGAATGCACACCCGTAGGCTGCCGGTTGGCATCAAGCAAGCGTGGTTTTGGACAGTGCTTACACATCCCGTCCAGTCCTGCGTTCAACATTTTCCAGCATTCCGCATTCTCAGGCACCTGCCCGGCTTCTTCCCTGAAAGGCCTGTTGGCAAAAAGCATCTTCAATGAGTCATAGTCGGTAACGAACACATTGGAATTGATATTATCCAGTACCATTTGCATGGTTTGCTGCGACTGTTGCAAAGATATTTCAAACTGTTTACGCTTTGTGGCGGTGGACACGATCTGTGATATCTGGCTCATCAGCTCCACATCTTTCTCGTTCCATTCCTTGTTCCAGCAGAAGTTAAACGAGAGAAAGCCAAAATGAATGCCCATCTGCGACAGCGGAAAGACAGCGATGGACTTCACGCCTTGCAGTTCCAGAATCGATATAATAGAGGGAGCAAGCGAATAAATGTCGGACGTACAGATGATACCATTTTCCTCTAACATATCAAACCAGGGCTTCCCTGCTTCAATCGTCAGGCTTCGCAAGTAATCAATGGCGGGTTCGATGCCCTCGTTGCACCATTCATAGGTACAGCCGTAGGTTACTCCGTCCATATGGTTCTCCCATGTCGACAAGCGATCCACACCGGTATATGTCCCAATCTTGGCAAGCGCCATATTTATGGCTGTAGACAAGTCTGCCTCCAATTGCAATATTTGCAGCACTTCGATGAATAAAGCCTGCCGCCGGTTGGTAGCTTCCAGTTCTTCCTGACTGGCTATAAGATCTTTGGATTTTTCTTCGACCATATGCTCAAGCTGCGTACGGTACTGTTCCGGTTCCATATCGGCCGGTCTTTGTTCGGGATAAGAAGGCTTCATTGTTGTATTATCACACATCTGGGGAAGACAGAATAATTATTGATACTCAGTAAACTAGGTGAGTCTCTCTGAATCTTGGAAATGGCATAAAAGGCACTCTAAACCCAATAAGCCTCTTTAATCACACTACCACTCAAAACAACTCAGGCGCAAAGATAATAAATGTTTCGGAATCATAATAAGTTTTCGCAACTCATTCAAAGTTTAACGTATAAAGAAAGAATGAGTTAGAGGGCCACAACCAGGGAATTACCAGGATGAAAACGCACAAATCACAACTATTTGCCCCCTTTCTCTTACAAATACGAATTTTATTCGCATTTTTTGGCGTAATTTGTTTGGCGGTTCCAAAAAACCACTATAACTTTGCACCCATTCTAAAGAAAAGAAGAATAAAGATGAAGATACAGGCAATGTACAACCCGCTAACACTGATTCTATCAGTCATTCTAGTCATCGTGGTGGGCCACTAAGATGAGAGAAAGGTTGTGCGCATGTATTATCAGCATATATACTAAGTAATAAACTGTAAGAAAGCCTTTCTCATCCAAGTGAGAGAGGCTTTTCAGTATGAATAAAGGAACAAAGATATGAAACATCAGTTACGGAGCAGCGTTTGTACCGAAGGACGGAAAATGGCGGGAGCCCGCGCCTTGTGGGCCGCCAATGGCATGAAGCAAGAGATGAAAGGGAAACCTATCATTGCGGTAGTCAATTCGTTTACCCAGTTCGTACCCGGCCATGTGCACCTGCACAATATCGGCCAGTTGGTAAAAGCGGAAATTGAAAAGCTGGGATGCTTCGCCGCCGAGTTTAATACCATTGCCATCGACGACGGAATAGCCATGGGGCACGACGGAATGCTCTATTCCCTGCCCAGCCGTGACATCATAGCCGACAGTGTAGAATATATGTGCAACGCCCACAAGGCCGATGCCATGGTATGCATCAGCAACTGCGACAAGATTACTCCGGGTATGCTCATGGCCGCCATGCGCCTCAACATCCCTGCCGTTTTCGTAAGCGGTGGACCGATGGAAGCCGGTGAGCTGGGCGATACACACCTGGACCTGATCGACGCCATGGTACAAGGTGCCGACCCCAGCATAAGCGATGAGCAGGTAGAAGCCGTAGAGCGCAATGCCTGCCCCGGATGCGGATGCTGCTCGGGCATGTTTACCGCCAACTCCATGAACTGTCTGACCGAGGCTTTAGGACTGTCCCTGCCCGGAAACGGCACCATCCTGGCCACTCATGAAAACCGCACCGAACTATTCCGCAAAGCCGCACGAATCATAGTAGAAAACGCCTATAAATATTACGAGCAAGGCGATGAGAGCGTACTGCCCCGCAGCATCGCTACCCGCCAGGCGTTCCTCAATGCCATGACGATGGACATTGCCATGGGTGGCTCTACCAACACTATCCTTCACCTGCTGGCTGTAGCCCACGAGGCAGAAGCGGAGTTTACGATGGACGACATCGACGCCCTGTCCCGCAAGACACCCTGTCTGTGCAAAGTGGCACCCACCACACAGAAATACTACATCCAGGATGTAAACCGTGCAGGGGGTATCATCGCCATCCTCGGCGAGCTGCAACGCGGCGGCCTCATCGATGCCTCTACTTGTCGTGCCGACGGGCTGACACTGACCCAGGCCATCGATCAATATGACATCCTCAGCCCGAATGTATGCCAGGAGGCACTGAAAAATTATAAGAGTGCTCCGGCACGCAGATTCAACATGGTACTTGGTTCACAAGCCACCTATTATAAAGAATTTGATACCGACCGCGACGGCGGTTGCATCCGTAACGTGGCCCATGCCTACTCCAAAGACGGCGGACTGGCCATCCTGAAAGGCAACATCGCCCTGAACGGATGTGTAGTAAAAACGGCCGGTGTGGATGAAAGCATCTGGAAGTTTACCGGCCCCGCCAAAGTATTCGATTCTCAGGATGCCGCCTGCGAAGGCATCCTCGGAGGCAAGGTACAGAGCGGCGACGTGGTAGTCATCATCTACGAAGGCCCCAAAGGCGGCCCCGGTATGCAGGAAATGCTCTACCCCACCTCGTACCTCAAGAGTATGCACCTGGGTAAAGAGTGCGCCCTCATCACCGACGGACGTTTCAGTGGTGGTACCTCCGGCCTCAGCATCGGACACGTGTCTCCCGAAGCCGCCGCAGGCGGTGCCATCGGCAAGATACAGGACGGTGACGTTATTGAGATCGACATTCCCAACCGGGTACTCCGAGTCTGCCTCTCCGACGAGGAGCTCGCGGACCGCCCCCTGCAACCGCTGACACGCAATCGCGTAATCTCCAAGAGCCTGAAAGCCTACGCCAACCTCGTAAGCTCGGCCGACAAGGGAGCAGTAAGAATGATTGATTAACTCAGAAAAAGAAACAATGGAAAATAAAATAACAGGAGCGGAAGCGTTGATGCGCTCGTTGGAACGCGAAGGGGTAAAGACCATCTTCGGGTATCCCGGCGGAGCCATCATGCCGGTATTCGATGCGCTCTATGACCATAAAGAGAACCTGAACCATATTTTGGTTCGCCATGAACAAGGCGCTGCACACGCCGCGCAAGGTTTTGCCCGCGTATCGGGCCAGACGGGTGTATGCCTCGTAACCAGCGGCCCCGGGGTAACCAATACCATTACCGGTATTGCCGATGCCATGATTGATAACACTCCGATGGTAGTTATTGCCGGGCAGGTTACCAAATCCCTGCTGGGCACCGATGCCTTTCAGGAAGTGGATCTTGTAGGTATTACCCAGCCCATCAGCAAATGGAGCTATCAGATCGGCCGTGCCGAGGATGTAGCCTGGGCCGTAGCCCGTGCTTTCTACATAGCCCGGAGCGGACGCCCCGGACCGGTAGTACTGGACTTTGCCAAGAACGCGCAGGTGGAACTCATCGACTATGAGCCTGCCACCGTAAATTTCATACGCAGTTATGTACCGGAACCGCTGATCTCTGAAACAGCTTTGGACGAGGCTGCCGCCCTTATCAACAATGCCCAAAGACCTTTGGCGCTTGTAGGACAAGGTGTAGAACTGGGCGATGCACAGGAAGAGCTACGTACCTTCCTGGAGAAAGCGGATATCCCTTGCGGATGTACCCTGCTGGGACTTTCTGCCCTACCCTCCGACTATCCCCTAAACAAGGGTATGCTGGGTATGCACGGTAATCTCGCCCCCAATGTAAAAACCAATGAGTGCGATGTACTCATCGCCATCGGTATGCGCTTCGACGACCGTGTAACTGGTAAGGTTTCTACCTATGCCAAGCAGGCGAAAATCATCCACCTGGACATTGACCCTGCCGAGATTAATAAGAATATTAAGGTAGATGTTCCTGTACTGGGCAACTGCAAAAACACCCTTGCCGGCCTCATCGAGCGCATCAACCCCGCTGTCCATACCGAGTGGATCGAAGGTTTTGCACCGCATGCCAAGATAGAGCTGGAACAGGTGATTGAAAAGGAATTGAACCCCAGTGAAGGCCCTTTGAACATGGGTGAAGTAATACGCTCCGTAAGCGAGGCCACCAATAACGAGGCCATCCTTGTCACTGACGTAGGACAGAATCAGATGATGGCTGCCCGCTACTTCAAGTTCAGCAAGAACCGCAGTATCGTGACCTCCGGCGGATTGGGCACTATGGGATTCGGCCTTCCGGCTGCTGTAGGTGCTACCTTCGGACGCCCTGACCGTACCGTGTGTGTATTCATGGGTGACGGCGGGGTACAAATGAATATCCAGGAATTCGGAACCATCATGGAACAGAAAGCTCCCGTAAAAATGATTGTTCTGAACAACAACTTCCTTGGCAACGTACGCCAGTGGCAAGCCATGTTCTTTGACCGCCGCTACTCATTCACCCCCATGATGAACCCGGACTATATGAAGATAGCGCAGGCATACGGCATCCCCTCCCGCCAGGTAACCGAAAGGGAAGACCTGCAGGACGCTATTCAGGAAATGCTGTCCACTGAAGGTGCATTCCTCCTGGAAGCCTGTGTAATAGAAGAAGGTAAGGTACTGCCCATGACTCCTCCGGGAGGCACGGTAGACGAAATGTTACTGGACTGCTAACTCCGTAGGGGCGGATTGCATCCGCCCGCATAACAAACCAATACGTTTATAGATTATGGAAACTGAAAAGACCCTATATACATTGATCGTACACTCTGAAAACATCGCCGGATTGCTCAACCAAGTAACGGCCGTTTTCACCCGTCGACAACTCAACATTGAGAGCCTCAACGTATCCGCTTCGTCGATCGAGGGAGTACACAAATACACCATTACTACCTGGACCGATCAGAATACGATCGAAACCGTAGTAAAGCAGATTGAAAAGAAGATAGATGTAATCCAGGCGCAGTACTTTACCGACGATGAAATCTTCCTTCAGGAAATCGCACTCTACAAACTCTCTACGCCCGAGCTGGTAAACAACCGCCAGGTTTCGAAAGTAATCCGTCAGCATAACGCCCGTTTTGTAGAGGTAAATGCGACCTATTGTATCGTAGAAAAGTCGGGGATGACCAAAGAAATCCTTTCACTCTACAACGAGCTCTCTGCCCAGAAGTGCGTACTGCAATACGTTAGCTCCGGCCGTATCGCCATTACCCGCGCCAATACGGAACGGGTAAACGAGTTCCTGGCCGGACGCATGGAGGATGAAAACCAAAAGTAAGAGGTATGAATGAAGATAAAGTAGGAACCTATCCGTTTGTAGCCGAACCGTTTCATGTGGATTTTACCGGCAAGCTCACCCTGAGCGTGCTGGGTAACCACCTGCTCAATTGTGCCGGATTTCATGCCACGGATCGCGGTTTTGGTATTGCTTCGCTCAACCAGCACCACTTTACCTGGGTGCTGTCCCGCCTGGCCATCGAGCTGGAAGACATGCCGGATCAATACGAAGATTTCAGCATTCAGACATGGGTAGAGAATGTATACCGCCTCTTCACCGACCGTAACTTCGCCCTCCTTAATAAGGAAGGAAAGACCATAGGTTACGCCCGCTCCGTATGGGCCATGATCAACATGGAAACCCGCAAGCCGGAGGACTTGCTTACCCTGCACGGAGGAAGTATTACGGAATACATCTGTGACAAGGAATGCCCCATTGAGAAACCCGGCCGTATCAAGGTTACTGCACCCGAGCCCATTGCCGAATATCGCACTAAATACAGTGACATCGATATCAACGGCCATGTGAACAGCATCCGGTACATGGATCACATCCTGGATCTCTTCCCACTGGAAAAGTACCGCGACCAACGTGTCCGCCGCTTCGAAATGGCCTACGTGGCAGAGAGTTATTACGGAGACACACTGACTTACTTCATGGACGAACCCGAAAAGGACACCTTCCTGGTAGAAGTAAAAAAGAACGGCAACGAAGTGGTATGCCGCAGCAAATTACAGTTTAAAAATATACACTAAGTTTAATAACAGTGGCCATACGGCCACACCTAAAACAAATTAAAAGAAAATGGCACAAATGAATTTTGGCGGAGTTACGGAAAACGTAGCAACCCGCGAAGAATTTCCTTTGGAAAAAGCGCGTGAAGTATTGAAGGATGAGGTTATCGCCGTAATCGGTTACGGTGTACAAGGCCCCGGCCAATCACTTAACCTGCGTGACAACGGCTTCAACGTGATCGTAGGCCAACGCCCCGGTAAGACTTTCGATAAGGCGATTGCCGACGGATGGGTTCCCGGTGAAACTCTTTTCGACATCGAAGAAGCTTGCGAAAAGGCAACCATCATTCAGGTACTGCTCTCTGACGCTGCACAAATTGCTTGCTGGCCGATGATCAAAAAGCACCTGACTCCTGGTAAAGCTCTTTATTTCTCGCACGGTTTTGCGGTAACTTACAAAGAACGCACCAATATCATTCCTCCCGCTGATGTAGACGTAATCCTGGTAGCCCCCAAAGGTTCAGGAACTTCTCTTCGCACCATGTTCCTCGAAGGCCGCGGCTTGAACTCTTCGTATGCCATCTTCCAGGATGCTACCGGAAGAGCTTACGAACGTGTAGTAGCATTGGGTATCGGTGTAGGTTCAGGTTATTTGTTCGAAACCACTTTCGAACGCGAAGTATACTCTGACCTTACCGGCGAACGTGGTACACTGATGGGTGCCATCCAAGGTATCCTGCTGGCTCAGTACGAAGTATTGCGTGCCAACGGCCACACCCCTTCCGAGGCTTTCAACGAAACAGTAGAAGAGCTGACTCAGTCACTCATGCCCCTCTTCGCCAAGAACGGTATGGACTGGATGTATGCCAACTGCTCTACTACCGCTCAGCGCGGTGCGCTGGACTGGATGGGCCCGTTCCACGATGCCAGCAAACCCGTATTTGAGAAACTGTATGCCGAAGTAAGATGCGGAAACGAAGCACAACGCTCCATCGATTCCAACTCACAGCCCGACTACCGCGAAAAGCTCAACGAGGAACTCCGCCAGCTCCGCGAAAGCGAAATGTGGGTGACTGGTGCCGTAGTTCGCAAACTGCGTCCCGAGAACAACTAAGGAGAAACAATATCCCCTTGAAACGAAAGGAGGAATGGCCATATGCCGTTCCTCCTTTCGCTCTTTTTTTACACAACAAGCCCGTTTTAGTTAAAAGATTAAAAGTATTATCCTTTCTCTGTCACTTTTAACTATAACACAAACAAGACTTTCCAATTTTTTTTACCTTTGTCCCCATTACATCATTAGGAACTGACTTACTTACACCTTTAGAATTATGAGGCTATTCATTTGGGATATTCTTAGGAGATTTGTATTCGTATTTATACTAACTTTATTAGCGGGCTCATCAAAAGCCCAGCTACCCGATATCGAGCCGCACTCAGCTTCTTCCAAAGACTATGTATTATTTATCAGCACCATCAATTTCCATCAGGAATGGTCAAAAGATCTATACTGGTTTGTATACAACAACCTAAGGCACAAAGGACTCTCATTGAAGGCCGAATCTTTATCTGTACCCACCTTAAAAGATCTTGCAGATATCCAACAGCTTCACAAACGTCTGGCTAGCAAGTATTCATCCCCTCCCAAAACCATTATAATAATCGGAGAACCCGGATGGATTGTATGCCGCCCTCTCTTCGATGCGATATGGAAGGACGTGCCGGTCATCATAACCAACTCCCAAACACGGGTACCCGCATCTTTAGATATTCTACTTTCCCATGCCGATCTAACCCCGGAAAACTCTGTTCCATCCGAAGTATGGAAAAAGGGATACAACGTAACCAGCCTGAAACAGCCTATTTTCGTAAAGGAAACTGTGGACCTCATGAAGCAGTTACTCCCCAAGATGAATAAGGTAGCACTTATTTCCGACGATCGGTACGCCAGCTCCATTGTGCGTTCAGAACTTACCAATACTATCCAAACCCAATACCCGGAACTTACAATTGAGAACCTCTGTAACATACCTACAGAAGAAATGGTGGAGAAACTGCACAGTTACAACGCGCACACTGGTGTAATCTACTACTCATGGTTTGAAAAACAAGATGGCAGCTATGGCACATATCTGGTTGATTACATGCAGAACATCATTAACAGCCTCACCAGTACCCCTATATTTATCCTGACTGATCATAACATGCAGAAGAATCACTTTGCCGGTGGTCACTACATCTCCATGTATGCCTTCGGAGAGAAGCTGGTTCAGACACTTGACTTCATATTAGATGGTATCCCAGCCCATGACATCCCCACAGGTCAAGGCGGAAAAGACAGTACCTTCCTCAACTACGCCCAATTACAAAATTGCAAAATCCCCTCCGCACTTTACCCACAAGATGTAAAATACTTCAATCCCCCTCTGAGCTTTTACGAACAATACAAGATTCAGCTACATTTTGTAATAAGTACTATTATCACCATATTCTTTATAATCGGTTTTTACATCTATACATTACACAACAAACATCAACAACAGGAGAAAGAAAACAATATTCTCAAAGAACAAGAAGAGCTGCAACACTTCTATGAATCTATACTCAATCAACTACCCGTAGCACTCACCATCAAAAGCGTCAAGAATAACTACAAGTTCTCATTCTGGAACCAACAAGCCTGCAAATCACTTGGATATAGCCAGGAAGAAGCAATTGATAGTAATTATGATTTCTTTCAGGATCGTACTTTTGCACACAATTTACAATGCATAGATCATGAACTGGCTTTAACTGGCGGTCAATATTCCACAGTTATAAAACATCTAAATCAAAAGAACGAAATACGTTATTCCAAAATAATGAAGGCCGTTATCCCATACAAAGAGGATGACCCTCAAATAATTAGTACCTCCATTGACGTTAGTGATATTTACTTAAGCAAACAACATCTTGAAACTTTAAACCAGAAATATGAGCTCACTTTAAAAACTGCAGGTGTAAGGCCTTGGGAGATGGATCTTGAAACTCACAAAGTGGAAATCGCCAAAGATGGCGAATATGACGCTCAAGAGATCTTCAATTTGATTCATCCTGACGATGTAGACCACATCAAACAACAGTATTACAACCTTGAGATGGGCAAAGTCACGGAAATACATCACCAATACCGCATCGCTGACAGTCCTGACAGTCAAGTATACAAATGGATATCCACCTCCGCCATTATCGGAAAATACAACAGCAAAGAAGAACCCGCTGTGATCTTAGGCGCTTCTACCGACATTACCTCTTACAAAGAGTTGGAATTACAGCTGCGTGCCACTAAGGAAGAGGCCGAAAAAGCTAACCGCCTGAAATCCCTCTTTATCTCTAACCTGAACAACGAGATTCGCACTCCGCTCAACTCTATTGCAGGTTTCTCCGAGCTGCTTGCTGAAGCAGAAGATACCGAAGAAAAACAAAGCTACCTGAAGATCATCTCCGAAAACAACGAGCAATTACTCCAGCTCATCAATACGATAGTAGAGGTTACACACATCGAAACCGGCAAGCTGGACCTCAGCTATGATAACACCGATTTCCAAGAGATAGTGAACGAAGCTATCAAAACATCCGTTCCAAAGAAAATGCCCGAAGGAGTGACATTATGCATAGAGCCTTCTCAGGATCCCTGCATCCTTTCTACCGACAAGGCACATGTCATCCAAGTACTGGGCGACCTTATCACCAACGCCATCCGCCACACCCCCCAAGGCGCCGTCACCATCGGTTACCGCATGAAGAATGAGCATACCCTCTACGCCTATGTCAGAGACACCGGCTGTGGCCTCTCCGAAGAACGACAAAAGAGCCTCTTCGAACGTCGTTACAAATTAGAGTCCCTCGCCCAAGGCCATGGCATCGGCCTCCCCATCTGCAAAATGATCATTAAGGAACTTGGTGGCACCATCGGCGTTACCTCCCAGGAAGGCCAAGGCTCAGAATTCTGGTTCACCCTCCCTGTGTAGCAGCCTCGTCTGCATAACCTCTATTATGTATACGTTCATCGGGATGTTACGCATCCCGATATCCCCAAGCGGGGATGTCTTGCATCCCCACCATATAAATGAGGCTGTAATCTCCTCCTTCTTTAGGAGTAAATTACAGCCTCATTCATTTACACTCTTGCACTTACAGTGTCTCGCCAAGAACCCTTCCAGTTTCCAACTTGTGCAAACGGCGATTATACACCTCACCTTTACACAGCCAGCAACTACACGGAGTACGAACCGATTTATAACACGGACTCCAATTCGCCTTGTACAAATCAACCCACCGCGGATTACTCATCCTTTCATCATTCAAGAAAAACTCACCCCCATACGCAGCAAACAGCCGCATTTTGGATGCATAAATTTTGTTACGTTGCTCAATTCTCCAACGTTTGTTTCTTGTTTCCATCGTCACGTTCAATTAAAATTAGCATGAACGTGGATATTGTCAACAAAGACCTTGAATTGATTAATGCTTTCATTTTATTATTATCTTATTCGGTTATACTTCACCTATTAGAATGCTCAGAGAGCAAGCTGGCTCTCAAGCGAGTTCGCAAAGGTATAATTACAGATCGAATTAGCCATACTTTTGTGAAACAAAACAAGTCTATCCAATAAGAAACCGACTATATATACCCTACTCTATCGCCCCCTCCGTCGGATATATCCTCCAACCCGAAACAACGGCGAAAACACCGCCTCCCCCGGGAATAAGGAAAAGAAACGGACACCCCTCTCCACATCATGAGCCAGTAAATTCCAAAGTGTCCTCCAATACCCTCTCTGAGACGCAAACAAGTGATCACCTGCATCCTCCGCATGATGGCCAAAGTTCCCACCAGACATCATCTCCTCGTACACCCGTTTCGCCATCTTAGAAAGTTCTTCCACTTCCCCACCTTGTATCACCATTTTCTCAAAGACCTCCCTCATCATCGCTTCCATCTTTACCAATCCCAACTGATGAAGCCCTCGCTCATAACGAACACATTGTTCTATTGCCTCACCATCCTCCCCAAGCAGCTGCTGACGAATCAGCCACCAGTCACACAACTGTCGCCAACCCACACCCTCCAAATGTAAATGACCCCGGAAGTGAATCACACCAAACAAAGCCTCAAACCAGGGAGGAGCCACCAGTATTTCTTTCTCATTTATACTTCGAACTCGCAAATCTTTAGGGAACCACTCCCTCTCCAATCTTCGTAACCGCCATGCCAGCCAAGGACAAAAGAACAAAGCCACATACCGATGATTCTCCACCATCACCCCCTTATATATATACTCCACATGCTTCGTAGAACTCCCCACTCGCTCAAAACCATTCTCCTTACATTGCATATATCTTTCCAGTAGCCCGTAATATTTCCCCGCATACACATCTACATCCCCTGAGCTACGATGCAAAGGATTCCGATACAAAGCACCGGTACCCTGCCCC
>JAVBMN010000028.1:0-43290 GCA_031552405.1 Bacteroidaceae bacterium | reverse complement strand
TTTCGTGCGGGGGCGTACTGCTCCCGCCCGATCAATATTATTTCCCCCCAACCCGGGGCGCACGATTCCCCCCCCTACAGGAAATAGCCATCCTTGCTACTCATAAATGGATTTCTTCACTTCTTTGGTGCGTTCCGCGTTGTGGAGTACCTCACGGATCTGTTCAAACGAAATTTCCTGCACCGGGTTAAAGCTGTCACTTTCCATATACTTCAACAGACTGTAACGCAACTGCCTGGCCACAGGGCGGGTATCAAGGCTTTTCATCAGGTCAGAGCTGCATATCAACAACCTCCCGTTTCCTGTCTTTGCCTCAAGCACCAGACCTAAGTTCCGGTTCTTATAGAAATTATCCACCATTCTCAGAATGGGCTGCACGTTGGCGTCCAGGCTGTCAAGCTGCATAGTAGTGGCATTTTTGCAGATATCCCACCACTGCCAGTTGCTATGCATCTCAGTAGGAAACTCTGCAAGAGCGGGGTGTAAAGGATCGCAAAGAATCCCCATTGTACCCGGCTGATTGGGGAAGTGTACCGGGCTCCAGAAAACCTGTACAAACTTGCCTTCCACGCCATTGATCTCTTCCTTTTCGGGGTTTAGCAGCACCTTCTTCCCTTCACTCAATGCCTTACCGGCCTCAGCAAAACTCCGCGTGTACAGAACCTCGCGACCTGCTTCCGGAAGTTCTTCCGGATAAACCCAGATGCTCCAGGAGTTCCGATATGAAGTACCTGCAAGCTGAACAGACAGGGTCAACTGATCAGCCACAGAGATTGAAGTCAGCGGAACAGACACGCTTCCCAGTTGAAATGCATTACCCACCGGGACATCTTGTGTACGTAAGCTTCCCTGAGCAATAATGACTCCCTTTGAATTTTGCAACATCCATTCCGGTTGAATAGAACTCAGCTGTCCATCACTGAAGTTAGCCACCTCAAAGCGCGCCTCAAAGGTTTCACCATTCATATAAGTGGCTTTCTTAAACCGAGCCAACGGCACTACTGGTGCACAAAACTCACGGAACTGCTCAGGGGTAATCAGACCTTTGCTCTCCCAAAAAGCATCTATGACTCCCACAAGCGCTGTACTTTGGCCGGGAAAGTCGTGAAGATCCAATAGCTGAAAACCACTGAAGCCGGGAGTTCTCAGCGCTCGCTCTATCTCTTCCTTGTACAAAAGGGTGGCCAGTTTTCCACTGGACATCAGGTATTCGTCTTTCAGATGAAGCAGGCCTTTCTTTTCAAGATCTAGGGTTACCGCCTGAAAGTTCAGGGGAATCAGGTTTCCGGTGTATTTCTCAATCTCTTTCAGATTGGGGAATACGCTGTATTGGCCTATTTCGTGGGTAATAAGCGGAGCCGGAAGGTCCTCTATGGCACTGGAGTAATCATTATCGAAACAAACGGGCTGATCGTCAAAGATCCCTTGTCCGCGCACCCAGCCTTTCTTGGTCCACTGGGTAACCCAGAAGTCGTCATGCGGTTCAGGCCAGCTGCCGTGATCTTTTTGAAAGGTGAATGTGGTGGTCATGTACAGGTGGCGGCTGTCCTGCTTCCTGATTGTGGCAAGCAAGTCATCCAATATTGCAAAGTCACCTTGAAGCTCATTACCCAGACTCCAGAAGCAGAAAGAGGGGTGGTTGCCGTACTCCTTGATAATCCGGGCAGCCTCAGCATACAGGAACTCGACCGTTTTGGGATCTTCGCCTACGTTAAGCGCCCACAGGGGGAGCTCGATCTGTAGATAAAAGCCCATCCGGTCGGCTACCTCGAAAGCAGCCTTCGGCGGACACCAAGAGTGGAAACGCAAGTGGTTCAGGCCATAATCGCGGGCGGCTTGAAACACTTTCTGCCAACCGGCATGGTCTGTAGGAGGATATCCCGTCAAAGGAAAGATGCAGCATTCCAGCGTGCCTCTCAGGAAAAGCCTCCTGCCATTGATTTGCAGAAGCGCATTTTCGTTCGTCAACTTCCGCATACCGAACGTTTCACTCCGGGAGTCTTTCTTCTTTCCTGATTCGACAGTAACGGTGGCTTCATAGAGGTCAGGGTGAAACTCATCCCACAGCATTGGGCTGTTGATGGGGTAAACGAACGTGGTTTCGGGACCATTCAGGGCGACCTCCTTCTCAGGAAGGTTATTCCCCTTGGGATCTTTAACCGTAAAACGGAGTGTCTTTTTTGCCAAAGAGGAAAGGCCGCTACCTGCCACTTTGACTACGACCTTTACAGCCTGGTGATCCACATCAGGAATTAGCTGCAACTCTTCAACTCGGACCTTCTCCTTGGCAGTCAGCGTCATCTGACCAAGAATGCCATTCCACATCGTCTGCGTTTCGTTGGTATAGGCATGGGCAAAATCATTGAAGGACATATCGTACTGCTTTCGGTTGTCAATACGAATCGTGATTGTATGAGCTCCCGGAACAAGATACTTGCTCAGATCAAAAGAATGTGCCGTACTGAGGCTCTCACCAAATCCTTCTACCGGTGTTCCGTCCACCCATATCTGCGAGTTCCAGAGGACACGTTCCAGTGTAAGAAAGATATCCTTCCCTTCCCATTTCTTGGGGATCACACATTCCTTCTGATACCAGGCAGCACCTATATAGTCGTACTTCCGTTTCAGGTTTGAGAATGTTTCCTTTTCCATAGTGGGCTTCAGCTGGCAGGGAGTGCCGTACCCACCCTCGCAAAGTGTTCCGGGCAGGGTGATCCGATCCGAAAAAGACTTCTTGTACCAGTTGTCGGTAATACCCTGATCCAGGCTGTCCAGTGCTACAGTCCATTCTCCAGACAAAGTGAACTCCTGCATAGACTGCTGCTTGCATGAAATCATTGATAGGGCCATTGCACCCCATAAAACGAGGAAATAACTTGTTTTCATGAAATCTATCGGTTAAAACAGTAGGGGCGGATTGAATTCGCCCGTATTACCCTTTCATCAGTGATAACGGCCGAATGCAATTCGCCCCTACATTAGTATAGATACTTAATTAAAACTCACAACTCTTCGGAGTACGGGGGAAGGGGATCACATCGCGGATGTTCGCCATACCCGTTACAAAGAGCAGAAGACGCTCAAAGCCAAGTCCGAAGCCTGAATGCGGACACGTACCGAAGCGGCGGGTATCAAGGTACCACCACATATCCTTCATGGGGATATTCATTTCCTCAATACGAGTCATGAGTTTATCATAATCTGCCTCACGCTCAGAGCCGCCAATTATTTCGCCAATCTTGGGGAAGAGCACGTCCATGGCACGCACAGTCTTTCCATCCTCATTTTGCTTCATATAGAAGGATTTGATCTCCTTCGGGTAATCAGTCAGAATGACCGGTTTCTTGAAATGCTCTTCTACAAGGTAGCGTTCATGCTCAGAAGCCAGATCGGCACCCCAGAAGATGGGGAACTCAAACTTGTGGCCTTTGGCTACCGCTTCTTCCAGAATCGTGATACCGTCCGTATAGGCCAGACGTATGAAAGTTTCCTTCACCACACTTTCCAGACGGGCTATCAATTCCTTGTCGAACATATCACTCAGGAACTTAATATCGTCCATGCAATGATCCAATGCCCACTGTACGCAGAACTTGATAAAGTCCTCGGCCAGTTCCATGTTATCAATAATATCATTGAAAGCTACTTCGGGCTCAATCATCCAGAACTCGGCCAGATGGCGCGGAGTATTGGAGTTCTCGGCACGGAAAGTAGGACCAAAGGTATAAATAGATCCCAACGCAGTAGCGGCAAGCTCCCCTTCCAACTGTCCGGAAACAGTGAGGCTGGCCTGGCGGCCGAAGAAGTCGTCTTCATAGATGAGGTTTCCTTCCTCATCCTTCTTCAGGTCATAGAGGTTCTTGGTAGTTACCTGAAACATCTGTCCGGCTCCCTCGCAATCAGATGCAGTAATAATGGGAGCGTGGAAATAGAAGAATCCCCGTTCGTGAAAGAACTGATGGATAGCAATAGCCATGTGATGACGGATGCGAAGCACGGCGCCAAAGGTGTTGGTACGCGGACGAAGGTGGGCTATTTCGCGCAGATACTCCAACGAATGGCCTTTCTTCTGAAGCGGATAGGTATCCGGATCGGCTGTACCGTACACCTCAATCTCACGGGCCTGAAGCTCTACGGCCTGACCTTTACCCATGGACTGCACCACTTCACCCATCACGGAAATACATGCTCCGGTGGTGATGAGTTTCAGCATCTCGGCATCAAAGCTCTCCAGATCCACTACGATCTGTATATTATTAATAGTAGAACCGTCATTCAAAGCGATAAAGCTTACACTTTTACTACCTCGGCGGGTACGTACCCAACCCTTCACGTTGATGACGCTTCCGAAACTATCGAGTTTCAGCGCATCGGCAATCTTCGTTCTACGAATCTTTTCCATGTTTTTTTTATATTGAGCGTAGAGACGTGTTTAGCACGCCTCTACACCATTTTGTTATTCAAATGCGCCCATGCGAAGCATGTTCACTTCCTGTTCGGTGAGGTAACGCCACTCACCGCGACGTAACGCTCTCTTGGTCAATCCGGCAAAGAGCACACGATCCAGCTTCAACACCCGGTATCCGAGGCTTTCGAAGATACGACGTACGATACGGTTCTTACCGGAGTGGATCTCAATTCCGATCTTCTTCTTACTGCTTTCATCCGCATAGCTCAGAGCATCAGGCTGAATCAAACCATCCTCCAGCTCCACACCTGCAGCAATCTTGTTCAGATCTTCAATGCTCACATTGCGATCCAGTGTTACCTGATATACTTTCTTTTTCAGGAACTTAGGATGTGTAAGCTTAGAAGCCAGCTCGCCATCATTGGTAAGCAACAACACACCGGTGGTGTTACGGTCCAGTCGGCCCACAGGGTAAATACGCTCCTTGCAAGCTTCCTTCACCAGCTCCATTACCGTTTTACGTTCCTGAGGATCGTCCAGAGTGGTTACACAGTCTTTCGGTTTATTCAGAAGCACATATACTTTACGCTCAATGCTGATCAATTGATCATGAAAGAGCACTTCGTCCATGCGCTTTACCTTTGTTCCCAGTTCGGTAATCACTGTTCCGTTGACCTTTACGGCACCTGCAGCGATAAAATCGTCTGCCTCACGACGTGAGCATGCACCTGCATTAGCAAGATACTTGTTCAGACGAATCGGCTCATTAGGGTCTACATGCGTTTCCTTGTACTCAATCTGTTTCTTTATGCTATACTTCGCATTCGGGTTATATCCGGGACGCGCAGGACGACTAGATCCATAAGAGGGTTTATTGTAGCCTCCGGAATAGTCACCACGATTGTAACCACCCTCCTGATTGTCATTATATCGCGGACGAGGCGCACCGCCACGGGGATTATTGCTATATCCACCACCACGGTTGTTGCTGTAAGAGTTGTACGGATCACGGTTGTCATAGCTGTTGCTACGCTCGCCATAATTATTACGATTGTTGTTGTACGAATTACGCTCGCCATAGTTGCTGCGTTGTTCACCGTAATTATTGCGCTGCTGGTTATAGCCTCCCCCATAATTACTACTACGCTGCTCGCCATAATTACTGCGGCGTTCACCATAGTTATTAGGACGCTGCTCACCATAGCTGTTACGCTGTTCGCCATAGTTACTACTACGTTGTTCACCATAGCTACTACTACGTTGTTCGCCATAGTTACTGCGCTGCTCACCATAACCACGAGACTCGCCTGAGCCTGATTCCGACCGATACCCTCCCTGGCGGTAGGAATCGCTTTGCGGACGGCGGGAATCCTGATCGTATGGAGAAGAACCGCTATAGCGGGGACGATATGATGACTGTTCTCCCCCTTGGTAATTGGATGATGTACGGCGGGCAGAGTAGTCATTATTCTCATTAGGCTGATAACCAGCGCCTTCATTTCCGTAAGGGCGGCTGTAAGGACGCTGTTCGCGGTTATACGAAGGACGTTCCTCCTGGTTGTAGCCGGAATCACCTGCATATCTCTTCTGATATACCGATACTCTCTCTCCGGCGGGACGCTGGATCCGGGGGCGATGCGAACGAGGCGCAGCCGCCGAATCTTCTTTACGACTTTCTTCATTTTTCTGTGGGAAACCACCTTCTGCGGCTTCTTTCCACTCTTCTTTGTTTGTGTCCATCACGACAGTTTTTAATTGTTTTCGATTGGCCTCACGGCCGATAATACATTCAGTTATTTAAGGATTTCTTTATTTTTGAGGCAGGCAGCTAGTTTGACCCGGCAAGGGCTATTTCAAGCTTATTGCTATTATTATTTGCTCTATTATTATATTCCAGTATAGTTATAGGGAGTTATGGCCCGAAGCTCGGCTTTCACAGCCTCATTCACATCAAGTTCTTCAATAAACGCCTTAATTGTCTGCTCCGTAATAGCCTGATTGGTGCGTGTCAACGCCTTCAGGGCCTCATACGGGTTGGGATATGCCTCACGGCGAAGGATGGTTTGGATAGCTTCGGCTACTACGCTCCAGCAGTCGTCCAAGTCGGCACGGATCTTCGCTTCATTAAGTAACAGCTTTTGCAAGCCCTTCAAAGTACTTTGAATAGCAATCACGGCATGGCCCATAGGCACGCCTACGTTGCGCAGTACGGTACTGTCGGTCAAGTCGCGTTGCAAGCGAGATACCGGCAATTTATTGCTGAGATGGTCCAATATAGCGTTAGCAATACCCAAGTTACCTTCCGAATTCTCAAAGTCAATGGGGTTTACCTTATGAGGCATGGCGCTTGAGCCTACTTCACCTGCTTTGATCTTCTGCTTGAAATATTCCATGGAGATATACATCCAGAAGTCACGATCCATATCGATGAGGATGGTATTGATACGACGCAAGGCATCAAATACGGCAGAAAGATTGTCGTAATTGGATATCTGAGTCGTAAACTCTTCACGCTGCAAGCCCAACTTTCCAGCTACAAACCGATCACCAAACTCACCCCATTTAAACTCGGGATACGCTACATGGTGTGCGTTGTAATTTCCAGTTGCCCCGCCAAATTTGGCAGTAACGGGACATGCCTTGAGGATTTCAAACTGCTTGTTCAAACGGTATACATACACATTTATCTCCTTACCCAGACGAGTAGGCGAAGCAGGCTGCCCGTGCGTTTTGGCCAACATGGGGATTTCATTCCAATCCTTCACATAAGTTTCAAGCTGGGCGATAAGCTCCTCCAACTGGGGATAGTATGCTTCTTCCAGCGCTTCCTTGATGGAGAGTGGGATAGAAGTATTATTAATATCCTGCGAGGTAAGGCCAAAATGAATAAACTCTTTATACGCATCCATGTGTCCAATTCGGTCGAATTGTTCCTTGAGGAAATACTCTACCGCTTTTACATCATGGTTAGTTACGCTTTCTATATCTTTTACGCGAGTAGCATCTTCTTCCGAGAAATTGCGGTAGATATCCCGCAGTGTATCAAACAAGGCATGATCAATCTCCTTCAACTGTGGCAAAGGCAATTCACACAATGCAATGAAATACTCTATCTCTACCCGCACACGATACCGAATCAGTGCAAACTCAGAAAAATAATCAGCTAAAGACTCGGCTTTGCTTCTGTAACGACCATCAATAGGAGAAATAGCCGTAAGGATATCCAGTTTCATATATACTATATAATATCAGTTTGCAAAGCTACTACTTTTTTTATTATATACCAAAAAGCAATAGAAAAAGTGTCCGATCAGCACACTGACCGGACACTTCAACTTTTGTTATTGTTACATTCTAAAAAACGCATGCTTTTCTATCGCATTTTCTTTATCAGCGTACCATCTTCTTCAGAATGGTACGGTGGAAATCAATCTCGGCCTTCTGAATCTTATAAATCTTCTCATTAGTCAGGAAAGCCTTGAACTTGAAGTAATACTGTTTCTCCAATTTGGCAGTTTCAATCCTGTTGTTGTACATCTTTTCCAAAACCTGATTGTATTCCGCCTCCGTGGGTTTACCCTTACACAGCTCCTCTTCATTTTGGCAGACCGCTTCATCCATTTTTCGCACCTTTCCACGCAATTCGAAATACAAAGGAAAGAAACGAGCTGCTTCGCTTTCTGTCAAACATGCCTGCTCCGTAATATACGCCTTCTTCTTACTCAGAAACTCTTCACGCGAAAGGCGTTGCTGAGCCATTGTGGCGGCACTAACAAACAGGAAGACAATTAAAATCAGCTTTTTCATACATTATCACTCTAAGAGATTCTTCTAATCTGCATTCGAAACGAGTTCGTAGATTGCATAGTCATCCAAGCAGGATTTGTCTACTATGCGTTCTATTTCCTGATCCGAATATTCCGTAACAGATGCCACCTCCATGTCCAAACCCGAGGAAGAACCCGAGGTGTTATACTGTACCATAAACTTCACGACCAACATAAGCCCTATACATGCTGCCGAAAGGTACAGCAAAGGTCTTATACGAGTTGTCCACGTTACCGGAGTTGCAGTCGGGAAGACCGACGCGTCCTTTTCGGGCAAACGCTCCATCAAATCCGACGCAAACTGCTCAAAGTAACCTTCAGGCACCGTAAACGGATTCCCAGTACCGCATTTCTTTAAGATTTCGTCTTCTTCTTTCATCTCTTTCTCATTTTATAGTTTGGATAGTAAAGGAAGTAAAAGGTTTAAAAGCGTTCTTGAATATATTTCTCTATTTTCTTCACTGCGTGATGATAAGAGGCTTTTAATGCCCCCACGCTTGTACCGAATATATCCGACATCTCTTCGTACTTCTTCTCTTCAAAGTATTTCATATTAAATACCATCCTCTGCTTTTCCGGCAGGGTAAGAATCGCTTCCTGAAGTAATCTTTGTGCATGAGTTCCGTTGAAGTAGCTTTCGCTTTCCAGGCTTCGCACCTCCATGGATTCAGAGGAGTCGATGGAACAATTATCTTCCGCCTTTCTCTTATTGATAAATGTAAGACATTCATTGAAGGCTATCCGGTAAAGCCAAGTGGAGAGCTTGGCATCGCCCCGGAAACATTCTATACTACTCCAAGCCTTCAGGAAGGTATTTTGCAACACATCGTTTGCGTCATCATGATCAAGTACCATGCGACGAATCTGCCAATATAGCTGTTCCGAATACTCCTTCACCACCCGGCCAAAGGCCCGATGTACCGTTTCCGGCTTCTGAAGCAGAAGAATTATTTGTTTCTCATCGTACTTGTCACTCATTCTCTTTAATCAGGTTTTACTGATTGTAGTTTATCCGCTACTATCCCATTGTACGCATACGGATCCTCGTAATACACCAACATACCCTGAGCATCAAGGCCTGCTGTCCGATATGTGATCAGCAACGGCACGGAGGAAGGCAGACTAAAGTTCTTCAACAGATACCCCCCTTCGTCATCCGGCTGCATGGCATCCTCTATCTTAGCCCGACGCGCTGCATCCGGTTCAAGGAAAGCCAGCAGTTCAAGCGGTTTTTCCAAGCGGATACACCCATGACTCACTGCACGATTTGTCCTCAGAAAAGCCGCGCGGTTGTTAGTATCGTGCAAATATACATCAAATTTATTAGGGAAACGATATACAATCGCTCCTAATGAATTATCCGCTCCATTATTTTGCCGGATCTTATAGGGAATCTCCTCCGCTTTCGCATCCCACTCCACTTCATGCGGAGAAACTTCCACCCCTTTTCGAGTGTACACTTTCATCCGGTGCTGGGTAAAATAAGCAGTATCTTTGTAGTAGCCCGGAATGATCTCACGTCGCACAATAGATATAGGTACATTCCAATATGGATTCACCTCCATGCGGGTAATTTCACTACTCAGCATGGGGCTTTTATGGCGCAAAGACCCGCAACAGATCTTCATTTCCAGCACAGATTCATTGGCTTTTTCATACGCCACAAGCCGCTGAGCAGCCAGATTCACACATACCCTGCGCCCTTTGGAAGAAGCTTCCGGAGTGCGCCAGCGAATCATCTCCAACATGGAAATACGCGTTTTCTTTTCCTCTGCCGATTCGGGCCGTCCAGTCATAAGAGACTTATATAAAGGACCTTGAGGGAAGATACTGGAAAGATAAACTGGTAACGCCTTTCCTATCTGCGTTAAAGATTTATCCAGGAACAGCGAATCATAGCGTTCCAACGGGATGTCATACAGCTCTTTCATCACCTTCTTTTCGTCTCCAGGGTAACGGGGCTCACTTTCTTCCAGGTTATTCAGCAGTTTATAAGGGTCCAGAAAACCAAAACGAAGGCCACGAACATAACACAGGTAGCTCTCCGACAATTTATACTCAAGAGCTGCCACACGTTGGGGGACCCGCCTCAGACTGTCGGCGGTCAAAGACCGTAACAACTCATATTCCTGCGAAAGTTCTTTGTAATGAAACTGCGAAGGCGAAAGACCATGATCCTCTATATTAGATAATGTACTCAGGAAATACTGTACCGGCACAGTATCCGAAAGGTCTTCCAACCAGCAAATGCGTTTTTTTGTTTCGTAATAGCGGCTCAAAGCCTGGTCACCCATCGGATGTTTGTGGCGTGCACATTCCTGCAAAGCAGCTTGCAGCAATTCCTTATGATACAATTCCTCGTCCTGTCTGGTGGTATCTTCCGGGCGACATGATGTACATACACCTGATACTGTTACCCCTATCACTAATAGGAATACTATTCCGTACTGTTTCCGAATCATATTTACAACTTGGAGAGATTCGCCTACAAAGATATATCTTTTTTAGGAGCTATTTCGTCTTTTTAGGTGATTATGTTGTAACTTTGCCGCTAAATCGCTTGCGCAATGGAGTACAATGACGATATCAAAGAAGCCTGCCGGGTATTGAACGAAGGCGGCATTATCATCTATCCTACGGATACGATATGGGGTATAGGCTGCGACGCCACAAATGCGGAAGCCGTTAAAAAAGTGTATGCACTAAAGAAACGTACCGACAGCAAGGCGCTCCTTGTGTTGGTAGACTCAGCCGCTAAAGTAGATTTCTATGTAGATTCGCCGGCCGATGTGGCCTGGGATCTGATAGAGATGGCCACCAAACCACTCACCATTATTTACGATCATGCCCGTAACCTGGCCGATAATCTGCTGGCCGAGGACGGCAGTGTAGGCATCCGTGTTACCAGCGAGCCTTTCTCCAGAGCGCTGTGCCAACGTTTCCGCAGAGCCATCGTTTCCACCTCGGCCAATGTAAGTGGCGAACCTTCACCCCAGTTATTTGCAGAGATCAGCAAAGAACTACTTGCGGCGGCCGACTATGTAGTAGGCTATCGCCAGCAGGAAACTGCCCCGGCGCAACCCTCCAGTATTATCAAGCTGAACCGTAACGGCCAGATAAAGATCATACGGGAATAATCACATCCTTTAAGAAAGAAATGACATTCGCCCAGCTCCAATATCACCAATTGTTGCAACAGCTACTGCAATGGCGGAAAATACACATTCCTGAGAGGCAGTTTATACTGATACTCAGCTTTGTAGTGGGCATTTGCTCCGCTCTTGCGGCATATGTACTAAAACAGCTCATCCACTGGATTCAGCGGATGCTGACCCTGAACTTTTCCTCTGACGAAGCGAACTACCTATACCTGGTATACCCGGTAGTAGGCATCTTTTTGGCGGGTCTCATCGTACGTTATATTGTACGCGATGACATCAGCCACGGAGTAACGAAGATCCTCTTTGCCATCTCCGGCAGGCAGGGACGCATCAAGCGGCACAATACCTGGTCGTCCATACTGGCCAGTTCCGTAACCATCGGATTTGGTGGATCGGTAGGAGCCGAGGCACCTATCGTACTTACCGGTTCGGCCATTGGCTCTAACCTGGGATCGCTCTTCCGACTGGAGCATAAGACTCTGATGCTACTCATCGGCTGCGGTGCGGCAGGTGCCATTGCAGGCATCTTTAAGGCCCCCATTGCCGGGCTCTGCTTTACGCTGGAGGTACTGATGCTGGATCTTACCATGGCCTCGCTCCTGCCCTTGCTGGTATCCTCAGTGACAGCAGCAGTGTTTGCATATGTGTTTATGGGTACAGAGGCCATGTTCCGGTTTAGCATGGATCATGAATTCCTCATGGAACGCATCCCCTATGTAATTCTGCTAGGCATCTTTTGCGGATTCGTATCCTTGTACTTTACACGCTCCATGAACTGGATTGAAGGGGTCTTTGGAAAGTTTCGGAGTCCCTGGAAGAAATTTCTCTTGGGCGGCTCTATCCTGAGTATCCTGATATTCCTGTTTCCACCGTTGTATGGCGAAGGGTACGAAACCATTGAGCTGCTCATCAACGGTACTACTACGGAACAGTGGGACTCCGTGCTCAACAACTCCTTCTTTTACGGTTCAGGATCCCTATTGTTGCTGTACCTGCTGCTGATTATACTGGCTAAGGTGTTTGCTTCCAGTGCCACAAACGGCGGAGGAGGATGCGGCGGTATCTTTGCTCCCAGCTTGTTTCTGGGATGCGTATCGGGCTTTACATTCTCACACTTCAGCAACAGTTTCCACTTTACCCACTACTGCCCGGAAAAAAACTTTGCTCTCATCGGTATGGCCGGGGTAATGAGCGGAGTAATGCATGCCCCGCTGACAGGCATCTTCCTCATTGCAGAACTTACCGGAGGATATGATTTGTTCCTGCCGCTGATGATCTGCTCAGTATGCTCTTACCTTACCATCATCGCTTTCGAGCCTCATAGCATCTACTCCATGCGTCTGGCTAAGAAGGGGCAGCTCCTGACTCACCACAAAGACAAGGCCGTGCTTACCCTGATGAAGGTAAAGAATGTACTGGATCGCGAGGAGAAGACTATCACCAAAGATACCGACCTGCGGCAGATGGTAAACCTCATCAGCCGGGTAAACCGCAATATGATGCCCGTGGTAGACGAAGAAAACCACTTGCTTGGGGTAGTGACGCTGGACGACATCCGTAACGTCATGTTCCGCCCCGAACTGTATCACCGTTACAAAGCAGAGCATTTCATGAAACCCGTTCCCTTCCACCTGCGTATTGATGATACGATGGAGCAGATTATGCACGCTTTCGAGGTGACCAAATCGTGGGAACTCCCGGTAGTAGACGAAGAAGGAGTCTTTGTCGGATTTGTATTGAAATCGAAGATACTGGAAACGTACCGCCGACTGCTGGTGCATTTCTACAGCGAAGATTAAAATACCTCACTCCCCTAACCCCTTAACAGAACATGGATAAAAAAGACCTGAGAATAGTATATATGGGCACTCCCGAATTTGCGGTAGAGAGCCTGAAATGCCTGGTAGAAGGCGGCTATAACGTAGTAGGCGTCCTCACCATGCCTGATAAAGCAGCCGGACGTGGTCAAAAGCTACAATACTCGGCGGTAAAGCAGTATGCCCTGTCGCAAAATCTGCCCTTACTGCAACCCGTATCGCTAAAGGATGAAACCTTCCTCGACGAGCTACGCGCCTGGCAGGCCGACCTGCAGATTGTGGTAGCCTTCCGCATGCTGCCCGAAGTGGTTTGGAATATGCCGCGCTTTGGTACGTTCAACCTGCACGCCTCTCTGCTTCCACAGTATCGCGGTGCGGCCCCCATCAACTGGGCAGTTATCAACGGGGAAACGGAAACCGGCATTACCACCTTTTTCCTGGAACACGGCATGGACACCGGAAAGGTAATTCAGCAGGTACGCATCTCCATCGCCGAAACGGATAATGTGGGCGTGGTACACGACCGCCTCATGGAACTGGGCGGTAAGCTGGTGCTGGAAACAGTAGACGCCATCTGCCACGACACCATCCGCCCCATCGCACAGAAAGAGATGGCGGGATTTACCCGTCTGCTCCCCGCACCAAAGATCTTCAAAGACACCTGCCTCATCAACTGGAACCAGCCCGTGAAACAGGTATATGATTTCATCCGCGGACTGTCCCCCTACCCCGCTGCCCGTACCAGCCTGCACAATGTTAAAGGTGAAGAGGTAGAACTTAAGATCTTCGAGACATGCAAGGTGCACGAAGCTCCTTCACATGCTCCCGGCATGGTAATCAGCAACGGGAAAGATTCCCTCCGTTTTGCCGCGACCGACGGATATATTGAAGTCATCGAACTCCAACAAGCCGGAAAGAAGCGAATGACTGCCACTGAGTTTCTGCGGGGTTTCCGCTTTTGAGGATAGTCTACAAAAGAAATTGGCGGTTATTAACCGCCAATTTCTTAAACTTAACAACACTCTTCACTTTCTATCCGTGTCTTCATTCCTAATAATCACCGTATAACCATAATCCGGCACGAAACAGGCGCCTGCCAGGGAGTTCCGCCGGGGGCTGCATTTCTGAATGTAGCTATATACAGACCCGGGGCTACTGTGCTGAGGTCTATGTACTGCTCATTGTCTACGTTTACCGACAGGATTTCACGGCCGGAGGCATCCCGCAAGGTAAGGCGGGCGGGCTGTGTGAGGCCGGAGATGTAACAACCATCGCTTACGGGGTTGGGATACACTATGATCTCGTCCAATTTTTGCTCTTCTTCGATCCCCGGAACGGCACTTGAGCCCTCAATAGGCACATATCCGCTTTCGGCTACTACTTCCTGCCCGGCTTTAGTCTTCAACCATTGATAAAGGCCGTAGGCGGTGGAGGTACGATCCTGGTCGGAACGGATAATAGCGTACACCTCGCCCACATACGGGTATGCACGGTTTCTGATGGTATTCTTATCGGGATACACGCCATCCACAGAGATTGTACGTACTTTCTTGGCATAATCTCTTACAATGTTTTCTTTGTAATAATATACGGTGTAACCCAGTCCATTCACATTGTTGTTTATTTCACTAAAAACAGCTATCATGGTTCTGATAAGGAAATCGCCGATAGCAGGCCAGTCTCCGATAACCAGATCTTTCATCACGAGCGACTCCATGAGTTCCTGACTACCGGAATCGGCATTGCGCACATAGGGGCTTATCGCTGCATCCGTACCACCTACTTCATTCCAATGGGTGGTATTGGCTGTATAAATACTTTGTATTTGGTGGGTATTCAGGGAGGTCACCGGATTGTCCGTATTGTTCATAAAGATAAGAGCATCCAAGGCAATTGGTGTTTCGATGAGGGTAACCCCTGCAGCTTCGGCGTACTCTTTTTCACTATCAGACATCTTCCTGGCGGAGAGGGTGATATCCGCTTTTTTATCAATCAGATTCAAGAAGGACTGGTGAGTTTGCGAGGTCATGACCCGATTCTCAAAGAAACCTTCCGGAAGGGTTTTATCGTCTACTTTTACATACCAAAGAGGGGTCCCGATCAGATATTGGACCCACTCATAGTCAAGTCCCAGTAGTTTAGCTGCAATCATGCGGCTTAGCGGTTCGTTAGAGGTAGATCCGTCTACAATAGGATAATTCTCCGCAGTGATGGCGTCTTCAAACTTTGGGTTTGCCTGGGAACCCACAGGTACATATCCACTTTCGGCTACTATATCCTGGCCTTCCGAAGTCTGTAACCATTCATACAGACCATAGGCGGTAGTTTCAGTATCTTGATCGGAACGGATAATGGCATATACTTCGGCTACGTACGGGTACGTACGGTTTTTGATTGTTTGCTTGTCGGGATATACGCCGTCTACGGAGATGGAACGTACATAATCCTCATACCCCCGCACTATTTGCTCCTTGTAATAATATACAGTATACCCTAATGTAAATACATCTGACTCCACACCTCCAAAAACCTGAATCATGGATCCGATTTGCCAATCCAGCTTAACCTCCCATTCTCCTGTAAGTAAATCTTTCATTACCAGTGATCGCATAAGCTCCTGGCTGCCAGAATCCTCATTACGTGTAAAAGGATATATCGGTCCATCTTGACCACCTACCTCACTCCAGTCAACGATATTACCTGTATAAATGTTCTGTATTTGGGAAGTTGTCAGCGAAGTCACTGAATTATACATATTATTCATAAAAACAAGAGCATCCAGAGCTATAGGTGCTTCGATGAGAGTGACTCCCGCAGCTTCCGCATATTCTTTCTCACTGGCAGACATCTTCCGGGCAGAAAGGATGATATCTACTTTCTTATCAATAAGGTTCAAAAAAGACTGATGGGTTTGAGAGGTAATGACCCGTTTTTCAAAAAAATCTTCCGGTAAGTTTTGCCCACTCACTTCAACACTTGCAGTAGAGGCCCCGTCCCTGTATTTCCAATCGTATTGAAAACCAAGCAATTTAGCTGCAATTATGCGACTCAAAGGTTCATTAGAGGTAGATCCATCTACAATGGGATAGTTCTCCACAGTGATGATGTCTTCAAACTTAGGCTTCTGCACCTGTGCGAATACAGAAGAAGCGACAATGCAAAATAGTGCAATACAAAGCAATTTACTTCTTTTCATAATACTTCTTTTAAGTTCGGTTAATTTTGTTGGCTTCTCGCCTTTTCTGCAAAGTTAGTAATTAAATAATCAATTCATAGTATTAAGAAGATAATTCTATGCAAAATATGCAGATAATCCTATTACAAAAACTCCTTCCACGTTCCACCACCTTCTGAAAGCCTTTGTGGCAAAGGGTTTAGAGGTGAAGGGGTGTGCTTCCACTCAAGGCGATTGTATTACAAAAACAAAGATAGATATACTTACAAAACTGGTGCGCACCAGTTAAGATACTGATGCGCACCAATTGTAAAATTCGTGCCCACGAGATAGTTGCCTCGTGCGCACGAAAACTGAAGCGCTACGTATGCCGGGAGACAGGCCTGTATTTTCCAATCTCAGGCCTGTCTTCCGGCATACGCAGCGCTGTGTTTTAACCTCGCTCCATTGGTTCCACCAGCTTCTCTAAAATTCACTGTGGAAGGAGCCTTCACACAAGGTTCCACCTTGAATCCCTTTGTGACAAAGGCTTTCAGAAGGTAGTGGAACGTGGAGGGTTCATGCAAATTAGCGCATGAAGCGAGCTTGCTTATTACCAATACGCAGGATGTATACTCCGCGGGGGAGGCGCTCGATATTCAGTTGTTCGCTTTGCAACTTACCGTTCATCACCATCATACCGCTGTGGGAGTACACACGGTAGGGCGAACCTTCGGCCGCACCGGCGATGCCTACATTAAAGTCATCAATACGGTATACGTACATGCGGTTACCCGGTCCATCTATGCGGGGAAGAGCATTGAGCGACTTCGTTCCGTCAAAACGCACGTGAACCCCGTTTGCCATGTCTATATCAATATCTACAGTCAGAACTTCGTTCTTACCCTTTGCATTCAGTTCAATGGGTACTTCACCCAGCAAGGGGCCCATCCATGACTGCGGGTCGCCTTCTGATCCGGCTGCTATTTCAATATTCTGTAAGGAGTAAAGCACAAAGTCGTCGCCTTCGTTATCAGGATGAAAAACTTCAATATTGGGGATACGGATCGTACCTACTCCAGTACGGTCATCGGGGCCTGTCCCTGTTACCAGATAAAAATCCTTCAGGACAAGGTTTACCGTATAATCTTCATTGATTTCGATGGTTACATACTCATCTGTTTCCGGGCAGGGAGTATCAGCCAGCGTTACATTCAGCTTTCCAGTATAGAATCCTTCCACTCCGCGCTTGATGAATGTAAGGGTATATTCATGGAAGTTGGCATTGTTGACAGAGAAGTCATTACCCTGTACTCGAACGATAGCCACAGCAGTAATCGGATCATAGGATACTGAAACTTCGGCGCCGATACCATCGGCAATGGCTTGAAGCTCAATAGGGGCGTACATCTTATTAATAGAATATTCATATACGTCCTTCTTGAAACCTGCAATGGTTGTACCATCGTACTTCAGATCACTCAGCTGGGAGTTGTATATCATCTGAACATCATCCACATAGAGGGCATCGCCACCGCTGCCTGTACCGGGTTTTCCGTTGGTAGAGAAGGAAGCCAGCAGGAAGTTGTCAGTGGAGTTCATAGTATCCTCATTATATATAAAAGGTATACACACACGTTTCCACACCAGATTATTGTCTTTGTCTACGGTCTTGGCAATGGCCATGTTCTTGGCATAGGCAATGCGGTAGGCAGCTACGTTCTCGGCAGTCTCATGCGGTTCTTTGTAGGCAAAACGTTTGTGGAGCACAAAGTTCACGGAAGCGCTGTCGGTAAGCAATGCTGGAACCACCTTTACCCATACGGACACCGAATCGGGAAGTCCGGAAAAGGCATACGAACATGTGTCACTGCTCAGATCCGTAAAGTTATGGTTACTTGCATCAGAAGCGGTAGTGCTTCCCATATTGATGCGCCCCAAGGTCAGATTACCATTAGAGGTAGAACCCAGGAAATTGGTCTTGGCCGTAATCTTAGCCGAATAAGCACCGCGATGGGCATCGTCACTCTGAGATAACGGTCCCACCTGATTCATGGTAAAGGCCAAAGCTGTCAGGGAATTGGTTTTCGCCTTATAGAAAGAATTCCACCCGGCAGGAGTCATTTCCGTATATGTACCTCTTGTATTACTGGTCCACGTACCCTCAAATCCGGGGTTGGGAAGCTGATACTGCGCCTGCATAGTTCCTCCGGCACAAAGGGCCAAAAGCAAGGCAGACAACGTTTGTTTTGTAAAATGTTTCATCTGATTTTTTTCTCGTTAATACCTAATCTTTATCTCTTAATACTATCATTTGAATGCAAAGTAACGGGTTATTGTTCAGTCCCACAAGGAATATATCACTGTATTTCAGTTCATTTTCGTGTTTTTAACTCCCTATAGTTAGTTCTTCAACAGGATGGCAAAATATAAATTCTACAAAAAAACAGAGAAAAAGTTGGTTCTTCTTTGAAAAGCCTCTATATTTGCACCCTGAATTTAACTCGTAACAAGTAGAAATGATGAGAATGAATACTACATTTTGGTGGTGGCGCTCTTACAACTCCGGAAGTCGTAAGGAAGCCTCGCTTTTGTGTGTATTCTGATAGATACTGTATATAGTATATATAATATAGAACCGAAAAGCCCTGTTGCACCTGCGACAGGGCTTTTTCTATTTTACCCCTATTCATCCCAAAACTGATCACAAATAAATAACCAGTGAATATGAAAGATTCTTTTTTAGTGAACCCTGAAGGGTACTACGGCACATTCGGCGGCGCATACGTCCCCGAGATCCTGCACCAATGCGTAGAAAACCTGCGCACCAGCTACCTGCACATCCTGGAAAGCCCTGCCTTCCGCAAGGAGTATGAACAACTGCTGCGCGACTATGTGGGCCGCCCCTCCCCCCTCTACCTGGCCCGCCGCCTCTCTGAACGTTACGGTTGCAAGATCTACCTGAAACGGGAAGACTTGAACCACACCGGCGCCCACAAGATCAATAATACGGTAGGCCAGATCCTCGTAGCCCGCGCCATGGGCAAGACACGTATCATAGCCGAGACCGGCGCCGGGCAGCACGGCGTAGCCACCGCCACCGTATGCGCCCTGATGAACATGGAGTGCATTGTGTACATGGGCAAGACCGATGTAGAACGCCAACACATCAACGTACAGAAAATGCAGATGCTGGGTGCCACCGTGCGCCCCGTCACCTCCGGCAACATGACACTGAAAGATGCCACCAACGAGGCCATCCGCGACTGGTGCTGCAACCCGGAGGATACCTTCTACATCATCGGTTCTACCGTAGGCCCGCATCCCTATCCCGACATGGTGGCTCGCCTGCAGAGCATCATCTCCGAAGAAATCAAAAAACAACTCCTAGAGCAGGAAGGCCGCGACTACCCCGACTACCTTATGGCCTGCGTAGGCGGAGGCAGTAATGCAGCCGGTACCATCTACCACCACATTGATGATGAGCGTGTACGCATCGTCCTGGCTGAGGCCGGAGGCCTGGGCATCGACTCCGGTGAGACCGCCGCCACCATCCATTGCGGCCGCGAAGGCATCATCCACGGCTCGCGCACACTGGTGATGCAGACTGAGGACGGGCAAATTACAGAGCCCTACTCCATCTCCGCCGGACTGGACTACCCCGGCATCGGCCCCATGCATGCCAATCTGGCCGCACACCACCGCGCCACCGTACTGGCTGTCAATGACGACGAAGCCATGCAGGCCGCCCTGGAACTGACCCGCCTGGAAGGAATCATCCCCGCCATCGAATCCGCCCATGTACTCGGTGCACTGCCCAAAATGCAGTTCAAACCCACTGACGTAGTAGTGCTTACCGTCTCCGGCCGCGGCGACAAAGACATGGATACCTATATTAACTATATGAATACATCCCTATGAATACCTACACTTTTCAAACGGTAGCCCGCCAGGTGCTGGGCGACTTACACACCCCGGTAGGCATCTACCTGCGTGTACGCGACATTTATCCGGAATCCGCTCTGCTGGAGAGTTCCGACTTTCACTCAGCGGAAAACTCCACCTCGTATATAGGACTCTGTCCGCTGGCCTCCTTCGGGGTGAACAGTGGTGTATGCACCTTGCGTTTTCCGGACCACACGGAAGAGACCATCCCCGTACGTACCGGGCAGGATATTAGCAACACGCTGAAACAATTCCTTGCCAGCCTCCACGTAGAGGGCGAGTACAGCGAGGTATGCGGCCTCTTCGGTTATACCTCCTTTAATAGTGTGCGCTACTTTGAGCAAATCCCCATCCGCGACACGCACGCCGAAGAGAATGATGCCCCAGAGATGTTGTACATCTTGTATAAATACGTGCTTATCTTCAACCATTTTAAGAACACCCTCACACTGGTAGAGCTGCAAGCTCCGGGCAAAGCCAGCAAGCTGGAACAACTCATTACCCTGCTGGACAACACAAACTACCCTTCTTATAACTTCCGCTGCATGGGAGAGGAAACAAGCAATGTGACCGATGAAGAATACATGAGCTGTGTACGCAAGGGTATTGCCCACTGCCAACGTGGAGATGTATTCCAGATTGTCCTCTCCCGGCGCTTTATCCAGCAATTTGAGGGTGATGATTTCAAGGTGTACCGAGCACTGCGCAGCATCAACCCCTCGCCGTATCTGTTTTATTTCGACTTCGGAGGATTCCGCATCTTCGGTTCTTCGCCCGAAACACACTGCAAGATTACGGGATGCCACGCCAGCATCGACCCCATTGCCGGCACCTATCGCCGCACGGGTGAGGCTGAGCACGACCGCAAAGCGGCTGAAGCCCTGCTCCGTGACCCGAAGGAAAATGCCGAACATACCATGCTTGTAGACCTGGCCCGTAACGACCTGAGTCGCAACTGCACGGATGTAAAGCTCGACTTCTACAAGGAAGCTCAGTTCTATAGTCACGTTATCCACCTGGTTTCCCGTGTGAGCGGCACGCTGCACGAGGGCGCTAACCCGCTTAAAGCCTTCATTGACACCTTCCCCGCAGGCACCCTCTCCGGCGCCCCCAAGATCCGCGCCATGCAACTCATCAGCGAAATCGAGAACGTGAGCCGCGGTGCCTATGGAGGCTGCATCGGCTTCATTGGGCTGAACGGTGACCTGAACCAAGCTATCACCATTCGCACCTTTGTAAGCCGCAACAGCGAACTATGGTACCAGGCCGGTGCAGGCATCGTGGCCAAGAGTGTGGCTGAGAGTGAACTACAAGAAGTAAACAACAAACTGGGGGCGCTGAAGAAAGCCATCGAGATGGCCGAAACCCTCAAAAATTAAGCTCCGTCATGAAAAAGACTTTACTGTTTGACAACTACGACTCGTTTACCTACAACCTGCTGCACGTCCTTCACGAGCTGGGCTGCACCGAGGTAGACGTGCGCCGCAACGACCAGATCACCCTGGAGGAAGTTGAACAATACGACCGCATCCTCCTCTCTCCCGGTCCGGGCATCCCTGAGGAAGCGGGCATCCTGCTCCCCCTCATCCGCCGCTATGCCCCCACGAAAAATATCTTGGGCGTATGCCTCGGCCACCAAGCTATTGCCGAAGCCTTCGGCGCATGCCTGCACAACCTGGAG
The DNA here is from genome assembly GCA_031552405.1 of Bacteroidaceae bacterium. Taxonomy (GTDB): domain Bacteria; phylum Bacteroidota; class Bacteroidia; order Bacteroidales; family Bacteroidaceae; genus UBA1794. The sequence goes on along the minus strand of JAVBMN010000028.1, from coordinate 21,297 downwards.
GAGGTGATGCACGGCATCCAGACCCCGGTGCAGGTGCTGCACGGAGATCAGCTCTTCCGCAATATGGGCCACACTCTGCAAGTAGGACGGTACCATTCCTGGGTAGTAAGCCATGAAGGCCTCCCCGGCGAACTCATCGTGACTGCCGAAGATGAACAAGGGCAAATCATGGCGCTGCGCCACTGCACATACAATGTGCGCGGTATCCAGTTTCACCCGGAGTCTGTACTCACTCCACAGGGAAAGACAATAATAAAGAATTGGTTAGCCACATCCCTGGATTAATCCACCCCGATACTGATAAAAGATATGAAACAGATTCTATACAAGCTCTTCGAGCATCAATACCTGACCCGCGCCGAAGCACGCGACATCCTGCAGCACATCGCCCAAGGGGCATACAGCGCTGAGCAGGTAGCTTCCTTCATCACCGTATTCCTGATGCGCAGCATCACGGTAGAAGAACTGCTGGGCTTCCGCGAGGCCTTGCTGGAAATGCGTGTCCCCATAGACCTGAACGACTTCCGTCCCATTGACATCGTAGGCACGGGAGGTGATGGAAAGAACACCTTCAACATCTCCACCTGCGCCTGCTTTGTAGTGGCTGCCGCCGGATATCCTGTAGTGAAACACGGCAACTACGGCGCTACCTCCGTGAGTGGTGCCAGTAATGTCATGGAGCAGCACGACGTGCACTTTACCACCGACACGGATGCCCTGCGCCGCAGCATCGGGGAAACAAACATGGCCTACCTGCACGCTCCGCTCTTCAGCCCGGCACTCAAGGCAGTAGCTCCCATCCGCAAATCACTGGCGGTACGTACCTTCTTCAATATGCTGGGCCCGCTGGTGAACCCTACAATGCCTACGTATCAGTTGCTTGGCGTGTATAACTTGCCGCTGTTGCGCCTGTACAGCTACGTATACCAAGCTAGCGGCACACACTATTCCGTGGTACACAGTCTGGATGGATACGATGAAATCTCACTGACCTCTACCTTCAAAGTGGTAAATGCTCACTACGAAAAGGTGTACACGCCGGAAACACTAGGCTTGCCCCGCTACACTGAGCAAGACCTCTATGGAGGCGATACCCCGGAAACCGCTGCCGCTATCTTTGACCACGTGCTCCATAATACCGCTACCCCGGCACAAAAAGACGTGGTACTGACTAACGCCGCCTTCGCCATCCAGACGATCTGCCCTGAAAAGAAGATCGATACCTGCCTTGACGAAGCCCGTGAAGCCCTGGAAAGCGGCAAGGCTGCCGAAACCTTCACACGTTTTGTAGAACTGAACAGATAAATTCTTAACTCTCAAATCATTCAAAAATTATGGCTGATATACTTCATCAAATCATAGCGAATAAGCGCTTTGAGATAGACATGCAGAAGCAGGTGATCTCTATGGAAGCTCTTGAAAACATGGCGGCAGAGCCGCGCAGCTACCGCTCGATGCGCCTTTCATTACTGGCATCGCCTTCCGGTATTATAGCCGAGTTCAAACGTCGCAGTCCTTCAAAGGGATGGATCAAGCAAGAGGCACAGGCGGAGGAGATACCGCCTGCATATGCCGGAGCCGGGGCGGCGGCACTGTCCATCCTGACGGATGAGAAATTCTTTGGGGGCTCTCTGCGTGATTTACGCACAGCCCGGCCACTGGTGAATCGTCCCATCCTGCGAAAGGAATTCATTATTGATGAATACCAATTACTACAGACACGGGTAGCAGGAGCGGATGCAGTACTGCTGATAGCTGCCTGCCTGCACAAAGAAGAGTGTGCGGCACTGGCTTCCCGCGCACGGGAGTTGGGGTTGGAGGTGCTACTGGAACTGCACGACGAAAGCGAGCTGGATTACTTGACCGCTAATGTAGATATGGTAGGCATCAACAACCGTCATCTGGGAAGCTTCGCCACGGATGTGCAACATTCCTTCACACTGGCAGCCACACTCAGGGCACAGATCGCTTCGCTTCCACAGGCACCGGTACTAGTCTCTGAGAGTGGGATTTCTTCACCGGATACGGTAAAACAACTGCGCGATGCGGGTTTCCGCGGTTTCCTCATTGGAGAAACATTTATGAAGACCGAGGCGCCGGGGGATACGCTACGCCACTTTATCCAACAGATTGAATCATGATACTGAAAGTATGTGGTATGCGCGAGCCGGAAAACATCCGCGCACTGGAGGCTCTCATGCAGGAAATATCTTCGGAAGGAGATGCCCGGAAAGAAGTCTGTCACTGCCTGATGGGATTTATCTTCTTCGGAAAATCGCCGCGTTATGTGCACGAGAAGCCCAGTTATCTACCTGTTTCCATCCCCCGCGTGGGCGTATTTGTAAATGAGGAAGCGGATGTAACACGCAGATACATCCGGGAATATAACCTGGCTTATGTGCAGCTTCACGGAACGGAAAACCCTGCCCTGTGCAGAGAACTGCAGGAAGATGTGAAAGTCATCAAGGCTTTTTCACCCACTGGACCAAAGGACTTAGAAGCTGTAGGCGAATATGAAGGCTGCTGCGACTTGTTTCTTTTTGATACTCCCACTGCGGGATATGGAGGATCAGGGAGGGCGTTTGACTGGGCGCTGCTACAGACTTACAAAGGGGATACGCCGTTTCTTCTAAGCGGAGGACTTTCGCTGGAGACTTTCCCCACATTGTCGCAGTTTACGCACCCTGCGCTGGCCGGATATGATCTGAACAGCTGTTTTGAGACCAACCCGGGAGTAAAGGATGTGGAGCTGCTAGAAAAGTTTTTCGCCGCCTGTTGTGGGCGGACACACAGGCCCGCCCCTACACCCACCAATCAAAATCAATAACCGAATCATTAAAAAAGAAAAGAATATGAACCGAATTGAAGAACTCTTCCGCACTAAGAACCAGAATGTGTTCTCCGTGTATTTCTGTGCCGGCTACCCCACCCTGGAGGGCACGGCTGATGTACTCCGGGCCTTGCAGACAAACGGAGTTAACATGGTAGAAATTGGCATCCCCTTTAGCGATCCAATGGCGGACGGGGCGGTAATACAACTGGCTTCTACCCAGGCGCTCCAGAACGGCATGTCGCTGCGGGTGCTCTTTGAGCAGTTGAAGGACATACGCCGCGAGGTATCCATACCCCTCGTCCTGATGGGGTATCTGAATCCCGTGCTGCAATACGGCTTCGAAGCATTTTGCCGGAGCTGCCGGAAGTGCGGCATCGACGGAGTAATCCTGCCTGACCTTCCCTTTAAAGAGTATGAGGAACAGTACAAGACCATTGCTGATGAGTATGACATTAAGGTCATTATGCTCATCACACCAAAAACTAGCGAGGAACGTATCCGCCTGATCGACAGCCATACCAGCGGTTTTATCTACATGGTATCCTCTGCCTCCACCACCGGTGCACAGAAGGATTTTGACACCAAAAAGTTGGACTACTTCCACCGCATACAGGGCATGAACCTGAAGAACCCGCGAATGGTAGGCTTCGGAATATCCAATCCTGCCACCTTTTCCGCCGCATGTTCTCACGCTTCAGGGGCAATTATCGGTAGTAAATTCGTAACTTTGCAGGGTGAAACAGCCAGTCCGGAAAAGGCCATACAGGCACTGCGGACTGCTGTAGGGCTGGATTAACCCGGCCCGAGCTCTGAAATGACATGATAAAAGCAGTATTTTTCGATATTGACGGGACGCTGGTGAGTTTTAACACCCATCGGGTTCCCGACTCTGCCCGCGAGGCCATCACCACACTGCGGCAAAAAGGTATTAAAGTATTCATCGCCACCGGGCGCCACCTCGCCGCTATCAACAACCTGCCGGGACTGGAATTCGACGGGTATGTAACCCTGAACGGCGGCCTTTGCTATGCCGGGCATAACCAGATCATCTACAAACATGCCATTCCCCGCGAAGACATCCAGAACCTGCTGGATTACATGGACACCCACCCCATGCCTTGCGTCTTTGTACGCGAGGGGGATATGCACCTGAACTTTGTGGACCGCACAGTAATGCAGGTATTCGACATGCTCGACTTTATTGAAGTACCCTGCACCAACCTGCGCGAGGTAGCCCGTGAAGATGTGCTGCAACTCATAGCCTTCTTTAACGAGGGACACGAGGAAGAAGTCATGGAGCGCCTTCCACACTGCCGTGCCACGAGATGGCACCCCAGCTTCTCGGATGTGGTTCCGCAAGGCGGATCAAAAGTGACCGGTATCCTGAAAACCGCCGAGCACTTCGGCTTCCTCCCGGAAGAAGTCATGGCCTTTGGCGACGGCGGCAACGACCTGGAAATGCTGCGCTTTGCTTCTCCCGGCATCGCCATGGGAAATGCAGAAGACCATGTAAAGGCTGCCGCCGATTACGTGACTTCCTCCGTAGATGAGGACGGTATTGCCCATGCCTTGCAACACTATGGTCTGATCTAACCCACCCAGTGAATTTACATAAAACGAGGACGGGAAACATACTCATGATGTTTCCCGTCCTCGTTTTATAACTGCCGAAGCTCGTAAGGGGCTTACTTCTTAAGCGTGATTACAGGTAACCCGTCTGCATCCAGCAGATACACCTTGTCTGTATTGATCCTACCAAAAGCAACCACCTTAGCCAAGGCCTTGATTATTTTATCCTGAACGCTCATTTCGGCACACACATTATCCCTGGTAGTTATTTTACCAATGATCAGCGAGTTGATCTGCCCCTTCTTTTGATAATAGCCGGCATCCATGACATTGCAACCGGTATTACCACGCATGTGGCTGTCGCGCATGTAAAATTCCACATACGGCTCAAAAGCCAATTCCTTCGTCGGGATTTTCTCTTCATATATCTTCGCGATGTACCAACGGCCACGAAGCACATCCAGGCTCACATTCTGATCTACAGTTGTCTTGCAGGAGCTAAAACACAGTACTGTAACAAGGACAGCCAAGATTGATTTAATTTTTATTCCCATAAAGCTCATTTTTTAATTGTTCACATATTATACTATTACACTCTTTCTATTTTCGGACGGGGACACTCTCTTTATAGCGAATAATCCGCTGCAGAGCGTTCCCGGTACTCTGCCATCAGCTCCTGTACGACTTCTGCTACAGGCTTTATTGTGTGGATATAGGCGGATGCCTGCCCTATTTCCAGCTGACCTTCCTCCATGTTTCCTTCAAACATACCCTTCTTGGCACGTCCTTTACCCAGCAGGTCACGCAATTCTTCCACGGAAGCTCCGCGTGCCTCGGCCTCCTCCACCTGTGAGAAGAAGGCACCTTTCACCATGCGGGTGGGCGAAAGTTTTTTCAGGAGCAGCTTGGTATCTCCCTCTCCCAACGCGATGCACTGTTGCTTAAAGGCATCACTGGCCGAGCTTTCTTCAGTCAGGGCGAAGCGGGTACCGATCTGTACACCGTCGGCCCCCATTACCATAGCTGCCAGCATAGTGCTTCCAGTGGCAATGCCTCCTGCTGCCAACAAGGGCAACGTAGTGGCGCGCCTTACGGCGGGGATGAGACAGAGGGTAGTGGTCTCTTCGCGACCGTTATGTCCACCGGCCTCAAAACCTTCGGCTACTACAGCATCCACTCCGGCTTCTTCGCACTTGGCGGCAAATTTGGAAGAGCTTACCACATGAGCCACCTTTATACCATGTTCATGCAAAAAGGGCGTCCATGTCTTCGGGTTTCCGGCGGAGGTAAATACGATCTTCACCTCTTCCTCTACCAGCACCTTCATTAGGTCTTCTATCTGCGGGTACATCAGGGGGATATTCACACCAAAGGGTTTATTGGTGGCTGCTTTGCACTTACGGATGTGCTCGCGCAAGATGTCGGGGTGCAGACTGCCTGCACCAATCAGGCCAAGGCCTCCGGCATTACTTACAGCCGAAGCCAGTCGCCAGCCGCTGCACCATACCATTCCCCCGGAGATGATGGGGTATTGTATCCCGAAGAGTTCACATATTCTATTTTTCATTGGGTCTTATCTGTAACGGATTAGCAAGCTTTAAAACTCATATCCAGTCCTTTCACGGAATGAGTAAGGGCTCCTACAGAGATGAAGTCTACTCCACACTCAGCATAATCGCGCAATGTATCAAAGGTAATGCCTCCGCTGGATTCGATCTCATACTGTCCGTTGATCATGGCTACTGCCTTCTTGGTATCCTCGGGGGTGAAGTTATCCAGCATAATGCGGTCTACCCCACCGTGGTTGAGTACCTGAAGGAGTTCGTCAAAGTTGCGTACTTCAATCTCTATCTTCAGATCTTTTCCTTTTTCTGTACAGTAGGTACGGGCACGGTCGATAGCCGCAGTGATTCCTCCGGCAAAATCTACGTGGTTATCCTTCAACAGGATCATATCGAAGAGGCCGATACGATGATTCACGCCTCCACCGATGCTCACAGCCATCTTCTCCAGCATACGCATACCGGGAGTGGTTTTGCGGGTATCCAGTACGCGGGTATTAGTACCTGCCAACTGGTTTACATACCGCTTGGTCATGGTAGCAATGCCACTCATGCGCTGCATCACATTAAGCATAAGGCGCTCTGTTTGAAGAAGGGATTGTATCTTTCCGCTTACCACCATGGCCACATCGCCAGGCTTTACGGTGGCTCCATCGTGAATGAATACGTCTACTTGCATCTCCGGATCAAAGCGGTGAAACACTTCACAGGCGATTTCGATACCGGCCAGTACACCCGCTTCCTTAATGAGGAGTTTAGACTTTCCCATAGCTGTGGGAGGGATGCATGACAGGGTAGTATGGTCGCCGTCACCTATATCCTCCGCAAAGGCGAGGTCAATCAGACGGTCGATGAGTTCACTCGGAGCGATTAACTGATTCATTGAATTGTTTTGCTTTTACTTTATTATACAAAGGTAGAGATTATTTCGCTAATACGCCGTATCATCCAAGAAAAAAATCTAATTTTGCACCGTTTATAAGCAGATATCCACATGAAAATCACTCTGATTGCCGTAGGTCGTACGGTGGAAAAACATTATATTACAGCCATTGACGAATACATAAATCGCACCAGTCACTACCTGAATTTCTCCATGGAGATCATTCCGGAATTGAAGAATACCCGCAATCTTTCCGAGGATCAGCAACGGGAAAAAGAAGGTGAACTGATCCTGCGATCCTTGCAACCGGGCGATGTAGTGGTGCTGCTCGACGAGCACGGCCGCGAGATGCGCTCCGTGGAATTCGCCCGCTGGATGGAACAGAAGATGAATCATGTGAGCCGCCGGCTGGTATTTATCATCGGCGGACCGTACGGGTTCTCACCCGCAATATATGCGGCGGCGCATGAGAAGATATCGCTTTCCAAGATGACTTTTTCGCACCAGATGATACGACTGATCTTTGTAGAGCAACTCTACAGGGCGATGACGATATTGCAAGGGGGGCCGTACCATCATGAATGAATTGCTGTCGCTTTCTTTGACGCAAAGAAAAGTAAGACTCCCCCCTAAACATTAATTAAAAGTTTTTCTCATTTCTTTTTGCATCAAAACGAATATATCTTCTATCTTTGCAAATAAGAATAAACCAATAGAAATGACCCATACCCCCATTGAACCCCGCTATATAGACCAGGCGGTACAGGAAATGCAGATAGCCGACCTGAGTCGCGCCACCATTCGCGAAGTAAAAGCAGTAGCCTCACTGGCAGAAGCCGCCTCCGGCAAAGAATTCATCAAGATGGAGATGGGTGTGCCCGGGCTGCCCGCCTCTGCTATCGGCGTAAAGGCCGAGATCGAAGCTTTGCAGAATGGCATCGCCCGCCTGTATCCCGACATCAACGGTTTGCCGGAGCTAAAGGAAGAAGCCTCGCGTTTTGTAAAAGCCTTTATCAATGTAGATATTGCAGCCGAGGGGTGTGTACCCGTAACCGGCTCCATGCAGGGTACCTATGCCTCATTCCTTACATCGGTACAGGCTGATCCAAAGAAAGATACCATCCTGTTCATTGACCCCGGTTTCCCTGTACAGAAGCAGCAGTGCCAGGTGATGAGCGCCAAGTTTGAAACGTTTGATGTATACGAATTCCGTGGCCAGGCCCTGCGCGCCAAGCTGGAAAGCTACCTGAACCAAGGACACATCTGTGCCATTGTATACTCCAACCCCAATAACCCGAGCTGGATCTGTCTGCAAGAAGAAGAATTACAAATCATAGGCGAACTGGCCAACCAGTATGACACCATCGTGTTGGAAGACTTGGCCTACTTTGCTATGGACTTCCGCAAAGACCTGAGCACTCCATTTCAGGCGCCCTATCAGCCCACCGTGGCACGATATACGGATCATTATGTGCTGCTCATCTCAGCCTCGAAGGCCTTTAGCTATGCCGGGCAACGCATCGGTGTATGCTGTATCGGCGACAAGCTGTACCAACGTGCATACCCCGGTTATCAGACCCGCTACGGCGGAGGAACCTTTGGTACCGTATTCATACATCGCGTACTGTATGCACTCTCTTCGGGTACCAGCCACTCGGCACAATATGCGATGGCCGCTATGCTAAAGGGAGCCTCGAACGGAACATACGACTTCCGTAGCGATGTAATCGCCTACGGGCAACGTGCCGCCCGACTGAAAGAGATCTTCTTGCGCCACGGCTTCCACCTGGTGTACGACAATGATATGGGAGATACCCTGGCCGACGGGTTTTACTTCACAATAGGCTACCCCGGTATGACCGGAGGCCAGCTCATGAAGGAACTCCTGTACTACGGCGTAAGCGCCATCCCGTTGGATACCACCGGGAGCGACCAGCAAGGACTACGTGCCTGTACCTCCTTCATTATGGATCATCAGTATGACATATTGGAAGAGCGCATGACACTGTTTGAGAAGAACAACCCTGTTTAAAAATCATACACATCTACCGAAGCAGGGTGCGCTTATAGCGATACCCTGCTCAGTAACACCACTAAAGAGGAGAATCCCACTATGCCCTATAGCAATTATTACAAGATAAAGACCAACAGCGGAGAGCTCCACAGAGGAGCGCTCCTACTGTCAGAGCCCTTTCTTAAGGACTCTTTCTTTCTGCGATCCGTAGTACTGCTCATCAGCCATGAAACAGAAGGCAGCATGGGCCTCGTGCTCAACAAGCCCCTCTCTACGCAAATGAACCACATAGTGCCCGAGTTTCAATATCTGGAAGATATACCTCTGTATAGCGGAGGGCCGGTGGGTACCGACAGCCTGTTCTATGTACATCGTATCAAAAGCATCCGGGAGTCGCTAGACTTGGGAAACGGATTGTTTCTGAACGGGAATTTTGACGATATGAAAGAGTATGTATTGCAAAACAACCCCACGGAAGGCTATGTACGTTTCTTTCGCGGCTATTCAGGTTGGACAGGAGAGCAGTTGCAAGAGGAGCTGAACACAAACTCCTGGATACTGTCCTCGCCCCACAAGGAACCGTTGCAGTACGACAAGGAGATGTGGCAGAAATCCATGAAATCCTTGGGTGGGAAGTATGCCATTTGGTCAAAGTTCCCAGTTATACCGTCATTTAATTAAGAAAATGTTATCTGTTTATCCGCTGCCACAATGACGCGGCTTTGTAGCCATTGGGGGTACGCAGCCAATCGGCCAGCATAGCCACGCGTTCAAAGCCGGCCTTCTTAAACAACATCTCGCTGGCCGCATTATCCCCGGGGATGTATGCATACAATTGGCGTAGATGGAGAAATCGGAACACATAATTGCAAAGAAGCTGTAATGCCTCAAAGCCCACCTCCTGTTGACGAAACTCGCGACGAACGGCCACACCTACTCCAGCACGCAGGTGACATGCGTCAAAGCTATCCAGATCAAGTGTTCCTGCCACCTCACCTGTAGCATTCCACACAATCATCAGGCGGAGCTGTTTATCGGCAAAGACATCATTTTGACTGGAGGCGATGTACTCTCGTAAGGCATGGCGTGAATAGGGCTCGATGAAGTTACTCACGTCCCACATCTCCGGATCGTTCTCCATTTGATACATCACATCCAAGTCCTCGGGCTCTACAGCACGCAGGCAGATACGTTCACTATGCAGGAAGGATTGATTCATTGATCAGAAAGTATATTAGGGATACAAAAGATAATAATATTAAGAAGAACGATAACACGTCCCGTCCGCCAGAAGCAACACATCACGCTCTGGCGAGTAAAATACAATTTCGGCATCAGGCCCATACGGATAGTCCGAGAGCAGGCGAATCGGCACAGTGTAACCATAAAGTTCCACATCGAACACATGATACACTCTCTTCCACTTGCAATTGGCAGGTATAATCTGCTTTTGCAAATCGCCCGACGGAACATTCCCCAGACACAGGTAATTCTCTTCATGGATTCCATTGCAATGTAATATATCCTGTATCCGACATACTGCATTTTTACCTCCAAAGATCACAAAGCCTGCACCCGACTCCACTGAAGGCGGTGCAAGAGGCATCTTTCTCCGTAACGAGGAAAGGAAAGCCACCACGCTGATACCTGTTCTCAGGCAAGAGTTGAGCAGCCTGTACCTAGGGTAATACTTTTGTTGAAAGAGGTCCATCGCCTCATAAAATACTTTTACGTAATGCTGTGAATTATGATTAGTACTCTCGCCCTTGTAGTGGATAATCGGCTCAGGAAGATAGGCCACATTACCGGTATGAGAGAGTCGCACAGAGAGGTCTATATCCTCGCCATACATAAAAAAACGTTCATCGAAACCTTTCTCTTCCAACTCCTCCAAGCGGCGGCGCTGCACATACATATAGGCACCGGGCAACACTTTCACCTCACTGCACAAATACTCTTTCCGACTGTCCAGCCACGACAAATAGTAGCGGTTGAAACGTTTCACACGAGGAAACAAGCGGTACAGGCCGGATATCTTATAAAAAGAGGTAAAAGGATCGGGGAAACCCCGCATGCTCTCAGGCAGAAAAGCACCTGTGGCAGTAACGAGTCGCATGCCAATAACAGCTGTTTCCTCGTTACGTTGCATAAGCAGTTTGCACCACAGAAGTGCCTCGGGGGTTACTATCGTATCGGGATTCAAGTAAAGGATGTGGCGACCTGCCGCCAATTGCACAGCCTGGTTATTGGCACGGCCGAAGCCTACATTCTCCGTATTGGCAATCCACTTCAGACGAGGATTATGTATACGGGAACGAATATATGTTTCCGAATCATCCGTCGAAGTATTGTCTACCACGAAGACTTCCCATTCTTCATACGAATCCAGCGCCCGAAACAACGATTCCAGGCACTGCTCCAGGAAGTACTTCACATTGTAGTTGACAATAATGACAGACAATTCCATCACCCAGGATTGCTAAGATTATCGCCTTGAGCGCTTCTTGCTGGCCTCGATAGCCTCGCCGATACGCAAAAAGACATTCTTGTTGCGACTACTGCGGCGGCTCTTGCGCTGGGAACCGGCACTGGCCATCATCTCCTCAAAGTTACCACCACGGTGCGTACCGGTAGCAATCATCTGATAGATCATACCCCAGTCGGGAAGACCACCGATATTCCGGTCATCAATAAAGATATCAGCCTTCAGTTTACGCGAATAGCCTGGACTATTTATATCTTCTTCAGAGAAGTCTTTGTTGGCAGCATACAACTGCAAGCCGCGCGACTCACAATACTCAACCGCTTCCTGCAACAAGGCTCCTTCACGCACAGTCCAAAGGATAATCTGGTGATGAAATTCGTGTTGTAAACGGATTAATGTCTCAATGGCAAAAGGAATATCTTTGCCAATCCTCGGATACTTGTGTTCCACAATTGTTCCGTCAAAATCTACTGCGATAATCATTTTTCTTCTTCTATGGAATCAACAGACTGGCCTAAACGCAACTCCTCGCGCATCCTGTTCCTACCGGGTAAACAAAACACCGTAGCCATCATCGTGATGAGGGTAAGGTACACAGGGGCTGTATTCAGGCTAAAATAATAAAGTATCAGGTTGTAAAGTGCGGAAAGCTCTAACGCAGCGATCCGCATGGAGGAAGCCGACAGGTATCCGTCAAGCGCCTCCTTCGGGGGCAGCTTCCGTAGTTTCTGCAAACGCACATGGAACCACTTCAGGGAACCGGGTATCACTGCCAGCGTAAGCAGTACGCCAATCGTTTGGGTTACGTACAAAGTTATATCATCGCCTACCAATACTCCGGAAGGAATCAACTCCAACTCAAAGAGCAAGGTAAAGAACACTACAGAAAACCACATGGATCCAAACACAATGGTAAGGACACGGGTATACCGTTGGATCACTTCTTCTACATTCATTCTCTCAATTCTTAAGCATAAAACATCAGGCTACATGCCTGTAAACAAGGTACGGTTCAGGATGCTGCGCCCAAGGGTTACTTCATCCGTATATTCCAGTTCATCCCCTATCGGGATACCGCGGGCGATGACGCTCATGCGCACACCGGTCACCTCCAGTTTACGATAGATATAGAAATTGGTAGTATCTCCTTCCATCGTGCTGCTCAGGGCCAGTATAACTTCCTTCACTCCTCCGGCAGACACGCGGTCCACCAGATGCTGGATAGACAGGTCGTGAGGCCCTACTCCATCCATCGGCGAGATAACCCCGCCCAGCACATGATACAAACCTCGAAACTGCTGGGTACTTTCAATAGCCATTACATCGCGGATGGTTTCCACCACACATACCGTAGTCCCGTCGCGACGGGCATCGGCACAGATCGAACAGGTTTCCGTATCACTGATGTTATGGCATACTTTGCAGTATTTCACTTCTTTTTTTAATGCCTGAATCGCTTCCGAGAAAGCCGTCACATCCGCTTCACTCTGCCGCAACAGATGAAGGGCGTAACGTAAAGCTGTTTTGCCTCCCACACCGGGAAGCTTTGTCAGCTCACGCACCGCTTTTTCCAGTAGAAGAGACGGGTAATGAGGATTCAAACTATAAAAAACGCTTAATTTCCCGGCAAATATAAGAATTTATATCGTACCTTTGTTCGGATTTAGAAGAATAACTTTACAGCAACAACGGAATATATATGGAAATTAAGAGCGCAGAATTTGTGATTAGCAATGCACAGGTGGAAAAATGCCCCAAAGGAACCCTGCCGGAATATGCCTTTATCGGCCGCTCCAATGTAGGAAAGTCCAGCCTCATCAATATGCTGACCAACCAAAAGAAGCTGGCCATGACCTCCTCTACGCCGGGTAAGACAGCGCTCGTAAACCATTTTCTCATCAATAAAGCCTGGTACCTGGTGGACCTTCCCGGCTACGGGTATGCCAAGCGCAGCAAAACGGAACAGCAAAAGTTTGAACGCCTCATCCAAAGCTACATCCTGCAGCGGGAACAGATGACCAATCTGTTTGTACTCATTGACGTGCGTCATGAGCCTCAGCAGATTGACCTCGACTTTTTCGAATGGCTGGGAATGAGTAGCATCCCTTTCTCCATAGTGTTCACCAAGACTGATAAGCTGACCCCGGGAAAAGCACGTGACAATGTGCACAACTACCTGAAAAAGCTGAGCGAACAATGGGAAGAACTGCCCCCTCACTTCATTACCTCAAGCGAAAAAGCCCAGGGTCGCGAAGAACTCCTGGGCTACATTGAAACCATTAACAAGGAATGCACTGAATAGCACTCGCCTTGTAGGTCTGTTGCTTTACTGAGGGGTAGATACCGGCGCTTCTGCCGGAGCCTCTTTTACCTTTATACTATCCTGCCCTTTGGCACCGCGGTGCATGCCCTGCTTGCCGCCACGCATTTCGGAACGAGGACCACGTTGCATGCCTTGCTGCATGCCTGGGTTGCCACGGAAAGCAACGGCTCTTCCTTTTTCCATATTATACGGACGGGCTTGATTCTTATTCATGGCATGGCCCTTTACCCAGTAGTTTTCAAGGAAAGAGGTGTATTGCTCCGGAGTCATGATCTTGCGCACAGATTGCAGATAGTCACGCTGCATCTTAGCCTGGTTTTTACGGTCATTCTGTGCATCCTTACGAGCCTTCTCTACATTCTTACGCATAACTTTGGCATACTCCTGGCGCTGCTTGGCGTGCGCTTTTCTACGATCCGTATCATAACTCTTGCGTTTGGCGGAAAAGTCCTGGTTGGCTTTCTGCCACTCTGCCTTTTGGGCTTCGGTCAATTTCAGGTCTTTGGCCTGTTGTTCCATCATTGGAGAAAAAGATCCCGGTTTTGCGATTTTCTTTCCCGATCCGTCACCGGCCATTGATGTTACGGCTACACCCATCATCACACACACTGCTAAAAAAACTCTTGCTTTCATACTAATTCTTTTTAAATTATTACTTGTTTCCATTTACAATTCGTATTCAAATCATACACCATTAGGATACAAGAAAGGCCCGGAAGTTTAACGCTCCGGGCCTCAATATCGACGAATCTTATTACTCTACCGATCAGATTATCAATTCTATATACAAATTAAGATTTAAAAACGGAAACCTAGGGTAGCCATAAAGCTATGATTAGACTCTACAGACTTCACGGAGGGAAGGTCCGGATCGTCAAAGGCACGGAAATCACCCTTTTGCCCATAATACTTGTAGGCCATATCCAGATATACGTTAGGCGTAATCTTAATACCCACACCGGCGGTAATAATATTCATGTCCTTACGGTTGGTAAAGTCTGTATTAGTGCTGAGCGAGTTATAGGCCAGTTCTTTGTAGGCTGTCGACTTAAACGCTGCCGAGGAGTAGTTATATCCCATACGCAGTGACAACTCCGGCAACACCTTTATTTCAGCTCCCATACGAAGGGTATGCATTCCCTTCAGCATAGTGTTCATCTGATAATTTTCCAACTTCAGGTCGTTTCCATAATAATCATTCAGGTCACTGGTGGTATAGTCCTCGTACTCATATTCAATTCCCAGAGCTACATCACTACCCAAGGTCCCTCCGGCACTCAGGTTAAACACCCACGGAGTGCGCAACTTAAAATCGCGATCCATCACCCCGTTACCATCCAAGAATTCATAGGACGAGCCACCCACTTCCTCCGGTATTCCATCCGCACCAATCAAGCGACTGCCGATATCAGTTCCGGTACTCAAGGTAAGGCGATAGAAAATAGGAGTATGCACAGCTGCACCAATGCGGAAAGAAGACTCCGCGAAGGGGCGGACGATGACTCCCGTCTTAAAGTTTACACCCGTACCGTGAATCCAGTTATCACTATATAAGGTATAACCCAATGTACCATTGGTCGGGTCATCATACCATTCCGTATACTCAGTATTATGAGTATAATCCACATTATAAAAGCCCAGCGTAGCTCCGATATACACACGATCATTAAAGTTAAGGGCAAAGTTTATCTCCGACTGGTCTATCCCCCCACGTTCGGTAGAATAGAAATCGGAGTAGCGCTGATTAGCCATCACAGCCTGTGTCTCGTACTCGCCATAACTTCCTGCATCCGGGTTAAAAGAAATCACACCCGCATTCACTCCCATTAATGAGAGCCATCCGATGTCTTCGTTCCAGAAAGGATTATTGTGGTTGCCCACATACATATTATCAGGATTCACACCCGCGTCAAACCCATCCTGGGCCTGATAGCGCATCTGGTTGGCTTGCGAAAGCTCACTGCGCAGCATCAAACCTTCCAACGACATATTTTTATAAAAGCTCTTCCGGCGCTGGTAATTGAAACCAATATTCATAAACTTCAACGGTTGATCATCCTGCATGCGGAAGGGTATTACAAAGCCTACATTATTCAGGCGGAACTGAGTCTTTCCTGAGCTTTGGTTGTCAATCTCCACATCCTTTTGGTCGAAACCAAACGTGATCATGGCGTCCGCCCGACGGAACAGTCCTGTACCGGCAGGGTTGGTACCCATTGTAGAGATATCCCCGCCCAAGGCACTCATGGCTCCACCCATTCCCACGAAACGTGCGGTTCCGTTTAGTTCTTTTGCTGCAATGTCAACCGCCTCATACGCAGTTTGCCCATTTACGGCTGTGGCCAGCAAGAGTGCCGATACAGCCACCATATTCTTATACTTCATGCTTCTTTATTGATTTAAGGTCATTATCTTCTGCTGCTACCACCGCTAAAACCACGTGAGCCACCACCTCCACCAGAGCTGGATCCGCCACCACCACTGCTACTGCCACTGCTAAAGCCAGAGCTGGATGAAGAAGTTCTGCTGGGTGAAGAATAGGAAGGAGTAGAACTCTGCGTAGGTGTACTTGAACGGGATTCGGTATAGTTAGTGCTACGGGTGGTAGTCTGCTGGCGGTTTGTAGTAGGAGTAGTGGTCTTCTGCTCCGTCTGCTGATTCTGCTGCGGAGTAGTCACTGTAGTCCTTCCGGTGGTGTTGGTAGTACCGAAACCACGGCGTACGCTCGTATTTTGCGAAGGAGCCGCACTCTCTGTTCCCCGTGTGTTAGCGGGAGTTGTATTTATAGAGCGGTTAGAGCTGGAACTATTCGTGCTGCTTCCAAACCCACGGTTGCTGCTACCCATCGAGCTCCGGTTGGAACTGCCCATTCCTTCACGGCTGGAACTGCTGCTTACTCCACGATTACCGGCATTGCGGTTATTGCTCATATTTCCTCGATTGGAGCTTCCGTAGAAACTCCGGTTGTTCCCATAACCCGGGCTACGATCCGGACGGTTGGATACATTACGGGGATATGCATAACTACCTGCAGGGTAATACCCTCCGTAGTAGCCACCGTAATAGCCGCCGTAGTAACCGTAATAGCCAAGACTACAATAAGGATCATAGTAAGGCCCCCAGCCGTAATATGGCCCCCAGTAACCGCCCCAATAGGACCATCTGGGTGAGTACCATGAACTGTAATACCAGCTTGAATACGACCAGCCCCAGGGATCGTTACCCCAGTAACCCGGAGAATCCAGATACACCACCAAGGTAGGATTGCGGAAGCGCACGATGGCAGTGGTATAGGCTTGTTCATCGTCATCGGCCATGCTATTTACATATGCATAATCTATACTATCCTCCTCAATAACTTGAGAAGTCCCCGTTGATGCATTGGCCATAGAACTGCCGCGGCGATTGTATGCATCCACGTCCATATTCACTCCGGCATTTCCGGTATTGGTTGAATTTGAATACACCGGACTTTGCTGCTGCGACTGGGGTGTACTGGTCACCGCTTGTTGCACCGGCTCGGTACGGGTCTTCTTTGCAGAAGGAACGAAATAAAGATCGTCCTCATAATCCTGTCCCCATACCGGAGCGGTGATGAGCAGGCTTATTGCGATTGATAATACTGTAGTTTTCATAGGATTCCTTTCTTCTTAAAAACTTATACCCTTAAGTTTGTACGCAAATATACATTATTAATTGATAAGTGCTACTCATTTACTACTTTTTCTTTACCTTGTTTTCATTATTTCACTATCTTTGCCAGAACTTACTTAACAAGAAGCATAATTTGACATGAAGTATACGGAAGTATCCTTTCGGATAACCCCTTATAATGAGATAGCAAAAGATATACTCACAGCCCTTCTGGCAGAAATTGATTACAACACTTTTACCGAGGAAGAAGAGGAGCTGAAAGCTTATATCCCCACCCTTTCATACGATGCATCCGCCCTTGAAGAGCTGGCATCCGGGTTCCCTTTTGAAGAAACCGCCCTCACCTTCCGAGCCGAAGAAATGGAAGATAAGGACTGGAACGAGGAATGGGAAAAGAACTTCTTCCAGCCCACCCTTATCGGGGGCCGGTGCGTGGTGCACAGCAGCTTCCACAAAGACGTTCCGCAGGCGGAATACCATATACTGATCAACCCCCGTATGGCCTTCGGCACAGGGCATCATGAAACCACCTCCCTCATTATCGAAGAATTACTGGAAGCCGACCTAAAAGGAAAGCGTGTGCTCGACATGGGGTGCGGCACCTCCATCCTGGCCATCATGGCCTCCATGCGTGGTGCGAAGGAAATTACAGCCATCGACATTGACGACTGGTGTGTGGACAACTCCCTCGACAATCTCACCCTGAACCATATCACCAATGTGGAAGTAAAGCTGGGCGATGCCTCCCTGCTGCCTACACTCGCACCCTTTGACGTGGTAATAGCCAATATCAACCGCAACATCCTGTTGCAGGATATGGACACCTACGCACAAGCCATGAAACCCGGAGCACAACTTTGGATGAGCGGCTTCTACACCGAAGACATCCCCCTGCTGCGCCAAAAAGTCGAGAGCCTAGGCCTGCGCTTCCTTTCCTGCCGTGAAAAGAAGAACTGGGCCGCCGTACACTTTGAAAAATAAGAGAGAAAAGAGATGATATATCCTTCAAACTTTGAGGACAAGATAGGATTCAGCGAGATCCGCCAGCTGCTCAAAGAACGATGCCTCAGCACACTGGGAAAGGAACTGGTGGAGGAGGTTGTATTTTCCACCGACCATGCTACGATACACGAGCTGCTGTGCCGTGTGAGCGAGTTTATCCAAATCCAGCAGGGCGAAGACGAATTCCCCAACCAATACTTCTTTGACGTACGCGATTCACTGAAGCGCATTCGTGTAGAGGGGCTGTACCTAGACGAGGGCGAGCTCTTTGACCTTCGCCGTTCACTGGAAACCATTGCCGCCATCGTAGCCTTCCTGAACCGTACCGAGGAAGAGCAAACCGCCTGCCCCTACCCTCACCTGCAGGCACTGACAGACGGTATTCCCGACTCGCAGGACATCATACGCCGCATCAACGGCCTCATCGATAAATTCGGCAAGATCAAGGATAACGCCTCCCCAGAGCTGCTGCGCATCCGCCGCGAACTGTCGAGCACGGCCAACTCCATCTCGCACAAGCTGCACGCCATCCTGCGCAGCGCCCAACAAGAGGGATTGGTAGACAAGGACGTAACCCCTTCCCTGCGCGACGGCCGCCTCGTCATCCCCGTAGTACCCGCCCTGAAGCGTAAGATACCGGGCATCGTACACGACGAATCCGCCAGCGGAAAGACCGTCTTCATCGAGCCCTCCGTAGTGGTGGAAGCCAACAACCGCATCCGCGAGTTGGAAGGAGAAGAACGACGCGAGGTAATCCGCATCCTTACCGACTTCAGTCATTTCCTGCGCCCCTCAGTAGAGGCTCTGCTGGAAAGCTACCATTTCCTGGCTCTCATCGACCTGACACGGGCCAAGGCCCTCTTCGCCCTGCGCATACATGCCCTGCAACCCGCCCTGCACGAAGGCCCCCTTTTGGAATGGAACATCGCCATCCACCCCCTCCTGCAGCTCTCCCTAGAGCGAACGCAGAAGAAGGTGGTACCACTGGACATTACGCTGAATGCCAGCCAGCGCATCCTGCTCATCTCCGGCCCTAATGCCGGAGGAAAATCTGTGTGTCTGAAAACCGTGGGACTCCTCCAGTACATGCTGCAATGCGGTCTGCCCATCCCCGTACAGGAGAATAGCAAAGCGGGTATCTTCCACTCCCTTTTTATTGACATTGGCGATGAGCAATCCATTGAAAACGAGCTGAGCACCTACTCCTCGCACCTCACCAATATGAAGCAGATGCTGCGCGGATGCAACGAGCGCTCGCTCATCCTTATCGATGAGTTTGGCGGAGGTACCGAGCCCCAGATCGGCGGCGCCATTGCCGAAGCCATCCTCAAACGCCTCAACGAGCGCGGCACATACGGTGTCATCACCACGCATTACCAGAATCTGAAGCATTTTGCCGACGACAGTCAGGGCATCATCAACGGCGCCATGCTGTACGATCGCCACCTGATGCAACCCCTCTTTCAACTGCGCATCGGCAACCCCGGCAGCTCCTTTGCCATCGAGATAGCCCGCAAGATCGGTCTCCCGGAAGAAGTGATACAGGACGCCGGGAAAATAGTGGGCAGCGAGTACGTCAATGCCGATAAGTACCTGCAAGACATCGTACGCGACAAGCGTTACTGGGAACAGAAGCGCCAGCAGATCCGCCAGCGCGAGAAGCAGATGGAGGATACCATCGAACGCTATCAAACCGAGGCAGAAACCCTGCACCGCCAACGCCGCGAAATCATGTCGCAGGCCAAGCAGGACGCCGAACGCCTCTTGCAGGAATCGAATGCCCGCATCGAAAACACCATTCGTACCATCAAAGAAGCCCAGGCTGAGAAGGAACAAACCCGACTGGCCCGCAAGGAACTCTCCGAATTCCGCGAAGGCATGGACGACCGCCTCTCCGAACAGGCCGACGATGCCATCCGCCGCAAGATAGAAAAGCTGCAACGCAAGAAGGATCGCAAGAAGGAGAAATCCCAAAATCCCACCACCTACCCAGCCTCCGCCGGAGGAAACACCCCTGCAGTCACTCCCCCAAAAACCTCCCCGGCACTTACCCCCGGCTGCCACGTACGCCTCAAAGGCCAAACCACCGTAGGCGAACTGCTGGAACTCAACGGCAAGAATGCCATCGTAGCCTTCGGCCTCATCAAAACTCAAGTGAAGATCGACCGTCTGGAACTCACCACTGCCCCCACCCGCAAGGAGCCCCGCAAAAGTACCTTTGTCAGCAGCCAGACGCAGGACGATATGTACCAAAAGAAGCTCGACTTCAAGCAAGACGTCGACGTGCGCGGCATGCGCGGCGACGAAGCCCTGCAAGCCATCACCTACTTCATCGACGACGCCATCCTCGTAGGCATGGCACGCGTACGTATCCTCCACGGTACAGGTAATGGCATCCTACGCACCCTTATCCGCCAATACCTCGGCACGGTCCATGGCGTGGCACACTTTCGGGATGAGCACATCCAGTTTGGCGGGGCGGGGATCACGGTGGTAGACTTGGAATAAAGCTTTTGTAAACACAGGCCTACGGTGACATAAAGCCAGGCCTGAGATTCGCAAACTTCACGCCTGAGATTTTAAAATGCAGCGCTGTGTTTTCAATAAACTGGAGCGCATCAGTTCATGAACTCATGCGCACGAATTACAAAATTGGTGGGCACCAGTTTATCGGGTCATGCGCACGAATTCTCGTGCGCACCAGTCAGTAAAAACGCAAAAAAACCTCCCTACAAGAATGTTACCATCTGGCTATTCTCCTATTCACAACCTTCTGAAAGCCGTTCCCACAAGGACTTTCCGTGTGAAGGGTATGTGTGAAGGGTGTGAAGTGTACTGCACCCCAAAAGTTGGACATAAAAATTCTTTTTATGAGCCATCAAAAGAGTTATTGTTATTCGTTTTCCCTTAAGTGTAAAGTGGTTCGTCTTTACTCTCGTGGTTTTAGCTGTGTTGCTATTTCTTCTCTTACT
>JAVBMN010000048.1:0-15106 GCA_031552405.1 Bacteroidaceae bacterium | reverse complement strand
TGATACAAACATAGTGAATTACAACAAAAAGAGCCCCAGCCATGGACAGAAAATTTAACCTACACCAATGACTAGGCTTCTCGCCTTTTCAAATAAAAAGCATACTGTTTATTAGAACACGTAACTGAACACCCTACCTTTTAGGGATAGAAGATACCCCTAATAAATATCCGATAAGCCTAAATTAACAATCTGTTTTTCTGCTTGATCCGTTTAAATCCCAGCCAACTCGGGCCTGCGTTTCCCAAATCTCAGGCCTGAGTTTCAGAAATTCAGGCCTGAAGTTTCTCCACAGCAGGCCTGTGATTTTCTGGGTCAATCCGAAAACGGCCGTAGGAAAGAGGCTATTATTTAACTTTAATTCGCACAAATGTGTCGAAAATGTTCTTTTTAGAAAGAAACTTTTTCCGTTACTTTGCAGTGTATGAAAGAGATTCAAATGATACGGATATTCCATCAAATAACAATCGATAGTATATACAGAGAAAAGAAAGAAACCACATCAAAATTAACTTATATGTTTTTATTTTTGTTCTTTCTTTCTTCTTTATGCGGAGCTAAACGAGGTACACGCCCCTTGCCAGAGACATAGGCAACTTACTTATTATCAATATATTAAAATCAAAAACCGAGTTACCCATCAAGGGGCGCGCCCCTTCAAAAAAGTCAATACATGAAACAAGAACCTAAGAATCAAGGGTTTATAACCCTCAAAAGAAGCTTTTTTAACGTGAGATTCAACGACCCTACAGCCTCCGTGATGAGCTACGATGAAGCCTGGATACGCCTGGCGCTGCACGTAAACCATTCCACCGGAAGCGTAACGCGCGACAATCGCACCTTCCTGTGCGGGAAAGGGGAATCGATGATGCTGCTTTCAACCTGGGCCAAGCTCTTCGGATGGACACGCTACCGTACCCGCCGCTTCTTCCGGGTGCTGGAAGAACAAAAGCTGGTGGAAACCAAGATTATCGAGCGTCGGTTCTTTGTACGCATCCTCAACTATGCCGAGTGGACCTGCCGCAAACCCAAGGACGAGGCCGAGGTGAAGAAAGAAGACGAAGAGCAGAAGAAATACATCAAGGCATTCTTCCTCCACTTCTGGGAACTGTACCACGAGATTACCCACATGCCCAAAATAGACCGGTCTATTGCCTGGGAAATCTGGAAAACAATACCCGAGAAAGACTATGACCGGATAGTAGACCACATCCCCGTCTACATGGAAAGACGCCTGATGACCATGACCTCCTACAACAAGACAGCGAAGATGTACCTGAAAGAGAAATGCTACATCCTGTAGGGGTAGGGCTTGCCCCTACCCTGCCCTGCCCTATAAGAGAAAAATACAGCAAAGAGTTTGCAGAATCGAATAGACTATTTATCTTTGTAACGGCGGTAACGGTTACAGTCATAACAAAGAATATGATAAGCTATGAGATTCTACAACAGAGTAAACGAACTTGCTGAATTACAACGGATAAGAGAACTATCATTCAATGATTATTCCCGTTTGACGGTGCTCACGGGCAGGAGGCGTATTGGCAAAACAAGCCTCATAATGAAATCGGTGGAAGGCCTTCCTACTGTGTATCTATTTGTAGGACGCAAGAGCGAGGCTACGCTTTGTACGGAGTTTATTCCGGTCATCATGCAGGTGCTTGGCACTTTTGTCCCAGAGGAGATACGCACGTTTCGTTCTCTGTTCCGCTTCCTGATGGAGCAGGCGAGCATCAAACCGTTTAATCTGGTCATTGACGAGTTTCAGGAGTTCTTTAATATCAACGAATCGGTGTACAGCGATATGCAGCACACCTGGGACGCCTACCGGAAGAAATCCCGAATGAACCTGATTGTGTCCGGTTCTATCTACTCGTTGATGGTGAGAATATTCCAACACTCCAAAGAACCTCTGTTCGGCAGAGCCGACAATATCATTCAGTTATCCGCCTTCGACCTGCCCACCCTGAAAGATATTATGCGCGACTATAACCCGCAATACCTCAATGACGACTTGTTGGCACTGTACGCCTTTACCGGCGGAGTGCCTAAGTATGTGGAGCTTTTTTGCGACAATGGAGCCTTGAGCGTAGATACAATGATAACTTTTATGGTCAGAGCGAACTCCCCCTTCACAGATGAAGGAAAACATCTGTTGATAGAAGAGTTCGGAAAGAACTATGCCACCTATTTTTCCATTCTGAGTGCCATTTCGGGAGGTATCAATACCCAGCCCGAGATAGAAGCAGCCTTAGGCAATAAAAGCATTGGCGGGCAGATAAAACGTCTTATTGAAGATTACCGGATCATTGTTCGGCAACGCCCCCTATTGGCCAAAGAAGGAAGTCAAACCGTACGCTACGAGATACAGGATCACTTCCTCCGCTTCTGGTTCAACTACTTTGAACGCCATCGTTCCCTTATTGAGATCAAGAATTTCATAGGGCTACAGGCTATCGTAAAGTCTGATTATCCCACCTATTCCGGTAAAGTACTGGAACATTACTTCAAACAACAGTTTGCCGAGAGCTTCCAATACCGTGCCATCGGCTCGTGGTGGGAACCCAAAGACCATGCGCACGAGATAGACATTGTTGCACTGAAACTAGAAAAGAAGCAAGCCGTAGTAGCCGAAGTAAAGCGACAAAAGAAAAACTTTAAGCCTGAACTGCTGGCTGCCAAAGTAGATCACCTCAAGCATAAACTCCTGCCCGGATATCGCATTGAAACGCTCTGCCTTTCATTGGAGGAAATGTAATACAATCTAATAACTATCACTGATGCGCACAATTATCTCCTACTTCTTGCTTATCTGCTGGATAACCTGCGGCTCTGCCGCATACGCCCAGGACCGTCAGGTAAAAGTTCTCCATGCCAGTGCTTCTTCCGCCCAGCGTGGCGAGGGGGCAGAGTATATGATCGATGGAAACCCGCATACAATATACCACTCTCCCTACGATAATGTAACTGCCGTCAATACATATTTCCCCATTACCCTTACCTTCCACTTTCGTGGAACGGAACAGGTAGACTATCTGGTGTATACACCCCGAAAGGATGGAGGAATCAACGGTTTTTTCAGAGAAGTGGATCTGTACGTGAAAAGCAAGAATACCCCGGAGTATGTATTCCTGAAGACATACGATTTTCAAGGCAGCCCCAATACCACCATTGTAATGTTGGGTAATGAACCGATTCGCCCGGAAAGCATCCGGCTGGTAGTACGTTCGGGCGTAGGCGACAGGCAGGGATTCGTTTCCTGTGCCGAGATGCAGTTCTTCCAACGGGCAGATGAAGCGGAACTCCGCAAGGTATTTACCGACCCGCTTTGTACCACCCTTCAACCCGCGGTGAACAAGAAAGACCTGAAAGCCCTCCCCTATCCCGAGCTGCAACAGTTGGCTGAGGATCTGCGTACAGGACAGTATCAAACCCATTACCGCGTAGCTTCCTATCAGGCAGTACCTGACCCGGGAGTCTTTGAACGCAAAATGATCCTCTATCAAGGATATACCCGCAACCAGGGCGTGACAGGTATTGTCATATCCCCCGGCCGCCAGCTCGTGCTGGCAGAAGGTATCCCCGACAATCACAGCGTATCACTGAACGTAGCGAAATGGTACGCCCCCGATGCGTGGAGCGAACCCGAAGAGAGCTATCCGCTACACAACGGACTCAACCTCATCAACCATACCGCAGATTGGGACGGCTTGGCCTATATCAGCTACCACCATGCCGAAGGAGAGAAGCTCCCTCCCGTGCAGGTGCATTTCGTGAATGCCACGGTGAACGGGTATTTCGATGCTACACATCAAAACAACACAGAATGGGACGCTGTACTGGCACAGACCGTGTTCCCGGTAGTGGATCTCGTAGGAAAACACGTACAACTGGCCTTTCCGGTGAAAAACCTCCGCAAGCATGCCATCTCAAAAGGGGTGGAACTGGTAACCGCCTACGACCATCAGATAAAGGTGCAGTACGACCTGATGGGCTACACGAAGTACGGACACATCCCCACCAATCGTATCCAGGCAAAGGTAGTGAACACCAATCTTTATTACATGTTTCGCGACAAGAAAGGTGTTTCATTCAGTCTGCAAACAGCCGATTTCGTGTGCAATCCGGATACACTCCGAAACTCCGACACCTGGGGTGTTTCCCATGAATTTGGGCACGTACACCAAGTAATCCCCTACTTCACCTGGGCCGGAATGGTAGAAGTGAGCAACAACCTCTGCTCCATGTATATGCAGACACAGGTTATGAACCTTCCCAACCGCCTGGTGTATGAGAAACGCTACGAAGGCGCCTTCCGCAGCTATCTGCAAGACCACAAGGCCCTTATGGAAGCAGATGATGTATTCCAGCGTCTGGTGCCCTTCTGGCAACTGTACCTGTACTTCAAAAAGAAAGGATATACGGATTTCTACCCCGACCTCTACGAACGCCTGCGCCACACCCGCCAAGAGAAAGAAATGCCCGCCTGGGCAGGAAACTACAGCAACTGGCTGCAAGTAGAATGGAATCCCAGACAAGCCCAGATGCTCTACCAGCTCAATTTCGTAAAGAAAGCCTCGCAAACCGCAGGTATCAACCTGATACCGTTCTTTGAACGCTACGGATTCCTGGTTCCCGGCCGCCTGATGGTAGACAACGTTCTCTTCGAGCTAACGCCGCAACAACTGGAGCTGTTCAAAAAAGATTTAGATCCCCTCGGCCTGCACAAGCTGACGGAAGAAGAACTGGAACAAATGCTGACGATGCAGGAGTAACGGGCCACCGGCAATAAGGATAAGAAAGAGAAACAGATCTACCTGCCCGTTAGGAACGCTTCCGCACGTCCGGGTGTCAGTAATTCCCACAGGGAGGCAACCGTCCATCCCGGGGCGAAGTGGAGGTTGTAGAAGCCCTTTCCGTTGCGGCCGTAATCCCAGTTGGTATGTTGCACTACCTCAGGGTAGAAGCCTGGCTTGGCGATGCCGCATAAGAAGCCTTCGCGAGGAAGAAGCTGACGCATGGACGTATGTATCACCTCGGCAAATGAGGAGAAACGAGGATCGCTATAATACACTGAAAGCCAGTTAAGCACAGAGGCAAACTCAAACACAAATACATCAATATGATTATTCTCCACGGATACATTTCCCCAACCGCGGGTTTTTAGCCCTATGTCGCCCAGCATCTGCCCGGTGGCAAAGGGTACATCCCACATATAATACCAGGAAAGAGCAAAATAAGAGGCTTCCCGGCACAGCGCCGCATACTGTCTGCTCTGCGCCCCTTTCGTAACCAAAGACAGGTAATAGAAGGCTGTGGAGGCATACAAAGAGGCTTCCTTGTCCTCACAATTGGCATCCAGCGTGGAGGAAAAATAATCTGCCTTGGATACGATTTCTTTTTCCAGATACACACCGGTACGCTCCGCGCACTTCAGGTAACGCTTGTCGTTAAAGTACTTATACCCCATCACAAGAGGGAGTATGGCGGAAGCAGTACTGCCGCCACTGGCATCCACCAGTGAGAAATCATCCCTGAACTTACGCGGGAAACTCCCGTCTTCATTTTGTAATTGTATACACATGTCGAGCATCCCCTTTAAGCGGGCTTCCCACTCCGGATGCTTCCTGCCGTGATCCTTTTCGTACTGCAAGAAACGAAATACGGCATACATGGTTTCCGACTGCCGGCGGATGCTGTGCACAGGATCCTCCACAGGTTTAGAGAAATTCACTACTTCCCGAAAGAAACCGGCTTTCGTAAAGCCATTTTCCAGATAGCTGGCATAGATAGCATACGACTGGTCGGCCAGGTTTTTGCGGTTCGTTTCACCGGCATACTCCAGGGCGTTAAAGGCATTGAGCAACACACGGGAGGTAAAACCAAGCTCGGCTATGGATTGCGGGAGGCAGTCGTCAATGACCAGCTCTACGCCCGACATGTATTTCAGGGGCTTGTCGCTCACGTAGCTGGCCGTAAAGAAGTTGCTCAGCACCTCTTTCATCTGTGCGGTAGAATGGGATACAGGGACCGGAACGGGGCGGAACGTGTCATAGCTATACTCCCACGACTGCCTGATGAAGTCGGAAAACCCGGAGGCCTGGTCTTTGCGCACTTCCCACGTCAGAGTCATCTGCTCCCCTTTATTCAACTGCTGAAAAGCCTGTACCGAAGGGGTCAGCGTGAGTTTACGGATGTAGCTCTTAGGGGTTTCCTGATACGGAAAGCCAAAGTCCAGGGTTGCCTCACCCGCCATATTGCGGAAGCCGGTAAAGCCCAGTGAGGTAGTGCCCGACACAATGACTTCGCCTTCCTTATGGGTAGTCAGGGCCGCCTTATCCAGTTTGTCAAGGCGTACCACGGTCATGCAACGACCGGTCGACTCATCATATATCCCGGTCATCGGCACACTCAGCCGGTCCTCGCTCACCGTCCAGCTGTCCGCAGTATGAAAGGAAGGAGCTTGCTGTGGAGAGCGCAGGTTACGCCGATACCAGAATCCCGGCATATAGAACTGGCAACTGTCATGGGTAAAGCCCGTCTTTATCTGCTGGTTATACTTGAAATACACATTCTCAGAGGCGGTGATGAGCACTGTGATACGGTATGCTCCATCCCCCTCCTCCACCTTTTGGGTGACCTGCACCGGAAGCTTCTGAACAGGCACGCATTGATATTCCGCTTCACTTCCCGGCACTAATTGCATGGTAAGGGGATATAGCTTTGCAGCGTTACCCGGCACCTTCAATGACAATGATACAACCGCATTTTGAGGTGTATAACTACCAGCCTCTGCACATACCGCCACACATGCTGCTGCAACCAGCAAACTCATGTATCTTTTGATCCGCAAATTCATTTCTTTACACTTTTATAGTTAGGATAATAGGATATAAGAAGCAGTTTATAACAAGATGCAAACACCCGTCTTTTTACTGCAAATTATTCAAGCGTAAAAATACTGCTTCCGTAGAATTCGCATTAAGACAAAAATGCTAAAGGATGAAACGATACACTCATTTAATCCTTTTTACGGCTTAAAAAGGATATTAGAGAGAAAAAGAACGTCTATTTGGTGCAGCCAGAAACCACAAAGCGGTGTGTTCTGGGCTGTCTGCATTTGGTGAACCGGAAACCGCGGAGCGGTGTGTTCTGCGTAGCCCAGGGTGGAAACCGCTCATCGGATATTTATTAGGGCTAGCTTTTGATACACCGGAAATCTATTTGAGAACTATTCCTCCAAACCGCGGATGCGGTGCGTCCTCGGTAGGCAGGGGCGAAAGCCCCTGCTAAAGATAAGCTTCTTTATTGCCAGAGCTGCGGCGCAGCGACATCTGGGTTATGAATACTTCTCCTTAATGGAGTTTACAACCAAGAGTCGCTACGCCGCAGGGCAGGAATACGTCCCTGAGACACCTATTTATCTCTGCTCCAAAAGTTGGTATCAGGACCGTTGTTATCAGTATCTGACAGGGCGCCTCTGGCTGCTTTAAAGCTTTGCGAGGTGGCCATCATTGCTTCCACCTCCAGCTCTATCACCTCGATAGAGGGAGCCTGGTATTGGGTCTTTTCCATATTACTTATTATTGAATGATGAATATACTATTATTATTGTACGAAGAATTTCTGTCCTTCGATAAAGTATACGCCGGTGGGCAGGTGGCTAACCGGGTTGCTGCCTGCTTCGAGTGTCAAGTAAGACACTACGATACCCATTGCATTCTTGATAGCGGCCTTGCCGGGGGCGGAGGCTATGATCACGATGCCTTCGGGGGTGGTGAGCACCTGCAGGGTGGCAGAGGCTTCCTCCAGCTCATCCAAGGCAGTGGGGAGCTTGTTGCTGATAAGGAGCTGCTGAGGAGCTGTAAAACCGGGAATGGGGTTGTTGATATCTTCGCTGATATAGGCATAGAAAGGAGCGACTGTAGCGCCTGTCACTTGTTCAAACGCTCCTCCATTGGAAGCCATCTCGGTTTTCAATATCCATCCATCAATGGTCTGGTTTTGGTATACGCCGGTGAAGAAGAAACCACCTTTCTCTTTGGACAGATCCACCGATTTATGTACCATCTTATTACTGGCAGAGAAAGTAACGGCTCCTTCACCCTGCAGGGAAGCGTCAAAGGCGTCACCCGGGAAGGAGATGATGTAAGGCTTATTGGCCTCCATTATCCCATTTGCAGTACTTGTGAAATATAGGGTGGTATTATCAGAAGCACTTTGCTCACGCAGCCAGAAGTGACCAGTGCCGGAGGTTTTAATAGGTTTGATCTCTCCTCCTGTCTTAGTTTCATAATCCGTCACCTCAAAAGGAAGCACGATAGTCTGCCAGCCGTTAAAGAGGGTGCTTGCGTAGACTTTAGGCGTGCGGGTGTAACTGATGGCATCGGCAGTAAAAGGAGCGGGACAGTAAAAGTCCGCCCCGTCGGTAAGTGTAATACGGGGAGCCACATCGCCATAAATCACATTGACACCAAGGGCATCGATGTCTTCCTTATCCGAGGGATCCACAGTAGAGGGCAGATACACCAGGCAATTCGGATTAGCCCCGCGTGTAAGATAATCCACAAAATAGTCATCTATGTATTCAGTGAACTTTTTCACGTCCAGGTAAGTCAGACTGCTACATCCTTCAAAGATATACTCCCAAATATCTGTCACATGCTCAGGGATGGTCAGCGATGTCAAGCTGCTGCAGCCACTAAAAGCATAATCATGAATCCGCTCCACTCCATCCGGGATCGTATATTCACCGCTTTTCTTTGGCGGAAATCGGTACAAAGAATACATACCAGCCCAATTTTTATCAAATAACACTCCATCTATTGAGCGATACTTAGCATTACCTTCATCTATATTAATTGCAGTCAGACTGGTACAATCATAAAAGAGCCGAGGTCCAATATTTTTCACACCCGCAGGGATGTTCACTACGGTTAAACCGCTACAGCCGTAAAAAGCAAATAGCTCAATATTAACCACTTCGGACGGGACTGTATATTCGCCGTCTTTCTTAACCGGATATTGGTATAAAGTACTCATATCCCTACTAAATAATACTCCATCTACTGAGCAATAATTCGCATTATTGACATCTACATTAATTGCGGTCAGGTTGGTACAGCCGTAAAAAGCATAAGTCGCAATACTCGTCACGCTGGAAGGGACTGTATATTCGCCGCTTTTCTGCGTTGAACATTTGTACAGAGCAGTCATATCCTTACTAAATAACACTCCATCTTCTGAGATGTAATTAGCATTGCCGGCATCTACAGTGATTAATGCCAAGTTGCCACAATTGAAAAAAACCTGTTCACCAATACGCGTCACACTCGCAGGGATATTCAAGGAGGCTAAACTGCTACAGCCGTAAAAAGCTGCTTTTTCAATACTTGTAACCCCCTCAGGGATGGTTATTGAGGTTAAAGCGGAACAGAATCTAAAAGCATATTCACCAATCTCAGTCACCCCTTTAGGGATATTCACAGAGGTTAAACTGCTACAGAAAGAAAACATAGAGAAACCGATAGTTTTCAGACTCTCAGGAAGAGTCACAGAGACCAAACTCTTAGATTCTTGAAAAAGATATTCTCCAATACTTGTCACCCCCTCAGGGATGACCACTGAGGTTAAATCGAAGCAGTCGGCAAAAGCTGCCTGACCTATTTCCACCACATTATACGTTATTTCTCCGTGTTTCACGGTTGCAGGAATAACTACATCTCCGGCATATTTTTCGGGGATGGAGGTTACAGCCACCGTGGTACTCCCTTTAGTGGAATATTTAATACCCTCCTCGATAAACTCCAGTCCCCAGCTTTGCACCGACACCATCAGCGCAAGCATCATAAGTAATAGTTTGTACTTCATAGATTCATTGTTTTTTTGCAAATGTAAAGGAGAAGGGGTATTAGTTGTTTGACAAAACGTACATATCTTCACATACGTTTTGTCAAATGGGGCAAAAAAAGACAAAAAACAAGGGATAATACTGGTTCAGCGGATATTTCGGTGGATGTCCGATGAGCCATAAACGGATCAGCGGATTTTCCAGGTGGATTTCTTACCCTTTAGCTCTGAAAGAGCGTCCTACTTCAGCCTGGGGTCAATGAGCGTAGCGAATGCAGCCCCAGGAACAAACCGCCGTCAGGCACATGAGTTCTGTAAGAACGACACACAGATTCCCATAGAATATACCCCAATCCAAAACATTCAGCAGCAAATGGATTAAAGAATTACATCCCCGATACGCGCACTTTGAGTGGCAGAGAGGATATGCCGGTTTCTCAGTAGCCAATCCGTGCGAGAAGTTACGATCAAGTACATTACCAATCAGGCTGAACACCACAAGAAGCTTTCGTTTAGAGAAGAATATTTAGTATTTCTGAAAGAGTATAGGGTGGAGTATAATGAAGTCTATATTGGGACGGATTGATTGTATATCGTTCTTACAGAACTCATGTGCCTGACGGTGGTTTGTTCCTGGGGCTGCATTCGCTACGCTCATTGACCCCAGGCTGAAGTAGGACGCTCTTTCAGAGCTTAAGGGTAAGACATCTGCCGGGAAAATCCGCTGAGCCGCTATAATAATAGTATCATATAGGCTCAGCGGATTGTGACACATCCTCAGGTGAAGAGGCGTTTCCGGTTACTCCTCGGGGCCGCTCAGGATGCCGTCCGACTTCCTGAAGTATTGAATGCTGCCGCCCATAGTGGGGCCGCCCTGATCGCCATCCGACAATCCGCCGCCACCTGAGGTGATCAACATCATTGTAGCTTCTGCCTCCAGTTCTATCACTTCGACAGAAGGGGCCTGGTATTTTGTTTTTTCCATATCACAGTCTTATTTATCGGGTGAATCAATTATGTACGATGAACTTCTGCTGGCCAATGAAGTACACGCCGGCAGGAAGATGGGTTACTACCGTGCTGCCTGCTTGCAGGCTGAGGGTAGAAACGGCTACTCCGGAAGTGTTGCGGATGATGACATCCACGGGGGAATCAGCCACAAGGGTCACACCCTCGGGGGTGGAGAGGATCTGTACACCGTCCGCACTGCCGGTTGCATCTGCACCGATGGGTTCGAGGGAGGTGGGCGCATTGCCGCTGATCAGGATGGACTGGGGATGAGAGGTAGTTACTACAGCGCTCAGGTAAGCGCGGAAGGGCTGCATGGCATAGTCATCCTGTGACAGGAAGCTTCCGCCCTCGTTGTCCAGCATCCAGCCGCTGGGGCTGAGGTGGGCATAGAGACCGTTAAAGGCATAATGGGTGCTGCCTATCGTAAGATCAGCCGGGGTGACGGACACCGTAATGCCCGAGGCACTGAAGGTGATGGCCTCGCCCTGCAGGCTGTTGTTTATGCCAAGCACGTCGCCGGGGAAGGCTATTATATAAGGTGTATTGGCCGTCATGCTGCCGTTGGCAGTACTCTGGAAATTGACTTCCCCGTTGCTGGAGCCTGTCAGCTCGCGCAGCCAGAAGTACCCGTTGCCAGCATCCGAAACAGGATGGATAGGTCCGCTCAGGGAGGCCTGGTAACCGGTAGCGCCCTCCACATCAAAAGGCAGGAGGATGGTTTCCCAGCCCTTGGCACCGTCGGCCCACACATCCGGGGTGCGGGTGTAGCTGATTTCATCGGCGATAAATGGTATCGGACAATAGAAATCATGGCCATCGGTAAGCTCTATCTTTGGAGCAATCCATGTGGCAGCTCCTGCCACCTTGCGAATCACATTCTTGCCTGAAAGTACGGCATTGTCATCGGTATCCAATGTATAGATAAGGCAGTTGGGGTTAAGCCCGGCCAATGTTTCCGATGTAACAGCCGTGGTGGTGGCATCTGTCAGGTCAATGGAGGTTATTTTACCCGGCGTCAGCGCACTCAGAATCCGGGAATAATCCGCTGGGCGTACTTCACTGGTAAGATATACATTTTGTTTGCTGTCGCAGATCTCTACAATGGTACCGAAGTACTTCGCCCAACGCGTATCATAACTATCCTTACCCTCTCTCGGAACATAAAGAATGCGAGTATCAATAGAAGTAGCAGGAAAGACAGTAGTAGAATTAGAGGCTACAGCATATAGCGAAATCACAGAGGTAAGGCCAGTACAGTTTAAGAAAGCATTATTCCCAATACTCGCCACACTGGCAGGGATGGTCATAGAGGTAAGGCCGGTACAGCCTTCAAAAGCAGAAGCAGCAATACTCGTCACACCATCAGGAAGCGAAGTAAGAGCCAATTTGGTACAGCCGAAAAAAACAGAACTCTCGATACTCGTCACACCAGAAGGAAGCGAAGTAAGAGCCAATTTGGTACAGTTCCTAAAAGCAGAACTCCCGATACTCGTCACACCAGTAGGAAGCTCAGTAAGAGCCAAATTGGAACAGCTGTTAAAAGCAGAAATCTCAATACTCGTCACACCAGAAGGAAGCTCAGTAAAAGCCAATTTGGAACAGCTGTTAAAAGCAGATCTCCCGATACTCGTTATACCAGAAGGAAGCGAAGTAAGAGCCAAATTCTTACAGTCTGAAAAAGCAGAACTCTCGATACTCGTTATACCGGAAGGAAGCGAAGTAAGAGCCAAATTGGTACAGCCGGAAAAAGCAAGGCTCCCGATACTCGTCACACCAGAAGGAAGCGAAGTAAGAGCCAAATTCTTACAGTCAAAAAAAGTCCAATTCTCAATACTCGTCAAACCAGAAGGAAGCGAAGTAAGAGCCAATTTGGTACAGCCATCAAAAGCATTCCACCCAATACTCGTCACACCAGAAGGAAGCTCAGTAAGAGCCAAATTGGAACACTTAGAAAAAGCATAAGTCCCAATACTTGTCACACCATCAGGAAGCGAAGTAAGAGCCAAATTGGAACACTTAGAAAAAGCAGAACTCACAATACTCGTCACACCAGAAGGAAGCGAAGTAAGAGCCAAACTGGTACAGCCAGAAAAAGCCCACCCCCCAATATTCGTCACACCAGAAGGAAGTGAAGTAAGAGCCAAACTGGTACACTCAGAAAAAGCATGATCCCCGATACTCGTTACACCAGAAGGAAGCGAAGTAAGAGCCAAACTGGTACAGCCAGAAAAAGCTGAATTTCCGATACTCGTTATACCAGTAGGAAGCGAAGTAAGAGTTAATCTGAGACAGCCAGAAAAAACATTAGTCCCGATACTCGTTACACCAGAAGGAAGCGAAGTAAGAGCCAGATTGTTACAGGCATAAAAAGCAGAATCCCTAATACAAGTAATCCCGGCCGGAAGCGAAGTAAGAGGCAATCCTCTACAGGCATAAAAAGCCCTCGCCCCAATACTCGTCACACCAGCAGGAAGCGAAGTAAGAGCCAATTTGGTACAGTTATAAAAAGCATAATCCTCAATACTCGTCACACCGGAAGGAAGTGAAGTAAGAGCCAATTTGGTGCAACCCTGGAAAGCACTCCTCCCAATATAAGTGATCCCGGCTGGAAGCGAAGTAATGTCCAGGCTGGTACAATTTTTAAACGCATTATCCTCAATGCCTACCACCGTAAATGTAGACTTGCCATCCGTTGCGGTAACAGGAACCATAATAGTACCTGTATATTCAGGATTCACAGCAAGCACACTAACCGTTTTATCCGTCAATATCTTGTACGTCAGGTCTGAGGCAAAAGACATGTCCGAAATCCCTTGGCTAAAAAAAGAAGCCCAAGAGCTATAGTCACTGGCAGAAGATACATACAGAACTGCGTTGGGACTATTATCAAAAGCCCCTGCGCCCAATGTGGGTGCTGTTCCCGGCCTCGCTACTACGGCAGTCAAGAAACTACATTCGGCAAAAGCTTGCCCCCCGATGTTTGTTATACTCTCGGGAATAGTTACGGAGGTTAGGCTTTTACATTCGGCAAAAGCTCGCTCCCCAATACTCGTTACACCCTCCATAATGGTGAGGTCGGTTAAGCCTGAATTGCAGAAAGCCTGATCCCCGATACTTGTCACTCCTGCAGGGATACTAATAGAGGTTAATTCCATACAATATTGAAAAGCAGAACTCCCGATAGATTCCAGCCCCACAGGAAGCGTTGCAGAGCTCAGGTTGGTACAATTGTGGAATGCTTCAGCACCAATCGTTCTCAAGTCCTCAGGAAAGGTGAGGGAGGTCAACCCCGTGCAACCTTTGAAAGCAGCTTGTCCGATAATTTGCAGCCTGTCTGGAAGCGTTACAGAGGCCAGGTTAGTGCAATTTTCGAATGCTTCAGTGGCAATTTCTGTCAGCCCATCAGGAAGCATAATGGAGGTTAAATGGGTACAACCATAAAAAACAGCAGATTCAATATTGTCTACACTCTCAGGAATCGTATAATGAGTATTTGTATTCGCTGCCGGATAGGCCAATAGGGTACTCTTGCTTTTATTAAATAACACCCCGCCTTCTGAACTATAGAATCCATTCGCTGCATCTACATTTATCGCATTCAGTGCCAGACATCCTCTAAAAGCCCCCCATCCGATACTTGTTACACCCTCCGAAATAGTAAGGGAGGTCAATTTTCCGCAAGAAGCGAAAGCATTTCTTCCAATACTCTCTATGCTCTCGGGAAGCGTGAGGGAGGTCAACCCTGTGCAATTTTCGAACGCATCATCCCCAATAGCAACCACGGTATACGTTACGCCTTGATTCTCTACGGTTGAAGGTATAGTAACCTCACCGGTATACCGTTCACTTATATAATAAGTGGACATCACTCCTACCTTTTGCGGCTCCGAAAGGATATAGTAATATATCCCGCCAGATTTGAACTCCTCCTGCCCCCAGCTTTGCACCGACACCATCAGCGCAAGCATCATAAGTAATAGTTTGTACTTCATAGATTCATTGTTTTTTTGCAAATGTAAAGGGGAAGGGGTATTAGTTGTTTGACAAAACGTACATTTCTTCATGTACGTTTTGTCAAATGGGGTAAAAAAAAGACAAAAAAACAGGTTCTTCGTTACTTCTATGTTGTATTCTGCATAATTGAACTATCTTTTATTTGTATTTAACACTGTAATTCCGTCACTTGCTGATTATCCTTTCCTCTAACTCTGCAATATCTTACTGAATTGGGACGAATGCTCCAATC
>JAVBMN010000042.1:0-52614 GCA_031552405.1 Bacteroidaceae bacterium | reverse complement strand
AATACCATAATCTCTGTGAGGACTTTGAGAGAATAGTTGCCTTTTGAACGCTATCTCTT
Source organism: Bacteroidaceae bacterium (assembly GCA_031552405.1). Lineage (GTDB taxonomy): Bacteria > Bacteroidota > Bacteroidia > Bacteroidales > Bacteroidaceae > UBA1794. Next base: position 52,555 of record JAVBMN010000042.1, on the reverse strand, counting down.
ATTTTTCGTTCTTTATCCCTATTAAATTGTAAAACCGTTCTTTATATTGATTACTTATAGGAATCAATGTGTTCAATATCTTTATACGGTTACGTTCAATTGAAATAATTTTATCAATAGAAATTATATATGATTTATGAACTCTGCAAAATTTACTACCTGTCAATTCCTTTTCTAAATCGGTAAAGGTTTGTAATGTTAATATCTTTTTTGATTCCGTTTGAATATTTCGATAGTCACCCATACCTTGAATAAGGAAGATATCTGATAATGGGATCCGTTCCAAACGGTATTCGGTTTTTATAAAAATAAAATCCTTATTTTCCTTTTTTTCTTTGTCTATTATATCATATACCCTTTCAACAGCATTCATAAACCGTTCAAAACGAAATGGTTTTAAAAGATAATCTGTAACATTCAGTTCAAATCCTTTTAACGCATATTTGTCATAGGCTGTAGTGATAATAATCTGGACTTTACTGCTAAGAGACTCAATGAATTCAATTCCAGTAAAACCATCCATCTCTATATCTAAAAAAATTAGGTCAACTGTATTTGTCTTAAGAAAGCCTATGGCATCAAAAGCATTGGAAAAATAAGAAAGTAAATTAAGATAAGATACTTTGCTGACATATTCTTTGGTGCGTTTTAATGCCAAAGGCTCGTCCTCAACGATAATACAATTAATATTCATTTTTAAATTTAATGATAAGAGTTACATTAAACCATTGCTCTGATTTATCAATAACCAATTCATGATTTTTAGGATAAAGCAAATTTAGTCTTTCTTTTATTATTTCGATACCTAATCCGTTATTTTTTTGTGTTTCGGAATACTTTGAGTCATAGTAGTTTTTACAAGTCATTCTTATACTTTTAGAATAAATATCAAATTCAATATTTATAGCATTCATGATTGATTTGTCTTTGCAATGTTTAAATGCATTTTCGACAAATGAAATAAAAATCATTGGTGCAATTTCTTGATTATTTAATTTGCCCTTGATGCTTAAATTTGCGAAATGCGTATTGTTAGTACGAATCCTCTGTAATTCAATGTAATTTTTAATCTGTTCAATTTCTTTTGCCAAAAGGATTTTATTCTCCTTGGTTTCATACAAAACATACCTCAAAATATTAGATAGCTTAGCTAAATATTCAGATGCTTTTGCAGGTTCCTCTTCTATAAGGACATCTATATTATTAAGCGAATTGAATAAAAAATGTGGCTCTATTTTTGCTTTAAGTAATTCCAATTGAGTAAATAGTTTATCTTTTTCTACTTCTGACTTTAGTAGCTTTCCTTTCCATAGTTCAATAGTGCTTCGAAATATAAATGCAATGAAAACAAGAATTACAGGTGGGGTAAAAACCCCAATAGTATCTAACAGATATAATGAATTGTTATTTATATATTTGGCTATAAATCCATACAATAAAGCAAGAATAAATATTGATGCGATAAGAAAATATAGCCGTTTTTTTCTTTTTATAAAAAACGGAACTGAAAAATAGAATATATAAAATATCAAAACTGCTAAAGTGACATTTTGGGAAATAAAAAACATTTGAGAAATTCCAATTGAATGCTCAAAATGATGATACATAGGTCCAAATATTGCTAATAATAGCAAACCTATTAAAACCCAAAAAGATAAATGAAGAATTAAAACAACAGACTTTTTCATAACTTAAATCTTTAATTTATTAAACATGGTTCAAAGGTCATATATTATATTCTGTGGGGAAAATAAATTCCACAAGTTGGCTATATTTATCATTGTAATGACAAAAATACACTTTAAGTTTTATAAGCCATAAATATACGCTCTATACAAGATGAGGAGTATGAAATCAATGGAGAGAATAAAGTTGCCAGGAAAAAGGAAGTTCACACACTGAAAGAGGACTTGCAAAACACAAAGAATAGGCTGCATCGTTTAGAAGATATATTCATGGATGGTGAAATAACCAAAGATTCATTTCACAACATGCAGGCAAGATACCAAAAAGAGGTGAATGATATGGAACAAAAGATTGAATTATTCAAAAACCCAAACCGTTCTAATATCGAACCAAAACTAAGATACTCTATCCTGCTGATAAACAATATAGATAGCCATATAGAAGATGCGAAGGTAGAGGTGAAATGCAAGCTTGTTGGTTCAATATTTCCTGAGAAAGTCACTTATAATGGAAAATTCTATCGAACCACATCCTACAACAAAGTGCTTGATCTAATCTATCAGGAAACCAGCAAATTAAAAGGGGAAGAAAAAGAAAGCGGAGAGAGTTTTAACACTTTCTCCGCTTCAGTACCCAGACCCGGGATCGAACCGGGATGGATTGCTCCACTGGTGTTTGAGACCAGCGCGTCTACCGATTCCGCCATCTGGGCGATTGCGGTGCAAAGGTACTACATTTTCCCAATTAGCCAAAAGGAATGCGAAAAAAACTCGAAAAAGTTTATTTTTTCGGGCCTTTTACTTGTCAATCTGAGGAAAACAACTAATTTAGCGAGACTAACCAACCTATGGAATATGGGAACAAACAAAGAGAATAATTATTGCATTATAATGTGCGGAGGAATCGGTAGTCACTTTTGGCCGTTTAGCTGTAAAAGTAAGCCGAAGCAGTTCTTAGACTTTATGGGGACGGGGTATTCGCTTCTGCAACATTCCTACCAGAGGTTCAATCATCTGATACCTACTGATCATATGTTTGTAGTAACCAACAATGTATATGCTGACCTGGTACGAAAACAATTACCCGAGCTGAAAGACTCACAGATTCTTTTGGAACCCACACGCCGCAACACGGCGCCCTGTATTGCTTGGGCAACTTATCACATTTATGCGCTAAATCCTAATGCTAACATTGTAGTAGCTCCCTGCGACCACTTAATCATGAATGAGGTAGAGTTTCAGAATATTATTAAAAAAGGACTGGACTTTACAGCAGAATCGGAATCATTACTCACAATTGGCATCAAACCTAATCGTCCGGAAACAGAATATGGATACATACAAGTAGCCGACGAGCAAATTGGGGATGCATATAAAGTAAAGACCTTTACGGAAAAGCCACAGGAAGAACTGGCGCAGGTCTTTCTGGAAACCGGCGAATTCTATTGGAACTCCGGACTATTTATATGGAACGCCACCACAATCCTGGCAGCCTTTGAGAAATATCTGCCCGAACTGAGCGCTATATTTGACCCTGCACTGAAACAGGGTATTTTTGGCTCAGAGAAGGAGCAGGAATACATTGACGAGCACTTTCCCGCCTGCCCCAATATTTCTATTGATTTTGGGGTAATGGAGAAGACAAATAAGGCTTATGTATTGTTAGGCGACTTTGGATGGTCCGATCTAAGCTCTTGGAATGCACTCGATGAGCTGTCGCAAAAGGATGAGCTGGATAATGTAACGATCAACTGCGAAGCCATCACTTACAATTCATACTCCAACCTGATAGCTCTCCCCAAAGGAAAAGTCGCTGTATTGCAAGACATGGAAGGATATTTGATAGCAGAGTCAGACAAAGTATTGGTCATCTGCAAAAAAGAAGATACGCAAACCATGCGTAACACCATCAATGAGATACTCTTGAAATACGGTGATGAATATATGTAAAAAGAATCGAGGGGCGTTTCAAGCGCCCCTCGATTCTTTTTCTTTCACACAAATTCCTTTCGTATAGCCTCAGCCACCGCCTGAAATTCTTCAGCAGACAGTTTGAGCTTGGGACGGGAAAAGAGCAGATCACCCTCATTTTGCATGGGCACCAGATGAATATGCGCATGCGGTACTTCAAGGCCCAGAACGGCTATTCCCACCTTCTTACAAGGGAATGCTTTCTCAATGGCCCTTGCTACCCTCTTAGCAAACAGGTGAAAAGCCGCATATTCTTCATCTTCAATATCGAGAATATAGTCCACTTCATGCTTGGGTATCACCAATGTATGTCCTTTTTGCAAAGGGTTGATGTCCAAGAATGCATAAAAGTTATCATCTTCTGCAATCTTGTAGCTAGGGATTTCGCCGACCACGATTTTACTAAAAATAGTCATACTCGTTTTCTCCTATCGGGTTAAATGGATATATCGAGAATCTCAAGTGAGATCTTACCTTGTGGCACCTGAATTTCTGCCACATCGCCCACCTTCTTACCTAAAAGTCCTTTGGCAATAGGGGTTTGCACCGAGATCTTACCTTCTTTCAGATTCGCTTCACTTTCCGAGACGATGGTATATGCCATTTTCGCTCCGGTCTTCGTATTCTTAAGGGTTACTTTCGTAAGAATCTGTACCGAGTCGGTTTTAAGCTTAGACTCATCTATGATTTTTGCTTCACCAATCGTTCTTTTCAGATTGTTGATCTTCATTTCAAGCAAGCCTTGCGCCTCTTTGGCCGCATCGTATTCGGCGTTTTCAGACAAGTCGCCCTTGTCACGGGCTTCTGCTATCTGACGGGATATTTCAGGGCGTTGAACAGTCTCAAGCTGCTTCAACTCGTCTACCAATTTCTTGTAACCTTCTTCTGACATGTATGCCATAATAGTTCCTCCAAATCTTTATAAATGACAAAAAAAAGAATTCCGGCAAGTAAATGCCGGAACTCGTTTCCTTATTAAACACGCTACAAAGATACTGCGCTTTATTGGGGTTTCCAAATAAAAGCCAATGCTTTACAACATAATAACAAAACTTTAAAACTTTTTATCCGGCCTACAGCAGCTTTTTCAGAGCCTCTTCCACGCCTGCTGCAGTAGTATGGCGGGAGATCAATACATTGTCGCGCGAAATCAAAAACATAGTGGGCAATTCTGTCACATTATATGTATAGGCCACAGCCGCCGGCACTTCATCATTCTCACGCACACAGATCCAGGGAAGCGCTTCACTTGCCGTACGCCAGAAATGATGATCTCCATCTTCGGCTACCTGGTATATTTCAAGGCCTCTATCCTTGTACTTATTATACAAATCACGCAGGAAGAAGTTGTGCTTCACGGCCCCTTTATCGCTAAACAAGAGAAAATCCAGAAGGACCACTTTCCCCTTCAAGGAAGTCAGAGTGCGTTTTCCCCCCTTACCATCAGGAAGGTTTATCTCGATAACTCCCGATTCGGTAATCTTCTCCTTCGGGAGTTGCTGCGAACGTTGGGCGGCCGCGATACGAATTTCCTGCAAGCCTTTCATCACAATATTATGCAGATTCTTCGTACGGACGGCATCCGGCCAGAAGGTATCCATACAGGTACCTACTGCCTGAAACAAAGAGATGTCACGCTTGTCGTTCACATTAAACAGAAAAAGGCCGTCGACCTGCTGAAAAAGAGCATAATATGCATACATCTTATCCGGATCGGCAAAGATATAATTCAGTCGCATATCCTCTTTGTAGCGGGCGATCTCTGCAGTCAGGCTGTCCCTAGCCTCAGCCTGCCCCATTTCACCCTTCCGCGCCTGGGCAGTAAGTGTTACTATAAGCTGCTGAACAGCACGTTGTTTGGTCACAATTTCCTTCATTTTCACGGAGTTCACATTACCCGAGATCTGATAATTACCGCTCAGTCCTTTCCGCTGCCCAGTAATTTTCTGTACCTCAGTGCTGTCCACACAAAAATGAACAATATCCTGACCGATACGCAAGCGATAAAAATCGGGAGTCTCCGGGCGTGAAGCTTTCATCTCGAAAACCCCGCCATCCAAGAGTTTCAGGGAGTCGAGCACCTGCACACCGGCCACATGTTCGCTCTCCAGATAAAGCATCTCGCCTTCGGCTGCACCCTCAATCACACCTTCTACGGTAAACCTATTTCCCTGCTGACACGAAGCCATCAGAAGAGCCCCGCATACAATCATTATAAACTGTTTCATTCTTTTCTACAATCAATACAAAGCGCAAAGATACACCGTTGCGAAGAAAAAGACTAAAAAAAAGTACTTTTTCCTACTATTTTTCACGGGCTAAGGCATTTATCACAAAGAAAATGGTATCTTTGCGGCAATTAAAACGATACATTTTTTATATCAATTTTATGATTAACCCCATTGTAAAGACGATCGAGCTGCCTGATGGAAGAACCATCACACTCGAAACCGGGAAACTGGCGAAACAAGCCGATGGAGCCGTAATGCTTCGTATGGGCAACACCATGCTTCTGGCCACTGTTTGCGCCGCCAAAGATGCCGCTCCCGGCACTGATTTCATGCCGTTACAGGTAGAGTACAAAGAGAAATATTCGGCTTTCGGCCGCTACCCTGGCGGTTTTACCAAGAGAGAGGGACGCGCTTCGGATTACGAAATTCTGACTTGCCGTATTGTAGACCGTGCCCTTCGCCCCCTATTTCCGGACAATTATCACGCTGAAGTATTTGTAAATATAATCCTTTACTCCGCTGACGGAGTGGATATGCCCGATGCACTGGCCGGACTGGCTGCATCCGCTGCACTGGCAGTGAGTGACATTCCCTTCGGAGGCCCTATCTCTGAAGTACGTGTAGCACGTATTGATGGAGAATTCCTGGTAAACCCCACTTTTGAACAATTGGAGAAAGCCGACATGGACGTCATGGTAGCTGCCACTTATGAGAACATCATGATGGTAGAAGGCGAGATGAAGGAAGTGAGCGAAGCCGAACTGCTGGAAGCTATGAAGGTTGCTCACGAAGCCATTAAGGTACACTGCAAAGCGCAGATGGAACTGATGGAAGAAGTGGGTAAGACTGTAAAACGTGAATACTGCCACGAGGTAAACGATGAAGAATTGCGCAAAGCCGTTCGTGAAGCCTGCTATGACAAGGCATACGCCATCGCCGCCAGCGGCAACAAGAATAAGCACGAACGCCAAGAGGCTTTCGAGGCTATCCGTGAAGAGTTCAAGGCTACACTTTCAGAAGAAGACTTGGCTGCAAAGTCTGCACTTATCAGCCGTTACTACCACGACGTAGAGAAAGAAGCCATGCGTCGCAGCATCCTGGATGAGGGCAAGCGCCTTGACGGACGTACCACTACCGAGATCCGCCCCATCTGGTGTGAAGTAAGCTACCTGCCTACTCCCCATGGATCAGCCGTATTTACACGCGGTGAAACACAGTCGCTCTCCACAGTGACGCTGGGTACAAAGACTGACGAGAAGCTCATTGACGATGTGCTGAATTACGGCAAAGCACGCTTCCTCCTCCATTATAATTTCCCCCCCTTCTCTACTGGTGAGGCCAGACCTCAACGTGGTGTAGGTCGTCGTGAGATCGGACATGGAAACTTGGCTTGGCGCGCACTGAAGGGTATGCTCCCCGATAACTATCCATATTGCGTACGTATCGTTTCTGATATCCTTGAATCAAATGGTTCTTCCTCCATGGCTACCGTATGCGCTGGCACACTGGCACTTATGGACGCCGGAGTACAGATCAAAAAACCCGTTTCAGGTATCGCAATGGGACTTATCAAGAATGCCGGCGAAGAGAAATATGCAGTGCTCAGTGACATCCTCGGCGACGAAGACCATCTGGGCGACATGGACTTTAAAGTAACCGGAACAAAAGACGGTATTACCGCCACGCAGATGGACATCAAGGTAGACGGACTTTCATTCGAGATCCTTGAGAGAGCACTTGCACAGGCTAAAGCCGGTCGTGAGCACATCCTCGGCAAGATAGTAGAGGCTATGCCCGCTCCGCGTCCCGACATGAAGGATAACGCCCCCCGCATTGAAACTATGACTATTCCGAAGGAATTCATTGGCGCAGTAATCGGCCCGGGTGGAAAGATCATCCAGGGTATGCAGGAAGAAACCGGTGCTACCATCACCATCGAAGAAGCCGACGGAGTAGGTAAGATCGAGATTGCCGGTACCAACAGAAAGAGCATTGATGCAGCCATCAACAAGATCAAAGGTATCGTAGCCATCCCCGAAGTAGGCGAAACCTACACCGGCAAGGTACGTTCCATCATGCCTTATGGTACTTTTGTGGAGTTCATGCCTGGAAAAGACGGTCTGTTGCACATCTCTGAACTTGACTGGAAGCGCTTGGAAACCGTAGAAGAAACCGGTTTGAAAGAAGGCGACGAAATAGAAGTGAAGCTTCTTGACATCGACCCAAAAACCGGCAAGTATAAGCTTTCCCGCAAGGCACTCCTTCCCAAACCCGAAGGATATGAAGAACGCCCACCGCGTGCTGAACGCCCCGAACGTGGAGATCGCCCTGACCGTGGAGACCGTGGTCCCCGACCACAGCGTCGCCGTGACTAATTCGCACAAGGCTAAGCATTATAAGGAAGCCCTTCCATGTTTTCGTGGAGGGGCTTCTTCTTTTTCAACGCAGTTACGGTTAAAGAAAGACAATACACAAAGCAGCCATAAACAACAAAAGCCCTTCGACTTATTCGTGGAGGGCTTTTTCTTTACAGGATATTATTTGTCTTATTGTACAACCAGTCTTCCGGTCATCAGTTGCTGCTGCTGGTTTGTAACCTGCACAAGGTATATTCCGCTTAGGGAGATGCCCTCAATCACAATAGGACTTCCTGTCGGGTTAAAAGACTGTATGATCTTTCCCTGCATATCTATTACCTCCACTTTCAGTCCTTTCAGCTCGTCTTGCGTAAACTCGCGAGCCATTTGTGCGCTCCCATTACAGGGGATGCTGTTGGGGTAGAACGTCAGCGTTTCGGGCATCGAAACTTCAGATGTAGAAGTAGGCTCCAGCAAGAGGAGGATTTCATCGGTGGTTAATGCGATGTTATACAAGCGAAAGTCATCAATGATACCACAATAGTCTATGTTATTACCCGACTCGGAGGTGTCCCACCACTGCGCACGCCCAAGATAATTACGTTTGTCGGCACCTATGGCAGCTACCTGATAAGGTTCATTAGTAATAGTTGTACCGCTCACCTTCTCCACTCCGTTCATATAAATCTTTGTAACCTTTGTACGGGCATCGAAGGTAAAGGCGAGACTAGTTTCCATATTAAGAGAAAGGGCAGTGGGCGAGTCTACCATTTTGGTTGATTCACCATTGTACTTCACCCCGGCAGTAAGCTTGCTGCCGCGTCCGAACACACTGTTGGATGAAGCTGAACCAAAGTCATACAAACGGGGTTGCTTATCCAGATTCTTAGGATTTACCTTCAAAAAAAAGGTATAGCTGCGCAGGCTGTCAAGCACACCTGCAGGAGCAATGGCATATCCATTCGCTGAAAAGCCGCTAGCTGTATTTGCCGTAAGGTCCAATGCACCATTCACTTTTGCACTTCCATATACTGCGAGATCTCTTCCGTTTCCGCTCTTATCCCGCACGTAGCGCACTCCAGCTTCAGTATACACATCCGCTTCTTCGAATGTGTATACCAGCAACTTGTTATTATTTATATTGCGCGGGAGCACCATTGTCTGGAACTCCCTTGACTGGCTACCTATGGTAGCCTTCAGGGTAACAGGGGCTACTGCGGGAGCAAGATCGGGAATAAGGGTAACCAGCCCCGTAGTAGTAATTGCAGAAGGGTTACTTGAAGTCCATGTGATTGCAGATCCAGAGGCAGACTTCGTGGGAAGTACAATATCCGTCACCACGCGCGAAGGCACGCTCAACGCATCGAGTTCGATGGCGTTGAGCAGCTCGCTGTTAAGAGAATATTTCTTGGTTTCATTTACGTAATACTGTATCTCATTCTGATTCAGCGCACGGTTGTAGATGTGACAGTCCTCAATCCAGCCTTTGAATCCTCCTAACACTACGCTATCAAGGGTAAGGGGAGTCTGAAAAGTGATCACCTGATCAATGAGTCCGTTAACGTACGTAGTCAGCACCCCCTCAGCATAAGTCAAAGTAAGATTGAAGAATTTATGCTTCTGCGGCGTGTACCACTGACCTCCGGTTCCACGGGCGGCTGTCTGCCAGCAGTCTGCAGTAGCCAGCAGGTTTGTACTAACCCGAGTCGAACTTCCTACAGTCACAAAAGGCACTTGTGTGGTGGGGTCCAGCCTATACGAAAGAGCTCCTGCAAATTGCAGGATAATGCCTCCGTAAGATTCTGCATTAATATAAGGTGAAAGCGTAATGGTAAAGGACGGTGTCTTTTCTACTTTCAGGGTGGCAAAAGTGGTGGGCTCTACCACCAACGTTCCTTTGGAGGTCTTGGCCGTACCTTCCACCTCACCGTTGAAGAGCTCAGACTTCACCAAGCCTTCATCCAAAGCTACTGCCTCTGTGAACACATTAAAATCGCTGTAGATAGCAGTAGGATAACCTTTCGGGCGGGTGGAACTTACAATCCAGTCGTAGTAATCGCCATGCATCCAGCTCAGGCGCAGCGGAGAATTTGCAGAACCAGGCAACATATATGGCCGAGAATTGTTCTTTGTCGAATTCTGCGTAATGGCTGTAGAAGTTACCTGCCAGGTGCTTTCGTCCACAACATATTTCATGATCTCATACACCTTTCCGGAGGTTCCGGTTACAGGCACAGATGCATATACTTCGTTAGGTTTCTCCGGATCTAGCGTCATACCACCGCTGTAGCACATTTCAAGACCAGAGGTCTGATGGAAATGACCACCGCCATTAGCCAGAAAGGTTTTCTTCCATTCCGTCCCCGTCCATTTGGCATAATAATAATCGTGCGAGGTTTTTCCGTCATTGATACGTACCATGGCAATGGCCGGCTTACCCTCCTTATCTGCCGCTACCTGCCACACCCAGTTACGATAGGAAGAATTCTCCACTACAGTACTGGGATAGTTGGTACCATACGCTGCATCTTTCTTCACTTGGAAAGGGCCGTTGGCAATGGTAGAGAGGACATTACCTTTTACATCTTCCAGCTTCAGCGTGTTGACGTTGATATAGTTGAAGTATATCCAATTAGGGTTCTCATTATCCGGATGCCCTGTAGTATAAGTTAAATAAATTTTATCCTTCCCATTGGAGTAATACTTGGCATAAGGGCGCGCACCCGTAGACTGCACAATCTGATAGGGTCCCCATGATACGCTGGTATTGTCATTCTCATCCGGGATCGACAATTTTGCGATGGTAGGGTGCCAGTTGATTCCACGCCAGCAGAGATAGATGTGATCAGGATCGTCTGCCAGAATAAAGGGAGAAGGATAGGTAGTATTATTGGCTGTAACGATCTTTTTTTCCGCTCCAAGACTGGAGATATCCCCCGGATTGCGGGAGATGCGATAGTAAAAGCAAGCCTCATCCGTATGCCGGGAGTAGAAAATCATTACCCGTTCATCCGGCAACACCAGAAAGGTGGGGTTGTCATGGTCATCAGGCTGGAAGTAGGAACGTATCAACACTTCACTCCGCTTGCCAGTGAGGAAGTTGTACTGGGTGGCCTTAATATTGCCATGTACGTCAATGTATCCGATGTAACTACTGTTGATGGTACCCGTTTTGTTCTCATAGTGCAGGGCTCTCGGGTCGGCAAACCAGCACCAGGCACCCTCTTCCGTCACCATGTTCCCCTGCTTGCCATCAGCTGCTTTCGCAGTGGCAGAGTACATGAAAAGCACAGAAAGGATACACAAACTTGCAAAAATCTTTCTCATGTAAATACTTCTATTTGGTTTAATTGGTCTAATAATCCACTCTAAAGAAAGGGACAAAGATACTAAAATCTTGATACAACCTGCCCCTTTCCTTCCATAAAACGTACATTCTGAGGAAGCTACTCCACTGTAATAGTTTGTTCTACGCGCATCGGACGGCCATCCGCAGAGATACCCTCCACAATAATTTGATGATCCCCGGACTTATCATCTGTATAATATTCAATGGAAACATGCCCCTCGCTATCCACCATTACATGAGGATCCCAGTATAGGGTGGTACGCAGATCCGAATTAGAATTCGCTTTCTGTTGCGGGGTTTCATATACGGGGCTGTAGAATTCTACCGACTGATTATATCCTCGTGGAGAGATGAACGCCATAGTAGGATCTTTCTTCTTGGAAAGATCTATAGGCTTCATGATAAATATAATAGCCTGATTTCCTCCTAATGACACTAATGCGGCCTGGTTGTGTTTTACATAACTCAAAGACTGCACATCCGATCCTTTGTAGGTTCCTAGCAACAACTGATAGTCGGCTGGCATGCCACCGGTTCCATAGAGTACATCATTAATGATAAGAAGGGGTTTTGAGGCAGTCGGGTCATATGCTGCTTCCTCGCTTATCGGCACACCGGGTATACGTAATAACATATCCAAGGCGCTTAAGTCCTCGTATCCTTCAAATTGACGGGGGTCAATTACCCTGTCGGCCAGTTTATTGTAAAGCATGTTTTTATCCGAAGTTCTTGCCCCATACTTATCCGCAGTAATAGTCAGCTCCCGCAGATTATAGAGTTGCATACCTCCTTCTGCAAAATAGCGGTCACGGGCCACATTAAGCGCCTCTGCAGTCATGGCAGACGAAACGTCTTTTCCATCCGGATAAGGATATTTATTGATACAAAGCGGAGTCTCATCCAGCGAGTCCACCATTACCTCTATCGGCAGCCGGTTCTTGCTCTGGCTACGTACAATAAACCAAGTGCTGTCCGGCAAGGCCTCACCCTCAAACATGAACTTTCCTTTCTCATCCGTAGTTACGTAGTAGTGCTTTCCGGCTTCACGAGCCATAGCTACTACCCCCATACCGGCTGGTTTCTTCAGGGTAGTCCGTATTCGTCCTGTAAAGCTAAAGCCTTGATCTACATGATACGTAAAGGAAGTATCCGGAAGTTGGGTAAAATCATTCGTCTTGAACCGCCTCCAGCCATGTGTCAGCATTAACAGGTCGAGTTGTTCAGGAGCATCTTCATTGTCTTCTTCAAAATAGCGACCGGGATTCTCCACAAAACCCTTCAGGTCGGAAGTAAGCCACAGGTTCGACTGGATAGTCCCTTCAAGCGGGTTCGCCGAGAGCATGTCCTTGTGTATTACACTGACACCGAAATCACCCTGCAAAGGCATTCCCTTGGCATCTTTCGAAGAAAGTGAAAGCTTTACCAAGTCACGAGCCTTGTAGGAACTACGGTCGGCCGACAAATCCAATTCAGGCTGTTGAGGGCGTTTTACAAATACAAGACGCTCACTCAATGCCTTACCGTTCTTACTGAGCAATATCAATTGGATAACCCCGTCACTCAGGTATTCTACAGGGATCAGATCCGCACTACGTTCGGCATTTATCACCTGCAGGTAACGCAAGATCCCACGAATATGCGCCGCCACATACAAGGTATCGGGCCACGCCGTATCTTCATCTTTCAACACATTATATCGTATCCCTTCATACGTTCGCAAAGCGGTCAGTTTCACTCCGGAGGGTTTTACGGCAGGAAGATCAAAACGCTTCTTCACTCCATCTGCCGAAGTAACCTCGGCATAGTACTTCTCACCTTTCCGGGCAGAAAGACTGAACGATCCCATTCCGTCACACAAAGTGGTAAGGGTAGCTACTTCATTTCCTGCTGCATCCAATACCTTTCCTTCTACAGGCAAGGAATAACCGTTGGCGCCCTGCGCTTTAAAAGCAACTATCTGTTTAGGAGCAGCCAAGAGATCGCCCCCTTCAGGAAAGAAGGTCACATGATAATCCGTAGACTTGAGATAGGGGTAGAAGGTGGTCTTATAATCGTACTTATCCTCTACAAACGAGAGCTCTATCCGCGGATCCTTCATGGAGGGTTTATAGTTCATATCCAGCACCAGCCGACCGGTTTCATCCGTGGAGGTAAGACCATATTCCACTCGTTTATCATTAGCATAAATGGCATAGCTCAGTTTCACCTTTCTCCCTATCAATTTGCCATTCAGCCGGAAAGCGATCATCGCCCGTAGCTTCTCCGGGCCAAATGGCTCAAAATAGGCACCACTGGTGAGCTCGGTATTTATTGAATTGCTGATACGCAGAAGGCGCGAATAGAAGAAATCCGGATCTTCATTCCTCATCCAGTTGGTATAGGAACGCAGGTAATAATCACCTTCCGGAAGCCGGGCATCCAGTTTCAGATTACCGCTGAAACGCCCATTTTCCCCCTTTACCTTCTTGCTTAGCACGATAGAGTCTTTTCTATTAACAAGCTCCACCATGATAAATTTACTGAATGCATCCTGCTCCCGGTGTGTCACGGCATTAACCAAGTAACCCTTGAACCAGATATCCTCACCGGCACCATATACAGACCTGTCAATCTGCAGATACACCTTCTCCTGCGGGGCTTTCAGGAGTGTACGAAAATAAAGAACGATGGATTCTTTCACCGACGGAGCGGCACAGAGTACCGTACATAGCACTACGGCTATGAAGAGTGTACCATATCTACTGTAAGAAATCATTTTACGCATGGATTAATGTATTTAAGGTTTCTATGAATCTGGCGATATTGCACATCTCCAGCTAACTTCTACAAAAATAGAGGTATTCTTATAACTTGCAAAATAATCAAGCCTTTTTTGCAAGTTGCAGCCACAAAAAACATGGAAAGAGCCCCCTTACAGACTCTTTCCACATTTATCCTTAGCCGTTCATTTTCAGAAAGGGAATAGCAGGGGAAGCACAAAAACCATAACCAGCCCCATGATCAACTGCAGCGGAAGACCTACCTTCACATAATCCATAAAGGTATATCGGCCAGGCCCCATCACCAATGCATTGGGTGGAGTAGAAAACGGCGAAGCGAAACACATACTCGCAGCCACCGCCACCGCAAAAAGAAAGGGGTATGGACTCACACCCATCTGTATGGAGGCTCCCAAAGCGATAGGCGCCAGCAACACCGCAGTGGCTGTATTGCTGATAAACATGGTTATTATAGAAGTGGTGAAATAGATCCCCGCCAATAACACATAAGGGCCATAACCACCCAAGCCCTGTACCAACGAATGGGATACCAGTTCCGATACACCTGTCCGTTCCAATGCTACCGACATAGGTAACATAGCTGCGATCAGCACAATACTCTCCCAATTTATTGTTTTATAGGCCTCTTCCACATTCCGGAAACACCCGGTCAGCACCATCAGTAAACCTGCCACTATTACCGCTGTGACCGGAGCCACAGGAATAAAGTCGAACATCATGGCCACCACCATGCCCACCATGATCAATGCAGCTATAGGTGCTTTATGGTCAAGGGTCACCTTGGCAGCCTCGGCCAGAGGCTGACCCAACACCACCCAGTCAGACTGGTCTTCACCCAAGCGGGCAATATTCTCCCAGCTACCCTGCACCAAGAGTACATCCCCTGAAAGGATTTTCTCATCCTTCAGGTTTTGAAGAATGTATTCTTTCTTACGCTGGATAGCAAGAATGTTTACTCCGAAATTCTGACGAAACCCGGATGCGGCTACTGTTTTATTGATCAATCCGGCATGAGGCATCAATACAATCTCGGCAATACCAATGGAATGGAATCCCCATTTCTCATCCGAATGCTCCTGTCCCTCTATCTGATGAGTATCCAGCAGAAGCACTCCTGCCTTGCGGCTAAAGCGCTGTACGTTATCAAACTCACCCAGAATATACAAGATATCACCTTCCTGAAGCATGGAAGCAGCTTCGGCTACTTCCTGGCTCATCGTATTAAAAAACTTCTTGGAAGAAGACTTCCTGCGGATTTCCAGGACACTCACCTGATAATTGCGGGCAATGTCCAATTCCTGCACGGTTTTGCCAGCAAATATGGAACCGGGCTTTACCTCTACACGATACAGGTTATTGGAAAGTTGATATTCACCGGCAAGCTCTTTCAGCGACTTTCCCTTTTTCTTCTTATCCTTCTTATCGCCCTGTTTAGCCAGAAACATCTTACTCAGTGGTATCAACAACACGATACCTACTGCCATGCAAACCAGTCCCACAGGCGTAAATGTAAAGAATGAGAGCCCTTTATAACCAGCCTCAACCAGCGTTTCATGAATCACCAGATTAGGAGGCGTACCGATGAGTGTCATCATCCCACCCAGGCTACTGGCAAAGGCTAGAGGCATCAGCAACCTCCGGGTATTTATTTTTCCTCCGGCAGCCAGACTCACCACAATAGGAAGCATCAAGGCCACCGTACCTGTATTACTGACAAAAGCTCCGATCCCGGAGGTTACCAGCATGATAAGAACAAAAAGTTTCAATTCATTAGTTCCTGCCAGTTTTAGGATCTTACTGCTAATCATCTTGGCCAAGCCTGTCTTAAAGATAGCTCCCCCTACGACAAAGAGGCCTACCATCATAATGACTACAGGACTGGAAAACCCTGCCAAAGCCTCCTCCGGCTTTAAGATACCGGAAAGCACCAAGGCTGCCAAGGCGCAAAGCGCCACCAAGTCAGAGCGCACCCTCCCACTCACAAAAAAGAGGACTGACACTAAAAGAATTACGACTGTTGTGATCATATTTACTCAATTATAATAGTTTACATTGTACTCATCTGATAGCCTTCATTTGTCTTTGTCACCTGCAGACAAGCAAGGTAAGACTCTTCATTAAAAACCGGATTCGACTTAAAATACCCCACATGGATGGGAAGCATCTCAAGATCACCTCGCAGCACTTTATGCGTACGAAAGACCTTTTTAAAGAGCCAGTTCATAAAGGTACTATTCATCAGGTCAGCCACTTGCAATCCTGAAAGTGGGAAGTCTTGCTTTAACACCAACATATTTGCGCTATTCAGTATATACTGTTGCTCTGTATCGCAATAAAAACAGAGGTTTGAAGAAATAAAACGATAAATAAGTTTCTCCGGAGCACGATACATCCATTCGGGAGCAACCTGCTGATAAAGATTCAACGTTGAAGGTATATAATTCGACACTTTCTTCAGTTGACCGCAAAAAATATCAGAACCCCTAAAGACAGGGATATAGCCTTTTCGCATACGCTGGATGCAATATTTACGGTTATTACCGGTCACAATGCCCAATCCCCAATGCGCATTCCCGTTTAAAGTGTCGTGCGGCAACGTCAATACATGATGAATCACTGCAGCTTCTTCTTCAGAAAGCCAGAAGTTGAAGATAGACTTCGGCATTCCACGAAATGAGTTCATGGATCGAAGAATCGCTTTACCTTCCCAGCAACAATTTACAGTCCTCACTTCTTTCTGCTTTTCTACTTGCAAGGCATTCTGCAGAATAATGCCCTGCGCCCTGGTCACAAGTTTCTTAAAGGGCTTTCCGTAATCTATAAGATGAAGAATCGAATAACACAATGCTGCATCCCTTGCTCCTTGGTAAGCAGTTATATTAAAGAAGGCTTCCGGTAAGAGAAACCCCAGTCTACCTCCTTCCGTCAACAAGGGAAGGCAAGCGAAGAAAAACAAGGAACTTGTATCCATGCTACCATTCACCGCATACCGTGCAGCATAGTCTTTCCTCACCGAACGAGGCAACTTCTTACCCCAGGGAGGATTCGTGAAAATGCACTCAAACCGTTCTTCCAACCCAGATGCCAATTCCAGAAAATCACCCTGCACAATATACTTACTGAGATAACCCGTGCAGTCAAAAATTCGTTTACGGGTAATGGCCACCGCATTCTCATCCGTATCAAAGGCGCGGATATTCTGTGGTTTAAACCCTCTCTCCAAAGCCTCCATAACGAAATTGCCGCAGCCGCAGCATGGATCCAGAAAGAGATCTTCTTCTGTACAGGCAGAAACTGTAGACAGCAGGTCTTTCACTATCTCCACAGGAGTGTAATAAACACCTTCCTTATTCCGATAAGATTCTGAAAGTGCAGCTTCATACTCCTCACCTAGCGACTCGGAATTCGTAGCATCTCCGCACAAACGAGTGTTCACAAAAAGAGTCAATTCCTCATGCGAGTGCTGATCTTTTTGCTGCTTATTAGCTCTTGAAATCAGCTTTTCCCGACCTATCACTTCGGCTTTCAAATTGCGTAGAGAAGCTTTTGTAATACAACCCCTCCCGGCCTGTAGCAGATAACCGGTTCTTATCCAATTCCTTACAGTAGCCACAGAAACATCCGTTTCCCTGGCTGCATCACGAATGCTGATTATTCCATTTCCTGTTTCTTCGATTCCATTTTTCTGCATAGTATCACGCGCTCACTTCTTCGGATCATCCTGCCATGCTTTACGTATGGAGCCATCTTCCGGGTTAAATGTGACGTGGAATGTATTCTTTTTGTTAAACAGGTCATAGATCAATACATCTGTATTTCCCATCTGGGCTATTTTATATTCTTGCTTAATGAGGGGCTTTTGAGGGGTATACAAAGTAAAATCTACCCGTTCCGGCACATTATAGACAACGCCCTCCTGCAGAAAGGGTTCACCTTTCATGGCACGTTTCTGAGCTTCTTTCTCGGCTTTCTCTACGCGTTTACGTTCTTCTTCCGTGGCCGGTTTTTTGGCAGGTACGGTGTGTTGGCTCTTCAAGCTGTAATATACCGGGGAACCAGACAAGTCGTCCGCTGTTATTACCCCCAGTTTGCGGGAGAAGCGGAACAATACAGTATTATCTGCTTCTCCAGCGGGATCGATGGTAAAAGTAAACTGTTTGGTTTCTTGTTCAGTTTCACCGCGGAATAAACCCGTCAAAGCTTCTTCCTGTTCGTTCAGTTGCTGAAGCATGAGCTGCATGGACGCTCCATCTTTGGGCATGTTATCCAATTCGCCACGCGTCAGATCGTTTCGTTTTTCACGAATCTGCATAATTTCTTCGGCTATTAAGCGCGCGGTGGCAGAAGAAGAGGCGGCGCGGATGATATCTTCCGTGAAATAGTCCTGTGGATTCAGCTTCTTACGAGCTGGCGCCACGGGTAGGGGGGCAACAGCAGGCGTTGTCGGCTCCACCTGGTCATTGATGGCCCAGAGAACACCCTCTTTTGTCAGTTGCACACGAGGGGCACTGCTCTTATCCATCACACGAATAAAATACATCTTGGCAGGATCCGGAATAGCAGTACATTGTGCCGAAACCGTGCTCAGTTCCCACGTTATAGAAGGTTCCGCTGATATATCCGAAAGGCGCAAATACTGTTCTGCATACTTACAGTATTTCCCTGGTGTATAGCTGCTCTTCACGGCAGTTACCGTGACTACAATTCGGTTTTTGGGCAACATATAGGTAATTCCCTCACTCTGCGCCTTGTCACTGGCGTATATAAACACTTCTGTTTGTGCCTGCACAAAGATGGCAGTCATACACAAAATGGTAATAGAGAGTATTCGTTTCATTGTTTCTTTTCTAAATATAACTATTTATTTGCTTCCATTTTTTTCCATGCCTGGGGCAAGTATGCGGCTATATCCGCGGAAGTCATGCCGCGCATACCCAGTTCCTGCGCTGCCAGATCACCAGCCAGCCCGTGAAGATACGTTCCAAGAATAGCCGCTTCTTCCGGGGTGTACCCTTGCGCCAGGAGGGCAAGCAACACCCCCGTCAGCACATCGCCGCTTCCGGCTGTAGCCATACCAGGGTTACCGGTGGGGTTAAAGCAGAATCTCCCATCCGGGCACACAACTGCGGTATACGCACCTTTCAGTACCACATACAGTTGGCAGGAGGAGGCCAGCTCGGAGGCCATCTGCAAACGATCATACATATCCTCGCAGGGTCCTACCAGCTTCTCCAGTTCTTTGGGGTGCGGAGTGAGAATGGTCCCTACCGGCAATTCGCGCAACAAGGTGATCTGCGAAGAAAGAAGAGTCAACGCATCCGCGTCCAGCACTAAAGGTTTTTGCAGATTGTATAATTGTTTGCTAAAAGCTTTAAGGGTTTCGGGGGCATACCCTAAGCCAGGACCTATGCCCAGCGCCTGATAAGGAGCAGGGTCTACCGATTCACTAAAGCAGCTAAAGGAGGAATCCTGGGACAGTACCGCCTCGGGCACGCTGATCTGTTGAATCAGCACATTCTCGGAAGGAATATGCACAGTAAGCTTCCCTACTCCACTCCGCAAACAAGCCTTCGAAGCAAGCGTAGCTGCACCTGCCATTCCCTGACTGCCTGCAATCAGTAAGGCGTGTCCCTGCGTACCTTTGTGGGCAAAGCGGGACAAAGGACGGATCATAGCACGAATATCCTTTTCTTCAGTGAGGCAATACGATGTTTCCATCATGCGGATGCATTCATCGCTCAAAGCAATATCCAGCACCTCCCATTCGCCCACAAAGCATTCATTTTCAGGGAAGAAAAAAGAGAGCTTAGGAAACTGGAATGTATAGGTATAGTGCGCATGAACAATGTGTCTTGCCGTATTTCCGGAATTATCTTCCGCCATCAATCCCGAAGGCATGTCAATGGCTACCACAGTAGCCTGGCTGTCATTTATGTAGCGTACCACTGCCGCAAAGCCCCCTTCCAACGGGCGACTCAGACCGATGCCGAAGAGCCCGTCGATGACCAGTGTCCCCGGATTCAGCTCAGGCATTTCGAAACGTACACCTTTGGAAACTTCCACAAAGTGTTCTTTCTGAATGGCTGCGTAAAGATAATTTCGGTTGGCTTCACAATCCGGGCTGAGGTGACTGTCCGGGTTAAACAGATACACCTGCACCTGATAACCACGCTCCAACAATAAGCGGGCCACCGCCAATGCATCTCCCCCATTATTCCCAGGACCGGCAAAGACCACAACCGAAGTTTCACTCTTCCACCTACTCATTACACGAGTGGCAAAAGCTGTAGCAGCCCGTTCCATTAGATTCAGGGAACTGATGGGCTCATTCACGATTGTATATTGGTCAATTTCTTTTATCTGTGAGGCTTCAAAAATCTTCATATTATTAAATTTGCATAGAAATACATGGCAAAGATAATCATTCGGATGGAGAATTAATAGTTTCTCTATTGGATAATCAAGAAATTGAAAGTACTTTTGCGCACAATAACTTAAAAAAATTCTAATTTTATTTATATATTTTAATGAGCAATCAAAAAGGGCACCCCAAGGGGCTATACTTATTATTCGCCACAGAGATGTGGGAACGCTTCAGCTACTATGGCATGCGAGCGCTGTTTATGCTTTACATGGTGAAAGCGTTGTGTTTAGATGACGGAGAGGCTTCCCAGATCTACGGAAGCTATACCGGTCTGGTATATCTGACCCCGCTACTGGGTGGTTACATTGCCGACCGGTACTGGGGAAACCGACGCTCCATATTTATGGGGGGCCTTATCATGGCTATCGGACAGTTCTTTATCTTCTTCAGTGCATTGGACTATTCAGGTCCTACTGCAAAGTTACTAATGTTCCTGGGGTTGGGACTGCTCATTCTGGGTAACGGACTCTTCAAACCCAATATTTCATCTATGGTGGGCGACTTGTACGAACCTACCGACAGCCGTAAGGACACCGCCTTCACCATCTTCTACATGGGTATCAACCTGGGAGCTACCATTGCTCCGTTATGGTGTGGCTTTGTGGGAGATACAAATGACCCGGGCGATTTCAAGTGGGGCTTCCTTTCTGCCGGTATCGGTATGTTGATCAGCGTCACTATCTTCCAGTCCCTTAAGAATAAATTCCTCCGTACCCCCGAAGGCCTTCCTATCGGATTGCCTCCCTCAAAGGACCGGGTACACCATAAGGAAGCAGAAGCAACACCCGCTACGCAGAAGGCGGAGAACACCATTACCCGCGTGGCCCTCTCTGCCGCCGGAATAGTAATACTCTTCCTGTTGTTTACAATGAACTTCGGAGCCCTCTCCAGTAGTGACATACCCCTATTTTACGAGGCCGACTGGGTAGGAGGAGCCATTTATTCCGTTTGCATCATTATGCCGATCTTCATCGTTACGGAGCCTTCACTTACCAAACTGGAACGCACGCGAATCTATGTCATCTACATTATCTCCTTCTTTGTAATCTTCTTCTGGGCCGCCTTTGAGCAGGCAGGCGCTTCGCTCACACTCTTTGCCGACCGTCAGACCGACCGCAACCTGCTGGGCATAGAAATACCCGCCTCCTTCTTCCAATCCGTCAACGCTATCTTCGTGGTAACAATGGCACCTATTGCCGCTTGGCTGTGGACATTCCTGGGCCGCCGCAAGATAGAGCCCTCTTCGCCTATGAAGCAGACCATCGGTTTGTTTCTCCTTGCACTGGGCTACCTGGTTATTGCAATCGGAGTAAAGGGAGTAGATGCCCAATCCAAGGCAAGCATGTTCTGGCTCATCAGTCTGTATGGACTACATACCATGGGAGAGCTCAGCCTCTCACCTATCGGACTTTCCCTTGTTAGCAAGCTGTCGCCCGCCCGTTTCGGTTCACTGCTGATGGGAGTATGGTTCTTAAGTACAGCCGCCGCCAACAAGTTTGCCGGAGTATTGAGCAGCTATTACCCCGGACAACACGACGGGTCCATGGTTACAAAGTACTTCATGGGAATCCAGATCTCCAGTTTGTACGACTTCTTCCTCCTCTTCGTCGTCATGAGTGGAATAGCAGGCGTAGTAATGCTGCTGCTCACCAAGAAACTGGAAAAGATGATGGGGGATATACGATAAACGTATTGATCCTATAGTATAAATAACAGATTATCCGCCCCTTCCCTCCTCCACAATTTCGGATCAGCAGATTTTCCCGGTGGATGCCTTCCCCTTCAGCTCTGCAGACATCTTACCCTTCAGCTCTGAAAGAGCGCTATAGGACAGCCTGGGGTCAATGAGCGAAGCGAATGCAGCCCCAGGTTTAAACCACCGTCAGGCACATGAGTTCTGTAAGAACGATATACAAAGGAGGCAATCACGAAAGATACTGTGAACATACAATTGAGATAATGGCTCATGCCATCACATAATAGCATATCCGCCGAGGCCTGCAGTTCCACAACCGCAGGCCTGGCTTTTGAAATCTCAGGCCTGACTTGCCCGAACTTCAGGCCTGCCTTCCTCTGAGACTCGTGCCCATCCGCCGAAAACTTAGATAAAGTACAACCGAAGAGCAGCCGCTATAGGCGGCTCTTGTGGAGGCTACATCTTTACACCGGGAGTGCAAGCACACCCCGGCTACCCAGAACTGCACCACTACGCGGTGCCGAAATAGCCTACAGCACCAAAATTGGTGCCAGAAGTTGCACCAAAAATAACGAAGAACCACCAACAGCGACGGAGAAAATGTTTTTGCAGATTTTGCTGCATTTACTGCATAATCAGTGGTTATCTATTTGTTTATTAATGAGTTGACCCTATGCAGTAAGGTATGCAGCAACTATGCAGTAAGGTATGCAGCAACTATGCAGTAAACAAGTTGCTGCATAGTTGCTGCATACCTTACTGCATACTTTATGTAATTGATAATCTGCTAGATACGACTGATTATGCAGTAAATGCAGCAAAATCTGCAAAAACATTTTTTTCGCCACTCTGCAGCGCATCCATAAGTCGGAAGCAGGCACTATAGGGGGGGGGGGCAATCCGAAAAGCAGGTTGTCAATTTCTATAAACGAAGGCTGCTACCTGTAGGGGCGGAGTGAATCCGCCCGAATCGTAAAATACAAAAACAGCGGGCGGAAGCATTCCGCCCCTACAGGAAACAGTTTGCAGCCTCCGGAACTCGTGCGCATGAGCCTGACAATTGGTGCCCACCAGTTTAAATCTGATGCCCACCAGATTTCCGATTGATGCGCACGATTTTTAAGAAGACGCAGTGACAGTAAATCCGCTCTCTTCCAGAAAGGAATAGAATAGGCTTCTATATATCCGGTGAACCTTGAATTATGCAAGAGAGACTGGCTATAAAAGCCAATCTCTCTTTTCTAACTACTTACACAACAAAAAACATTATTCACTGATCAGTCTTCGCTGCCACCACTGCCCGAAATACTTGCACGATCCCAGAAGCTAATCGTATTGACACTCTCAGTACGATTGGTGCTATTATTCAATTTTCCAGTGGGGGATGCTACCAATATCGGCGACTCCATTTGAAGTTCTATTACCTCGGTTTCCGGTTTTTTATATTCTTTTCTTGTTTTCATTTCATTACGATTTTAGAAGTTTACACTCACTTTTACTCCATTCACGAGATACATGCCTACAGGGAGAGTGATACGAGAAGTACCTTCAGGTACGCGGATGCTCTTCACCAGCTTGCCACCCAGTGCGTGGATACGTACAAATTGTGATTTCTCTGTAGTAATTTCAATACCACCGTCTACATTGACCACTAAAAGCGGAACGTTCGCAAGATTGGATACTTTACGCAGTCCTGTACCGTAGTTATCGCCACCAATACCGAAGCGGGCAGGCGCAGCAGTATTTCCAGTGGACACTGCATACGGCCAGAAGGCGCCACGGCAGATGTCATTTACAAAACCGGAGATCTTTATACCCTTATCTTCAAAGTCATCAATACCGTAACCTGTATTCACAGCTTTATAGTCGGCCACAAGGTTATAAGAAGCATGAACACCTACAGTAGTCTTTGCAGTAGCAGCAAGAGAGGTTCCGGTGAACAACACATCCCCTTCCACATTCATCTCCGGGATATACACTTCATCATCATTCGGCATAGCAATAAGATAGAGTTTGTTGGCTTCGATAGCATCGGCTGCTACATAACTTCCGGCAGTTGCCTCAAACAACCAGTAATCCTCGTTAGCCTCAAGTTCATTACCACCGTAAGTTACTGTTGCATCAAAGGGCAGAGAAATCGTTTGCCATCCGTGCAGGCTTTCACCATTTACATTCTCGGCAGAGAAGTTACGGGTGTAGGATACGTTGGTATTAGGAGAAGCTACGGAATTAAAGTCTACATTATCCACAAGCTCTAAAATAGTATTATCAGAGAGTTGCTTGATAGTAAAGTTATCAACTTTGAACCAGCCGATCCCGTCTTTGGTACCGCCATTGGTACGTGCTCCTAACTTTAAGGTTCCATCTGTAACCACAGTCACTACACTGAGAGTATGATATTTAGTCAGCATCTGAGCCTCTGTATCAGCCTCTTTATCAGCAGGGAAGTAGCTTTCTATCGCTCCGGCAAACAAACGTTGTCCATTCACCCTGCTAGTAGCTCCATTTTTAGAAAGTGCCATATCCACTGTTACCAAGTATGTACCATTAGGAACTGTTGTTAGCGTTTGTGACAGTTCAAAATCGCTATCAATTGCGTTTTTAAAGATACCAAAACTTCTATCACCATTGGTTTGCCAATCGGCATTACAACCACTCCAAGCATAACCATCAGTGGTACTACGTGTCCAATCTTTCACGTCAGGCGATACTCCTACTGTAAAAGGATCTTGGTATGCTTCAAAACTATAATTCTTAATATAAGCAGAACGATAAGTTTCAATTGCATTTCGCATACTTTCCACAGCCCCAAGAACAACTCCTGCATCTGTCACATCAACCACGTATGCAAGATGCTTAGCACTTTCTGCTCTTAAAGCATCCGCAGCGGGGCTAATGTCATCAGTCGTAAATGTTGCAGCCTGATCCGTCAAAGATTTCAAATCATCTAATAATGCCTGTGTTGCATTTACTCCGTGGTACTCCAAACGAAAGTTATCCATTGCCACCCAGTTTGCATTAGTTGAAACGATCTTCAAACCAAGGCGGAGATCTCCTGCATCTACATATACCGGCACGCGATATATTTCAGGGAAACCATTTCCAGTATAGCAAGATACTGATTCCTCATTGGCATATAGAGATACACCTGTTATTATTCTCAAAGGATCACTCTGCCATGTTGCATTCACTGCAGCGGAGAGAAGATACCATCCTTCAGGTAAGCCTGTTATAGCTTGGTAGGCATCTCGATTGGGAAGAGTATAATTTCTACTATTATCTACCCACTCTTCCATAAACTGATTAGTAAAATGCACATAAGGTCTGGGCTTACCCCTAAGATCATTATTATCATTCTGACTCGCTAAAACATTTCCTAACCACCCTTCTTTAGCGTTACCTTCAAAACCCGGATTTGCAATTGTCCAAGTAAAATCGGCAGGTGTAGATTGAGTAAATCGACAGTTCCTTTCAGCTTCTTTCAACCCGGCAGTAACATTTGCGGGATAATCAACAGTAGCACCATTGTATATCTCCTGTGCCTCTGCGATTACTGCGAGGAAATCGGCATAGCCGGGATAGGATTGATAATTTGCTTTGTTTGCATTAGAATTCGCTAATGCAGTTTGTAATGCTGCATATTGGTTTTTTGAAGTTTCGCCGTTTGTTATAGCTGTTACAAGTTCATTTAATGCCAATGTTGCCGCCTCTAATGTACTCTGCAAAGATATCGCATTCGCAGCTTCATACTTTTCTTGCAGCGCTATTTTCAGCACTCCCTGCATGACCGCATTATCAATCAAGCCTTTAGCTTGTGTACATTTCAAAGCTATTGCATCAAGATCATCCTGAGTAGCATTAGATGGTGGTAAATCACCCAAACGAACAAGCTTAAAGTTATTAAAACAAAGCCAGCGGCTACCAGCAGTAGGCCCTGAGTTTATACCAATAGCCACATCGCCTGGTACCACCATCGTAAAATCAAGTTCTACAGGATAATATCCGTTAGTAAACTGAACCTTGGCTCCCGCCACACCGTCGGCAAATCCATACTTTTGTCCAGTAAGGGCAGTGTTAGAGGGGATGGAATAAATAGAAGCAAGAGGGGTGGATAAAGTAATATCGCTTGCTACTGTTGTTGCATAGAGGCTGGCAGTAACCGCATCTGTTATCCATGCATTTTTGGAAGCCTGGTTATTGGCCCCAATGCGGAAAAAGCCCTGTGCAACTAATTTATAGCGTCCGGGAGTACAATTCGCAATTACTTGAGAAAAAGTAGCATAGTCCTTATCATAGAATTCAGCAAGTGTGCCAGAGCCACCTGCTGAACCATTGGGTGCAACAGTCCAACCGCTGTGGTTAGTTGCCACAGTAGGATTATTAATTGTCATTTCTGTTGCACCCGGATAAATAGATGTCAAATTAGACAGATATGCGGTGATTGCAGCATAAACAATATTCGTTTGTGTTCTAAATTCAGAAGTGGTATTGCTTGCGATTATACCCTGTGCAGTTTGCACTACGGCAGCGAGAGTAGCATCAGTCTCCTCATCCAGCAACTTCTCAGCCTTTGTAAGAGCAAGGGTCAGTCTGGGCTTTTCATATACTTCTTGTTCGTATGCCTTCACAGCATTTAGATAATCGGTGCATTCCGAAGCTTTGTAAAACTTCCAATCAATAAAGTTAGCATGCGTATTGCTGTTAGTATTTGTATAACAAAGTGCATACTGGGATGTGGCATTCGGAGCAAAGAACAAATGAGCTTCGTTAGGATTGATATAAAACATTCGATTCTTAATGGAGAAAGCCTCGTTTGTTGTAGAGGCTATATTCCATTGGCACGAGCCTCCACTATCCTTACTATCTGTCCACACATTAGGATAATCATTATTGCTAGTGCCAGCAAAAAGATATCCATTTTTCGGCCCACGATCTTTGTTAATACCATATGAGTAAAATGTATATCCATTATCTGCCGAATATGCAATAGTAAATCGATATTGATCGTCGGAATAAGCCAACCTCTCCATTGACATATAATCGGCCACACAGGAACGTGTACCCCAATTGTTATCTTCAAGCGTACGCGTCAGGAACTTAGCACTTCCTACATTCAACACATAAAAGTCACCTCCAGCCTGCAGGTCTGCCTCAGTAGCGGGGGTAGGAAGAAGATCAAAAGAGGGTCGTTCTGGAGTCTGCCCCAGCACTCTTTCATTTACACTTACCAGTCCCAGTAATACCAGGAAGGCTAAAAATAGTTTTCTCTTCATAATTTTGTTAGTTTTCTTGTTCCACAAATTGTTCTTCATTTTGATATTAATTATTAATAAACCCAAAGGGCGATAAGGTATGCTGGCTTTAGATTCGGTGGCAAAAATAGGTATTCACAGCATGCGTATTGTTTCATTTTTGATGATTTTGAATTTCATTTCTGTTGATTTCAATATCACTTTTGTTGATGACACTTTCAGAAATGTTGAAATAAGAAATCGTAAAACACAACATATCAATTATTTACAAAGCGAATTACTAATAAACAGAAAAAAGAACAAGTATTTTAAACTGGAGGTCTTATCGGCAGAAACACAATAAGAAGATGAGGAGTTATAAAAAACACCTCCCCCTCAATTGCGAGCAATTGAGGGGGAGTATATTTACGCACAGGGGAAAGATCCGCTTTGCTTTCTTTAGGCTTAGGAAGTATCTTTTAATACGAATAACCATTATATACTAAACACTATCTAATAGAATGTATGCATACAATATTCACATATCGACACAGTGCGGAATTAAAGGTCATTTTGTTTGTGGAGAGATTATGCCTCCCTTATTTTTGCATCATACGAAATGTGTACGTATTCTGAATGATCACGTAAGAATAGAACTGAAACCAATAAATTGATAATAACATGAAAAAGAAAGAGTTACTGAGAGCATTTGTGTTTCTATGTTTCTTCCTACATCTGTATCAGGTTAAGGGAGAAGAGTTCGAGCTTTCTTCTCCTGATGAGAAAATTGAAGTACACCTGCATGAAGGAGCTGATAAGACATGGTTCTTGTCACTTTCGTATAGTAAGGACACGGAAAGAGAAGTGGTAATTCCTAAGGTATATTTAGGTTTGGAGCGGGATGACATGTCTTTCCAAAAAGGATTAACCTTGGAGGATATAGGTCAGGTAAACCACATTAAAGAAGCATATACCGCTATTCATGGAAAGCAGAAAGAGCGTTCAAACGAAGCCAACGAAAGAAGCTTCAGACTAAAAAACGCTTCGCAAGGCATGATGGATGTGACAGTGAGGGCTTATAATGATGGAGTGTGTTTTCGGTACACGTTTCCGAAATCCCAGCCAGACAGTCTTTTAATGAAGAATGAATACACGTCTTATGAGCTAGCCCCCTCTACCGACCGGTGGATGCAAAAGTTTGTCACCAGTTACGAGGGCGAGTATCCACATCAAAAGGCATCCATTACTCAGGGAGAATGGGGATATCCGTCTTTGCTCAAACTCGACAATGGCTCATGCTGGGCTTTGATCAGTGAGGCAGATATGCACCGGGATTATTGCGCTACAAAGTTGAGCAACCAAACGTCTTCCCATATCTATAAAGTCACTTACCCTGCGGCAACTGACGGAAATGGAGTGGGCAGCGTGTATCCCAAAATTCCTCTTCCGTGGACATCTCCTTGGAGGGTAATCATCATGGGCCAGTTGAATGATATTGTAGAATCAACACTGATTGAGGACGTTAGTGCTCCCAACAAGCTCACAAACACAGACTGGATAAAACCCGGGGTGGCATCATGGATCTATTGGGCCTATAATCATGGTACGATGGACTACAAACGCGTATGTGAATATGTTGATTTAGCAGCTGAAATGGGATGGGCCTACACATTATTTGACTGGGAATGGGATCAAATGTCCAATGGCGGCACCTTGGAAGATGCTGTTAAGTATGCCCACAGCAAAGGCGTTAAGCCCATGATATGGCTAAATTCGGGAGGAAAGCACAACCGTGTTACATCTACTCCGCGCGATCGACTAATTACTCATGAAGCCCGTGTACAACTGTTTAAATGGTTGAATCAGATTGGAGTATATGGTATAAAAGTCGATTTCTTTGAAAGCGACAAACAACACATGATTCGCTATTACATAGATATCCTGGAAGATGCTGCTGAATATCAGCTGATGGTTAACTTTCATGGTTCTACCGTACCTCGCGGATGGAGCCGCACCTATCCAAATTTAATGAGTATGGAAGGTGTATACGGAGCAGAGCAATACAACAACAGCCCATATATGACAGAAATTGCAGCCGTATTAAACACAACATTGCCCTATACCCGCAATGTGACAGGCCCTATGGATTATACACCGATAACTTTCACCGACTCTCAAAACAAGCATATCACTACCAATGCTCATGAATTGGCACTCTCCGTCATCTTCGAATCCGGATTACAACATTTCGCCGACAGGCCGAAGGGATTCTATGACCTACCGGATGTAGCTAAAGAGTTTCTGAGTAAAGTTCCCGCAGCTTGGGATCATTCATTTCTGGTGGAAGGATATCCCGGTGAGAAGGTTGTTATGCGCCGCACAAAATCAGACACTATTTATGTGGCAGGAATCAACGGAACCAATCGGAATGAACGCTTTTCATTGCCCCTTGATTTCCTCAATGCAGGTAGTATTTATAAATTGTCACTTACAATGGATGGCAAGGATAGCCGCAGACTGAATACGCTGCTCTCAGCCGTAGAACAGGATGGCTCCCTATCCCTCTCCTGGTTGCCAAGAGGAGGATTTGCTGCCCGCTTTTCTATCTTAACAGCAGGTGATCTCACCGAGCTGATCAGTAAAGCAGAAGCTTTGTATCAATTAGCCGCCGGGCAATGCGGTATCAAAGAGGGCGAATACAATCCTTCCTGGGTGCAATTACTCAGTGACGCTATTGCGCAGGCAAAGCAAAGCACCGCGACTCTTGCCGAGCGATATGATGCATTGGGAAAAACATATTCCGGTTTTTGCAATGAGGCATTAGTTACAGCTGGGGAGCCGGATGAGAGCCTCTGTCAGGATGTAACCGTTAAGTATTTGAAAGAAGCACGTCATTTCAGTCGTTCAGATTCGCCTTCTACCCCCACCGGGCGATGGGGTTTGTTGGGCAATCCGTGGATAGTAACTCCCGGAATACTCAATCAGGAGAATAACTCCAGAGGAGGTTATGATAATTACAACAACACCCGGTCCATCTGTGTTCAAAAGTGGGAACTGAATGAGGATGCTATTTCTAACGGACAAATATATCAGACCTCTTTTGCTAAACTACCTGCGGGTACTTACCGGATGAAGCTTAATGTAGAAAGCCAATATGGGCTTAAAAGCGGAGAAGTCTATTTTGTGATAACCAAAGGAGACACTCTACATACTGTTCCTTATCTAAAAGATGCACTGGCACATTCAGATATGTCAACCTTGAATGCCGGAAGTCACTCTAATCTGTGTGAATTCACTTTGAATGAAGATGCAATTATAACTTTTGGATGGCTTGTTAACATTGCATCTTCCGCAAGTGGGCGATGCCTCAGGGTGAACGATGTACGTACCATGCGCAAATCCAATGAAAACTCGTATACCGATGTAACGGCCGATTATCTTCAGAACTACACAAACATACAACGAAAAGATCTGGATTATAAACGATTTGGTACTCCTGAGAACTGGACTGTAGAGAATTTCAAGATTTCGCAGACAGACGGAAGCGGAACTAAACAAGGGATTGATAAATACTCTGGATTTTCAGAGCTCATGATAGGTATTTGGGATGATCTCCAGAGGGCCGAAGGCAATCCTGCCGATGCAAAGATATATCGGTTGGTAACATTACCTGCGGGCACATACTACATAGGAGCAGCATACCAAACATTATACAACTTACAATACAGCTACTTGTTTGTATCAGAGGAGCTTCCTTCTGCTGCACAAGTGAAGGAACAGTCTTTGAGTTGCCATGATTTATTAAAAGCCTCTGCCGATGGTAGTTATTACGGTACTTTCTTTACACTTCCGAAGGAAACGAAAGTCTATATTGGTTGGATAGCCGATTTAAAAAGAGGAAACACTCGTCAGGAAATGCGTATTAGTCAGGTTAAGTTAGCAAGACTGCTCGATTCAAATAAGACTCATATTAAGGAAGAAGCTTTCTATCCTGACAGCATCTTAAGTTTTTCAGTTAAAGAGTTTGCTTCCATTAAAGAAGCCACATTTTCCTTAACTCCGGATCATGAAAGTTATCTGAGAGGCGTTGACGGAACGGTTATAAACTTGGGGGCTATTGACTTTGGAAATCAAGCTATTGAGAAACTGAGTATATCAACAGCATGTATTGAGAAGCTAAGAACAGATGCAACCTTCGAAATCTATTTGGATGAAGATAACTTCCCACTGTGTACTTTACCGGTACAATTATCCGCTCACCCCACATCCTTTCAAGTATCTACACACCTGCTTCCTCCCCTCTTTGGGACTCATACCATTAGAGTAGTACTGAATGGCCATACGTCTAATGTACAGAAGATTGATTTAATTCCTTATCAGCAACCTGACAAAGCCAGGTTCCCTATATCATCACCTGAGTTTGAAATAATAAAAGAAAACAACAGGGTTACTATTCATACAACCCCTGGAATGCAAGTACGTATATATAGTCTGAACGGAACTCTGATCAAAGAAGATACACTATCAGAAAACGAATATGTGATATCCCTGGACAAAGGTTTCTACATCATCCGGATAGGAACACATAGTTATAAGCTGATCGTGCAATAATCTATGTCACATAAATAAATTCTTTATTCACATTACTTTTTAAAAACATTTAATCATGAGAACAAATCTATTCCCAAGAATCGCCCTGACTGGCATTATGCTGGTAGGCTTTTCTTTGTGCCAAAACACCTTTGCGGCAAAGACTGTACTCCAGACAGATGATGCCGACTGCTACATTCCTACCTATTCAGACCGAGCTAATCTGGTTCAAAACCCTACTTGCAACAGCCTGGATGGTTTCGGAGGTTGGGGAGGCAAATCTGTTAACACAGATATTGCATACGTTTATTGCGGGATCTCCAGCATTTTAGTAAACTCTTCATGGGGAGGGACTCTTGAAATCACCGGATTATCAGCAAACACGGTGTATCGGTTCATTGCCAAGACCTACGTTCCCACAGGTGCACAAGCTAAGTTTGCATGGTACGGACACGGTTTAGGAGAAGGCGATGTAAACCTGTTCTTTTCCAGTCAGGGAGGCATCTGGCAAACTGCCGATTTTACCTTCAAGACTGGAGAAGCCGGAGGCGGAGTATACTACGTAAGTGAAAGCGGAGGTAATGTATACATTGACAATTACGAAGTGTATGCAGTTCAAGAACCTCAGATCACGATCAAGTATCAAGATGCAGAAGGCAACATGTTGAAAGATGACCGTATCGTACAAAGTACTTGGGGTACAACACCCGCAGACTTCCTCACGATAGGGAAAAACTATGCTGCTGCCATTTCGGATAAGGCTGAGATAGAGAAAGAAGGTGATGTGTATCATTATGATATACATAGCACCACAGACTATGTATCAATTGCCGAAGGTAATAATGTAATCACGCTCAAGTTTGCCAAAGAAGTAGAACTTAGCGATAATTCAGATCTGGCCGGCCTTTCTGTAGCCGGGAGCAACCTACATCCGGCTTTTGATCCTTCTATTTTTACATATACCGTTAAACTACCTGCAGGAACTACATCTGTGACTCCGGTTGTAACAAAAGCAGAAGCGGCTCAAGCAATTTCTGGAGGCGGAGCAGTTGATGTAACATCAGGCGGAGGAAGTTCTGTAATTGTGGTAACATCAGAAGACAATTCTTCTTCAAAGACCTACACAATAGACTATACCACAACACCCTCCGATGATACGTTTATCCCGGTTTATTCAGATAAAACCAACTTGGTTCCAAATCCCTATTGCAACAGCCTAGAAGGCTTTGGCGGCTGGGGAACTAAATCAGTGAATAGCAACCCCGATTATATCTATTGTGGAAGTAACAGTATTTCTGTAGGAGGAAACTTCTCCGGAACTTTTGAGATCACCGGGCTGTCAGCTAACACAGTGTATCGATTCATTGCTAAGACGTATGCTCCCACGGGTGCAGTGAATAAATTCTGCTGGTATGGACACAATCTGGGAGGGGGCGATGTGAAACTCTCTTCATCCAGTCAGACGAATGTTTGGGAAACTGCCGATTTTACCTTCAAGACAGGAGAGTCCGGAGGCGGAGTATACTACGTAAGTGAAAGTGGAGGTAATGTATACATTGATAATTATGAAGTGTATGCAGTTCAAGAACCTCAAGTTACAATCAAGTACCAGGATACGGAAGGCAGCACGTTGCAAGAAGATAATATCGTGCAAAGCGCTTGGGGTACAAACCCTGCGGACTTCCTCACGATAGGAAAAATCTATACTGCTACTATTTCGGATAAGGCTGGAATAGCGAAAGGAGGCGATATTTATCGTTATGACACAGATAACAGCACAGACAACGTGCTAGTTGCCGAAGGTGATAATGTGATCATACTCAAGTTTGCTAAAGAAATAGCACTTAGCGATAATTCAGACCTGGCCAGCCTGTCTGTAACCGGAAGCAACTTACACCCGGCTTTTGACCCTGCTATTTTTACGTATACAGTAAAACTGCCGGCAGAAACCGCCTCTGTTATTCCAGTTGTAACAAAAGCGGAATTGGCTCAGGAAATATCAGGAGACGAGCCTATTGACGTAACATCAGGCGAAGGAAGTTCTGTAATCGTGGTAACATCAGAAGATAATTCTTCTTCAAAGACCTATACGATAAACTATACTGTAACACCTTCTGATGATACGTTCATACCAGTTTATTCAGACAGAGTTATCTTGACTCCAAGTCCCTATTGCAACAGCTTGGATGGCTTTGGCGGCTGGGGTACTAAATCTGTTAACAGCAATCCCGATTATATCTATAGTGGAAGTAACAGCATTTCTGTAGGAGGAAATTTCTCCGGCACGCTTGAGATCACCGGACTGTTGGCTAACACCGTATATAGATTCATTGCCAAAACTTATGCCCCCACTGGTGCACAATCCAAGTTTGCGTGGTACGGACACGGTTTAGGAGGCGGTGATATGAATTTGCTCCTTTCCAGCGAAGAAAACACCTGGGAAACTGCCGATTTCACCTTTAAGACCGGAGCATCCGGAGGCGGAGTATACTATGTAAGTGAAAGCGGAGGCAATGTATACATTGACAATTATGAAGTGTATGTAGTTCAAGAACCTCAGATCACGATCAAGTATCAGGATGCAGAAGGCAATACTCTGAAAGAAGATCAAGTAATTATGAGTGAGTGGGGTGTCAATCCTGTTGGCTATTTTATGATTGGTGGAAGCTATACCGTGGATGATTCTGAAAAAGAAACGTTTGTCAATAATGGCAAGTCCTACGTCTATGATGAGGCTTCATCAGTGGATAATGTGATTATTGAGGAGGGAGACAATACAATAACTCTTTTATTCTCAGCAGGCCCTGGTACTGGCAATCCGAATATCTCTTCTAAAAGCAATCTGGAGATAATCAGTACTGCCAATGGAGCCACTATCCAAAGCGACGAAGATGTCCTGATAGCTGTTTTTACAACAGATGGCAAATTGGTAAAAACGGTTCAGATTAAAGAAGGAGCTACAGATTTACCTTTGCCTCGCGGACAGTATATTATTGACGGGAATGTATTTATTGTAGAATAAAGCATATCCTCCATTCCTGAATCGTTACGATTCTTCCGGAATAACAACAGCAGCCTCTCAAGAAAACAGATCTTGAGAGGCTGCTGTTATTTTGCCTTATATAATTATAAGGGGGATTAGAGACCCTTTACTTCAACGGGGGAAGCTGATCCACGCCTTCGGTAGTCATTACTACGCGCTGCAGGGTACCGTCGGGGTTGTATACCAGTTTGTCTACACATACGGAGCGGCTGTAGCTGGTGCCTTGGGTTTGCATGGCGCCGTTGTGGTAGATGAAGTACCAGTTGCCACGATATTCCACGACAGACTGATGGTTGGTATTGCTATTGCCGGCAATTTCGTTCAGGATGCCTTTGTATTCCCAGGGGCCTTCGATGGAATTGGCCATGGCATAGCTGATTTTCTCGGGGAATCCGGAAGCGTAAGTCAGGTAGTACTTACCGTTGTGCTTATGGATCCAAGGGGCTTCGGTAAAGGAGAGACCTTCAAACTTCACCTGCTTTACGGGGCCGTCTATTTCAATCATGTTTTCTTTCAGCTTAGCGTAGTAGCACTCGCGGTTTCCCCAGAAGATCCAAGCCTGACCGTCGTCGTCGATATAGATGGCGGGGTCAATGCAGGCCCAGCTGTGGGTGCTGGCAAAACAGTCTTTGTTGGTGAGGAGGGGTTTACCTATGGCGTCTTTGTAAGGGCCCTCAATGCGGTCGGCCACGGCTACACCGATACCTGAGGCGTTGGTGCTTACATAGAAATAGAACTTGCCGTTGCGCTCTACGGTATGTGCGGCATAGGCCTGGCGGGAGCTCCATTTAAAGTCGGCTCCCCAGAGAGGGATGGGGTGTTCGGTGTAGTTCTTCATGTCGGTGGTGGAGAATACGCACCAGTTTTTCATGACGTAGCCTTTCTGGTTACCGGCAAAGTCCTCGCCGGCAAAGATCCACAGGGTGTCGTTATACACCATAGCGGCGGCATCGGCAGTGTATTTGTGGGTAACGATGGGGTTACCCTGAGCAGCCCAGGTAAAGTTGGGTTCCTTTTGGGTGCGATACGACTCGATACCGGAAGAAATGGAGCGTACCTGTGCAGGGGTCAGGGCACGGTCGTAGATGCGGAATTCGTCAATATACGTATTTTTCAGATAGGCATCGCCCGAAAAGCAGGAGCGGCCTATCCAGTTGTACTTTGTGGTGCCCAGCACACGGGGCAGGAGGGTCATAGAGGTGCTTACCAGCGAGTCCTCACGGTCAATATACAGCGTTCCTACAGTGCCTTTTTGCACATAGGCCAGGTGCAGCCATTTGCCGACGGGCAGGGTGGCATCCTTGCGCAGGTATTGCTCTCCGGCGTCTTTGTCATTGAGGATAGCGTAACCACTTACCTTTGCGCTCAGGAAAGCATAAGCTCCAGGAGTTCTTTCCATGGAAGGAGTGGTAGAGAAAGAGGCGATGAAGTTACCGTTTTGCTCCAGAGAATTAGCTGCAGGTATATAAATATAGGTGGAGAGGGTGAAGTCGGACAGGGAGCCGATCAGCTTTCCTGCCGCCTCGCCCATATCCAGATAGCCTCGTTCCGTACCCAGATAAAGCACGCTTTTTGCGCCAAAGTCTTTGACTACTGCACTGCCTTTCAGTGTGCCGTGGTATCCATTACCGCTTTGATCGGTGGTTTTTCCGTTCTCAAAGGTATACCACAACTTGGGAGTGGGAAGCTTCTGCGCCTGCAATCCGGCCGAAGAGATTAAGAGAATGAGTGCCGAGATAAGGCACAGGTTTTTTACGTTCATTTGTTTATTCATTTAGGTTATTATAATGTAATACGATATCGTTCAGTTGGTTTTGCTTCCAAAGGTACTACAATTACACCACACCGCAATAAGAAAGAATGGATCAAACCGAAAGAATAGGATATCAGGAACAAACCGCTTTCACCGGAAGTGCCACAGGAACCACAGCACCTTTTGAGTCAAGGGGCTCGACTGGCGAGTCGGCGCCCTCGGCTCAATGACTAAACGTGTGTACTTTCCACGGTCATACTGTGCCTATTAATGAAGAAGCCTTTTACAAGGGATATTCCTCAAAGGCATACAACACAGTAGACAGGTATCGTTCTCCCGTATCGGGTAGCAGGGCTACAATGGTTTTGCCTTTGTTCTCGGGACGAAGAGCCAGTTGGGTGGCGGCATACACGGCAGCTCCGGAGGAGATACCTACCAGGAGTCCTTCCTTCTGCGACAGTTCCCGACTGGTACGGATGGCTTCATCGCCCGGTACACGCAGCACCTCATCCACTACGGAAGAGTCGTAAATAACAGGGACAAAACCTGCGCCAATACCCTGGATCTTATGCGGAGAGGGATTTCCTCCCGACAAAACGGGGGACTCATCAGGCTCTACAGCCACGATCTGCACCCGCGGGTTATAGGATTTGAGGGCCTTCCCCACACCGGTCACAGTACCTCCTGTGCCTACACCGGCCACAAAGATATCTACCTTTCCATCCGTATCATGCCAGATTTCCAGACCGGTGGTTTGCACGTGAACCGCGGGGTTGGAAGGGTTCTCAAACTGTTGCAGGATTACGGAGCCCGGGATCTCATTGCGCAGGGCATCCGCCTTGCTGATAGCCCCCTTCATACCTTCGGCACCGGGGGTAAGGACAAGCTGTGCGCTGAGCGCTTTCAGCAGATTGCGACGCTCCAGACTCATCGTGTCGGGCATGGTAAGAATAAGCTTATATCCCTTTACAGCCGCCACAAGGGCCAGGCCTACTCCGGTATTTCCACTGGTGGGCTCGATGATGGTAGCGCCAGGCTTCAGGATACCTTTTGCCTCAGCATCTTCCACCATGCCTAGGGCAATACGGTCTTTTACACTTCCGGCAGGGTTAAAGTACTCCAGTTTCGCTACGATAGTAGCGTCCAGCTTTTTCTCTGCATTGTACGACTGCAATTCCAGCAGGGGGGTATTTCCGATCAGGTCGGTCAGTTTCTTTACGATCTTACTCATACGATTGTATTTTAGTTCTTTTCGTTTATTTTTTATGCAAAGGTATAGTGAGGACGAAAAAGGGGCAATCCCCTGTTTGTGGTATTTTCAGATTTTGTCAATACCAGTCCTTCTTCTTCAGGTAATACGACACGCCTACCGCCACTATGATCATCAGCCCCCATGCGGCCAGGTAGCCATATTTCCAGTACAGTTCGGGCATCATGGTGAAATTCATGCCCCACACTCCTACCAGGAAGGTGAGGGGGATAAAAATGGTGGACACGGCTGTGAGGCGTTTCATGATGTTATTCATGCGCAGGTCGTTATTGGAGATGTAGAGGTCTACGAGCGATGCCAGCATTTCCCGGCATATCTCCAGCGTTTGCAGGGCCAGTTGCAGGTGGTCGTTCACATCCATGAAAAAGATACGGGTTTCATCCCTTACCAATGCATTCTGCGCATGCATTAACTTGGGGTATTGCTCCTTGAGGGGCATAATGGCCTTTTTGAGCACCAGATACTGGCGGCGACAGATTTGGATACGCCCTCCGATGTGTGTTTTGCCGGCAATACTGAGCAACTCTTCCTCCATGCCTTCCAGCGCTTCATCTATTTCATTGACGATGGTATTGTAGCGGCCCATGAACTGGTTGAGGAGTACGCTTAACAAGTAGTCGCTGCCACGCAGACGGATCTGAAGGATGTTTTCCTTCAAGGCCTCGATAACGGGGGCAAAGAAGTCGTTCTCCTGCTCCATGAAGGTTATCAGGAAGTTACTTCCCTGCACAAGGCATACTTGCTGGGAGCGTATCTCGCGCACTCCCCTCTCCTTGTTCAACAGTTTCAGTACGGCAAAGTTGAACTCTGGGTGCTCCTCTATCTTTGCAGGATGATGCGGGTTGAGAATATCCTGCAGGGTCAGGAAGTTGATTTTATAATAGTCGCAGATCTTACGAATCGTATCAATATGATTCAATCCATGCACATGAAGCCAATGGGGTTCCTTCCGTTCAAGAACAGGTATCAGCTCTGCAAAGGTATTTCCTGCCGACTCCCGGCACTCCTCTTCCGTATAAGTATACAGATGCAGGTGGGTAGGTGTAGGACTCTGCCCAGTGTATACAGGTGCTTCGTTGAGGAAATTATTTTTCATGCACAGTTCTTATAATTATCAGAAAGCTTCCGTCATGCGGAAATAAATGCCCCAGTCATCCTTACCCACCGCTCCGTCAATACCGGCATTGATGTTATACTTGGGAAGTACCTTATAGCGCACCCCTATTCCACCGCCGGGAAGCAACTGGCTGGTAGGATCTGCCGTGATGGCGAGGCCAAAGAAGCCCACCATACCGAAACGTTTATAAATGCTCCAGCGCAGCTCCGTCTGGGCCGAATACGTCTGGTTACCCCGGTACTCTCCCTTGGTATATCCACGGATGTCCTTTCCTCCAATGTAACTCTGCTGGGCAAACGGCACATCACCCAGCCCTACGTTCATCGCCACGCGCGAAGCCAGGATCTTACTCTTATCAATGCGATGGTAGTAATTGGTAAAGAAGAATATCTTGCTGTACGCATCGTCATTTTTGAACCAAGAGGGGCTGTTGGAATAACGCAGCATGCTGGTAAATCCTTTGGCGGGGGTATATTGGTTATCTTTTGTATCATACAATACAGAGGCTGCCAGCGAATTGGAGTAATCATGCTCGGTAGAAGTGGTGCCATCCGGATAATCGAACGTCACATCGGTGCGCGAAACGGAAATGCCCGGCCCTATATACAACTTTTTATATACCCGGAACAAGGGCGAAGCAAAGAAGAAGAAGCCTTTATTCATGTAGGGGATCTCCATCTCACCGAAATCGCCATAACTTTCGTACGTCTGGAAGTGAGAATCCATATACCCTCCTCCTACAGAAAGCCTGAGGAGATCTTCAAAAAGGAACAACTGCGAGAAAGCTCCCACAAACCAGTTCTTTTCCGTGGTATACTGCCCCGTCAGGATCACTCGCGACGGCGGAGTGGAAGGTTTCTCTCCAAGCTTAAAGAATGCCATTCCCATCGCCCCGAAGCCTACCCCGCGCGAGCGGTTGAAGGACAGGAGGGGCATGCCGGAAATACCCAGATTCTTTTGGGGAGCTGCCGGTTTTACCGAGTCGGTAATCACATGTGCCGGGACTACCGGCATCTGCATAGACACCGCATACCGCGGTAAGGGAGGAGGCGATTGAAAAGTAGGGGGTATACTGTCTTGCGCCTGCAACAATCCGGCACATAACGCACAGGTGCTCGTAAGCAACGCTTGTCTTATAGTAAATAGTAGAGCCATATTTTGGGGTTTTTACCTATAAAACAAGCGGGGGTTGGAAAATGTTTTCGTAGGGGCGGATACATTAAGGGCGGACACACAGGTCCGCCCCTACGGTAATAGCCACCATTGGCAAAAGAAAGGAAGGATTACTTCTGCATCAGATACGCTTTGAAGTCGGCAAAGTCCTTGCTCATGGGAATGCTTTGCTTCTGTCCACACATGAAGGCGGCCAACTTGGCGGGGATGGTTACCTCAGCACCGATGATTTCTTCTACCGTATCCTTGAATTTGGCAGGATGGGCAGTTTCCAGGAACACTCCGGTTTCACCAGGCTGCAGGCCTTCGCCTAGGGCACGGTATCCGCAGGCTCCGTGAGGATCCATCAGGTAGCCGCACTGTGCATACACTTCTTTCAGAGAAGCGGCAATCTGGGCATCGCTGTAGGTAGCGCCACTGATCTCGGCGGTGATGGCGGCGTGGCTACCTTTGTAAAGGTCAAGCACACGGGCAAAGTTGCTGGGATCACCCACATCCATAGCATTGGCAATGGTCTGCACACTGGGGCGGGGCTCATACTGACCGGTCTGCAGGTATTTGTAGAATATATCATTGGCATTGTTCGAGGCGATGAAGCGCTTCACGGGAAGGCCCATCTGCTTGCCAAACAATCCGGCAGTGATGTTTCCGAAGTTACCGCTGGGCACGCAGATCACAGCCTGGTCTTCACGACCCAGTTTCTTCAGCTGGGCATAGGCATAGAAGTAGTAAAATGCTTGCGGCAGGAAGCGGGCTACATTGATACTATTGGCAGAAGTCAGGGAGAGGTGGGCGTTCAGCTCGGCATCCATGAAGGCGGATTTTACCAATGCCTGGCAGTCGTCAAATACCCCGTCCACCTCAATAGCCGTAATATTCTGGCCCAGAGTAGTAAACTGTACTTCCTGAATGGCGCTAACCTTTCCCTTGGGGTAAAGTACGTACACGTGGATGCCATCCACGCCCAGAAATCCGTTTGCCACAG
Organism: Bacteroidaceae bacterium; assembly: GCA_031552405.1. Taxonomy (GTDB): domain Bacteria; phylum Bacteroidota; class Bacteroidia; order Bacteroidales; family Bacteroidaceae; genus UBA1794. Next base: position 10,900 of record JAVBMN010000042.1, on the reverse strand, counting down.
CGCTTCCGGTGTCACCGCTAGTGGCTACCAGCACATTTACATAGCGCTGTCCTTCCTTGCGGATGAAGTAACCCAGCAGGCGGGCCATGAAACGTGCACCTACATCCTTGAAGGCAAGTGTGGGGCCGTGAAACAATTCCAGAGAGTAAATATTCTCACTCACCTGCACGAGCGGCACATCGAAATTGAGCGTATCGTATACTATGTCTTTCAGCGTTTCGGCAGGAATGTCCTCGCCAAAAAAGGCATCGGCCACACGGTAAGCTATCTCCTGGAAGGAGAGCTGGTCAATGGTTTCAAAGAATTCTGCCGGAAGGGTCTTTATGCGCTCGGGCATGTAAAGTCCACGGTCAGAAGCAAGCCCCTTTACCACAGCCTCCTGGAGGCTGGCTTGTGGGGCGGTATGGTTGGTACTGTAATAGTTCATTGTTTCTCTGATTTGAAGCAACAACGGGAGAGGTATTTACACGTTCTCTCTCCTCTTGCTGCTTAGTATTTCATAAACTCGTTAATAAATTCATCGCCCCGCAACTCACCGTAGGAACCGCTTACGGCTGCTACTTCGTCATACGTCTGTACGCCATCTGCCTCAATCCCAGGATAATAAATCAGAAAGGGGATAGGTTCGGTCACATGGGTACGAAGTTCGCAGGGAGTGGGATGATCCGGCAGGATGGCTATAGACACGGGCTCGGCCCAGTCTTTCACCGCTTCATAAATGGGGGCCACAACGCGGGAATCCAAGTATTCAATAGTACGCACTTTCAGGTCTACATTGCCTTCGTGTCCGGCTTCATCGCTGGCTTCGATGTGAAGAAAGACGAAATCATCGGTACGCAGGGCTTCCACTGCGGCGGCGGCTTTACCTTCGTAGTTGGTATCAAAGAGGCCGGTAGCACCTTCCACTTCGATATTCCGTAATCCGGCATAGCGACCGATACCCTTGATGAGATCTACAGCAGAAATCACAGCGCCCTTATCCACCTGCGGGAAACGCACGGAGATGGGCTGCATCTGTGGACGATAGCCGGGCGACCAAGGCCAGATACTGTTGGCTGCATCCTTTCCTTCCGCCATGCGGCGCAGGTTAACGGGGTGCTGCGCAAGGAACTCCTGCGAACGTAAGATCAGGTCATTGAGCAGGGCAGACGTCTCTTCCGCTTCCGGCAGCATGGCCTTTACCAGCAAAGGGCGGAAGGGCTGGCCGGGTACATCGTGAGGGGGAGTAGTATCAAGCGCCTTGTTGCCTCCCTTGATCACCAACAGGTGGCGGTATTGTATGCCGGGATGGAAGGTTACTCGCTCATTACCCAGATGGGCTTGCAGATCACTCATCAGCTCATGCGCCTCGGCAGTGGTGATGTGTCCGGCTGAGTGATTCTTGATGCAATAATCTTCTATACAGATCAGATTGCAACGCATGGCCATCTCTCCGGGAGCAATGTCTACTCCCATGCTGGCAGCCTCGAGGACTCCACGGCCTTCATAGACAGTGGGCAGGTCATACCCCAACACAGAAAGGTTCGCCACTTCACTGCCCGGTTGGAATCCGGGAGCTACCGTGTGCAGCATACCTACACGACCCATGCGGGCCAGTTGGTCGATATGTGGAATATGGGCTTTCTGAAGAGGCGTTTTATTGCCAAGGGACGGAATGGCCCAATCGGCCATTCCGTCACCCAGTATTATCAAATGCTTCATTGCAGATCAGATATTTGCAATACTCATAATATCTGCAAAGACACCGGCCGCAGTGACGCTGGCACCGGCCCCGTACCCTTGGATGAGCATGGGGTATTCACGGTAACGCTCAGTAGTAAGCATCACAATATTGTTGCTGCCTTCCAGACCGTAGAAGGGGTGTGTGGAATCTACCTCTTGTAAACCTACGGTAGTCTTGCCTTCTTCCATCTTTGCCACGAAACGCCAGCGCTTCTTTTCGGCTTCCAGTTTCTGACGGCGCTGCTCAAAGTCGGCATCCAGCTCCGGCAGGCGGCGCCAGAAGTCCTCGATGTCGCCGGCGAAATACTCATCGGGCACGAAGAGGTGTTTCTCTACATCTTCCTGCTCCACACGGTATCCGGCCTCACGGGTCAGGATCACGAGCTTACGGATCACATCCTTTCCACTCAGGTCGATACGAGGATCAGGCTCAGAGTAACGTTCCTCCTGCGCCATCTTGATGGTGCGGCTGAAAGGAATATCGGCACAGATCTTGTTAAAGATATAATTAAGGGTACCGCTAAGTACGGCTTCTATTTTCAGAATCTTATCACCACTGTGGATGAGGTCATTGATGGTATTGATGATCGGAAGACCGGCACCTACATTAGTTTCAAAGAGGAATTTCACGCCACGCTTGCGGGCAATGGTTTTTAGTGCGGCATAGTTTTCGTAATCTGAAGAGGCGGCAATCTTATTTGCAGCGACTACCGATACATTATGCAACAGCATGTCTTTATAGAAACCTGCCACATCGGGGCTGGCGGTACAGTCCACAAATACAGAATTGAAGATGTTCATGCCGATCACTCCGTCACGAATCAACTGCGGGGTACTCACTACGCCTTCGCTCTTCATCTTCTCTTGATAGTCTGTCAGATCAATACCGTCACGGCAGAACAGGGCATAGAAATTATCCATAATCCCCACCACATTGATCTTCAGTCCATTTTCCTTCATGAGTTTCTCGCGTTGCTGCTCAATCTGCTGAAGCAGGCTGCCGCCTACAGTACCCGTTCCACACACAAAGACATTGAGTACTTTGTAGTCGGACAGGAAGAAGGAATCATGAATTACGTTCAATGTCTTACGCAGGTAATTTCGGTCGATGACAAAGGAGATGTTTGTCTCAGAGGCACCTTGTGCGCAGGCAATCACATTGATACCATTACGCCCCAGTGTACCGAAAAGCTTTCCGGCAATACCTGGAGTATGCTTCATATTCTCGCCCACAATAGCTACAGTAGCCAGACCACGTTCCACCTGAACAGGCCAGATCTCTCCATTTTCTATTTCTTTGGCAAACTCGATATTCAGTACTTCGCTGGCCAAATCGGCATCTCCGCTCTTTACACCAATAGAGGTGCTATTCTCGGAAGAAGCCTGTGATACCATGAACACACTGATTCCGCTATGTGCCAATGCGCGGAAGATGCGATGATTTACACCAATCACACCTACCATACCCAGACCGCGTACGGTAATCAGGCACGTATCGTCAATAGAGGAAATACCCTTAATGGCTCTGCCCTCCGGAGACACATGGTCCTGTACGATCTTCGTACCCAGTGCAGCAGGGTTAAAGGTATTCTTCACATAAATGGGGATATTCTTGTGATAAACCGGATAGATGGTAGGCGGATAAATTACCTTCGCACCGAAGTTACAGAGCTCCATAGCTTCAATGAAGGTCAACTCCGCAATGGGATAGGCTGCTGTAATCACACGGGGATCAGCCGTCATAAAGCCATCCACATCGGTCCATATTTCCAATGCAGAAGCTTCAAGAGTGGCCGCTAAAAGCGCAGCAGTATAATCAGAACCTCCGCGTCCCAGATTACTCACGTCGCCGGTGCTCTTATCAGAGGCGATAAAGCCGGGTACTAAAGCGACCTTGGGGAGGTCCTTAAATGTCTTCTTGATAAGTTGGTGTGTCAAGTCGGCATCCAGCAAATGCTTGCCTAACTTATGATCCGTCTTGATAAACTTGCGGGAATCATACCACACCGCATCTTTTATCAGTACGGAAATAATCAAGGAAGAAAGACGCTCTCCATAACTCACGATTGTATCGGAGGTTTTGGAAGAGAGGTCCTTGATCAGGTACACACCCTGAAAGATGTTTTTCAACTCTGCCAGCAACGAACTGGCGGTCATTTCAAGTTTTAACTTGGATTCTCCATCGGGAATAATCTTCTCGATCATGTCAATATGACGGTCCTGAATCTGCTGGAAACTAATCTCGTAACTCCTATCGCCCGACGCTGCCATACAAGCGGTGCTTATCAATTGGTCGGTAATACCGCCCAAGGCTGATACGACTACAATGACTGGTTCATTGCAAGATTCGACTATCTCTTTGACATTCAAAATGCTTTTCACGGAACCTACGGATGTTCCGCCGAATTTCATTACTTTCATTTTTGTCAAACTATTAGTGTATAAAACGCGACAAATGTACGAAAATAATGGAATAGAAACAACAAAAGCAGGGCATAAAGCCCTGCTTTTGTTGTTTCTATCGCGTAGAAAACTTTAAGTTCTAGGAGAATAGCATGCGGGGGTGTTATCCGGAATTAATTCTGTCTAAAGGTAACCGGCAACACAAAATAGGATTTTACAGGAGCTCCACCTATCTTACCAGGATTCCATTTCGGCATCGATGATACTAAGCGAACCGCTTCCTTATCCGTATAAGGATCGAGTGACTTGAGAACTTTCGGATCCGTAATCTGCCCTGTCTTAGAAACTACAAAACGAATCAGAACCTTACCCTGTACCCCATCCTTCGGAGAGATGCCCGGGTATCTCAAATTATCGCCCATCCATTTATACATCGCCTGCATACCGCCAGGGAATTGAGGTTGTTCCTCTACAACTTCGTAGATCTCATCTCCTTCTGCCATCTGTTTCAAATTTATTATTTTCCACCGAATATCTCCTCGAGTTGCTTAGCAACACCATGATTAGGATCAATAGCCAGTACTTCTTTTGCATACTTCAAAGATTCCGCCTTATCAGCTTCTACCTTCTTGGCTTCATATTGTTTGTAATAATACACCATAAGATATGCGCTACAAGCCATGATCGGAGACTTATAACGCTCTACATCTTCCTTCGATTTCATAATCTCAAGTGCCTTCATATATGCATCTCTGGCATCTGTAGTAAGAGCTTCGGGATCTTTCACGGTGCAAGCGTTGCCTTTCCAGTAGAAGCTGCGATAGTTGTCAGGTTCCATTGTTCCTACTTCAGTAAAGATAGCGATAGCTTTGTCAATAGCCTGGTCTTTAGGGTAAGTTGTGGTAGAATCACTGGGGTTAGCAATTACATAGTACTTCTTACCCAGTTCCATCAGGTTATCGCCAGTTTTTGCACCTTCTGCCTCATTGACAAATTTCTCATAGATTTCGATACTCTTCATCTTTTCACCAGCTTCATCATAAGACATTGCAGCCATCTGGTAGAGTTGCTTCTTTGCAGGTGCTTTCTCTACAGCTTTCATATACGCCTCGGCAGCTTCCGGATACTTCTTCAGTGCATCATACAAACGTCCCTGATACATATAGTCAAAGTCAGAGAATTCGGGATCCTTTGATTTATTAAAGAAATTATCAGCAGCTACAGCAGCTTCATCATAACGCTTCAGGTCAATCAGGTTGTACATTGCCATACGGCAAAAAGCGGGATCCGTAGGATCTTTTGCCAAACCCTTCTGAGCAATCTCCAATGACTTTGCATTGTCGCCGGCGAAGAGTAATGTAACTGCATACTGCTTCAAGTCATCATTAGTATAATCACCTGCTGCTACATAAGCGCTATAGGCTTTCACTGCATTCGAGAAGTCATTCTTTTTATAGTATAGCTCCGAAAGCTCTTTGTCTACTAATGAGAGCGACGGATTCTGAACCTTCAACGCCTGCAGTTTTTCAATAGCAGCTTCCATATTCACATTATTAATTACACGCGCATACTTCACATATGCATCATAGCTGGTAGGATCACAGGTAATCGCCATCTCATACTTAGCAGCAGCATCACCAGCTACCGATTTAAAATCGAAGATGTCACCCCACAGGATATAGCCAGGAGCAAACTGGAAGTCTTTTTGATATACAATAGTCTGATATTCCAACGCTGCATCTGGCTCCTTATTATCCAGATACGCACGTCCGATCTCTACAGTCACAAGCATGTCTTTCTTATTCTTCTTCTGGATATCTTTCATCTTGTCAGCTGCCTCAGCGGGATTCGACTTGATCTGCAACTTCAGCAATCCAATTGCATTAAAAGGATCCTTTGCATTCACAGCAAGTCCTTTGTTGTAGCATTCGGCAGCTTTATCAAGCTGACCCAGTTTGAAATATGCATTACCTAAATAAAAGCAAGTTTGTGCTTTGTCGCCAGCACCAGAAGCAAGCTGAGCTTCGAGCATATTTTTAGCCTGCTCATAATAGCCTACCTTATAATACAAAATACCTTCAGCACCACTGGCGTAAAGGTTTGTTACAGAGATCACACTCAGAATCAGAGAAAATAAGAAAACAAACTTAGTACTTTTCATATATGTTTTTTTGGATTAATATTCATTTTTGATTTGCACAAGCCGAATAGGCTGTGTAGCCGGTACCAAACCGGTTTTAAGGACAATGCGCTGTCCACGGTCGCCTGTAAGGAAGGCAGAGAAATTTGTAGATAACGCCTGACGCGGATCTGAGCAAAGCACGTATAAATCGCGTGTCAAAGGATAATCCTTAAGAGCCAGATAGGCTTGGTAAGGCTTGTAACTTACTCGCGGATCAGCCGGATCAAATTCGCATACTTCCATTACACGAACTCCTTCTTTAAAAGACAAGTTGGTTGTATCCGCACTATTACTCAACCAACTCACACCTATAACGCCAATCGCATTACGTGTTTTGGTGACATAGTCGAACACGTCCAAATTGGTCTTTTGCGCATAAATACGCTGTTTCGCAAAAGGTTTTCCCTTGCAAATTGAATCTTGTGCATAACGCACAGTACTGGAATTCGTATTATCAAACGCCACATTGATTTCACCCAACGAAGATGATGGATACAATTGCTTCCAGTTAGTAATCTCACCTGTCAAGACCTGACGGAGCTGAGGCACAGAGATGATGCTATCCGGGTTTTCCTTATTAATAATAAGAGCTACCCCGTCAATTGCCATTCTTTCCTGGCGAGGACGGTACTTCTTTGCCTCAAAAACTTTCATTTCATGAGAAGACAGCATGCGCGTGGTAATAGCCACACGCACACTGTCTTTCAACAACAATTCAATAGCCCGAACTTCACTGCAATAAATAGGCTTTATCTCTGCAGCAATGTTCAACCCCTCAAATACCTGAATCTCTAAATCTACAATCGGACGCAGACTTTCATCCACAGCAACCGGTATGGTGCCATCAGTAAAAGTATCAGTATATCCATCTGTTGATTTCTTTTCTGTGCATGCAGTAAGCAATACTATCAGAACCAAAGAGACTATATTTTTAAGGGTTAACTTCATCTGGACTAATCCAATTTAAAGGTGATAGGTAATACGAAGAAGGTATTTACAGGAGAACCGTTCATCTTACCGGGATTCCATTTAGGCATCGCCGATACACAGCGTTTTGCTTCCTTGTCCGTATATGGATCTAAGGAACGAATTACTGTAGCACCAGTAATCTGCCCGGTCTTTGATACCACAAAACGAACAAATACCTTACCTTGCACACCATTTTCCTGTGAAATCTGAGGATAATTCATATTATCGTTCAACCATTTATACAAAGCAGCAGTACCACCCGGGAATTCGGGTTGTTGTTCTACTACGTCATATATCTTTTCTTCTTCCACTTGCTTCGGGGCTTGCACAACAACTTGTTTCACATCGGCGATGTCCGCTCCGTGAATTTCGTCATTACCTTTTACGTCAGCAATGGAGATTGCCACACCTGCCTTCGACAACTCATCCTGAGTTTTCATCTCGTCCGCATCACTTACCTCATTATCTTTTGCGATAACAGGAACCACGAACTTAATTGTACTCTTCAAGGGAGGAGGAGGAGGAGCTAAGTCCACTTTCTTCACAAGGTTCTCATCTTTTACCTCTGCTTCTTCCAGTGTAGCAAGTTCTGTTACCCGGAATTCATCTTCGTCAACTTCCGGTTCGGGCATCAACGAAACCAGCAAAGGTAAAACCACCACCATTGCAGCAATAATAATCGTAATGATCAGTGCTACAAGGTTACGATGGGCCATGTCTTTTCTCAACTGATAGGCACCATATTCCTTATTCTTTTTCTCAAAAATAAGATCGCACCATTCTTTCGAGGTTAAATCACTTTTTGCCATTTTTCCTACTTTTAAATATTCACTGATACATTATAATCCTACAGTCGCTGCTCTGATCAGATCTTTATCTGTATCGCCGATAGGTACAATTACATATCGACCGATATTACAGATCTGCATCTCATCCAATACATCAATCAGATTCTTATAAGAAGCATCGTCAGTAGCCTTGATAATCACGGTAGGAGTATTCTTACCGTTTCTCAATTCACCCACTTGCTTGTCATAATCTTCCGGCTGTATCTCAAGATTTTTCTTTTGCAGCTTCAGTTCCTTTACTTTATTTACTACAGTGGCATTCTTACTCATCAGGAAGTTACGTAAACCTCCAGGGGAATAATCCGTCGCTTTTAATGCTTGCGGGTCTTCCCAGCTAGGAATACCTTCATAGAAATAAAGTTTGTCATTACCATCCAAAAGCAATGTCACTGCCAATGATTCCTTGATTTTCGACTTTTGTTCGTCTTTCACCTTATCATCATCCACAGGCATATTGATTTCCATCGTCTGAGGTTTACTCAGCGTGGTACACAACATAAAGAAGGTAATAAGCAACATGTTCATATCCACCATCGGTGTAAAGTCTACGCGTACCTCTACTTTCTTCTGTTTACTTTTCCCGGTACCGCCTTTTTTACCCGAATCATTCTGTTGGGGAGCATCCATATCTTAACCTCCTTTTTTAGTGTTCTGCCTCAGTTACTTTCAATGAAGTGATCAGATTGTATCTGTTCTCTTTCAAATCCTGCAATGAGTTCATTACTTGCTTTATCACCTTATAGGGCGTACTTTGGTCGGCCTTGATTGCGATACGCAATTCAGGATTCACCTCACGTGCCTTTTTCACCCAAGTCTTAAATTGGTTATCCACACTATCAGTTGGGATACCTTCATTTTTGACTACCTCATCCATCTTTTCCTCTTTCAAGGCTAAGAAAGATTTCATCTTCTTGATATTCACACCAAAAGTATTTTGCAAAGAGAACTTCTTTACTTCTGTTGGCGTAAATCCCATTCCATAATCAGATCCCACCGCTTCGAGCACCGCAGCCTGGTCAGACTGGTTGCTAAAGCTCATGAACACCTTACCTGTCTTATCTACCAGAATGGACAGAATATTTGTTTCTGGGATTTTGATTTCAGAGACAGAACCCGGAGTGGACACCTGTACCGGCTCTTTCTTCACAAATGTTGAGGTCAACATAAAGAAGGTAAGCAAGAGTACAGTTACGTCACTCATCGCAGTCATGTCGATGAACGTACTCTGTTTTTTTACTTTTATCTTCGCCATAAATCGGTCTTTTTAATAAGTTAAAAAAATCACCGACTTACTTATTCTGCATGGTTTGCTGCAAAAGTCTGAACAATTGTAAAACCTACTTCGTCAAGGCTGTAAGTCAATTTGTCAATTTTGTTAGTATAATAGCTGTATGACACTACTGCCAGTGCACCGGTAGCAATACCCGAAGCTGTATTAATAAGAGCCTCAGAGATACCCTGTGACAGAGCCATTGAGTCGGCAGCACCACCGGAAGCCAGAGCGGCAAACGAGCGGATCATACCTACTACTGTTCCCAAAAGACCCAACAGTGTACCAAGCGTAGTAATTGTTGCAATAATAGGTAAGTTTTCCTGCATCATAGGCATTTCAAGAGCTGTAGCTTCTTCCAATTCTTTCTGGATAGCGATCAACTTCTGATCTTTAGCAACACCCTTTGTGTTTTCCATTTCGCGGTACTTCAAAAGAGTAGCTCTTACTACATTTGCCACAGAACCTTTCTGCTTATCGGCAATTGCTTCAGCAGCGTTAATATCGCCTTTAGCAAGAGCAGCCTTAATATCTTTTACAAAAGTAACTAATTTGCCTTTTCCGTGAGCTGTACGAAGTGCAAAAAAGCGTTCGATACTCATAGCTAGAACAACAAGGAACAGACCTTGAATAAGACCTACAATCGGACCTCCTTTGTATACAGTACCCCACAGGTCAGACGGGTGGTTGTTTACGTCACCATTTACGAAGTGAGAAGAGTCACCCAGCCAGAGAAAATAAAATGCGTAAGAAATCACGAAGCAAATCATAATAACAATACCAGCTGACTTAATCCCGGTAAAGCCTTCATTTTTTTTCGCACCTGCTTTAGGAGCTGCCTTAGACGCAGCTGGTTTCTGTGTAGTTTCCATAATTTTTTTTTTAAACTGTAATTTATAAATGTTAATAATATAATTTCCTATTCCTTTGTTCCAATGCGTTACCACGCCCGCATTTAGTGAGGGTAAATATGCAACAAAAATATAAACAATATTGAAACAACTATCTCTTTTTACATTTTTTAAAGCCCTTTTTATGGTAAGTAATACAAGAAAACGGAAATTCAGAACAAATACTACGACGATATTACATCGAGAGGATACATCTCAGAATCACAGAAATGTTTTTCATTGGTACTTTTTTCCATAGGGCGTATTTATTATAACGCTATTTTCGTATTCTTATTGCTTCGAGTATTGTTTATAAAACCAACAAATAAGCGTACTACTCAAAGAGTATATACAAAAAAACCTTCCTTGTTTCCCACTTACGAGTAACAAGGAAGGTTCAAATAAGAAGGCGGCGACCTACTCTCCCACAATATGCAGTACCATCGGCGCGACTGGGCTTAACTTCTCTGTTCGAAATGGGAAGAGGTGGAACCCCAGTGCTATAACCACCTGAAGATTATCATAACACGAAGACACACAGTAAAAAAGAAAACAGAAATAATATATATTCATCACTTTACAGACCGGGAGTGTGTTTACTTCCTGGCTATACCAT
>JAVBMN010000050.1:0-52122 GCA_031552405.1 Bacteroidaceae bacterium | reverse complement strand
GCTGGTTTCTGTATCAATCACAAAACCGTATCCAGGCTGATGAAACTTCTGGGAATAAAGTGTCTGGTAAAGCAGAAGAAGTTCCGCTCGTACAAAGGGGAAGTCGGCCAGACTGTCTGTAACCTTTTACAGCGCGACTTTAGCTCGCAAATCCCCCGCCAGAAAATGGTGACGGATATCACGGAGTTCTCGCTAGGAGGAGAAAAAAGATACCTGGCACCTGTATTAGACCTCTATAACGGGGAGATATTGGGTTACGCGATTAGTAAAAATCCTAACACCAGAATGATTATGGAAATGATGCATAAGACTTTAAAAAAACAACCGCAAGGACAGGAAAGCATCCTGCACTCAGACCAGGGGGCGGTGTATCAGGCAAGGGGATTTCAGAAATACCTTGCCGATAAAGGCATTAAGCAAAGTATGTCCAGAAAAGCCAATTGTTGGGATAATGCAGTAATGGAAAACTTCTTTTCGATTCTAAAATCAGAATTGTTATATTTGCAGAACTTTTCCACTATGAAACAACTCGTAAGAGAACTCCATAAGTATATCAAATATTACAATCAGGAAAGAATCAAATTGAAATTGGGAGGACTAAGCCCAATCAAATATAGATTAGAAAAAAATAGAAGTTAAACCGTCCAACTTTTGGGGTTCAGTACACTTCACGCCCTTCACAGGTGCCCTTCACCCGCAAACCCTTTGTGGATCAGGGCTACAGAAGATGTGAAGGATGTGAATAGCAAAAGAGCAAACCCTTGGAAGAATGAAGGATTTTTGCCTTTCTTTGTGTATGTAGTTCTTTAAATCTCATGCGCACGAATCTGACAACCGGTGCCCATCAGTTTCTCAACTGGTGCGCACCGGTTTTTCTGTGCGTGCCCACAAGTTTCGAAAATTCAAGCCTGCAGTTCATACAACGCAGGCCTGAAATTTGTAAAACTCAGGCCTGAGATTCCCCGACTACAGGCCTATGTTTCCAATCATCCATTTCGGAAAAACAATAAATTACGTACTATTGCGTTTTGAATACAGTATTTCAGAACAGATTAATGAGAATAGTCCTTACCCTTTTCCTCACTATATGGCTCCCGTTGCTTAGCATCACGGCACAAAATCAGGCAGTAATATCCGGCCTGATAACCGACGAGGATCACATCCCGCTGGAGATTGTAATGGTACGCCAAGAGGGCGCAGCACTGGGCACATCCACTAATCTGGAAGGAAAATACAGCATCACGGTACACAGCGGAGACAGTGTAGTACTTGTTTTCTCGCGCTGGGGATATCAAACCCGTCGCCGCATCCTGCGAAACCCACAGGGAAATATCACTCTGAACGTCACCTTGCCCTCTAATGACGTAGAGCTGGAAGGAGTCACCATCACCGAGAAAAGACGGCAGACGGGCATGACGGAAACCATCGACCCTAACGATCGCAAGCTGATGCCCGACGCTTCGGGCGGAAACATCGAATCCATGCTGGCTACACAGGCTGGTGTAAGTTCCAGCAATGAGCTGAGCTCGCAATACAGCGTACGCGGCGGAAGTTTCGACGAAAACATCGTATATGTGAACGGCACCGAGGTGTACCGCCCTCTGCTGATACGCTCCGGGCAACAGGAAGGACTCAGCTTCATTAACCCCGATATGGTGCAGGAAGTACGCTTCTCCACAGGAGGATATGAGCCTAAGTATGGCGATAAAATGTCGTCGGTACTAGATATTACCTACAAGAAGCCGGAGCAGAACGAGGCTGCCTTTTCCGCCTCCCTGCTGGGTGTGAGTGCATACGCCGGACTGGCCTTTAAAAACCTTACCTGGACCAATGGTATACGCTACAAAACCAGCAGTTACCTTTTGGGAAGTCTGGAAACAAAAGGTGAGTACAACCCCGCCTTTATTGACTACCAAACCTTCCTGAACTGGACCCCAAACAAGCGTTGGGAGATAGGATTCATCGGAAATATCTCACAAAACAAGTACGATTTCGTGCCCGAAACCCGCACCACACGCTTCGGAACAGTAAGCGAAGTGCGCGAATTCAAAGTTTACTTTGACGGACAGGAGAAAGACCTCTTCCGCACCTTCTTCGGATCGGGAAACGTAACGTACCACTTCAACCCCAAAAACGACTTCACCTTTCGCGTCAGTGCTTTCGAGACCAAGGAGCACGAAACGTACGACATCATGGGCCAGTACTGGCTCAGCGACGTGCAGGGAGCCGATAACAATGCAGCTTCCTCTACCAACGGTAACCTAGGCGTAGGTACTTATATGGAACATGCACGCGACCGTCTGACTGCCGAAGTGACCACCTTTATGCTCTCCGGACGCCACCAGTTAAATAAAAATGTACTGGAATGGGGCATCGACCTGCGTAGCGAGCACGTAAAAGACTACATCCGCGAGTGGGAAATGCGCGATTCAGCCGGGTACTCCCTCCCTCACACAGGCCAACAGGTAAACCTCATCTACAACCTCTCCTCACGCAATGAAGTGAACAGCACCCGCTTCTCTTTTTACGCTCAGGATGTATGGAAATTTCAACGCAATTTGGGCCTCTTCACCCTGACTGCCGGAGTACGCGGAAGCTACTGGAACTGGAACAAAGAATTCATCTTCTCGCCCCGTGCAGCCCTGGCATTGATACCCGCTTTTAACGAGGCCTTTACCCTTCGCGCAGCTACAGGTGTGTACTACCAGGCACCATTCTACAAAGAATTTCGCGATACAACTACGGTAAACGGAACCACGTATGTGGAGTTGAACAAGAACATTAAATCGCAACGATCCATACACTTTGTGTTGGGTGGCGACTATAAATTTCGCGCCCACGGCCGCCCCTTCCGCTTCACCTCTGAAGTGTATTATAAAGCGCTGAGCGACTTGGTGCCCTATAATATTGATAACCTGCGCATACGTTACTACGGCTCCAATCAGTCCAGCGGCTACGCCACAGGAATAGACTTCAGTCTGTACGGAGAATTCGTAGAAGGAACCGACTCCTGGATCAGCTTCTCATTGATGAAGACCGAAGAAAAGATAAACGGAGTTTGGGTGCCACGCCCCACTGATCAGCGTTATAATTTCTCACTTTATTTCACCGATTATTTTCCCAACAGCGATAAGTGGACCATGAGCCTCAAACTGGCCTTTGCAGGCGGCCTCCCCTTTGGTCCTCCTCATACAGGACTGGAAAACATGGTATTCCGCACCCCGGGCTACAAGCGTGTGGACATCGGTATGAGTCGCCGCTTCAACGTGCCCTACACTAAAGCCTTCTGGGCAGGAGTGGATGTGTTCAATCTTCTTGATATCAATAACGTAAGTTCTTATTACTGGATTACAGACGTGAATAACTCACAGTATGCCGTCCCGAATTACCTTACCGGCCGCCTCATCAACTTCCGCATATTGATGGAGTTTTAAGACCGCAGCCCGCCGGTTTCCCACATTCTTACTTGAAAACTGCATTTTGTAGCTGGAAAATTTCCCGGTTTGACGGAAAATGGTTTCCTTTGTACCTTATTTATTAGACAATAATATTGTAAATACAGTTATAACCAAATTCATTTCAAAATGAAGATTTCACGTATTGAACACCTGGGCATTGCCGTAAAAAGCATTGAAGACGCATTGCCCTATTACGAGAACGTATTGGGCCTGAAGTGCTACAACATCGAAACAGTAGAAGACCAGAAAGTACGCACCGCCTTCCTGAAGGTAGGCGAAACGAAAATCGAACTTCTGGAGCCCACCTGCCCCGAAAGCACCATCGCCGGATTTCTGGAGAAGAAAGGTGAAGGCATTCACCACCTCGCTTTCAAAGTAGAAGATGGAGTAGCCGGAGCACTGGTAGAAATGGAAGGAGCCGGAGTAAAGCTCATCGACAAAGCCCCCCGCAACGGTGCTGAAGGCTTGAAGATCGCATTCCTGCACCCCAAATCCACACAAGGCATCCTTACCGAGCTGTGCGAAGAATAATAAATCAGACCTATAAATACCGTAATTTTTAAGAATCCATCAAAATGAGCAATCAGACTGAAAAGATAAAAGAGCTAATAGAGCTTCGTGCGAAAGCACGCTTAGGAGGTGGCGAAAAGGCCATTGAAAAGCAACATGACCGTGGTAAATATACTGCTCGCGAGCGTATCTCTCTCCTGCTTGACGAAAGCAGCTTTGAGGAATTGGATATGTTCAAGGAACATCGTTGTACCAACTTCGGTATGGAAAAGAAGCACTACCTGGGCGACGGAGTAGTAACGGGATACGGAACCATTGACGGACGCCTCGTGTACCTCTTTGCACAGGACTTTACCGTAACCGGAGGTTCGCTTTCAGAAACCATGGCACAGAAGATCTGTAAGGTAATGGATCTGGCTATGACAATGGGAGCACCCTGCATCGGCCTCAATGACTCGGGCGGTGCACGTATCCAAGAGGGTATCAACGCCTTGGCAGGATACGCTGAGATCTTCCAACGTAACATCATGTCATCCGGTGTAATCCCCCAAATCTCCGGTATCTTCGGTCCCTGCGCCGGTGGAGCTGTGTACTCTCCTGCCCTGACCGACTTTACCCTGATGATGGAAGGCACCTCTTACATGTTCCTTACCGGTCCGAAAGTAGTAAAAACCGTAACCGGCGAAGACGTAGACCAGGAGAACCTGGGTGGAGCCAGCGTACACTCTTCCAAATCAGGTGTATGCCACTTTACTGCCAAAACAGAAGAAGAAGGTCTTGCTATGTTGCGTAAGCTCATCAGCTACATCCCCCAGAACAACCTGGAAGAGGCACCTATCTTTGAGAGCAACGACCCCATCGACCGTATGGAAGACTCGCTCAACGAAATCATCCCCGACAGTCCCAACAAGCCCTATGATATGTACGAGGTGATCGGCGCCATCGTGGACAAAGGTGAATTCCTTGAGGTACAGCCTGACTATGCAAAGAATATCATCATCGGATTTGCACGCTTCAACGGCGCTTCAGTAGGTATCGTGGCCAACCAGCCCAAGTACCTGGCCGGAGTACTCGACTGCAACGCATCCCGCAAGGCAGCACGCTTCGTACGTTTCTGCGACGCATTCAATATCCCCATCGTATCCTTGGTTGATGTGCCCGGCTTCCTGCCCGGTACCGGACAGGAATACAACGCCGTAATCCTGCATGGAGCCAAATTGCTGTATGCCTATGGTGAGGCTACCGTACCTAAAGTAACTGTTACTCTGCGTAAGAGCTATGGAGGTTCACACATCGTAATGAGCTGTAAGCAGCTTCGTGGTGATATGAACTACGCATGGCCTACTGCCGAGATCGCCGTAATGGGTGGTGCTGGTGCCGTAGAGGTGCTTTACGCTCGCGAAGCCAAGGATCAGGAAAACCCTGCACAATACCTGGCCGAGAAAGAAGCTGAATACACCAAACTGTTTGCCAACCCCTACAATGCAGCCAAGTATGGCTACATCGACGATGTGATCGAGCCGCGTAACACCCGCTTCCGCGTGATCCGCGCTCTGCAGCAGCTACAAACCAAGAAGGTGATGAACCCTGCCAAGAAACATGGTAATATTCCTTTGTAATTAAAATATGAGTACTAATATGAAAGCAACTGCTGTTACAGATCAGGAATCATCCGAAGCAAAAATGGATGATATACACGGAGATGTCTTAGCTGCCATATCCATGGCATTGCATGACTACCAAAGTGAAGTGCATGACGTAGAGGAAATGGTTCTTACCATGGATGAGGTAAGAAGAAGATACTCTCCGTGGAGTTCCAAAATATACACTTTGCGTCAAGTGCCCATCAGAAGGTAATTATTCATTTTAAGCATACTATAACAATGAAGCAATATAAGTATAAAATCAACGGTAATGAGTATAGAGTTATCGTGAATGATCCGGTAGAAAACATGGCTGTAGTCGAAGTAAACGGCAAAAGCTATAATGTAGAGCTGGAAGAGCGTGAAAAGCCCCAGAAGCCCGCAATACGCCCCGTGACCCCTACCCCGAAACCCACTGCTACCATCACTCCCAAACCTGCTGCTACAGGTAAGGCAGGAGTGAAATCACCCCTGCCCGGTGTAATCCTGGAGATCAAAGTGAACATAGGTGATACGGTAAAGAAAGGCCAGACTGTAGTGCTCCTGGAAGCCATGAAGATGGAAAATACCATCAATGCTACACAGGATGGTAAGGTAACCGCCATCAATGTAAATGCAGGCGACTCTGTAATGGAAGGCACAGACCTTCTCTTCATTGAGTAATTCTGATTACCGATAAGACATCCCCGCCGGGATTAAAAAAAAGCGAGCCGTTTCTGTACGAAACGGCTCGCTTTGCGTAAGGATATCTTAGCCCCATTCGTCGACAAAAACCAGCTCTTCATCGAATAATTTATCTTACCGTTTAAACTTTCCGAAGGCAAACTTGTCATAGAGCTATAAACCAAAAAAACTTTATCAATTATGAAACTGAAACTGATGATGGCACTTTTTGTAGCCATGATTACTATGAGTGCTGTGGCTCAGAACCAACAGCGTCAGGCAAGAGAGTTCCCCTCAAAAGAAATGATTGCCGACTTGAAATTGTCTAACGATCAGGTTACAGCCCTGAAAGCTGTAGAAACTAAGTATCAGACTGCCATGCAGAGCCTGCGTAATCAAAGCGACCGTACCAAAATGGCTGAGACTATGAAGAAAGCTCGTACCGAGCGTTTGGCTAGCATCAAGCAGGCACTTGACAATCAAGACCTGTATGTAAGCTTCCTGGAATATGAATCCATCAATCCAATGCAAGGCTTCGGTGGCGGCGGTAACCGTCAAGCAACTGGCGGAGGCCAGAGAAATGGCGGCGGTGGTAACATGGGCGGCGGAGGCGGCTTCGGAGGTGGAGGCGGTTTCGACGACTAATCCACTTCGGAACTAACCCGAAACAAAAGAATCCCCGGCTCATCAGTCGGGGATTTTTTGTGCGCAATACTTATAAAAAGCAAGAAAGACCATCCTGTAATCAGAGATAGTCTTCCTTATTTTGAGCCTCTTGTCGGATTCGAACCAACGACCCCGAGATTACAAATCACGTGCTCTGGCCAACTGAGCTAAAGAGGCGGGTGGGTAAGCTATCTATATCGCGCCGCTCAACTAACTACCTTTGCTGCGATCAAGCCCTGGAGGATTCGAAAGGAGCTGGCCGTATAGGACTTACCCGTTTTGCGGGTGCAAAGATAGATACTTTTCCCGAATTTGCAAGAACAAAGGCTATGTTTTTTGAATTTTATCTCTACTCATACCCATCCATTACACAAAATATCGTACTTTTGTAGCACTAAAAACATCTGAATAAATGGAAGTAGAAAGAATCAACCTGCAGAAGTACGCCATGCGTTATGGTACTTACATGGGAATTTTCTGGGCCGCTAAATTCTGCTTGTTCCCTCCAGGAGTGGCAAATCCTCTGCTGATGATGGTCTTCGTGGTACTTACACTGACTGTTCCATTCGTGTCGTACTTCATGGTCCGTTCCTTTCGGGATACTTATTGCGAAGGAGCAGTCACTTTTGCGCAAGGGTGGATATTCACCTCTTTCCTCTACACATTTGCCGCATTGTTTGTGGCGGTTGCACATTATGTATACTTCGCATATATAGATCAGGGCTATCTGGTAAACACCTACTCATCGCTCATACAGGAAACCCGCGCCCTAAAGATTCCGGAAACGGAGCAGATGCTGACGCAAATGGAGCAGGTACTGGAAACCATCCGCGAGCTCAGCCCAATCGAAATGGTGATTCAACTCCTTGCACAAAATATCATCTATGGATCCATACTGGCCATACCGGTGGCATTCTTTGTGAAACGAAAGAAATCATTCCTCCCCTAACTGCCTAATCCTCTTACCCAAAAACGATATGGATATATCAGTTGTCGTACCCTTATACAACGAAGAAGAATCGCTCCCCGAACTCTTCGGCTGGATCAAACGAGTGATGGATGCAAATAATTTCAGTTACGAAGTGATCTTTGTGAACGACGGAAGCACCGACCATTCCTGGCAGGTCATAGAAAATCTGGCTGCCCAGCATCCACAGGCAAAAGGTATCAAATTCCGCCGTAACTACGGGAAATCCCCCGGCCTGTTCTGCGGATTTGCAAAAGCCCAGGGCGATGTAGTGATTACCATGGATGCCGACCTGCAAGACAGTCCGGAAGAAATACCCGAACTGTACCGCATGATCACAGAGGATGGCTACGATCTGGTATCCGGTTGGAAGCAGAAACGCTATGACCCGCTTTCGAAAACGATCCCTACCAAACTCTTTAACGCCACAGCACGTAAAGTGAGCGGAATCCGCAATCTGCACGATTTCAACTGCGGCCTTAAGGCCTATCGCAAAGAAGTGGTCAAGAACATCGAAGTATATGGTGAAATGCACCGCTACATCCCGTTCCTTGCCAAGAATGCCGGCTTTACCCGAATCGGCGAAAAGGCAGTGGCTCATCAGTCAAGGAAGTATGGCACTACCAAGTTTGGGCTCAACCGTTTTGTAAACGGATACCTCGACCTGATGACACTGTGGTTTCTTTCCGCCTTTGGCGTGAAGCCCATGCACATCTTCGGATTGCTGGGATCATTGATGTTCTTCCTTGGATTTATTTCTGTGATCATTGTAGGAGCTACCAAACTATGGGCTATGGCACAAGGCGATCCGTATCGTCTGGTAACGGAGTCGCCCTATTTCTTCTTGTCCCTAACCACGATGATTATCGGAACCCAGTTTTTCCTGACCGGATTCCTTGGCGATATGATAGCCCGTCAGGCGCAAAACCGCAATAACTATCAAATAGAAAAAGAACTATGAAACGGATCTTACTTTTTCCTATCGTACTAATAGCTGCTCTTTTTCTGGCCACTGCTTGTACGGACGATGGTGATATGAGCCAGCCACGTACCCTTTGTGGCATAGGTATCTACAACCCGGAAACTTTTGCCGCACAACAGGTAGACTCCATACGGGTCAAAGTCATTGGCCCTGATAGTGTGCTGTATTCTGCATATTCAGGTACTACCCTTTCATTGCCCCTGCGCTATGTGGGAAACACTTCTGTTTTTGAGATCCAACGAGGTACGCGAACTCCCGACACGTTGACCATTCTACATAAAAACATCCCCCACTTCCTCTCAATGGATGCAGGATATGCCATGTACTATGAACTGCAGAACGTATCCTCAACCCTGCATACTCTTACTAAAGTAAGCCTGACTACCTCAACGATCAATACGAATGAGCAAGAGAATATTGCAATATATTATACTGAGTACTAGTCTGCTATACATTCTTCCCCTTACAGTTAGTGCTGAGGATGGAAGGGCTGTAGCGCAAACCCATACCCCCATTGCATCCGCGATGGAAGATATGGACATAGCTTATACTGCCCCCCGCCCTGCCTCGTCGACCAGCAATGTAAAAAAGAAACTTCAGGCGCTGATAGACACCATCCCCTTCTACGGAGGTACCTATTTAGGAGTGGATATCGCAGGAGTACTTGGCTCCATGTTGGGAGGTGACACAAAAAGCATCGAGGTACAGGCGGATGTAAACCTTAAAAATCGCTACTTCCCTGTACTGGAAGTGGGTTACGCGGAAATAGAGGCAGAGAGTGAACATGGTACCCTGTACAACTCAAAAGCACCTTACTTCCGCCTGGGGCTCAACTACAAGGCGAAGTACCGTAACCGGAGTGAGAACCACATCTATCTGGGCGCCCGCTATGCATTCTCAATCTTCAACTATGACGTGGAAAGCATGGAGATGTATGATCCCATCTGGGGTGGCCACCTAGACCCTAATCTCTCCGATGATATCTGGGGAGGCAGTGTGCCCTTCTCGCTCAAAGGCGTAAGCAGTTCTGCCCACTGGCTGGAACTGGTAGTAGGCATCCGTGCCGAGATCTGGAAAGATTTCCTTATGGGATGGTCTGTGCGTTACAAGCAACGCCTTTCAGTAAAAGAGGGAGATATGTCCTCTCCCGCCTACATACCTGGATTCGGCGAGAACAAGAAGAATACATTCGGTATCACCTACTCATTAATATATAAATTGCCATTATAAAATGAGCACACTTGAAATTTGGGCAATGGCCGTAGGGCTGGCTATGGACTGTATGGCAGTATCTGTAGCTTCTGGGGTTATACTTAAGCACTTTCGGGGCCGGACAATGTTCTCCATGGCCCTTTCCTTTGGTTTTTTCCAGGCAATTATGCCACTGGCCGGATGGTTTTTCTTCCGCCTCTTCAGCCACTATGTAGAAACTTTCGACCATTGGATCGCATTCAGCATCCTGCTCTTCTTGGGAATCCGGATGGTACGAGCCAGTAAATCAGAGAACGAAGAAGCCAACTTTGACCCCACCAAACGGAAAACCATCCTTGCCTTGTCTGTAGCCACCAGCATCGACGCGTTGGTTATAGGCGTATCCTTTGCCTGTCTGGGAATAGAAAATTGTTCAGAAATTATGGCTCCGGTAGGAATCATAGGACTGGTATCTTTCCTTTTCTCCCTGACCGGCTTGTCACTTGGAATCCTTTTTGGCAAACGCTACAACTTCAAAGCAGAGCTTTTGGGCGGACTTATCCTGATCGGTATCGGCATAAAAGTTTTGTTTGAACACCTATATGTATAAGTAATACCCCCTATAGATAATGAAAGACCCAAGAAAAATCCGCTACTTGAATCGCACCTGGAAGAAATGGACCGTGATATTCCTTGTGATCCTTTCCTTTCTATATATAATGAATCGCAATGCTCCCTATCAAAGAAATGAAGGGACGGTATTTGGCACCACTTACCTTATTATATACGAAAATAAGAAAGACTTGCACACCGCCATCATTAGAGAGATGCAAAAAGTGGATGCCGCATTGTCCATGTTTAACGATACTTCTATAGTGACACGCATCAACCGAAATGAGGAGGTGCAGCCCAATGACATGTTTTTGCAAGTATTCCAACGCGCGCAGGAAGTTTCGGCCGCCACTGAAGGAGCTTTTGATGTAACCGTTGCCCCACTTGTCAACGCCTGGGGCTTTGGCTTTGAAAAAAGCAAAGACATGACGCAAGAAAAGATAGATTCCCTCCTGCTGTTCGTAGGATACAAGAAGGTAACATTAAAGAATAAAAAGATACAGAAAGAAGACCCACGCCTGCGTATGGACTTCAGCGCCATTGCTAAAGGATATGGCGTAGATGCCGTAGCTACACTGCTGGAAAAAAAGGGGATAGACAACTACATGGTAGAGATCGGAGGAGAAGTCAGAGTAAAAGGAAAGTCAGACAAACGCAAGGAAGACACAGATCGCATGTGGCGAATAGGCATCAACCGCCCTGTAGAAGATTCTTCAGGTATGAAACACCCTCTTCAGGGCATATTGCGCCTCACCGACCGGGGAATGGCTACCAGCGGAAACTACCGTAATTATTATTACAAGGATGGCGTACGCTATGCACACACTATCAACCCGCACAACGGATATCCGGTACAGCACTCACTTCTGTCGGCTACTGTCTTGGCTTCCGACTGTATGACAGCCGACGCCTATGCTACCTCTTTCATGGTGATGGGACTCGAAAAAGCCATCCGTATTGTGAATAACCACAAAGAGTTAGATGCTTGTTTCCTATACAGCGACTCCACAGGCGCACTGAAAACCTGGATCTCCCAAGGAATCGAGAAAGACCTTACTCTTACCCCTCCTTAAGATTGATTATTCCAAGCAAATGAATATTTAAACGGAGAATACGCATATAGCGCCTATTCTCCGTTCTTTTTTTTATATAATAATGATTTTTTCACAGAAAAGCAGGAACTGTATCAATAAAAGGATTATATTTGCGCATAGAGTTAACACCCTAATTATAATATGCCTAATTAAACAAAGTGTAGTTATGATGGAGAATAGACAAAAACTTATGCGGCTCATGCTGATCTCCCTAATGGGAATCTCGTTTTCGTCCTGCGTGGACAATGAGTATGACTTGAGCAAAGACCTAGACCTGACAATGGGGTTAGGGAGTGACAAACTCGCCATGAAAATTGGCGATACTGAAAAGATATAC
Source organism: Bacteroidaceae bacterium (assembly GCA_031552405.1). Classification (GTDB taxonomy): domain Bacteria; phylum Bacteroidota; class Bacteroidia; order Bacteroidales; family Bacteroidaceae; genus UBA1794. Next base: position 39,999 of record JAVBMN010000050.1, on the reverse strand, counting down.
CTGAGAGACGTGTTGGAAACAGAGGATACAGAAGTGGATACTACCTCAACCAGCCTCTATTATCTGGTAAAAGACGGAAATACAAATGTAGACGTGGAAGTGGATAGAATTCCCCCATTCTGGATCGATGAAGTGGATCTTGCTCCTACTATGCCCATACTCTCTGCGACAGACAATGATGTAAACCTCGTAAAAGGAAAACTGACACCCACATTTGCCAGCGCAAGCAATGCAATGCATATCGACATCGAGGACATTCCTGCCGAGGTGGTTCGTCTGCGTCATATCTATAACGAAGCAAAGATGGTTGATATCACACTGGAAATAGAACAGACCACTCCCAATCCGGTAAGAATAAGCGCTATAGAAGGCCTTCGGATTATATTCCCGGAAATGTTGTTCTCTTCCCGTTTTCCTGCTGGAACACATACTCTGGATGTGCCCAACAAGACAAATATAAATGCATCCTCCATACACATCGCCAGTATTCCAATAGACTATCTGGAATTTGGAAACGAAGCCGACTTTGGACAATTGATTACTGATAACAAACTGATTATCAACGAAGATGTAATCATGGAAGGTACATTTACCTTGGAAGCCACCCAGAATTTCACCCTTACGAAAGGCAACGAAGTCAATGTAAAACTAGTTGTGGAGGTGGGTAACTTTGAAGTAGACAGGATTACCGGTATCGTAGATCCAGTAATCAACCCCAGCGTAGATCCTATTGAAATCAGTAACGACCTGCCCAGCTTCCTTCAGGATGAAGACGTGGTACTGGCCGTGTCTAACCCCACTATCAAATTCAATATGTTGGGAGAAGACAAATTGCCTATTCCTCTTAATTTCTATGGAGTGCTGAACAGCATACTGAAGAATCAAAACATCGCCTCTGTTAGAATACCTGCAGATGGACAAGCAGAAATGCCCGAATTGGAGAATTCTTCATTCTATTTCTATCAGGGTGCACGTCCTTTTGACCCGAATGGGGTAAATAGTGCAGCCACACCATACCTCGTACCCACGCTCTCCAATATCATCAAAAAGATTCCGGATGTGATCAATATCGATCTGGATAATGGAAAGATCAAGTCCAACCAAAAAGAGTTACATTCCATAGCATTAGGAATAGACTTCAATGTAGAGCTGGATTATAATGTATATGTTCCCTTTAGCTTCAATAGCGGACTGAAGATCGTATACAAAGATTCGATCATGGATATGAACAGCGACCTGAAAGACTATCAGGCCGATGGCTTAACATTGACAGCTACTGCTGTGAACAGCATTCCGTTAAACTTGAACCTGACCCTTACTCCCATTGATGTGAACGGTAAGGTAATGACCGATATCACGGTAGAGCCTGTGGTTATCCAAGCCGCTCCTCAAGCTTCGAGCTCCAGTACTACTACCGAAACCAATATTGAACTGGTAATGTCTACTACTAACCCAGCCTCCATAAGCAAGCTCGACCGCTTTAATATTGAAGTAAATGCGAACTCAATAAACTCCAATCAGTTGTGTTCAAATCAGTACTTCCTGTTGAAAGACCTTCGCATTAAACTGAACGGACAGGTTATTGCGAACTTTAATTAATACGGTTTTATTACATAACTAAAGAAAAGAGAATTATGAAAAGATCAATAATGAAAACTTTGGCTGCTGTAATAATGACCGGAGCAGTCAGCGGAGCCACCGCTCAGGAACTACGCGCCTCTTATTTCATGCAATCGTCCCTGTACCGCCATCAGATCAATCCGGCTTTTCTGGAGAAATCATACGTAGGTATGCCTTTCCTGGGTAATGTGAATATAGGTACAACCGGTAATGTGGGTCTGAAGAACTTCGTATATAAACTGGATGGTAACGAGGATTATGACCTCACTACTTTTATGAATCCTACCGTTAATGCGGATGATTTCCTTGGCGACCTTAAAGACAAGAATCGTGGCAATGTTCATCTGAACTACAACGTGTTCTCCGTAGCTTTTTCCGCATTCCAAGGGACAAATCTGGTAGAGCTGAACCTGCGTTCGAACACTATGATGAGCCTGCCTTACGAGCTGTTCGATTTTATGAAACAAGCTGGAGAAAAGGAAACCTATACACTTGAGAATTTAGGTGCGCGTACGCAAAACTATGCCGAACTGGTATTTGGCCACTCACGCGTAATCAATGAGAAGCTCTCTGTAGGTGCGAAGGTAAAATTCCTCTTCGGTATGGCCTATGCCGACCTTAACGTAAAGAAGATGAACCTTACGCTCAATGACGATCAGTGGATCATTGATGCGGATGCAGAGCTATCAGCCGCCATCCTGAAGTCCGACTTTAAGTACGCTGATCCCGCAGATGACCCCGACCATACTAAAAGCAAAGAAGGCGAAAAGAAGGTAGAGGGTATTGATGATGTATCCTTCGGCTTGCCTGGATTCGGTATGGCATTAGACCTTGGTGCTACATATAAGCTGATAGACGGACTTACTCTTTCCGGATCACTGACCGACTTGGGTTTCATCTCCTGGAGCAATACCAACCAGGCACTCTCTAAGGACACCTATACTTTCGATGGTTTTGAAGATATCTACGCCGGTGGCCATAAGACCGGTGATAATATGATTGGCGAGCAATTCGAAGCATTGGGCGATGACCTTGAGAAGATGTTCTCCTTCTACGATCAAGGCAAGAAGACCAAGACCACCTCTCTGGCTGCTACCATCAACTTGGGAGCTGAATACGAAATGCCTTTCTATCGCAAGCTATCAGCCGGATTCCTGTACACCAGTCGCCTGCAAAGCATGTACTCCTGGCATCAGGGAATGCTTTCGGCCAATGTACGTCCGCTCAACTGGTTCGAGGCTTCTCTGAACACCTCAGTGTCCACCTTTGGATGGGCATGCGGAGGAATGGTCAGCTTCCACACCAAAGGATTTAACTTCTTCTTGGGTTCCGACCGCTTCATTGGTAAGGTATCCAAAGAGTTCATTCCTTTAAATAATCTAAACTCCAATGTTTGTTTCGGGTTTAACTTCCCGCTGAATTAAGCATATTACCTAATTGCTGCAAGAAAGGCTGTGCCGGAAATTCGTCCGTCACAGCCTTTCTTCTTTTTAGTTCTTATCAATGAAGGAACGGCTTCTTAGCCACAGGTTAGATACTGTCCGGCTCAATATAGCCATTCATTACGGCATAGATGGTGAGGCCGGATACAGACTTAATGCCCAGCTTCTCGGTGATGTTCTTGCGGTGGGTAATAACGGTGGTGAGGCTGATGTGAAGTTTATCTGCTATTTCTTTATTTATCAAGCCTTTGCAAATGAGGATGAGCACTTCTATTTCACGGGTGGAAAGGTCATTTTCCTCAGAGGCGAGGCCTGTAAGGGGAGAACGGGGGGCCAATAAGCGCTCCAGCTCCAGAGTGAGGCGTTCCAGAGAGAGTTCCAGATTCAGGATGCGTATGCCCTGTGGCACAGAGTGACCTCCGGTGCCATGCATCAAGATGATGGTTTTATCCTTTCGGGAGGAAAAGAAAGGGTTGTACAATACGTAGGTTTGCGAGGAGATGAAATAGCAGGCATACATATCCGGCGTATCGTCGGCAAAGGTGGGGAAATCCGCAAAATGACGTACAATGATCTTCTCGTCGTTCGCCCGACGAAGGAGCTGTTCCAGTCCGGCCGCCTCCAGTGTATTCGGGGTGATAAGGGCGTATTCGGGAGTATGGGGCATGGCGTCTTCTTCCTTTATTGTACAGAGATTCCATATTGCGTGGCTACGGCCTCGGCGCAGCGTTCGCCGTCAATGGCGGCCGACACAATGCCTCCGGCATAGCCTGCTCCTTCCCCACAGGGAAAGAGGCCGGGCACGGTGACGTGCTGAAGGCTTTCTTCATGACGCAAGATGCGTACAGGGGCCGAGGTGCGTGTTTCTACTCCGATGAGCAAGGCCTCGTTGGTGAGGAAGCCATGGCTGCGACGACCAAACTGACGGAACCCGTCGGCCAGGCGTGAGGTTATAAATTTCGGCATCCAGAAATGAAGCGGCGAGGCTATCAGCCCCGGGGTATACGAACTCTCAGACAAAGAAGCACCCAAGCGGTTATTCACAAAATCAGCCATCCGTTGGGCCGGAGCAGTTTGCCGCCCCCCACCCTGCTGCCAGCAGGAACGTTCCAAGGCTTGCTGAAAGTGCATCATGCACAGGGGACTCTCTGTATCCGGCAACTCCATCCCCCCGGCGGCACAAGCAGGAATGTCCTCCGGACGCAGCTCTACCACCATGCCCGAGTTGGCCCAGCGGGAACCGCGCGTAGAGGGTGACATACCGTTCACCACCACCTGCTCAGGACCACTGGCAGCGGGTACTACAAAACCTCCCGGGCACATACAGAAACTGTACACGCCACGGCCTTCCGATTGGGCCACGAAACTATACTCTGCGGCCGGAAGCCACTTACCGCGGCCCTCGGGGCGGTGATACTGAATCTGATCGATGAGTTCCTGCGGATGCTCCAGTCGCACACCCACGGCAATTCCCTTGGCTTCCAATGGGATACGGTTCTCGTGCAGCCACTCGTACACATCGCGGGCAGAATGTCCGGTGGCCAGAATGACAGGGCCGCTATAGGTTTTCCCGTCAGCAGTTACAATGCCTGTTACATTTCCTTTGTGAAGGATCAGCTCCGTCATGCGGCAATTGAAGTGTACCTCGCCTCCACAGCGCAGGATGGTGTGGCGCATTTTCTCAATCACACCAGGCAGCCTGTCGGTACCAATATGCGGATGGGCATCCACCAGTATAGTAGAAGAGGCGCCATGCTGGCAGAAGATGGAGAGGATACGGTCCGTATTACCGCGTTTCTTGCTACGAGTATAGAGCTTTCCATCCGAGAAGGCACCTGCCCCGCCCTCGCCAAAGCTGTAATTGGATTCGGGATCTACCACATGCTCACGCGATATCAGGGCAATGTCCTTCCGTCGTTCATGCACATCCTTGCCTCGCTCCACTACGATAGGTTTGATACCCAACTCAATAAGACGCAAGGCTGCAAACAAACCGGCAGGTCCGGCGCCCACCACAATGGCTGTATGGGCATCGCTTACCTCACGGTACTCGATGGATTTATATTCATCGTTTCGAGGCTGTTCATTGAGGTAAAGGCACACTTTCAGGTTCACAAAGATGGTACGCTGACGCGCATCAATGCTACGCTTCAGTATGCGTATGGCGGTAAGCTGGCGGAGATCAATGCCTTCTTCCTTCTGCAGGTAAGTACGCAGTTGGTCTTCATTGGCAGCCACTTGCGGCAGCACTCGGAGTTGTAATTCGCGGATCATACTATATTCAATAATGCGGGCGGATGCAATCCAGCCCTACGGGTATACGTTTTATCCGAAGAGGATGCGGAACGCCTCTTCTACCTTACGGACAGGAAGCAGTTCAAGCGGGTATTTTTTCTTCGGGAGGCTCCGGAAGTTCTGCTCCGGAAGCAGGAAAGTCTTGAAGCCCAGTTTGCCGGCCTCAGCAATGCGTTGCTCAATGCGGCTTACGGGTCGTATCTCTCCGGAGAGGCCAATCTCGCCGGCCATGCAGGTAAGAGCGTCGATGGCGCTATCCATATTGGAGGAAAGTATGGCGCTGATGACCGACAGGTCGATCGCAGGATCATTCACCTTAAGCCCTCCGGCAATATTGAGGAACACGTCCTTCTGCATGAGTTTAAAGCCCACCCGCTTTTCCAATACGGCAAGGAGCATATTCATACGGCGTATGTCAAACCCCGTGGCCGAGCGTTGCGGAGTGCCGTATGCGGCGCTGCTCACCAAGGCCTGCGTTTCAATAAGGAAAGGGCGAGCCCCCTCGATGGCCGAGGCAATGGCAATGCCGCTCATTCCCTCGCGATTACCGGTAAGGAGTAACTCGGAGGGGTTGCTTACCTGCCGTAAGCCCGTCTGCTGCATCTCATAGATGCCCAGCTCAGAGCTGTTGCCAAAACGATTCTTCGTAGTGCGCAGGATGCGGTACATGTAGTGCTGATCGCCCTCAAACTGCAGGACGGTATCTACAATGTGTTCCAACACCTTGGGCCCTGCCAGTGTACCTTCTTTCGTTATGTGGCCAATTAGCAAGACCGGCGTACCGCTCTCTTTGGCGTATCGTAAGATAGAAGCCGCACATTCCCGGATCTGCACAATGCTGCCGGGTGCCGATTCCTGCACCTCGGTGGCGAGGGTCTGGATGGAGTCAATCACCACCAACCCGGGCTGTACGTTCTTGATATGAGTAAAGATCTGCTCCAGAGAGGTTTCGCACAGGATGTGCACATCCGAGGCAACCGAGCTGTCTCCCGCCAGACGGTCGGCACGCAACTTAAGCTGCCGGGCGCTTTCCTCGCCTGAGACATACAATACACAACAGTCTTGCAGCCTCATCACCGTTTGCATCACCAGCGTAGACTTACCGATACCCGGCTCCCCTCCCAGCAGGACGAGCGATCCCGGTACCAATCCGCCACCCAGCACCCGATTCAGTTCCCCGTCTCCAAGGTCAATACGAGGCTCGCTGGTAGCATCAATCTCGGCCAACGGGATGGGTTGTGGTGCAGAGGAAATGCCTCCTTCGGCGCGGTGGCCGGCACGGGTGGCAGACACATCCTTACGAATGGTCATCTCCTTGAAAGTGTTCCATTGCCCGCACGAAGGACATTTGCCGCTCCACTTGGGCGAATCATACCCGCAATGGCTACATACATAAACCGTTTTCTCTTTTGCCATGAAAGCTGTCTTTGCCGCAAAGGTACGATAATCTGTACAGATACAGGAAAGAAAAAGAGAGAATGTAGCCCGCTATGAACTACATTCCCTCTTGTATAGTATCCAAAAGTGCAGCGCCGCTACACCTTTATGGAAAGGATTTACTTATATTCCGACCAGCTCTTGATAGCTATCTCATCCATGGTCATGGTACAGAAGGCTTTGATGAACTCACTTGCCAGACGCGAGTTAGTAAGCAAAGGCACGTTCAAGTCAATCGCAGCACGGCGGATCTTGTATCCATTGTTCAGCTCACTTTCGGTAAGATTTTTCGGGATATTTACCACCATGTCAATCTCCTTGTTGCGAAGCATATCCAGCGCCTGTGGCTGTTGTCCCTGCTCACTGGGCCAGAACACACGGGTACATTCAATACCGTTCTCCATCAGGTTGGTATAGGTACCACCTGTGGCAAACAGCTCGTAGCCCTTCTTCTTCAGTAACTTAGCAGCAGAAAGCATATCGGCCTTCTGCTTAGATCCACCGGTAGAAAGGAGGATATTCTTATCTGGAATGCGATAACCCACAGAAAGCATAGACTTCAACACAGAACCCGGAGTATCCGAGTCGATACAACCTACCTCACCGGTACTTGCCATGTCCACACCCAGTACAGGGTCAGCCTTCTGCAAACGGTTGAAGGAGAACTGCGAAGCCTTGATACCCACGTAGTCGAGGTCGAAGAGAGTCTTCTCAGGACGTTGCACCGGTAAGCCGAGCATTACCTTCGTAGCCAGCTCGATAAAGTTGATCTTCAGCACCTTGCTCACAAATGGGAAGCTGCGCGAAGCGCGGAGGTTACACTCGATCACCTTGATGTCATTGTCCTTAGCCAGATACTGGATGTTGAAAGGGCCGGAAATCTTGAGCTCACGGGCAATCTCGCGGCTGATGCGTTTGATGCGGCGCATGGTCTCTACATATAACTTCTGCGGCGGGAACTGGATGGTAGCGTCACCAGAGTGTACACCGGCAAACTCGATGTGCTCGCTGATAGCATAGGCGATGATCTCACCATCCTTGGCCACTGCGTCCATTTCCACCTCCTTGGCATGTTCAATGAACTGGCTCACTACCACAGGGTGCTTCTTAGATACGTTGGCGGCCAGTTGCAGGAAGCGTTCCAGTTCCTCCTGATTAGAGCATACGTTCATGGCGGCACCGGAGAGTACATACGAGGGGCGTACCAGTACGGGGAAGCCTACCTCTTCAATAAACACGTTGATGTCATCCATGCTGGTCAGCTCGCGCCAGCGGGGCTGGTCTACACCGATGCGGTCAAGCATAGCGGAGAATTTCTCGCGGTCCTCGGCATTGTCGATGCTCTTGGCGGTAGTACCCAGGATGTTCACCTTCTGTGCGTCCAGGCGCAGTGCCAGGTTGTTGGGGATCTGTCCTCCGGTGGATACAATCACGCCGTGCGGGTTCTCCAGTTCCAGGATGTCCATTACACGTTCGAAGGTAAGCTCGTCAAAGTACAGGCGGTCGCACATGTCATAGTCGGTAGACACGGTTTCCGGATTGTAGTTGATCATTACGCTACGCCAGCCTTCCTTACGGATGGCATTCAGGGCTTGTACACCACACCAGTCGAACTCCACCGAGCTACCGATACGGTACGCTCCCGAACCAAGTACCACGATGGAACGATGGTCGCCCATGTAGGCCACATCATTCGTTACACCGCTGTAAGTGAGGTACAAGTAGTTAGTCTGTGCAGGGTATTCGGCAGCCAGGGTATCTATCTGCTTCACTACGGGCACGATACCGAGGGTTTTACGCCAGTCGCGCACCTTCAGTACCAGCTCTTCCATGTCGTCGTCCATGTTCCAGAGGGCGCGTGCTATCTGGAAGTCAGAGAAACCTTGTACCTTCGCCTTGCGCAAGAGTTCGGCAGAAAGCGTTTCCAGGCTGTTGCATTTCTCCAGATCCTTGGAAGTATTATAGATGTTCTGCAGTTTCTGCAGGAACCATTTGTCGATCTTGGTCAGGTCATAGATCTGATCAATAGTGTATCCGTTGTTCAAAGCCTTGGCTATTACAAAGATACGCTTGTCGGTAGGTGCATTCAGGGCAGTGTCGATGTCCTCAATCTTCAGCTCCTTGTTTTCCACGAAACCGTGCATACCCTGTCCTATCATACGCAGACCTTTCTGGATAGCCTCTTCAAAAGTACGACCGATAGACATCACCTCTCCTACCGACTTCATGCTGGATCCCAGCTCGCGGTCTACGCCATGGAACTTACCCAAGTCCCAACGAGGAATCTTACATACAATATAGTCGATGGCAGGCTCAAAGAAGGCAGGTGTAGTCTTCGTTACCGAGTTCTTCAACTCAAAGAGGCCGTAACCCAATCCCAGCTTTGCAGCTACAAATGCCAGGGGGTATCCTGTAGCCTTAGAGGCCAGTGCGGAAGAACGACTCAAACGGGCGTTCACCTCAATCACACGGTAGTCTTCACTCTCCGTATCAAAGGCAAACTGTACGTTACACTCACCCACAATACCCACGTGGCGGATAATCTTAATAGAGAGTGCACGAAGCTTTTGGGCCTCGTTATTGGTCAGTGTCTGCGTAGGAGCCACTACGATACTCTCACCGGTATGGATACCCAGTGGGTCAAAGTTCTCCATGTTACACACCGTGATGCAGTTGTCATAACGGTCGCGTACCACCTCGTATTCAATTTCTTTCCAACCCTTAAGGCTCTTTTCTACAAGCACCTGCGGAGAAAAAGAGAAGGCTTTCTCCGCCAACTTGTCGAGTTCAGCCTCATTGTCGCAGAAACCCGAGCCCAATCCACCCAGCGCGTATGCAGCACGGATAATCACCGGATAACCCAGCTCACGTGCAGCGCGGCGTGCGTTCTCCAAGTCCTCTACGGCCTCGCTCTTAATGGTCTTTACATTGATCTCATCCAGCTTCTTTACGAAGAGCTCGCGGTCTTCGGTATCCATAATGGCCTGCACTTGGGTACCAAGTACTTCAATGTTGTACTTCTCCAGTACTTTCGCCTTAAAGAGTGCCACACCACAGTTTAGTGCGGTCTGTCCTCCGAATGCAAGGAGGATACCCTGGGGACGTTCTTTCTCAATTACCTTCTCTACGAAGTAAGGAGTTACAGGTAGGAAATAGATCTGATCCGCCACCCCTTCCGAGGTTTGTACCGTAGCGATATTTGGGTTGATAAGTACCGTTTCGATACCTTCTTCTTTCAATGCTTTGAGGGCTTGTGATCCGGAGTAGTCAAACTCTCCCGCTTCACCGATCTTGAGGGCGCCGGAACCCAGTATAAGTACTTTCTTTATATTATCTTTCATTGGATTTGACATCTTTAAATGAGTTAGGGGATTAGAGCATATTCACAAATTCGTCGAACAAGAACTTCGTATCCTCCGCCCCGCTACATGCTTCGGGATGGAATTGTGCAGAGAAGAATGGTTTGGTTTTGTGGCGGATACCCTCATTTGTTCCGTCATTCATATTGATGAAGTAGGGTTCCCAGTCGCTTCCCAGCGTGCTGTTGTCCACTGCATATCCGTGGTTCTGACTGGTGATGAAGCAACGGTTGGTACCTACCATGCGCACGGGCTGGTTGTGGCTACGATGTCCGTACTTGAGTTTGTATACGCTTGCTCCGCCGGCCTTTGCCAGGAGCTGGTTACCCATGCAGATACCACAGATGGGCTTGCTGCCTTCCAGCGCTTTGCGGATGTTCTGAACGGTTGCTTCGCAGAAGTTAGGGTCACCCGGGCCATTGGAGATGAAGAGGCCGTCAAACTCCAGTTGGTTGAAGTCGTAATCCCAAGGCACACGTACCACAGTTACCCCACGCTCGGTAAGGCTGCGGATGATGTTGTTCTTCAGACCACAGTCGATAAGCACCACACGTTTTTTGCCTTCACCTTCGTTATAAGTAATCACTTCCTTGCAGCTTGTAAGTTCCACCTGATTCACCAGATTGGGATCGGCAAAGTCGATGTCTTCTCCACCTTCCATCACGATCTTTCCTTTCATGGAACCTTTCTCGCGTAGCAGTTTGGTCACGGCACGGGTATCGATGCCTGTAATACCTACTACCTTCTCTTCTTTAAGCCAGTCGGCCAGAGTGCTTTCAGCATTCCAGTGACTGTACTCATATGAGTAGTCGGTTACGATAATAGCTTCCAGGAAAATGCGGTCACTTTCCATGTAACGTGGCAGTCCGTTCTCGGTTTCCTTGCGCGAGGGTACACCGTAGTTACCTACCAGGGGATAGGTGAATACTACCATCTGCCCGGCATACGAAGGGTCAGTCAAACTCTCAGGATATCCCATCATGGCGGTGTTGAAAACGACTTCGCCCGCTACGGCTTTCTCGTATCCAAACGATTTGCCGCTAAAGCGGCTTCCATCTTCCAGGATCAGTGTTACGTTCTTCTCTTGTTGCATTCTCTAATTTATTCTTAATATGGGTTTAACTTTTCTCGTTTTATGTCTATAATCAGAACTGATACATCTTTTCAATGTAATTGATAAAGGCCTGATTGATCTTCTTCACACCGCCGGGGGTGGGATAATCGCCGCTGAAATACCAGTCGCCCCGGTGCTCAGGGCATGCCTGCCGCAGGCCTTTCTGAGTCTGGAACAGGATTTCCACTTTGGCTTTCGTACCCTCAGGGGTAAGAAGCTCTACCATCTTGGCAGAGATTTCCTCGTCGGTAAAGGGTTGGTAGATCTCCTTCACGTAGTTCTTCATGTGCTCTTTGGGCAGGTGTTGCTGCTCCTTAGACTTGGAGTATGCACGCTCAATCACATCCTTCATATCGCGTTCTTTGAGCAACTCAATGGTGGCGCGGAAGGCGATAAACTCGTTCATGTGGGGCATATCGATGCCATAATAGTCGGCATAACGTATCTGCGGTGAGGAGCTTACTATGATAATCTTTTTGGGATTCAGCCTGTCCAGTATCTTGATGATGCTCTGCTTGAGGGTAGTACCACGCACGATGCTGTCATCTATCACCACCAGGTTATCCGTTCCGGGGCGTATGCTTCCGTAGGTCACATCGTATACGTGGGCGGCCAGGTCGTTGCGACTGTTTCCTTCGGTGATGAAGGTACGCAGTTTGATGTCCTTGATGGCCACCTTCTCGTAGCGTACCCGCTTGGAAAGGATGCGGCTTAATTCTTCCGGACCGGCCTGTGCGCCGAGGGCTTTGATGGCAGCCAGTTTTTGGTCGTTGAGGTGATCTTCCAGTCCGTCAAGCATACCATAATAGGCTACTTCGGCAGTATTGGGGATGAAGGAAAAGACGGTATTATCCAGATCACCCTGTATCGTTTTCAGGATAGGGTTTACAAGCTGACGGCCTAAGGCTTTACGCTCCTGGTAGATGTCTTTGTCGCTTCCCCGCGAGAAGTAGATGCGTTCAAAGGAGCAGGCCTTCTTTTCTTTGGCTGTATTGATGCGGGCCAGGCGCATGCGTCCTGCTTTGTTGACAAGCAAAGCTTGTCCGGGTTCCAGTTCCTGAACGGATTCTGCGCTCACGTTAAACGCGGTCTGTATCACGGGGCGCTCAGAAGCCACTACCACCACTTCATCGTCCTTGTACCAGAAGGCGGGACGTATGCCCCAAGGATCGCGGAAGGCAAAGGATTCGGCGCTTCCGGTGAGTCCGCAGATGACGTATCCTCCATCCCACTCACGGCTGGAGGTTTTCAGCACGTTCGCTATATCAATATGTTGCTCGATGTGGTTGGTGATATCCATGCCCTGCAGCCCCTGTTGCTCGCTTTCCACGAAGAGGCGTTCCACCTCGCGGTCTAGGCGATGGCCCATTTGTTCGAGCATGATATAGGTATCGGCATAGCGCCGGGGATGCTGTCCGGTGGCTGTAATGCGGGCGAAGATCTCGTCCACATTAGTCATATTAAAATTACCACAAAGGGCCAGATTCTTGGCCCTCCAGTTGTTACGTCTTAAAAAAGGATGTACATACTGTACACCGGTTTGCCCGGTTGTGGAATAACGAAGATGCCCCATGTACACTTCACCGGCGAATGGGAGATAGCGCTTGGCATAGTCGGCATCATGTATTTGTTGGGGGGTAAGATCTTTGAAATTGTGTTGTACAGTATTGAAAATATCGGTGATGGCGCCCGAGCCGAGTGCTCGTTCACGAAACATGTATTCCTCGCCTGGTTCCGCCTGCATCTTCACACAAGCCAATCCGGCTCCTTCCTGTCCCCTGTTATGTTGCTTCTCCATAAGGAGATAGAGCTTGTTGAGCCCGTACATCCAGGTTCCATACTTCTTTTCGTAATACTCCAGCGGTTTTAGCAGTCGGATGAGCGCTACACCGCATTCATGTTTGAGTGGTTCCATTTATATAATGTAAACTGACAATAGACAAAATAAACTGTTCATACATAAAAAGCGGCCTTGGCAAGTTACAGTATGAAGTGTCATGGGGGTCACTCTACTGTTACTGACTTGGCTAAGTTACGGGGCTGATCCACATTCTTACCTTTGCATACGGCGATGTGATACGCCAGTATCTGCAGGGGCACGGTAGTGATCAGGGGGTCAAGGCATTCAAGCGTTTCGGGCAGGAAGATGCAATAGTCGGCTATCTTGGAGATGACCTCATCCCCTTCGGTAACGAGGGCTATTACGCGTCCGTTCCTTGCTTTGATTTCTTGAATGTTGCTCAGTACTTTCTCATACAATTCATTTTTGGTGGCTACTACCACGATGGGCATTTCGGCATCGATCAGTGCGATAGGGCCGTGCTTCATCTCGGCAGCAGGATAACCTTCGGCATGTATGTAGGAGATTTCTTTCAGTTTCAATGCACCTTCCAGGGCTACCGGGTAGCTGTATCCGCGTCCCAGGTAGATAAAGTTGCTGGCATAGGTAAATATCTTGGCCAGTTCGCCGAGCGAATCGTTCAGGTTGAGCACCTTTTCCAGCTTCGCGGGGATGCCTGCCAGCTCGCCGGTGATCTGCAGGTATTCTTCTTCAGTAAGGCTTCCTTTGATACGTGCCAAGGCCAAGGCCAGCATGGTAAGCACGGTAACCTGTCCAGTAAAGGCTTTGGTACTGGCCACTCCGATCTCGGGACCTACATGGATGTAGCTTCCGGTATGGGTAGCTCTGGGTATGGAAGATCCGATAGCGTTACAGATGCCATAGATAAATGCACCTTTCTGCTTGGCCAGCTCAATGGCTGCCAAGGTATCAGCAGTCTCACCGCTCTGGGAAATGGCAATGATCACATCGCGCTCGCCCACCACGGGGGTGCTGTAGCGGAACTCGGAGGCATACTCTACATCTACCGGGATACGGCAGAAACTTTCTATAAGGTGTTTTCCTATGAGAGCCGCATGCCAGGATGTGCCGCAGGCTACGATGATGAAGCGCTTAGCCGACAGCAGGCGGTCTTTATGATCAATTACGGCCGACAGCGTTACATTGGTACCATCCATGCTTACACGACCACGCATGCAGTTAGACAGGCAGGTAGGCTGATCGAAGATTTCCTTCAGCATAAAATGCGGATACCCACCTTTTTCCAGCGTACCCAAGTCCACATCAATCGTTTGAATCTCGTGGTTTACCTCTGTATTATCGATATCCACTACCTTCAATCCATTCTGGCGGTTGAGGATAGCAATCTCTCCATCCTCCAGATACACCACCTTATCAGTATATTCGGCAATAGGAGTTGCGTCAGAGGCCAGGAAGTATTCATTCTTGCCGATACCTACTACCAGCGGGCTGCTCTTACGGGCAGCTATGATTTCATCGGGGTTGTTATGGTCCAGGATGGCAATAGCGTATGCACCGATCACTTGTTTCAGTGCCAGTTGCACAGCGTTCAGCAGAGAGATCCCGGGGTGAGTGGTCTTATAATATTCAATGAGCTGCACCAATGCCTCAGTATCCGTAGCACTCTGGAAAATAAAGCCACGCTTCTCAAGTTTTATTTTGAGGTCGGAATAATTCTCGATAATACCGTTGTGAATCAAGGCAAGATCCTTGGAAGAAGAATAATGGGGATGTGCATTTAAGGAAGAAGGCTCTCCGTGGGTGGCCCAACGGGTGTGGGCAATGCCAATGGTCCCAGTTACATCTTTATCAGAAGCCAGCGTTTCAAGTTCAACAACTCGTCCTTGGGCTTTGTATACATTCAGGTCGTTTCCGGAGCTGATCATTGCTACTCCTGCACTGTCATACCCTCTGTATTCCAAACGCTTAAGCCCCTTAACAAGAATCGGATAGGCTTCCTTATTACCGATATAACCTACTATTCCACACATAACGAATCAACGGATTTAGCATTTTGCGTGCAAAGATAGTGATTATTCCCGAAAGGAAACATGATACGGAAGAAAAAAAACACGACTGTGTGGAGGAAAACACGACTGGTCCTTCTGGGATTATACAGCCCACGACTGCCACAAAGCTTTTCACCCGGGTGAGAAGACTTTTTCACCTACGTGAGAAGATCTTTTCACCCGGGTGAGGAGCTCTTTTCACCTAGGTGAAAAGCTTTATTTTTGGCGTAAAAACAAAAACATCACGCCCCTGCCGGAAATACCGGCAGAGGCGTGATAAAAATGTTCAGTCCCTAAGATAAGAGCCCGTTACCGGTCTCCGAAAATCAGCGTGCCCACGCGTACCAGGGTACTCCCCTGCTCTACCGCCTGGGGGAAGTCGTGCGACATGCCCATGGAGATCTCCGAGAAAGAGGGTTCATTCGCAAAGAAAGCGGCTTTCACCTCACGGAAAAATTCGGTTACACTACGGAATTCGGCACTTACCTGCGCCATATCCTCTACATTGCTGGCCATGGCCATAACACCGGCAATGCGCACATTATTTAATAAGCGCCACTCGCCTTCTTGTAGCATGAGGCGGCACTCGTCGGGCGTAAAGCCAAACTTGGTTTCTTCGCGCGCCACATGCAACTGCAACAGACAGGACACTACCCTCCCTGCACGCTCGGCCTGACGGTTGATCTCGGCCAGCAGGCGCAGACTGTCTACCCCGTGTATCATGCTTACAAAGGGAATCATGTACTTGATCTTGTTGGTTTGCAGATGACCGATGAAATGCCATTCGATATCGGCAGGCAGCTGTACCTGTTTGTCAGCCATCTCCTGCACACGACTCTCGCCAAAGAGGCGCTGCCCGGCATCGTAGGCTTCCTGCAACGCTGCTACGGGGTGAAACTTGGATACAGCCAGAAGGCGCACCCCGGCAGGGAGCTGGGCGCATACTTCGGCTATATTAGAGGCAATACTCATGAGTTATGCTTCTTTTCCGGCTTCGGGAAATTCAGGTTTATCGTGGGTACCCGTATAGGGATATACGTCCATAATGGCGGTTTCCATGACGGAGGCTATTACGTAATCGGCCATGGTGCCCTTCATACCTTCGTCCAGATTGCGCACGGCTTCGCGCAGGTCGCTGGCACGTACCAGTATCAGCGTGGAGGTTTTTTTCTCGGCAGCGGTTTTCTCATCGAGGGTGATGAACTGTACCTTGCACTTGTACCAGCGGTCGCCGTCACCTTCGTCAAATATTTCGCTGTAGTTGGCGCGCTTGATGTCGCTCACCATAAACTCACCTGTCATGTAGGGAGTTATCTCTTCCAGGATACGCGATTCGGCCTCGGTAAAGCTCATGGCATCTACCAGATAGGGTTCATTGACCTTCTTCACCATGCCGTTTTCCATGGTCTTCTCGTATTTAATCTTGCATTCAAACCAGCTATGCATCATAATAAAATGTATTTAAAATTCAATAATAGAGCAAAGATAAGGCATTTTTCGCTTCCGTTTTATCTGTTGCTCGAAAAAAGAGCTATATTTGCACAAAACTATTACATTTGAGAATACACTAGATATGGCAGAAAGCTTCATAGCCTACTTGGAAAACAGTTTCAAGACCCATTGGGATCTTGATGCGCTGACTGATTATAAAGGGTCCACCCTTCAATATAAAGACCTCGCCCGGAAAATCGAGAAGTTACACATCCTCTTCGAAGCCGGAGGCATCCGGCCAGGCGACAGGATTGCCATCTGCGGACGCAACTGCGCCTACTGGGGAGTATCCTTTCTGGCCACGCTGACCTATGGAGCAGTAGCAGTACCCATTCTGCACGAGTTCAAGGCCGATACCATACACCACCTGGTGAACCACAGCGAGGCACGCCTGCTCTTTGTGGGCAATGCCACGTGGGAAAATATGAACGAGGCCGCCATGCCCCAGTTGGAAGGAATCCTGGAGATGGACGATTTCGACCTCCTCCACTCCCGCTCGGAACTGCTCTCCGAGGCACGCCAGCAGCTCAATGCCCTGTATGGAAAGAAATTTCCCGCGCGCTTTACAAAAGAAAATGTAAACTATGTAAAGGACGATCCGGAGCAACTGGCACTGATTAACTATACCTCGGGCACCACCAGCCACTCCAAAGGGGTGATGCTGCCCTACCGGGTGCTGTGGTCTAACATGCGCTTCGCCTTCGAAGTGCTGCACATGAAACCCGGCAACCACATCGTATCCATGCTGCCCATGGCACACATGTACGGCATGGCCTTCGAGTTCCTGTACGAGATCTGCGCCGGCATGCACATCTTCTTCCTGACGCGCACGCCCAGTCCTAAGATCATCTTCGAAGCCTTTGCCGAGGTGAAGCCCGATCTTATCATCTCCGTGCCCCTCATCCTGGAGAAGATCATCAAGAAGAACATACTGCCCCGCCTGCAGACTCCCACCATGAAGATCTTGCTACACGTACCTATTATTAATGACAAGATAAAGACCACCATCCGCGAACAAATGCTGAAAGGCTTTGGCGGACATGTGCAGGCTGTCATCGTGGGTGGAGCTGCCTTTAACCAGGAAGTAGAGAACTTCTTGAAAATGATAGAGTTCCCCTACACCGTAGGATACGGCATGACGGAGTGCGGCCCCATCATCTGCTACGAAGACTGGCGCCGCTTTGCCGCCGGAAGCTGCGGAAAGGCCGTGCCCCGCATGGAGGTGAAGATACAAAACCCCAACCCCGTAACCGGCATAGGCGAGATCATCTGCAAAGGAATGAACGTGATGAGCGGCTACTTCAACAACCCCGAAGCCACCGCGCAGGCGCTGGATAGTAAGGGATGGCTGCACACGGGCGACCTAGGACTGATCGATGCCGAAGGCAATGTCTTTATCAAAGGACGCAGCAAGAACATGCTGCTCAGCGGAAACGGACAAAACATCTTCCCCGAAGAGATAGAAGACAAACTCAACGCCCTGCCCCTCGTGGCCGAAAGTCTCATCGTGCAGCGCAACGACAGACTGGTGGCACTCATCTACCCCGACTTCGAAGAAGCCAACATCCAGAAGCTGAGCCAGCAAGCCATCGAAGCCCGGATGGAAGAAAACCGCACATTGCTCAACCAGCAGATACCCAGCTACTGCCAGATCAGCAAAGTGCAGATACACCCCGAGGAGTTCGAGAAAACCCCAAAACGAAGCATCAAACGCTTCTTATACCAATAAACAATAAAAGAGGCTACGCCAAAAGCCTAAGTGTTCTTTGAATAAGTTATAGATTGTAAGTACCAACAGGGAAAACCAGAATGGACTTTAATTGTGAGTGCAACAAGGGAAAGCCCGAATGGGCTTTAATTTGAATAACCCCCAGTTATGCAAGCAAGGACGCAGTCCGCAGCGAAGCTACTGGGGGTAGCTAAAGCACACACCCTACTACCCCGAAGCGGGTTAAACAGCTGTTCAACCCGCTTCGGGGTAGCTGGGAAGGAGAGCAGGTCCTGCCCCCAGTAGCTTCACTTCGTTCCGCTTAACTGGGGGTTATTCAAATTAAAGCCCATTCGGGCTTTCCCTGTCGCACTCACTAATCGCAACTTAGACAAATAAGATTAGACTTTTGACACACCCTCAACTTAATTTACTTATAAACAGACAATGAATATAGAAGATCTAAGAAATACCCCGAGCGGGAATTTCTTCCTCCTAGCCGGCCCCTGCGTAATTGAAGGGGAAGATATGGCCATGCGTATCGCTGAGCATATAGTAAAGCTCACCAATCGCCTCGGTATACCTTATATATTTAAAGGATCGTACCGCAAGGCAAACCGTTCACGTATCGACTCCTTTACCGGCATCGGCGACGAGGCCGCACTGAAAATCCTCAGTAAGGTACGCCAGGAGTTCCACATTCCCGTGGTAACGGATATCCATACTGCCGAAGAGGCTGCCATGGCAGCCGAGTACGCAGACGTGCTCCAGATACCCGCCTTCCTGTGCCGCCAGACGGATCTGCTGGTAGCCGCCGCACAAACCGGACGCATCGTGAACATCAAAAAGGGGCAGTTTCTCTCGCCAGAGGCTATGAAGTTTGCCGCCGATAAAGTGGTGGAAGCCGGGAATCCCAATGTAATGCTTACTGAGCGAGGCACTACTTTCGGGTATCAGGACTTGGTGGTTGACTACCGCGGCATCCCCGAGATGCGCACCTTTGGCCATCCGGTGATTATGGACGTAACCCACTCCCTGCAGCAGCCCAACCAGACGAGCGGTGTGACAGGCGGTATGCCCCAACTCATTGAAACCATCTCCAAAGCCGCCATTGCCGTAGGTGCCGACGGACTCTTTATCGAGACCCACGAAAACCCCGCCGTAGCCAAAAGCGACGGAGCGAATATGCTGCCGCTGGATCAGCTTGAGGGGTTGCTGGAAAAACTCGTACGCCTGCGCCAGGCCATACTGTAAACCCGCTGTAATAACTCTATGAAGAAAGAAGAATACAAGCTGCGCAACGAGCAGTTCCTCGCAGAGATCTCCCGTACGGAGGGCATTCAGGCCCTTCCTTCGGGCTTGTTTTACAAACCCCTGAAGCGTGGAAGTTCCGGATCACCCGCCCCGCGCTATAACAGCGTAGTGACGGTGCATTACCGAGGCACGCTCATCAACGGCAAGGAGTTCGACAACTCCCGCAAGCAACGCTGTGCCCCCGCCTTCCACCTCAACCAGGTCATCAA
This sequence comes from Bacteroidaceae bacterium, assembly GCA_031552405.1. Lineage (GTDB taxonomy): Bacteria > Bacteroidota > Bacteroidia > Bacteroidales > Bacteroidaceae > UBA1794. The sequence goes on along the minus strand of JAVBMN010000050.1, from coordinate 20,140 downwards.
GGGCTGGCAAATAGGCCTTCCACACATGCACGTGGGTGAGAAAGGCATCCTCTACATCCCCCACCAACTGGGCTACGGCACAAGACCGTGTGGAAACATCCCCGCCTTCTCTACCCTCATCTTCGAGGTGGAGCTACTTGCAATTGGATAACCTACGTTTAATAATAGTATAACGCAACAACAATGAATATGATTTGTAAAAAACTGATGCCCGCCGTCCTCTTATGGATGGCCTGTACCCTGCCCAGCCTGCATACTCAGGCTCAGCATACCCCACTCCCCCTCGACCCGCAAGTGCGGACCGGGAAGCTAAGCAACGGATTGACCTATTACATCCGCAAGAACACCACTCGCCCCAATCTGGCCGATTTCTACATCGCCCAGAAGGTAGGCTCCATCCAGGAAACCCCGTCCCAACGCGGACTGGCACACTTCCTGGAACACATGGCCTTTAACGGAACCACCCACTTCCCCAATGATGATGGTGGGAAAAGCATTACCGGATGGTGCGAAACCGTAGGTATCAAGTTCGGACAAAACCTCAATGCCTATACCAGCGTTGACGAGACCGTATATAACATCAGCGATGCACCCGTGCTGCGCGAAGGCATCGTAGACTCCTGCCTGCTCATCCTGCACGACTGGAGCAACGACCTGCTGCTCACCGACAAGGAGATCGACAAAGAGCGCGGCGTCATCCACGAAGAATGGCGCAGCCGCCGGAACGCCTGGCTGCGCATGTACGAACGCGCCTTCCCCATCATCTATGCCGGGACAAAATACACCGACTGTATGCCCATCGGAAGCATGGATGTAGTGGATCACTTCAAATATCAGGAACTGCGCGACTACTACGAGAAATGGTATCGCCCCGATCTGCAGGGCGTAGTGGTAGTGGGTGATATCGATCCCGATGCCATGGAGCAGAAGATCCGTACCCTCTTTGCCGACATTCCCGCACAGCCGGATGCCGCACCGCGCATCTATTATCCGGTAAACGATAACAAAGAACCCATCGTAGTCATAGAGACCGATAAGGAGATGACTTCTACAGAGGTGAACCTCTTCTTCAAGCACGAAGCGATCCCCGACTCGCTGAAACCCTATACCGGATACTACTTCCATCTGGTACAGAACAACCTGATTAACATCATGTTGAACGAGCGCCTGTACGCCCTTCAGCAGAAACCGGATGCCCCCTTCACCAGCTGTAGCGCGTATGACGGCGGCTTCATCTGGAGCAAAACGAAAGGTGCATTCTGCGTAGAAGCCTCCAGCAAAGAAGGACAGATAGAAGAATCACTGGCCAGCATCTATCGCGAAGCACTGCGCGCCGCCCGCTACGGATTCACCGCAAGCGAACTGGAACGTGCCAAGAGCAGAAGCCTCAGTGGTTACGAGACGACATATAAAGATCGTGACACCCGCAAGAACAGGCAGTTTGTCAATGAATACGTGCGTCTTTTCTTAGACAATGAACCCGCACCGGGCATCGAATATGAATACGAACTGGCCAAAAAGTATATCCCCTCCATCCCATTAGAGGATCTGAACCGCATGATGAAAGCGTATATTACCCCCGACAACCGCGTATTGATGGTCATGGGCCCGGAAAAGGAAGGGATCACCTACCCCACTTCGCAGGCTCTGTTGAAGGTGATAAGTAGCGTGGAAGATGAAAAGATTGACCCGTATACCGAGAAGCTGAGCGACGAACCGTTGGTAGGCAAACTGCCCGTCAAAGGAAAGCTGAAAGAAGAAAAGAAGAACCAGGCACTGGAAACCACCGTCATGAAGCTCTCAAACGGCATGACCGTAGTCATCAAACCCACCGATTTCAAGGCGGACGAAGTGAATATGATCATCCAACGACCCGGCGGCAACTCCCTCTATCCCGACAGCGATGCCCTGAACTGGCGGTATGCCATCGGCATGGTGAATGAAGGCGGACTGGGATCATTCAGCAAACCGGATCTCTCCAAGAAGCTGGCCGGCAAGATCGCATGGTCCAGCCCCTGGATGCAACCAAGCTACGACGGTGTATCAGGCTCCTGCGCTCCGCGCGACTTTGAAACGATGATGCAGCTGACCTATCTTAATTTCACCGCTCCCCGTAAAGACCTGGAGAGCAACCAAGCCTGGAGACTGCGTGTAAAAGAAGACATCCGTAACGCCATGGCACAACCTGGCGTAGTATTCCAGGACTCTATCAATAGTACCCTCTATGGCTACAACGAGCGTGTACGCCGCATCCAGGAAGCAGAGATTGACCGCATCAACTACGACCGCTGTATGGAAATCTACCGCAATACCTTTGCCGATGCATCCGACTACATCGTACGCATCGTAGGAAATGTGAACATCGACAGCATCCGCCCGCTCATTGTAAAGTATCTGGGTGCCCTGCCCTCCACCTATACCAAGGAGAATTGGAAGGAGACCTCGCTGAAATTCCCCCAAGGAATCAAGTCGAACCACTTCAACCACAAGCAGGAAACGCCCTCTGCCAGAACCCTGATCATCTACGAAGGTGACATGCAATACACCTTGCGCAACCAGCTCCTGATGAGTCTGTTCTCGCAGATCCTCTCCATCACCTACACCGAAAAGGTGCGCGAAGAGGAAGGCGGCACGTATGGAGTCAGTGTATCAGGAGCTCTCAAGTTCGAACCCAGCCAGAAAACGATCCTGCAGATCTACTACCAGACTGCCCCCGAAAAGGAAGCAAAGCTGACCCCCATCCTCTACAACGAGCTGGAACGCTTCACCCAGGAAGGCCCCGAAGCTGAGAAGCTGGCAAAGGTTAAAGAGTTTATGCTGAAACAGCACACCAACAACCTCCGCGAAAATGGCTACTGGATGGCCAAAATCGGTGACCTTTATTTCTACAATATGGACGGCCACACCGACTACGAAAGCATCATCCAGTCCATCACCATCGACGAACTCCGCCAGTTCGCCAAGCAAGTGGTAACCCAAAATCGTGCCGACATCGTGATGACCGACACCTCCGGAGCAACTGAAACCGCCCCTGCGGCAAATCAAGCCACCTCCGGAAACAATTAAAGGAATGAGCCCCGCAAGCCGACATATAATCCTCCTGTGTAGCATCCTGACCCTCCTTGTGTCAGGATGCCGCACCGCAGGGGATCGTGTCATCAGCAAGGCCCTCTCCAACGCCAGCGATCAACTCGGCATGAGCGTCACCCGCCACGACTACTTCCCCCTCTACCTCGAAACCGCCGCTTGGCTCGGCACCCCCTACCGCACCGGAGGAAGTACCAAAAGCGGCACCGACTGCTCCGGCTTCGTCCACTCCATCATCCGCGACGCCTACGGCAAACAAATCACCCGCAACACCCGCGACCAACTCCAAAAAGACGTCACCCGCATCAAAAAGCACTCCCTCCGCGAAGGCGACCTTGTCTTCTTCACCAGCCAAGCCTCCAAAGGCTCCGTCACCCATGTCGGCATCTACCTCAAAGACCACTGCTTCGCCCACGCCAGCACCTCCAAAGGCGTCATCATCAGCAGCCTCCGCGAAGACTACTGGTCCCAAAACTTCCTCACCGCCGGGCGGATAAAATAGAACCAGCCACCTAAAATAGAAAAATCCCAACCCGCCATCCAAAACCGAACGACTGATTGGGATCTCTCCGTTCATCGGGATATCTCGTATCCCGATGCCTCCTCACAGGGATGTTCACATCCCCTCAAAACCTACCTCCCCCTCCTCCTAATATATCCTCCAATCCGAAACAAAGGCGAAAACACCGCCTCGCCCGGAAACAATGAAAAGAAACGAACACCCCTCTCCACATCATGAGCCAGTAAATTCCAAAGCGTTCTCCAATACCCCCTCTGAGAAGCAAATGAATGATCCCCTGCATCTTCCGCATGATGACCAAAGTTCCCTCCAGACATCATCTCCTTGTACACCTGTTTCGCCATCTTAGAAAGTTCTTCTACTTCACCACCTTGTATTATCATCTTCTCAAAGACCTCCCTCATCATTGCTTCCATCTTCACCAATCCCAATTGACGAAGCCCTCGCTCATAACGAACACATTGTTCTATTGCCTCACCATCCTTTCCAATTAGCTGCTGACGAATCAGCCACCAGTCACACAACTGACGCCAACCCACACCCTCCAAATGTAAATGAGCCCGAAAATGAATCACCCCAAACAAAGCCTCAAACCAAGGAGGAGCAACCAGCATCTCTTTTCCATTTATGCTTCGAATTCGCAAATCTTCCGGGAACCACTCTCTTTCCAATCTTCGTAATCGCCATGCCAGCCAAGGGCAAAAGAACAAAGCTACATATCGGTGATTCTCCACCATCACCCCCTTATACATATACTCCACATGCTTTGTAGAACTCCCTACTCGCTCAAAACCGTTCTCCCCGCATTGCATATACCTTTCCAACAGTCCGTAATATTTCCCCGCATACACATCCACATCCCCAGAACTACGATGCAATAGATTCCGATACAGAGCTCCCGTCCCTTGCCCCTTTAGCAAAGCAACCGGAACCACCCCATCTTCCAGCAATATTCCACCCCCCGAAAGTCCCTCCATTATTTCAGGTACCAGCCCATTCAACCGCTCATTCTCCCTCTCAATCTGCAGCACCACCCCCAACCACTTATACCAAAGCAACTTATGAGGCTGCAACTCTTCAGGAAGCATCAACACTCCATCCCATACTACTCCAGCTACCGCCTGCTCCATAGACAAACGAAAAACCTCTTCCCATTCCCCCTTGCCCAAAGACAAGAAAAGCCTGCTATCAGCAGGCTTTCCAAACAATCCGGCACGCAACAATTGAAAGAAGGGCCGATATAGTGTTATACTCATTCCGATTTAAACGTTATATCATCCGTACGCGGATGAACAAATTCAAACTCAAGAGTGCGCGCCAGACCTTCTCCCAAACTATAAGGAGGCTTATAACCAGAACTCATAGCTTTTGAAGAATCAAACTCGGTAGTGGCGCAAAACTTCTTCACACGAACAGAACTAACCACCATCTTCTTATGCGTAACCAAAGCCAGCAGATCAAAACAATATCCACCCATCATACCGAGAAAATAAGGGAAATGAGTAGCAGGGATATGCCTCTTCAACACCACACTCACATGATCCACCAGCTCATTCATCGTAAAGTCAGGCTTATCAATATAGTTATATACATTATACCCCTGTGTCTTCTCATCAATCATAAACTTCACAAAAGCCACAATATTTCCCACATAAGCCATTGACTTCCTGTTGGTACCATCGCCCACCATGGCAAACTTACCGCTGGAAATCTGTTTCAGCAGATTATACACATTCCCACGATTACGTTCTCCAAAAATCACAGTAGGACGGATTATATTGATATTCCAGTCCGGATGGCTTTCATACCATTGTTGCAACACCTGTTCCGCCTCCCATTTACTCTTACCGTAATGGTTAAACGGATCTTTGGCATAATCCTCATTCGGATTCTTCTTATTCAACCCATACACCGCTACCGACGAGAAAAACACAATCCGCTTAATTCCATTCTTCTCCATCGCCTTTAGTGTCACTTCCATTCCTCCTACATTCGTATCATAATAGAGGGATACCGGAGATACATCATCCCGGTGCTGAGCCGCCAGAAGACACACCACATCAGCACCTTTCAGTTTCTCATCCATCAAAGATTGATCCCGCACATCACCAATTTCGGTAATGTCATTAAAAAAGTAACTCGGAAGCAAGTCAAGATTCTGTAACTCATATCCCCCTGTCTCATTTAAGAGATCAAGAAGCCGGGTACCCACAAAACCGCTGGCACCAATTAATGTAATTTTCATGAAACTTATTGCTGTTTATTTAGGGATAAAGAATTCTTCTTTTGAAGTAACTTCTTATAAAAATAATAAGGAAGGAAATAACAAATAATCAAGAGTATCGAAAGGAATGAAGGAATTCCTTCCACTTTATGATATAGTTGAAAATTATATTTCAACATTTCAATCTTATTTGAGGATATGGAATTCTTTCGAACTCTATACAAGGCCAATCTTTCCTGCAAACCATAGGCTTTTCCTGTTCGTTTTATAATACTTAACCATAATCCCCAATCCTGTCTTTTACGCATTGTTGGCATAAACACCTTTCCTATTTTATGAGTATCATAAATACAGGTAAGACAGCCTATCCCGTTGTCTCTAATCAATGTTATATATGAAAGACGTTTCAGACAATTCACATATCCTATTACATTACCACCCTCATCACAAGTATCATACGAAGAGTAAGTAAATTCATATCCATTGTTTATCATAAAAGACAATTGATTCTCCAATTTCCCCGGATACCATCGATCATCACTGTCACAAAAAGCAAGAAAACGGCCACGAGCATTTTTAATTGAATTGTTTCTTGCAACCCCAGCACCTGAGTTTTCGTTTAACAAAAATAACTGAATACGGGCATCTTTAGCCGCATAACTACGAATAACTTGACAAGATTCATCACTTGAACAATCATCCGTAATCAATAACTCCCAGTTCGTATAGGTCTGCGAAAGGATGGAGTTTATTGTTTCAGCAATAAACCCAGCAGAATTATACGACGGAGTAATGATGGAAACTAAACCATAATCCGCCACAATAAAATACTATTAACTTACCCTCTACTTATTCCAATACACTCGTATTCAAAATTCATTGCATGCAATTCCTCTTGATCATAAATGTTTCTTCCGTCAATAATCAAAGGCTGTTTCATCACTTTAAGAAGAACCTGCCAGCTGGGCAAACGGAATTGCTTCCATTCGGTAACCAGAAGCAAAGCATCCGCATCAATCACTGCCTCATACATGTCTTTTGCATAAGTAATTGTATCACCTATACGACGTTGGCATTCCTCCATAGCTATTGGATCATAAGCTGTAACAGAGCCACCAGCCTCGACAATCTTATCAATCAATACCACCGATGTAGACTCACGCATATCATCTGTTTCCGGTTTAAATGCTAACCCCCAGATTGCAATATTTTTACCTTGAAGATTGCCTTCAAAGTAATTCAATAGTTTACTAAATAGAATATTCTTCTGAGATTCATTTACTTCTTCTACCGCCTTCAATACACGCATTGGGTAACCATTCTTTTCAGCCGTCTTAATAAGTGCTTTTACATCTTTGGGAAAGCAACTTCCTCCGTATCCGCAACCCGGATAAAGGAACTTTGTTCCGATACGGCTGTCACTACCTATGCCTTTGCGTACCATATTCACATCAGCACCCACCAGTTCACACAGGTTAGCAATATCATTCATAAAACTAATACGTGTAGCCAGCATTGAATTAGCTGCATACTTTATCATTTCAGCACTGGGCACATCCGTAAATATTACACGAAAATTATTCAATAAGAATGGGCGATACAGTTTCGACATTACTCCTTTTGCGCGTTCTGAACTCACTCCCACCACAACCCGATCAGGACTCATGAAGTCTTTTATGGCAGAGCCTTCCTTTAAGAATTCTGGGTTAGAAGCCACATCGAATTCAAGTTCCACATTCCGAACCCTCAGCTCTTCTTTTATAGCATCTTCAACTTTTTTTGCAGTACCTACAGGAACCGTACTTTTTGTCACTACAACCAGATACTTATTCATATTCCGACCAATCGTACGAGCGACTTCGAGAACATACTTTAAGTCTGCACTACCATCCTCATCGGGAGGAGTTCCTACTGCACTAAACACGACACTTACATCATCCAGTACATCTGTCAACTGAGTTGTAAAATGAAGACGGCCTGCACGCATATTACGGAGAACCATTTCCTCCAGTCCAGGCTCATAAATAGGGAGAATGCCCTTATTTAGATTCTCAATTTTTTCCTGTTGTACATCAACGCATGTCACGTTAACACCCATTTCGGCAAAACAAGTTCCTGATACCAAGCCTACATAGCCGGTACCTACTATTGCTATATTCATACCTTTGATAAATTTATTATATGTTCAACTATTGTAATACCCTAATTCTAAAACACTATGTCTGTTAGAGTTTCATTATGCATAAAGCGCGTTTTCCTGTTCTTGGGGAATCAAAACAAACATATTTTCCTGATTGTGAGACTCTTGGATGAAGATCACAAGCTATATGTGATTTAAAATCGCGCGTCTGAAATTTCTTTGGAGAGTAAACACTTGCCAGTATAGTAGTTTTCATTCTCTCAACATCCACCTTATAAAGCTGTGCCATACGGTATCTATCTGGGTATGTATCGGTAACAAGAACAGAATTCGTTACAAAACTTTGATGCCCATCGGAATTTATAGATTTAGCAATTATTTTTTCATGTCTTATTGATCCATCTATATCAAATAGAGTATGGCAATCTATACCGTCAATGTTACAGTATGCAACAATTTGATTTTTTGAATTCCATACGTAATGTGAAACCATTCCTTCCGTAGGTAATTCAAAAAACACACGTTTAACCAGATCATAGATTATTAATCTTGAAGTTCTTTTTCTTGTATCTTTTCCAATCCAGCGATGCAAAAAGGAAAGATATCTATTATCTTTTGAGAATTCACTATGTGTTACGTAATGACGATAATGCTCCTTATCATCAATACTTTGTAGATGATTTGCTAACTCAAATAAACTAACAAGTAATTTGCGCTTATTTTGTCTCAGATCAATCAAAAATATGCCAGTATCGCAAGGAACTCCTTCTTTTATATATCCATCATCAGTATATCCCTTATATCCATATCCTGGCATTAGTTCTTCCAAACGCTCATAACTAAAGGAACTTGCATAGTACGCATCAGAAGAAACCGAATCAATTGGAAAGTTTATTGTGCGCTCAGTTTTCTGTAATAGATCATATATAACAGAGACTAATCTTCCATCATAGGATGTATTATAGATTAATTCGCTCTCAGACAACCATTGCAAGCGGCATCCTTTATGATAATTCCAACTGTAAGAATCCCCTATTTTCACATACTTTCCTAATAATCCCTCCTTAAATTCAAAATAGCCAACCCCTACAGCCTCACTGATCAACGGCATTCTTACAGGTAATTTAGTGTGATGGGCAAGCACTTTGCTTTCATCACGTGAAAAAGGAGAAGAGTCATGAAATCCGTAAAAGTAACCTTCTCTATATTCCAACTGATTTAACATATACTCTTTCTTTCGAGGCAATATATCGAATAAATTTTGATAGATATTCCGGAGGATATACTTAATCCAAGGTGTTGATTTCACCCAATCATACACAATTTTTTCTATGCGATTCATAAATAATAATGTTTAATCATGACCATTTTAAAGTGACTTATATATATCCATATATCTATTTACAATTTTATCCCATGAAAAACTTTTCGAAAAATCCGAAAACTCTGATAATCCTGAGTATTTGTTGATACTTTGTTGTATGGACTCCGCTATTGATGTTTTATTTAGTGGGTTTCTTTTTATCGCAGTAGCGAAGAGTTGATTATCTAAAAAAGGAGATATTCCTTCACCCTCACAATACAGGACAGGTGTGTTTTGACTTATTGCTTCAATATACACTAATCCGAATAATTCATGTGTAGAAGGGAGTGCCATCAAATGTGACTCTCTTAAAAGTTCTTGAATTTTTCTTTTATCAAAAATATGCCCTAAATAATTTACTGATTGACAATTCTCAAGACGAGACTGAAATAATTCTACATATTTTGATTCGCTAGGATGAAACTTTCCAACTACATTCAGCTCTATTTTAAACAGTTTCTTTTTAGTAATAGATTCAATCGCATCAATGAGTTTGATTATGTTTTTTCTTTTTTGGATTTGTCCAATATAAAGTATCTTATATGTCATTCCATCCTCAAATAGAGTTAACTTTGAATCATTCTTTAGCCAGAAATTATCAATACCATTTGGAATAACAATACTTTTCTGACTAAATTCCAAACCTAGTTTTGTGGGCATATAAGAAAATAATTTTTCTTCATATATTGAAGATATAAAAATGATACGACTTGCATGCCTCAATATCTCATTAGCTATTTTTCGTCGATGCAACATATATCTATATTGCAAATCGACATCAGTCATCCTTATAGCAACAATATATTTGACACCAAATTCTTTTTTTAATTTCAGCGCCACAGCCCCATCTATAAAGAGATTATGAGCATGAATTAAATCTACTCCTTTATAAACGCCCATTTGTTTTGCTTTTTGGTAAATGGAGTTTATTTTTTGCGTATAGAAAAAAGCATGGTGTTTCTTTATCAGTCTTAAACAATGAACATCTCCGTTTTGTATGCTTATCTTGATTTTATCCTCTCTGTTGTATTTGATCGGAACCAAAATCGTCTGAGAATATACAGAATCTAATCTACTATAGATGTTGTTATATAAATTATTGTCTATGAAGTAGGAGTTTAAATGAAGTATTTTTTGCATAATCCAAAAGAATAAAACTATAAAAAATATCTGAAAATCAAAAAAATAGAGCAAGAGCCTATAATTCAAGAACTCGCAAAAGGGTCAATATTTAAAGTCTCGATATAATATTTTCGAACAGATTTTATCTGCTTGTCATTTAACTCTTCTCCGTTATTGACAGAAGAGAGAGTGACATTGGAGAAATATTGAATAGGAAGAAACCCGCCTTTATAATTGGATTTCACAACTTTATTACCGATAAGACGAGCCATTACAAACAACCAAATATCATCTGCCATCGGAGTATAATGCAGCGCTTTTACAACAGATATGACATCTTGATGCAAAGAATGCGGTGGATATAAAACCCCACCAATTCCTATTTGAACCAAAATCGAATCCGGTAAATCTCGGCAGGGCACTTTCCATTTAGAATAAGGTAGAAGATTTTTGTTAAAAAAAGCTATCCGTTTTGCATGGTTTGCAATTATATAATGAGGATTTTTAGCAGAACTCGAAAGTAAATATTCAACGATACATGAATTATATAATAAATCATCATCAATAGTAATAATTGTATCATCAGGAAATTCCTTCATTACATAATAGTATTTCTTATGAGAACGGATATCTTCATCACAAAGTACTATTTCCAAGCCTCGACTTTGCATCCGCAACAATGAGAGAGGTAATGAGCGAAGTGTTGGAAATTGTTCTTTAGAGAGCCAAAGTATTAGCCTGTCAGGTTTTTTAGTCTGTCGAAGAATAGATTCCACTACCATCCAGACTTTTCCAATTCGCTTAGGAAAAGAAGTAAATGAAACTATTACTCGACCTTTACTTTTATCAATCGGTTTCAATCGATAAAATGGATTACTCTGGGTACTACGAAAATAAACTGGTAAGACAATATTCGCTAGAGTCCTCAGCGTAAAACGCAATAATGAATAGTAGCGAATTTTAATCAAGAGAGGTTTTTGATTTTGAATCCTCTGATATAAATTATCAAAAAAATCAATCATATATATCTAATATTTTGGATATTTAGAGACCATAAATAATGAAGCAAAGAACAACCACACTGAGGGCATTAATAAATATCCACTATTAATAGTGGATATAAAAGGAAGTGGAAATAACGCTGCAAACAAAATTAATTTTATTTCATTGTCTCGAGTTTTCCAAGCTCTTTTTAATAAAAAACAAAGGAAAAAAAGTATTCCTATTGTTATTATTAATCCATATTGGATAAGAATTTCTAAAAATAAATTATGTGGAATCTCAATACTTGATCTCTGAGAAAAGGTAGCAATTAAGCTACCTGTTCCTGCACCCATAAACAAATCATCAACAACTATAGCGAGCACTATCAGGATCATGCCAAAACGACTTTGATCTGTTAAAATAGAATCTCGTCCAATCATCCGATAACCAAACTGCTTAAAAAGAACATCTCCATAAACCCAGATAATATATCCAACCACTCCTATTAAAAGAAAATAAAGCATTGGTTTATAAGAAATTGAGTGCTTACGAAAAAAAACAGAAAATATAACTAGCATAATTCCCATACTTATAAAAGTTCCACGAGAAGCATTAGTTAGAACAATATAAAGTACACTTAAAACAAGAACCCATCCCGCAAATTGTAATATTTTTCTCTTAAAAAGCAGCAGATAGGTAAGAAGAAAAGGAAAAGAAAAGCATAAAACTGTATTGTATGTATTGTAATTATAAAAAGTTACAGCTGCATAATGTTTTAAAACAGATTTCCCTTTCCCTAAATTAATAAATTTATCCCCATATTTCGACGATTCTAAATGCTCATTAGCAATGATCTCATTAAAAGCAATAGGCAAAGAAAGAAACACAAACAAGCACCAACCTAGAATAATTGCATAAATTGGACGATTCGCTAGTTTTGCAAAAAGAACTAAAGAGAGAAACAAATTGAAATGAATCGGATAATAAAGCAGTTCTTTAAAGGCTTGATCTGGATCAGAAGTCCATAATACCGATAAAACACAATAAATATACCAAAAGAAAAAGAAGAAAATAATTCTCCTAACTAACCGATCTTGATATAACACATTAAATTCATACACCACAATTGGTAAAAAAAGTATAGACAAGATTCTCACAGGTTGTAAGAATCCACCAAATGTGCCAAACACAATAGACCCAAGCAATGCTATTATAAAGTAATCGTAACGATTAAATGTTTTTACTGGATAAGTCATTAATTCAGATTCCACTTAACAGAATCAAGAAAAGAAGAAAATTCAAAATCATTTTCTTCCCGCTTAATACTCAATCGATCATTCACATCCAAATAGTTGATTCTACGATTAAATGCATTCTCTATCTCATCTAAAGAGTGTACAAACCGATTACTTATCCCAAGCGTCTCCAATAAAGTTGTCATTCTGCCATTTGTAGTTGTTCCTTTCGGCAAAACCACAAATTCTTTATTAAAAAGAATAGAGAACACCGCCCCATGAAATGAATTAGTGATCACAACCTCAGCATGTTCAATATAAGAAATAAATTCATTTATTGTTGGATAGATTTTAGAAAAATCATCGAATCTCCTTTGGCTTGCAACATATTTTAAATCCAATCCCTTTTCTAATAAATAATGCTGAATCTCATTCATCGTAACAGGAGTAAGTTCCGATGAATCAATCATATACACAAAGCAAAATTTCTTTTCTTCAGGAATAGGCATCGCAATCTTTCTATATTCAGTCATTGTAAGCATCAAAGTCGGATCTAGAAAAAGCTTAGCATCCACACGTCCTATAGTATTGCATATTTTCAACCCATCATGTTCACGTACAGAAATAAAATCTATACGTTCAATCCATTCTTTACAGCGGCGTAATTTTTCATCACTTTCATGATGGGAAAAATTCCCGAAACTAGCAGCAAAAGAAGCTCTTTTCGTTCCTTTTGCTCCAAAATTCAAAAAGAAAACATCATTTAATCCAGACCAGACTTGATCACTACCAGTAATCAAAATATCAACCATTGGTGGACTTTTTTTTAGGCTCTCTTTTGAATAAACAATCTCTGAACTTGCAATATAGTTCCTGCGAAAGTGATCAAATTTTCTATCAAATATCTTATCTCTATTTGTATTCTTTGCATTTCTAATAAGTCTCAATATATATCGATAAGACTTCGAAATATTAAACAATTTCAAAAATCTCCGTATAATAAAAAGAAATGATTTATCCTTTCGATCTAATGTGGGGTTATACCTAATTAGAAACGCATCACATCCCTTGCTTCTAAGATAATATTGTAAGGCATAGCATTGCAACAACTGTCCATAATTATCATTACTCCACCAGAGAGTGACAACTCCAACTTTTAGCTTATTGTCCATTAAAAACCAATCTTTCTCATTGTGACTTTTATATAAGCCCTCATTTAACATATATTCGTTTGATAATTCTTTTCCCTAATAAAAATGCTCGTCTAACAATACCTGGACGCATCTTTATTGTAATTGATTCAACAACATTCATAAAGTCATCAGAGGAATCCATCCAAAATTTCTCCCGGTATTTAGGTATAGAGACACTATTCTCAAAAGAAAAGTTACCAGCTATAGCCTGTGAATATTCCGTTTCAATACTTTCAGCACTAATCTTTGAATATACATCAACACCCCTTTGTGTATTCACAAGCACCAAACTAATGCCTCGATCATCATTAAAGTCTCTATTATGACGATTTATTCCCCAATAATCAGCAATAGTAATATCACTCCCACTTTTCCCTGATTTTGCAGCACATACATAACAGCTTGGACGAAGATAAATATTGGCCAAGAATCCTTTCATATAGACATTCTCTCTAAATTTCTCAGAAAAAACAAACTCAGAGATCTTCTTTCCGTCACATTGTTCTCCTTTTATTACAAATCTATAATTTTGCCAACCTTGGGTTTTATCTCTAAAAGAAATATCTGTAATCTCTATTTTTGAGCTTTCCTGAGATAAATCATTCCTCCTATTTTTGTGATCATCCTCCCATTCAGATAAAAGTTCCTTCAAATAAAGTTGCCACACTTTGGTGCTGGGAACACCATGACAAATAAAATCTACCACCAGCAGGTTAGGGTAATCTTTTCGAAGGAATCTTTTCAGACCTGCGATTTGACAGGGAGTACCACTAAATAAAACTTTTCTACCCACATTCAGAAACTCTCTAACTTTCAGGTAATTATCACCAATCTTACTCTGTACGTATTTGGACCCACGAAAAGGGGCCAATCCTTCTATTGTTTCTGTATAATCATGAATGACTTCCCATTTATTATTAAACCTTGCTCCAAAAACAACACCTCCTTCATAGATAACCCGCTCTGCCAACAAAGTAAATATGCCACCACTGGAACTTTTTAGTCGGATTTCTTCATTCTTATTTTTAGCTGCATATACCTTTAATGGCATATGAGGATCATCAGGATGAAGGACTGGACATATCTTTTCACAAAGACTGCAATTAATACAAGCGCCCTTATCAACTTCTGGGTAAAGAAAGCCCTCATAATCTTCTTTCAATGAAACACATTGCTTGGGACAGACTTGCACACAAGCTGAACAGCCACAACAATCTCTCTTTTCTTTAAGTTCGATCATCTTACAATCTTGAATATGAGTTTCTTTAAAGGTGCCCCAAATAAATCACGTTCATAGCTATTCATTGCAAAACGCCAATAAATAGGAATGTAGAAGATTGAGAAAAGAAAAATTGCCAATGCCAAAGAATATATATTATTGAGTTTGAACTGCACTAACAAAAGATAGCCTATCATTCCCAAAGCGATAGGAACCACACTCATGCTTGCTATTTCTTTCCAAAAACGAGGAATGTCAATAGATATCTTCTTATAATAATAAATATTCATTGCTATGATCTGACCAGCTATCAATGCTATTGATGTGCCTATTGCACAGCCAATACCGCCATACTCCTTTGCCAGAGGAATGGAAATCCCTAAACTAGCTAATGCTATTATAACATAAAGCGAAGAACGAAATTTCATCTGATTACGAGCTTGCAAGATCGTAATTCCTAAGTTTTGGATCAGAGGTATAGTAAGCGGGACAAAGAATAATAATGCAATGAAATAAGAATCTTCATATCCAGGGCCAGCCCATAATTCTATAAACTGCTGACCAAAAAGAATAAAACCAGTCAAAATAAACACCATTATAATATACTGAATACGCCCAGTCTTAATAAATAAATCTGAAACTGCCTTATAATCATTTCTCCTCGTCACCATAGCAGTCACTTTGGGAAGGAAAACACCAGATATAGCTGTAGAGAAACTCATATAAATATGTTCTAACTGTATAGCCACAGCATAGACGGCTACGGCAATAGAACCACTATATATACCCAATACAAATTGCCCCGTGCTCCAATAAATACGATCCATAATTGCATTCAGAAAAATCCAAAAAGAATAGATGGAAACTTCCTTTAGAAATTTCCAATCAAATTTTCCAAATCGTATTTTAATGTTCAATGCATGATAACAGTACCAACAATTGATGAGTAAAGTAACCACATTAAACAAAGTGGTAATCACCACCATTCCAATAGCCCGATATCCCATTAGTAGCATTAGTATCATTACCAAAGGATTCAAGATTATACGAATGATATTTACTAATTTCTGAAATACAAAATTCTCATACGCTGTGATAATGGAAGAAAAGATACTCATAGGAAAAGTAAATGCTAAATTGAAAATCAATAATAACATCATCATACGCACTTTCCCTATTTCTTCAACAGATAAGCTTTGAGCAAATAGGGTATCTATATTAAAATAAAAGCCAATTCCAATAAATAAAGTACAAATACCAATCACGGAATAAAGCAATAAAAACATACCAAACATCTCATATTGCTCCTGTAACTTTCCCTCGGTACGGAATTTTGCCGTATATCGTACTATTGCATTCCCAAAACCTAAATCTAGAATTGTCAGATAAGCAACTACAGAAGCGACCAAAGAATAAAGCCCATACTCTGACTGCCCCATCATGCGAAGCATGAAAGGGGTGTAGAGTAACCCGACTATATTATTCAATCCAATACTTACATACGAGAGGATCGCGCCTGCTTTTAGTTGGTTCATTTTCTTATATCATTTAAAAACCGCCTCCCTTCGCTAATGAAGGGGATTGAAGGGAGTTGCTGCCTAAAAGGCCTTAGAAGACAGCTGCGGTCAATGCTGTTATTCCAATCTTCACTATTTCCTATTCCTGTGAAGAGATGGAAAACGCAATAGAAAGTAGAGTTCATACTGTAATGTTCAAGAATAGGAGTTTACGAACGCTTTTTCCGATTCAGCTCAGCAAGAAGCCTATCGCGCTCTTCCTGAAGGGAAACTACTTCTGCAGAAAGCTGCGTATAAAGAGCTTGCTGCTCTTTCAGGGTTTCCTGATTTTGCTCATAGGTGCGAAGCAGCGTTCTCATCTCGGTTAGATACTGGTGACGCTTCATCTTGATGAGGGCCTTCTGGGTTTCGGTAAGAGGGGTATCGGGCATTGTAACTAATCTTCCTTTTCGGCGTTTTGCCTGAGAGAAATGTTTTTGCGGATTTTACTGCATTGCTGCATAAATGGGAGGTAGATTACTCTTAGACAGAGGGTTGGGGGTATGCAGTAAGGTATGCAGCAAGTGTTGGAAATGCAGGTTACTGCATCGTTTTTCCTCTTACTTTTCTTTGATCGCAAAGAAAAGTAAGCAAAAGAAACTTTTCCGCTGTGTTCTCTACGCTACTTCACTTGCCTTTCGGTCACTGAGCGAAAGAACTCGCTACGCTCAAACAGCTTCCGCTCTGGTCGTTCCCGAAAGGCGGCGCTGCGTTCGACGCTGCGAGAACAAGGCGGGGTACGCTCTGAAAGAGCGTTTTCGGACGACATAGAGGGCTGACGCAATGCATGATTTTCCCTTGTTAAACTGGTGCGCATGGGATGAAAAACTGGTGGGCATCAGTTGCAAAATTGGTGGGCACGAGATCTTGAACTCGTAGGCACGAGTTTGGGAAAGGCAGGCCTGGGTTTTGAAAACACAGGGCTGAGATTCATTGAGCGCAGGGCTGGAAATGATCTAAATTTTGCTCAGTATTGTTTTAAGAGTTGTTTTTGAGGATGTTTTTATGTTTTTATGAGGAGGATAGCGGGCTATCTGACAAATAAAAACGGGAAAACAGACCAAAAAGAAACTGAAAACAGACTGATAAAAATAAAAAAGGAAAAATTAGATCGTTTCTCAGGTTTTTATGGTGGTATAGAGGTCGAGGAGTTCGACTTCTTCTTTCGTCAGGTTACGGCCTTCCCAGGTGGAAAGGAGGCGGGCGGCTTCGGTCAGGAGGGCTTCGTCGTACGTAAAGGTGTAGGCGAAGACGGTGAGCTGGGTGCGAAGCAGGCTGTCGGGGTATGGAATGCCGGGCCAGCGGAGGGTGGTGTCGGAGAGGAGGGCGTACACGCGGTCGAGGACGGTGGCGAGGCGCTGGTCTTTCTCCGGGGTGCTGGTAAAGGTGGCGGCAAAACTCATCAGGAGGGCGAGGCAGATGTGGGCTTCGTCATCCTGGGTGGAGGCGGTGTATCCAAACAGGCGGGAGCTGAGGCGATCGACTTCGGTGGTAAGGCCGCTGAGGTCGTCCGCGTAAAGGGGGGCACCGTCTTCGCCGAGGTGGAGGAGGCGGTGGGATTGCTCGTAGAGGGTTTGGACCGGGGATTGTATCATTTTGATCGAAAAGGCAACTTTACTATGCAGCAAACTTGTTTTTGGAGAGTTGCTGCATACTTTGCTGCATAGTGGTAAAGTGCTTATTATATGATAATTAAGCATGTTTTATGCAGCAAATGCAGCAAAAACCGAAAAAACATTTTTCTGAGGGGGAACTATGAATAAAGTGTCCTCAGTAGGGGCGGAATGCTTCCGCCCGTAATAAATTAGGGTATATACCTTGTTGCGGATTACCGGGCGAATTCAATTCGCCCCTACTGTAAAAAGACAACAAGAGTGCTCGTTTATTCTAAAGCTTCTACCAAGGAGGGGTGAACGAAGGCGGTGGCAACGGCCATCAATCCCTGGATGGTAACTACCACGCGGCGGTCTTTGGCTATACGCATGTACTGGCCCTCTACCCCACTCCAGATGCCACCGGTGATGCGGACTTTCTGGCCTTTGTGCAAGGGAACTTCCGAGGGGGTGAGATATACGAGTTGCTCGTCGAATGTTCCGGCTACGGCAATGAAGTGGTTCATTTGCTCCACAGGGACCGTGATGGGCTTGCGGGTAAAGGGATTCATAATGCAGTGGGCGGGGAAACGATAAAACTCGGTTTTACGGATGTCTTCGATAATGTTCCGGGTGGAATGGATGAAGATGAGGTTGTGGATGACAGGGACTAACTTGCGAACAGACTTGCCGTCTTTCTCCACCTCTTTATAATGCATAGGGATGAAGTTCTCGATCTTCTTGCCATCCAGATACTCTTTGAAAGGGAGTTCGCGGCTGTAGGTGATGCGAAGGGCATACCAAGCGGGGGTGGTGCGATCGGTCGCTGACAACATTTTATTCAAAAAAAGGCATTCCTCAGGGACACCGGAAATCGCACTGTACTTCCGATCAATTCAGCTCATTGAGCAACACACTAAATACTTTGACCTTAAACATTCCCTCTAACCTAGAGGTAGGAATATCCCTCAACAGATACGCAAATTGCTGTTTTTCAATGTGCTGCAGATTCCTGTTTTTTGAGAAAACTGAGATTTTTCAAATAATTTTAAAGTAAGATTCCTAATATGCCTGTATTTCAGGCCCCTATTGCAAAGTGCCAGAATGCGATTTTTAAATCACATCTAAAGCTCTGCAAACCATCTATTTATGATGATGGAAAGAATGAGAACCGAACACGGATGAGAAATAGTGAAAGATATGAAGTAAATTCTTTTCATGAAAACATCTTTCTTAAAGAAGGAAAGAGAGGAATAACAGTTATCTGTAAATCAACAAGATACAACAATATCAGAAAGAAATCCGAAAAAATAAACGGGAATAAATTGCAAGGATTAAGTATAAACCATATCTTTGCACCGATCTTAGTTCCTACCTCTAGGTTAGAGATATAAAAACCTTGGAAGTTCTTCTGTAAAGGTGTTTCGTCGTTAACTTATTATTCGCATATTCTCCCCTTCTCAGAAATTATTAGGGATATAAGGATTTTGGATAGCTGCAACGTTTTAATTTGTTGTATATCTGGCTCAAGCCGTAATTCCGGTGCATTCCTTAGAAAGTCATTTATAACCTAGATGTCGCTGCGCTGCAGCTTTGGTTATAGAGGCCTCTATACCATGGACTGGCGTCCATGGCTACCAAGGAATCACCGCATCCGCGGTTTGAGGATAGTTTAAATTACCTGATTTAGAAGCGAAATTCCGGGTCAATCCTAAAAGTAGGTTGCATTGTTAAATTCATGCTCATACTTTACATAGTCTAACAATGAAGATAGCCCGCATGGGCTTCAATTTTAATAACCCCCAGTAGTGCGGAACGAAGTGAAGCTACTGGGGGTAAAAGTGACTCTCTCCTTGGCAACCCCGAAGTGGGTTGAACAGGGGCAGCGTATGGACTACGTCCTTG
>JAVBMN010000027.1:0-28718 GCA_031552405.1 Bacteroidaceae bacterium | reverse complement strand
TGAAACCATTTACCACAAGGCGTTTCCGTAGATTCGTGGAACGTGGAGGCTTTGCGAGTTTTTGGGATTACCGGATATTCATTAGGGTATCCGTTGTATCTGTTTCTGTAACTCCGGTGAATAAAATAAAGAAGTTTTGGTAGAATGTAAGAAAAGAAACTACTATATTTGTGGAATTATAGTAGCCTTAGTTATTCTATGCAAAAACTAATCAGATGAAAAAGAAGATTGTTTTCATTGGTCTTTTGGGAAGTATATTATTTATTCTTTCTTGTCGGTCTACTCTTCCTTATATAGACACGGCAAGGCACCGATCTACGTATCCATATAAAAAGCTCATTGCTCAGAAAGTTGCAAAGGTAGAATATTATGTACTGGATGCGAAAATGGAAAATGATCCCGATTTAGGCGGACGTATTCTTCGGATCGATAAAAACCTGATTATTGCGGCGAATTGCTTCTACGGGGATGTGGCATTCTTTGATAGGTCGGGAAAGCAACAAAGTTTTTTTAATTGCAAAGGAAAGTCGGATTCTACCATTCATTCCTATATAAGTAATTCCTTTTGGGATGCTTCCCGTAAAGAACTGTGGTTGTGTGACAATCCATATCTGCATCGTATAGTCGTATATAATAAAGAAGGAGACTATTTACGTACGATTATTACTCCGGATACGGTGCAGGTTGGGCAGCTCCTGGATTACGATTCCGATTTTTTTCTTGCTTATGATGAGAAACGTGCCAGTCAAATGTGGAATGACAAGAAGGAGCTGGCTGATAGAAAGCCTTTTGTGTTGATTTCCAAAAAAGATGGCCATGTAAAGGAACGCTTGCCTATTCATTCAATAAGATACTTCCCGCATTATGTGCATCAGGACAGCTTTTCTATAGCGCATAATAGTTATATGTCTTTTGTAAATGGGCGGTATGTCTTTGCGGATATTGGCAGTGATACGATTTATAGCTATTTACATGGGAGGAAGGATGGCATATTTCACAAGATTCCTCCTGCGTGGATACAAAAAGATTACCTCAAAAAAATGTGGGTAAATGCATGGACTGATAGATATCTGTTTCTTTCTGGCATGATGTTGTATGATATAAATCGGAAGAAGTTTTTTCTTTATCATATCGAGAACGAGGATATATGCCATGAAGAGAATAAATTTACTCTGAACAGCGATTATCCCGGACTGGTGATGTATGCGGATAATGTGTTGTGTAGAACCTATTCTTCTGATTCATTGATCGCTTGGGATAAACGCGGCCTTTTATCTGGGAAACTTAAAAAGATGATTCCCCAATTAAAGCCGGGAGACAATGATGTATATATGTTGATGAGCTTTTAATTCCTGGCAGATATCCGCATACTCCTTTTACAAGTAAAGCTTTCTCTCATTTTGGGTAGATAGTTCCATTCTTTGGCTTTTCTATACTACCTTGCAGGAATGGAACTTTCTATCTTTGCGCTACATAATATACTCGTGTGAATCAATGAAAAAGATATTTGTAATTCTGATCTGTGGCGTTTTATCTGCTTCAATGTGTGTGGCGAAAGAAAAAGATAAGCAACAGGCAAATCGTGTGACGACTTTTACCAATCCGGTTATCTTTGCCGATTATCCGGATATGGATGTGATCCGTGTAGGAGATGACTTTTATATGGTAAGCACCACTATGCATCTGATGCCGGGAGCCCCCATCATGAAATCGAAAGATCTGGTGAACTGGGAACTTATCAACTACCTTTTTGATGAGCTGGATGACAGCGAAGTCTATAATCTAAATGGTGGAAACGCGTATGGAAGAGGGCAGTGGGCGGCATGTATCCGATATCATAAGGGTAAGTTTTATGCCCTGTATGGCACCAATAACACCGGAAAGTCGTATCTGTACTCAACCACTGATCCTGCCGGTAAGTGGGACAAGGTGGTGATTGATGAATACCTGCATGATCCCTCCATGCTGTTCGATGAGGACGGTCGTGTATATGTAACCTTTAACAGGAAGCACGTGCGCCACATCCGAGAGTTCAATGCAGACCTTACAGCCCTGAAACCCGACGGGCTTAACCTGGAAGAACTGGTGGAGATGCCCGAAGGATTGCTGGAAGGCACCCATTTCTATAAGATAAACGGGAAATACTACCTCACCCTGATATGGTGGCCCAAGGGAGGGCGGCGTACGCAGATCTGTTTCCGCTCAGACCATGTGGCCGGTCCTTACAACGAACAAAAAATCATTCTGGATGATAATATGGGATATCGCAACAACGGAATAGCCCAGGGATGCTTCATTGATATGCCGGATGGAAGATGGTTTTCCATGATGTTTCAGGACCATGGCGCCGTGGGGCGTATCCCTTACCTGATGCCGCTCCGTTGGGAAGACGGATGGCCTATGCTGGGTGATGCCTACGGGAAAGTTCCTCCCGTGATGGAGAAACCCGTACAGGGTTACCCCACCATCCCTCTGGTGGTGAGTGATGAGTTTACCAACCTGTCAAAAGAAAAAGGAAAATCCAGATTACCCCTGTACTGGCAGTGGAACCACAATCCCGATAACAGCCTTTGGACACTTACCGAACGGCCTGGTTACCTTCGCCTGAAAACAGGAAAAGTAGTCTCTACCATTGTAGAAGCGCGTAACTCGTTGACACAACGTACGGAAGGCCCTGCCTGTGCCGGAAGCATCTCCATGGATATATCCAATATGCAGGACGGCGATTGCGCCGGTCTGTCGGCCTTCTGCTACCACTACGGCTACATCGGGGTACAGAAAGAAAATGGTCGGGCCTATCTTGTGATGGTGGATCGGGGTAATGAGGTGGAGCGTAAACCGTTAGAAAAGAAAATGGTAAACCTGAAGGTTGATTTTGATTTTGATCCTGACGTGGCCTTCTTTTATTACAGTCTGGACGGTGGAAAGAACTGGAATCAGTTGGGACAGGAAATGAAGACACAATATACTACCAATCATTTTGTAGGTTACCGTTTTGCGCTATTCAACTATGCTACCCTGAAGAATGGAGGGTTCGTGGACTTTGATTACTTCCGCTACGAAAGAAAAACAAATTTGGCAGGTAAATAGAACTATTTTTGGCGTAAGTTTGCCGGTTTCTTATTAAATTTACGTATATTGTGCCCGTGATTTAATACCGGTACTATGAATAAACGTTTTTGTTTTTTCAGCCTTTTCCTATTGCCTTGGATTCTCCTCTTTGCAAATATAGATAAGGATACGGTTACGTATGTAATAAAGGGGCGTTTGATAGAGGCCGGAAAAGAGCAGGTAATGGCCTATGCCGATGTACGCCTATTGCGGTCTGACAGTACATTTATAACCGGCGTACACACCAATGAAGAAGGTCTGTTTCGTGTAAAGCCCCCAAAAGAGGGAAGTTACCTTCTGGCGATAGGATACATGGGCTATGAACCTATCTTTCAGGCCGTGCATATTCTCAAGGAGCAATTGCTGACTGATCTTGAAACTCTTACCTTACAGCCTATAGCCATCCTGCTTAAGGATATGGAAGTGGTGGCTGCACAGCAACAGATTACCATGCGTGGCGATACCCTTGTGTATCATGCGGATGCCTTCCGGGTACCGCCCGGCGCTACCTTGGGTACCCTGCTGAGCCGTCTTCCCGGTATTACCATTGAAGGCGGAGTGCTTAAGTATCAAGGCAAACCAGTTAATAAACTATTGATCAACGGAAAGGAATTCTTTAGCGGCGATATGTCCGTCGCTCTGGAGAATCTGCCTACGGAGATCGTAGAAACCATCGAAGCGTATGGAGCCGGAACCGATACGGATAAAGAGAAAAACACCGACAGCGGCGAGAGCATCGGTGTACTCAACGTAACCATCAAGAAAGAATACAAAGGCACCTGGATTGGGAATACCGACCTGGCCGAAGGGACGTCCGACCATTACAGCGCCCGCCTCTTCCTGACCCGCTTCACCGACAAGCTGAGCCTCTCCGCCTTCGGGCAGCTCAATAACCTGAACGACCAAAGCGAAGCCAACGCAGGGGGCGGGTGGGGAGACAATAATGGCTGGATTCCCGGCCTCAATACCTTTCGGAAAGCGGGTGTCAATGCCGCATGGGATAACGGAAAGAAGGAGTGGCAGGACGGTTATCTAAAGATTTATGGGAATGGACGCTTTTCGCACAATAGCTACAGCATAGAAGAGGAAACGGTGGGAGAGACCTTCTACCCTGGCGCTTCCCATAACTACAGCAACAGCCTGCACGGTCACCGCGATACTTGGAGCAACGTAGCCATAAACGGAGGGGCAACCTGGAAGATCGACTCGCTGACCACCGTCACCACCCGAGTAGGCTACGAGCACAACGACCAGCACTACAGGGGTTACGACCGTTCGGCTACATTCTCGGCCGATCCTTACCTGGTGCCGGGGGTAACGTATCCTCTTGCCTCCCTGCTGGGCCCACAGCCGAATGACAGTCTGATGAACATTGCCATCAATAGCAGCGACTCGAAATCGAAACGCCTTTATAATACCAGCAACTTCTCGATGAGTCTTTCTGCAGGGCGCAGGCTAAGCCTCAAAGGGCACCGCCTGGATTTCTGGACTTCCTTCAGGACGAGTGAAAACAATACCACATCTTTCTCACTCTCCAACATTCTGTACTACAAACCGGATGCTGCAAAACCGGAACAGGTCAACAACCAATACAGCCTTTCCCCTAATGAAAGCATGGGCTTTGACGGACAGTTGACGTATGAGCATGTATTGAATAAAATGCACCGGGTTTCTGTGGCTTATGTGTACAGTTATAGCTATTCTCAGAGTGACTATACCTTGTTTCAGCTCGATTCGCTGGAGGCCTGGCGTACTACATCTCACGCGTTCGGAAGCCTTCCTCCGCCCGATTCGCTGGATATAACCATCAACTGGGACAACTGTAACTACACCACTTATCGCACCCACACGCACGGAGTCAACTTGCAGTATCGTTTCTATACAAAGAGTCTGAGCGTCACGGCATCCGTATACATACGCCCCAACCATACGAAGATGGATTACTGGCGCGGATTTATGGATACTACAGTGATCAGTGATCGTTTCTATATAACTCCTGTCTTCTCGGGGCGGTACCGCTTCAAGAAGGGGGGCTATGTACAACTTCAGTATCAGGCGTCTCGTAATTTCCCCGGTCTTACCCAGATGCTTGATATAACAGACGATCGCAACCCGCTTTATATCTGGAAGGGAAACCCCGATCTGGACCCGTCATGGACTCAGCGCTATAGCTTCAACTTCGAGAAAACCTACGGCGAACGCAAAGCCTTCGTGTGGGCCAATGGAAACTATGTGACAAGCAATAGCGCCGTGAGCAATACGGAGACGTATGACCCCACAACGGGCGTACGTACCGCTCAGCCCGAGAATGTGGACGGCCCGTGGAGTACCTACCTGAGTAGCGGCTCCAGCATCCCGCTGGATAAGAAGAAGAGATGGAACTTCTACCCCAGTATTTATCTTGGCTATCGGGAGAGTGTAGGCTACTTCAGGTCTACGGAGGATAATGTCAACCAGAAGAGTACGCAAAGAAACTTCTCCTGTACGCCGGCCCTTAACCTGAACTTTCGCCTCGACAAACTGTATCTTTCTACTAATAATAACATCGCCATCAATGCAGAACGTAACTCATTGCAGCCGGCCTCCAACCAGACATCACGCATCCTGAACACCGGAATCACCGGTCAATATGAGTTCTCCTGGGGGATGACCCTGAGCAGTGATTTCCATCTGTACAGTTGCCGCGGCTTCAGCTCCTCTACCATGAACAATGACCAGTGGCTGTGGAATGCCGCCCTTTCACAGGCCTTCCTCAAGAAACAAAACCTGATACTGAGCGTCAATGCCAATGATATATTGGCCAGCCGCCTCAGCGAGTGGGCCAGATCCAGTCTGTACGGTCGTTCCTCCACGCATCACAACTCATTCCATGATATGAGCTACGTAATGTTTCATGTGGTGTATCGCTTCAATGTAGGGAAGAAGGCGAATCCAAAATAATAAAGCAATTGCGTCTAACCCTATATTATAAAGCAAAGAGGATACTATATCAAAGATATACTATGAGTAAACAATTTATTCTTTTCAGCCTATTGTGGCTACCCTTCACTCTGCTGTATGCAAATGCGGAAAAAGATACAACTTCTTATGTGATAAAAGGCCGGTTGATAGAAGCCGAGAAAGAGAAGATTATGGCTTACGCCAATGTGCGCCTGCTGCAACCAGACAGTTCTTTCGTGGCCGGAGTACGGAGCAATGTAGAGGGATTATTTCATCTTACCGTTTCCAAAGAAGGCAGTTATCTGCTTGCTGTAGATAATATAGGATATGAGTCACTTTTCCATGATCTACACCTTTCCAAAGAACAACCGATAGCGGATCTTGCGACGCTTACTCTCCAGCCCGCTGCTATCCTGCTTAAAAATATGGAGGTAGTGGCGGCACAACAACAGATCACTATGAGGGGTGATACTCTTGTATACAATGCCGATGCCTTCCGCGTACCGCCCGGCGCTACTCTGGGTACCCTGTTAAGCCGCCTGCCTGGTATTACCATTGAAGATGGAGTGATAAAATATCAGGGTAAAGCGGTGAATAAACTGTTGATCAATGGAAAAGACTTCTTTAGCGGTGACTTATCCATCGCTTTGGAAAACCTTCCTACGGAGATGGTAGAGGCGATTGAAGCCTATGAAACCAGGACCGATGCCGATAAGCAGAAACATACCGACAGCGGTGAACGTGAGAATGTGCTGAATGTAACGATCAAGAAGGAATATATGAGTACTTGGATCGGGAATACGGACCTTGCCGCAGGGACGGGAGATCACTACAGTACCCGCCTCTTCCTGACCCGTTTTACTGATAAGCTAAGTCTCTCCGCCTTCGGACAAATCAATAACCTGAATGACCAGAGTGAGGCCAATGCGAACGGCGGATGGAGAAGCAATGACTGGAGTCCCGGTCTCAATACTTTCCGCAAGGCGGGCGTGAATGCTGCGTGGGATAACGGGAAGAAGGAGGAACAAGACGGTTACTTAAAGATTTTTGGTAGTGCACGGATGGCACATAATAACTACAATGTGGAAGAAGAAACAGTAGGAGAGACCTTTTATCCCGGCGATTCTCATAACTATAGCAACAGTCTGCATGGCCGTAAAGAGAATTGGAATACTTTTACCTTAAACGGAGGAGTGACCTGGAAGATTGACTCCTTGACCAATGTATATACCAGGATCGACTATGATCACAGGGACCAACACTACTGGGGCTATAACCGTTCCGCTACATTTTCGGCTGATCCTTACCAGGTGCCGGGCGTAGTGTACCCTCTAGCCTCTCTGTTTGCACCTCAACCCAATGACAGTCTACTGAGTATGGCTATTAATAGTAATGATGAGAAATCAAAGCACTTTTATAATTCAAACATGTTTTCATCCGAGTTCTCTGCGGGACGCAAGCTAAGTCCCAAGGGACATCGCCTGGATTTGTGGACCTACTTTAGGACGGATAAGAAGAGTACCACTACCTTCTCTCTTTCCGATATTCTTTATTACCGCCCGGATGCTGAAGAGCCGGAGCAGATAAACAATCAATACAGCCTCGCGCCCAATGAAAACCTTAGCTTCTCCGGTCAGCTGGTATATGAGCATGTGCTGAGTAAATCGCAGAAACTCACCTTGGGCTATCAATACAATTATAGCTATTCTCAGAATGATTATACGCTCTTTCAGCTCGATTCGCTGGATACCTGGCGGAATATGTTCTATCCGCTTGGCACCCTTCCTCCGGCTGATTCTCTGGCTATGGCGATCAATTGGCGCAACTGTACATATACCACTTACCACACCAATGCTCATGGAGCTGTCATACAGTATCAGTTGATGAATAAGAATAACCTGAATGTAATAGCCGTTTTGATGATGAAACCTACTCATATCCGGATGGATTACAGGCGGGGATTCATGGATACAACGGTGGTTAGTAACCGTTTTGAAATAACCCCTATTCTTTGGGCACGGTACAATTTCAAGAAGGCGGGCTTTATACAGGCCCAGTATTATGCATATCGCGACTTTCCAGAGCTGACTCAGATGCTTGATGTGACGGATGACAGCAATCCTCTTGTGATAAGTAAGGGGAATCCGGACCTGCATACCTCATGGACTCAGCGTTTTAACTTTAACTTCCAGAAACCCTTTGGTGAGCGTAAAGCTTCAATGTGGGCTAATGGCAATTACGTAACAAGTAATACTGCGGTAAGAAACTCGGAAACTTATGATCCTGTCACGGGAGTACGCACCATCCGTCCTGAGAATGTGGATGGTCCTTGGAGTGTCTACCTGAACACTGGTGCCAGTATCCCGCTTGATGCCAAGCAAAGGTGGAACTTTAGTCCTGGAATCAGTGTGAATTACCGGGAAAATGTAGGCTTCTTTACGTCTACAGAAGACAATATCAGCCAAAAGAATACACAAAGTAACTTGGGCTGTACACCCTCCCTCAACCTGAACTTTCGCCTTGACAAGCTTTACCTGTCTACCGATAACTATCTTTCCATCGGAGCGGAACGCAACTCATTGCAGCCTGCCTCCAATCAGACTTCCCGCACCCTGAGTACCGGAGGTTCTGTTCAGTATGAATTCCTTTGGGGCATGACTGTGAACAGTGATTTCCACCTGTACAGCTGCCGGGGCTTTAGTTCCGCTTCCATGAACAATGACCAGTGGTTGTGGAATGCCGGCTTGTCACAGAGTTTCCTGAAGAAAAAGAACCTGGTCCTGACTGTCAACGCCAATGATATATTGGCCAGTCGTATCAATGAGTGGGCCAGTTCTACTACATATGGCCGTACTTCCACCCATAACAACTCATTCCGCAACATGAGTTACGTGATGTTCCATGTGGTGTACCGCTTCAGCGTGGGGAAGAAAGCGGATTCAAAGTAGAACGCATCTGATGTACGAAATCGTTCATACTGTCCGAAAACGGACAGTAGGGTGGGTTTGTAATGTGTTGTATAACAGTAAAATATGATTTTGGTATGGTAATTGTTTTATTGGTGGCTATATAGAAATAAACTATGAACAAACAATTTATTATTTTCTACCTATTGTTTTTACCTTTGACTCTTCTGTATGCGAATACCGAAAAGGATACCACTAGTTATGTGATAAAAGGGCGTCTGATAGAAGCTGTGCAGGAACAAAAAATGGCCTATGCCAACGTGCGTCTTCTACAGCCCGACAGTACATTTATAGCCGGAGTACGCACCAATGCAGAAGGGGCGTTTCATCTGACCGCCTCTAAAGAAGGAAGCTATCTGCTTGCAATAGACAACATCGGGTATGAATCGATTTTCCACGACATACACCTCTCCCAAGAACTGCAGGTAGCAGATCTTGGCATACTTGTATTGCAGCCCTCTGCTACGATGCTTAAGGATATGGAAGTGGTAGCAGCCCAGCAACAGATCACCATGCGGGGAGATACGCTGGTGTATAATGCGGATGCGTTCCGGGTACCGCCTGGCGCTACTTTGGGAACCTTGCTAAGTCGCCTACCCGGTGTGACAATCGAAGATGGAGTAATCAAGTTTCATGGAGAAGTAGTGAATAAGTTGCTGATCAATGGCAAAGAATTCTTCAGCGGCGATATGTCTATCGCCCTGGAAAACCTGCCCACAGAGATCGTGGAAAGCATCGAAGCCTACGAAACCAGGACCGATGAAGACAAGCAGTCACATACCGACAGTGGCGAGCGCCTGAAAGTACTCAACGTAACCATCAAGAAAGAATACAAAGGTACCTGGCTTGGTAATACCGACTTGGCCGCAGGTACAGGTGATCATTACAGCACCCGTGCTTTCCTGACCCGTTTCACCGACCGTCTGAGTCTGTCCGCTTTCGCACAAATCAACAACCTGAACGACCAAAGCGAAGCCAGCCCAAACGGAGGATGGAGAAGCAACGACTGGAGTATGGGACTGAATACCTTCCGCAAAATGGGTATAAATGCCGCGTGGGACAATGGCAAAAAAGAATGGACGCCCGGCTATCTGGGTATCTCGGGTAACATCAATGCTTCGCACAATAATTATAATATGGAACAGGAAACGGTGGGAGAAACATTCTACCCCGGAGCCTCGCACAACTACAGTAATAGCGTGAATGGACACACAGATAGATGGAACAATGTAGTAATCAATAATAAGATCAGTTGGGAGATTGACTCACTGACCAATTTTTACGGATGGTTCCATTATGGACATACTGATAATCTAAAACAGGGATATGGGCGTTCAGCTACCTTTTCAGAGGATCCGTACAAGGTGCCAGGGGTAATAGATCCGCTTATTTCACTGTTCCTCGACAGTCAGCCGAATGACAGCCTACAGGCTATAGCAATCAACAGTTCCAATTCAAGGACGCAGGGATTTAATAATACGAATAGCTTTTCTACAAATATGCATCTCGGTCGCCGGTTAAGCCGGAAGGGACATCGCATAAACCTGAGGTATTACTTCGACACATATAAAAGCAATGGTAACAATTATTCGCTTTCTGACATCCGCTATTACAATCCGGATGCGGAGAAACCACAGGACATCATCAATCAGTACAGCGTTTCACCCAATAGCAACAGTGAAACCTCCATACAGTTGGACTATGAGCACGTGCTGAGCAAATCCCAACGCCTTAGGGCAGCATATACCCACGGATTCGCGCATTCTGTAAATGATTACACACTCCATCAGCTCGATTCGCTGGAGAACTGGCGTAACTTATCTCATCCGTTCGGGACACTCCCGTCGGCCGACTCGCTGGCGCTGGCTGTCAACTGGCGCAACTCTTCGTACGATACAAGAGACATGGATAGGAATGAGGTGTTTATGCAATACCGCATTGTAAACAAGAACAATATCAATGCATCGTTCTTCATGAGTCTCAACAATATCCGTACAAAGATGAATTACCTGCGCGAATCACTGGACACACTGGTCACAGAGACACGTTTTTCCCCACGCATCCAGGCATATACGGAATACAAGTTCAAGAAGAATGGATATCTCCGTTTCAACTACAACGGTTCCCGGTCATTTCCGTCAATGACCCAGATGCTTGACATTACTGACGATCGCAATCCGCTGAACATCGTAAAAGGAAATCCGGATCTGAGGCCTTCGTGGACCAATAATTTCTATCTCAACTTCCAAAAGGAATATGGAGAAAAACGCAAGGTCACCCTATGGGCCAACGGGAGTTATTGGTTCAGGGATACCGAGGTGAGCAATACCGAAACATACGATCCGGTCACAGGCGGACGTATCATCAAGCCGGAGAATGTAGACGGCAGTTGGGGCACTAACTTGAATGCCGGTACTAACATTCCGCTCGATGAGAAGAAACGATGGAATTTTGCTCCCTCCTTCAGTATCTATTACCGGGAAAATGTGGGTTATTTCACGTCGGCCGAAGACAATATAAGCCTATTGAATAGACAAACGAACTTTGGATTTACTCCGTATCTCAATCTCAATTATCGGGTTGATGGGCTTTACATAGCTACCAGTAACTCTTATTTCATAGGGCCGGAGCGCAACAGTCTGCAACCGGCGGCTAATCAAACCGCCCGTATCCTGCATACAGGGGTTAATGCTCAATACGAATTCAAGTGGGGCACTACGCTAAGCAGTGATTTCTACCTATACAGTTGCCGGGGATTCACTTCTCCTACCATGAATAATGACCAGTGGTTGTGGAATGCAAGCATATCACAAAGTTTCCTGAAGAAGAAAAACCTTGTCGTAGTAGTAGAAGCACGCGATATATTAGGCAGCAAACGTAGCGAATGGGCTAACTCAAATGTGTATAGTCGTTATACTAACAGCAGTAACACATTCCGTGACATGAGCTATGTAATGATGCACCTGATTTACCGCTTCAGCGTAGGGAAGAAAGCACAGTAAACGCAGAAAAAAAGAGGTAACAGGCCTGTGGTTGAATAGAAATGTATATATTTGCAGGTGAGGCCTTCATACACAAGATGAAAGCCTCACCTTACTTACAGATATACATTTTACCAGAAAAACAAAGCACATGAAAAGATGGTTAGTTGGATGTGCAGGCTTGGCATGGAGTATGCTGGCCGTAGCACAAAGTACGGATGTGGTGCAGTTGCAGGTCAATGCACAAAAGCCCATTGCCTCCGTCACGCGGTGGTTCAATGGAACGAACATTGAAGATCTGAACAATCAGACAAATGGCGGAATCTTTAGCCAGTTGCTCCACGGAGAGGCATTTGAAGAGAATGTGGATATCGACTTCCTCAATCTTCCGGTACGGGATTATGTAAAGGTGTATGTGGTGCTGGATGAAATGCGGCGTCCGCATTTCCTGTCGCAGGCCAACATCTATACCCGTATTACCTGGAATAATCTGACAGAGGAGTACGACTTTAATTCCAAAGACATTTACGGGACCTTAGAGCCCGCCCCGGCACGTGGAGGCAATACGCCGGAGCGTGCACCCCGTCCGCCGATGAAGATCGGACCATTGGCGTTTTACGGACGCTTTATGGTATATGACAGCATCCCGGCTGATATCCGTACCGAACTGGAAAATCGTATCAACGGCAATGAACAGATCAGTCGCTACTGGACAAAAACAATCTCCGGAAGCGCTGAAGCCAAGTACACTCAGGTACGTGGTAATGCCTACATGGGACGTCAGGATCAGTGGATACGTTTTGTAAAAGGAGCCGGAGAGTGCGGACTTACCAATGCCGGACTGAATAAACAAGGCATCCGCTTTGAACAAGGCAAACCCTATGACGGAGTGCTTCGGGTGAAGTGTGCTAAGCCTGCCACCCTATACCTCTCTCTGCGTGATGAGGCGGGGAAGGTATTGGCTGAGAAGCCTTATTCTCTGAAGGGCGACGGCTCGTATGAGAAAGTAACCTTTGAATTGACTCCGTCTGCCGCCACCTCGAAAGGAAGCTTCGGCGTTACCCTGAAAGAACAGGGCGAAGTAGCATTAGGATTTGCTTTCCTGCAGCCTGGTGAATGGGGACGCGTGAAAGGTTATCCCGTGCGTAAACAGTTTGCCGATGCCCTTGTAAAGCAAGGCATTAAGATCATTCGTTACAACGGCTCCATGGTGGACGTCGGTGCGGATACTTACCAATATCGTTGGAAGAAGATGATAGGTCCGGTAGACGAACGCCGCATCTGCTTCCGCAGCGGCTTCAATCCGTATGCCACCCACAGTTTCGGAGTAGTGGAGATGTGCCAGTTTGCTGAAGCCATCGGTGCTACTGCCGTAGTGGGACTGAGCATGGATGAAACGTATGAAGACATCCGCGACTTTGTAGAATATATGAACGGCGATGTATCCACCAAGTGGGGCAAGATCCGTGCAGAGCAGGGACACCCGGCTCCTTACAACCTGAAATACATTGAGGTGGATAACGAGCGTCGCATCTCCCGCGGCTACGTGGAGTGTATGAAGAAGTTTGCCCTGGCAGCCTGGGAGGTAGATCCTGAGATGCACATTTCCGCTTCGCTTAATATCGGTACCAACCCCAATAGTTACGGTCGCGGTACCCGCGAATACGATCTCGCTTCCGAAGTCTTCGGCTGGTTTATCAAACAAGGCAAGGCAGATCGCATGGTATGGGATCCCCACTACAGCGGCGCCGTTCGTTTTGGCGATAATCCGGGATTCACCCACGAGATGGGAATAGACATCCAGCGCGAGTTAGAGAAAGACTATCCCGGTCACAAGCTCACCCTCTGCCCGTTGGAAGAAAACGGAAGCCGTTGCGACTGGGACCGCGGACTGGCCCATGCCCATAACTGGAACACTCTGCAACGTTACGGCAACGACTTCACTATGCTGGCCACCGCCAATACCTTCCAGCCTCACATGCAGGATTATATGTGGGATCAGGGACGTATCCACTACACAGCAGATGCCATGTGGTTCCAGCCCTCCGCATACATTGACCAGAAGATGTCCGACGACTGGCTGCCCTCCGTGGTAGAAGCCATCAGCAGCGCCGACTCTCTATTGGACGTAACCGCCAAAGTCAGCCTCAAAGGTGACTCCCTGGCCATTTACGTAGTGAACCTCTCTGACCAGCCCCGGAAAGCCGTAGTGAATGTAGACGGCTTCAAAGGTAAAGGCAAAGCCGAAGTATGGACCATCGGCAACTGCGAGCTGAACACCCTCAACACCTACGCCAACCAAAAGGCAGTAGTACCCGCCACCGTCCAGGCCTCCTTCTCCGGAAAGAAAACCGCCTATACATTCCCCCGCTATTCGTATACCATTATTACATTGAAGAAATAGCGATAGAATAGTCTTAATTGTAAAGGGAGAATGTTTTTAAGAGGCGTTCTCCCTTTATGTTTTGGAGGCGAAAGAGGAATCGTGTAAAAGAAAGTAGTACCTTTGTACTTCTTTTGAGAAACTGATTCTTGAGAGTGCTATTCAAAACAGCTTCTTAGAGAATGCTAAATACCTATTTAATATAATGAGCTCCTTTTTTCATACTTACCGCACGCATTACAAGGCGCTTTGGCACTTGGGATTTCCTATCGTATTGGGGAATGTGGGGGTTATTCTGCTCGGTTTCTCGGATACTCTTATGATTGGGCATTATGGGGCGAAAGAGTTGGGAGCCGCAGGCTTTGTGAACAATGTGTTTGCTTTTGCTATAGTGGTTTCCATAGGTTTCTCATACGGTCTTACTCCCTTGGTGGGGGAGCTGTTTGGGCGTAACCAGGCTCAGGCGATAGGAGCGAAGCTGAAGAATAGTCTGTATGCCAATTTCTTTGTGAGTATATTGATAAGCGTGGGCATGTTGGTGTTCTATTTGAATATGGAACGGATGAATCAGCCCGAAGAACTTATCCCGCTGATGAAGTCGTATGCGCTTACAGCACTGGCATCCATACCTTTTGTCTTGCTGTTTAATGGTTTCAAGCAGTTTGCCGATGCCATTACGGATACCCGCATTTCTATGTGGTTGCTGCTGGGAGGAAATCTGCTGAATATCATAGGCAACTTCTTCCTCATCTACGGCATAGGGCCATTCCCGGAGCTGGGGCTGCTGGGGGCAGGGGTGTCTACTCTGTTTTCGCGTATTGTGATGCTGCTAGTGTTTATATGGATCTTTTTCCACGCAAAGCGGTATGCGCAGTATAAGGAAGGGTTTCTGAAGAGCTTTCTCAATAAAAAAGATTTCTTGCAACTGAACAGTATGGGCTGGCCCGTGGCGCTTCAGTTGGGTATGGAAACAGGTTCTTTCAGCATCTGCGCCATTATGGTGGGCTGGCTGGGAGCGCTGGCACTGGCGGCACATCAAATTATGATTACGCTCAGCACCTTCTTCTTTATGCTATATATAGGTATGGGGGCGGCTATAGCCATACGGGTGAGCTACTTCAAAGGACTGAATGACTATCTCAACCTCCGGCGCTCAGCTACGGCAGGCTTTCATCTGATATTGTGTATGGCGGTGGCTTGTTCTTTGATAATCTGGGCGTTGCATAAAGATCTGGGAACATGGTTTACTTCGGATCAACAGGTAACTGATCTTACTGTTACACTTTTCTTACCATTGTTGCTGTATCAGTTTGGCGACGGGCTGCAAATTGCCTATTCCAATGCCCTGCGCGGTATCAGCGACGTGAAGCCGGTAATGTATATTGCTTTTCTAGCGTATTTCCTGCTGTCTGTGCCTGCAGCGTACTTCCTTGGCTTTGTGTGTGGATGGGGTATTACCGGGGTGTGGCTTTCCTTCCCTGTAGGACTCACCACGGCAGGTGTATTGTACTACTGGCGCTTTCGGAAGCAGACAAGGTGAGGCCTTCATCTCCTCTCGGGGATGTGTGTGTGGAAACAGGCTCTTTCGGCAAGAATCGCACCCTTTCTTTCGTTAAAAATAAAATAATAAGTATATTTGCCGGATAATCTATAAAGAAACTGACGTGGCAACTGAGAAACGAGCGATAATAGTAGGTGCCGGTCCTGCCGGACTGACTGCAGCTCATGAGATGCTGAAGAGTACATCCGTTCATCCTGTAGTGTATGAGGAAACAGACACCATTGGTGGTATCTCGCAGACAGTGAAGTACAAAGGAAACCGGATGGACATCGGCGGACATCGCTTTTTCTCTAAGAATAACCGGGTGATGGACTGGTGGTGCCGGATGATGCCCGTGCAGGGAAGCCCCTCTCAGGACGACCTCCTGCTAAGCCGCTCGCCGGAAGATATGCAACCTGGAGGGCCTGATCCTCAGCAAACGGACCGCACCATGCTGGTACGTAACCGTATTTCCCGCATCTTTT
Organism: Bacteroidaceae bacterium; assembly: GCA_031552405.1. Classification (GTDB taxonomy): domain Bacteria; phylum Bacteroidota; class Bacteroidia; order Bacteroidales; family Bacteroidaceae; genus UBA1794. The sequence goes on along the minus strand of JAVBMN010000027.1, from coordinate 12,312 downwards.
ACCTGCGCAAATTTTTTGATTATCCCATCTCCCTGAAGCTGAAAACCTTTACCAATATGGGCCTGGTGCGCACCCTGCAAGCCGGTACCGGATATCTGAAATCTACCTTGGTAAAGCGTCCGGATGATACGCTGGAGAATTTCTATATCAATCGTTTCGGAGAGCCCTTATACAAGATGTTCTTTGAGGATTATACCGAGAAGGTATGGGGCGTGCACCCTTCTAAGCTGGGGGCCGACTGGGGTTCGCAGCGTGTAAAGGGCCTCTCCGTATTTGCCATTCTGAAGGATATGCTTTATAAGAGTTTCTCGGGTAAGGTAGATAATTCCAAGGTGGAAACCTCTCTCATTGAACGCTTCTTTTATCCGAAGCTGGGGCCCGGTCAGTTGTGGGAAACCGTAGCTGAGGAAGTGCAACAGCAGGGTGGGGAGGTATGCATGGAAACCCCCGTGAAGGAAATCTGGGTGGAAGGTTCGCGTGTGACCTCCGTAGTGGTACAAGCTCCTGATGGCAGCGAACGCCGTGAAGCCTGCGACTACCTGTTATCCTCCATGCCGGTAAAAGACCTGGTGGCGGCCCTTCGTGGTATTGAAGTGCCACAAGAGGTACAGCGCATTGCCAGTGAGCTGCCTTACCGCGACTTCATTACCGTAGGACTCCTTGTGGATAAGCTGAAGATAGAGAATGAAACGAAGATAAAGACCTATCTTAATCGTGTGCCCGACACCTGGATCTATATCCAGGAGAGAGACGTAAAGATTGGTCGCTTGCAGGTATTTAACAACTGGTCGCCCTACCTGGTGAGCGACTATGAGCACACCGTATGGATGGGCCTTGAATACTTCTGTACGGAAGGCGACGAGATGTGGAATATGGACGAGGATAGTTTCATCCGCATGGCTATTCATGAGTTGGAAAAGATTGATATCATTTCTTCCGGCGCTGTGAAGGATGCCTGTCGTATCCGCATCCGTAAGGCGTATCCTTCGTACTTCGGTTCTTATTATGAGCTGGATAAAGTGAAGGTATTCCTGGATACAATAGATAACCTTTTCTGTATTGGTCGTAACGGTCAGCATCGCTATAATAATATGGACCACTCCATGCTTACAGCCATGGAGGCAGTGGATAATATTGCCAAAAGCGTGACTGATAAGTCCAATATCTGGGCAGTGAATACGGAAGAAGAGTATCACGAAACGAAGAATAATTAGAGAATCCGAGCCGTGGCGGCATGTTATGCTTCTCTCTATCAGCATGGGTACAAGCCGGAGGAACCGTTCCGGCGCCGGATGTACCTTATTCATGGAGCTTTATTAGTTTTATTCGCTGCAGTTACCCTTGTGGCGCTGTTCCACCATGAACCGTGGCGGGATGAGTTGCAGGCGTGGATCATAGCCCGCGATCTGGATGTGCCGGGTATCATCTACCAGATGCGCTACGAGGGGCACTTTGCATTGTGGTCTTTGTTGCTGCATCCCTTTGCTGCCAATGGTGCTTCGTTGTTGTGGCTGGGGCTGGTCAGTTGGACGCTTACGGTAGCGGCGGCGGGTGTGTTCCTGTTTCGCTCGCCTTTTGCCTTGTATGCCAAGGTGGCTTTCCTGTGCTCTTTCCCCATGATTTATTATTTCCCTGTGGTGTCGCGTTGTTATGCATTGGTGCCGCCTATACTGTTTGGGATGGCGGCGTTGTATCCGTCTCTGCCCCGGCACAAATGGGTGTACTGCTTCCTTATGGGGCTGTTGGCGCATACCCATGTGTATATGGAGGGGATGGTGGCCGTGCTTTTCGGGGTATACTGTTATGATTACATACTTCGCCCCTGGCGTGTACTCTCACTGCGTGGGCGATGGGGGGCTGTAGGAGCGGCGTTGCTTACAGTGACTCTGGTGCTAGTAGCTTTCCTACAGGTACTGCCATCGCTGGAGGCGCGTAGTGATGTAGGAGGTTTTACATACTCGATCGGCGAAACACTGGATGTGATGGGAGGTACTCTCGTGCCGGATGATGTAGCCTTGTGGGTGCTGATTCTGGAATATGTCATACTGGCCGTGCTTGTGGGCTGGTTCATTTCCCGCCACATTCGCGGACATAACCTGCGCATCCCTATTATTGTAATAGGGGCGGTAGCCTGGCAGGTCTTTTTTTCCATAGGGGTGTATCCCATGATGTTACAGCGGGCGTATCTATTCCTGTTTATACTGGTCTTTGCCATGTGGATCATGTGGAGGCAGCGCACTCTGCTGAGTGTAACTTTGACTCTGCTTTCCCTGCTTACCCTGCATAAACTGCCGGATGCGTACGAAGATATTCATCGCCCATACTCTAATGCGAAACAGATCGCAGAGCTCCTGGATCGTTTTGTGCCTGAAGGCGGCATTGTAGCTGTGGATAATATGAGCAAGGTACTTACCGTATACCGTCCTGATTACCGCTATATATCCATTTATAACCTGCGGCCTGTGCACACATACGCTCCGCACACCTCCTTCCGCAACGAGCGCATCGAGGAATTCAGCCAAAAAGTGATGCAAGGCGAAACGTATTACTATGTGCGTTCCAATATCGGCCTGCGCCATCTGGGTAAAACCATCAAACGCCTCAAAGGCCACTATCGCATCGAGGTCATCAAACCCCGCAATTCACCCCGTCCCATCCAAGAGTCATTCTACCTGTACCGGGTCCGGAAAGAAAGCTCGGACAGTGAGTAATATTGGCTCAGCGGATTTAACCAATTCGAGCGCTGAAGTTTTAATCTCAACGCTCGAAAGGGCCGTAATGGATACGGGTACTTACTTACTATTCACTATCTACTATAGATTACTTGCCGTATTTTTTCTTATTATTCTTTACTGGAAGTTGTATTCATTCAATGCCTGGTAAAAGGCTTCGATGTTTTCCATCGGTACATGTGGGGGGACGTCGCAGCCGGTGGAGAGGATGAAGTTTTTCCACTGGGAGGTGGATTGCAGCAGGGCAGCTGTTTCTTCTTTTACCTTTTCCGGAGTTTGCATTTTTAGTACTCCCACAGGGTCAATATTTCCCATGACAAGGATGTTCTGAGGGCATTGTTTCAGGGTTTCTACCATATCGATCTTGTTGCCGAAGTGTAAACCGGCAGCCTTTGTTTCGATCATGGCCGGGGTGCAATGGCCGGTGTTACCGCAGTTGTGCAACACAATCATAAAATTATCGTCCTGAAGCTCTTCTACTATCTTGCGAATATATGAAGAGGAGTAGAGGGAGCAGTCTTCATTGGAGACAAGACCTGCCGCAGGTTCAGCCATGATAACTCCATTTACATGGGTGGCTTTGATGGCTCGGATGTAGCTGGTAATGAACTGAGTGCACTTTTCGAGTAGTAGCTTGATGGTATCCGGTTCAATATAAAGAGCCATCATCATTTCCGACATGTCAAACAGACGGCCGGCCAGTGAAAAAGGACCGATACAACCGGCAAAGATAGGCTTGTCTGTAATGTAACGGGCGGCCAGCAGGTTGGCTTTGAGGTACTCGGGTACCCGGGCATCGTCAATGGTGGGGATCTGTAAGGCCTGTACGGATTCATAATCAGACACCAGGCGGTTTACCACATTGGGAACCTCGTCTTTGGTAAATACGATGTCGGCACCAAACGCTTCGGCCTCTACCGTTAAGTCCATTATGACGGTACAGGCGGCTGCGGGATATTTCGTGTGAAGCTTACGGATGGCTTCGAAATGCATCTGTCCGTCTTTTACCGCATCCTCCACCGTGCATTGGTATAACTCAATACCGGGGTGGGTCATGATGGGGATTGCGATTCGTTCAGGGTTGGCGATGACTTCACGCGCCCATTCTTTCATATTTTTCATTGGTTTTTTCTTTTCGTTTGTAACAATGTATGTTATTACATATCTCGCACCTGTAGGGTTGAGGCTTTAGGTCTTTGCCCAGTCCGATAAAGCCGCTGACAGACTTCACCGGCGACATCAGAAAGGATTCGGACAGTGTAATTCCGCAGGGCTTTTCGGGGAAAAAGGAGAACAGTTTCTCCTGCTCGCTGATGTGCCATCCGCAGTATCCGGGGCTGTAGGGGAGGCTGTGTTTTAAGTCCCGGTACTCATCCAGCTCTTTTGTGACCCTCGTTACACAGGCTTCGGCAATCACACTACCGATGGCATCCGCTACAAACTCTTTCACTATATCGCCCTCCGTCCGCAGGCGGTGTAGGTAGGCTTCGTATTCTTTTCCTGCCGTAACCACAAACATACATATCTGTGTAATTCCCGGCAGGTAGGAAGCGATGACCTTTCCTATTGAGAATACGGTGTTTTGAATCTGTAAATGGCTGCGGGAAGGCGCTTTGACTTCCAGCAGCCGGTATTGATAGCGGGGGATACACAATGCAGCAGCTTCCTGAAGTACCTGAGCGATCAGATCCCGGATGTATTCATCCGGGGTATTCCCTCTGTAATCCATGGCGAGATAAATGTCCTCCTCGGAAAGGGTTAATTCACGAAATTCTAATTCCTGATATTTCATTCCGCTGCATACTATCGTTATTCTACTAATACATTCTTGGCCAATACTACGGCTCCGTTGGCATTGGAACTGTATCCATCGGCCCCTATCCGCACGGCAAATTCCTCGTTGACAGGAGCTCCGCCGATCATCACCTTTACCTGTCGGCGCAAACCTTCGGATTCAAGGGTGTCAATCACCGCCTTCATGTAATTCATGGTGGTGGTAAGCAGGGCCGAGAGGCAAAGGATCTGGGGATTGTGTTCCTTTATGGCGGCTACAAATTGCTGGTCGGAGATGTCTACACCAAGGTTGATAACCTCAAATCCGCATCCCTCCAGCATAGAAGCTACCAGGTTCTTGCCAATATCATGCAAGTCGCCCTTCACTGTTCCGATCACTACTTTGCCCAGAGATATGTTTTCACCGTCTTTCATCAGCGGTTTCAGCAGATCCAGACAGCCCTTCATGGCGCGGGCGGCAAGCAAGAGGTTGGGAACAAATGCTTTTCCTTCTTCGAAGCGAAGGCCGATTTCTTCCATTCCTTTTACCAGGTACTCATTCACGATATCCTGTACTTTCACACCTTCGTCGATGGCTTGTTGGGTGAGTGCTACAGAATCCTCCAGTTTGCCGGCTACAATATATTCTTTTAACTTACTATAATCAGTCATGGTATTTCTTATTTTAATTGATTTTGGGCTTCTTCAATAAACGCAATCATATTCTCAAACGGGGTGTCGCTCTCCACTGAATGCGAGGGGGAGAAGATGTATCCGCCGTCTTTTCCTAGTTCCAGCAAGCGTTTCGACTCGGCTATCACTTCCTCTTTTGTGCCAAAGGGGAGAATCTTCTGCATGGATAATCCGCCGTGGAAAGCAAGGCGGCCTCTGTAGCGGGGAAGGATCTCATAGATATCCATTACTTCGGGTTGGAAGGGGTTGAAGCTGTTCAGACCAATGTCCACCAAGTCATCAAAAAGCTCATCTACGTCGCCGCAGCTGTGTATCATCACATATTTACCGGCGGCACGTACATGGCCGTACATCCGTTTCAGACGAGGATAAATGAACTCTTTCCAGAGGTCATAACCCATGATAAGACCTTTCTGTTGTCCCCAGTCATCTCCAAAGTACACTGCATCTATGTCGTACTCCAAAGCCTTGTCTACCTGGGCCAGGTTGTAATCGCAGATGGCATCCATCAAATCGTGCACGAATTGGGGGTTCAGCACAAAGTCCATCAGCAGGTTCTCGATACCGCGCATGGTCCAGGCACGTTCATACATTGAGAAACCGATCTGAAAGCAGCGGAACATTTCCGGCTTTTTACTTATCTCGGGCTCTATGTTCGCAAAGAAACGCGGGTCAAGCGGGTTGGGAAACGTATATCCTTCGAGGGTGGGTTCGGGCAATACACAGCTCTTTACGTCGCCAATGTCCTTGTCAATACTTCTGTCCCACACTACTCCGAAGACATCCTGAAACAGGTCGTCTCCCAGATTCTCGAAGAAACCAATATCACTGCCCAGTTGCAAGATGTGATTTCCCAGTACAGGATCTAAGTCATCTACTCCGTAATATTTCTCTAAGGCCTCTTTGGGTTCTTGGGTAAACTTAAACGACCAAGGCACATAGGGTGGTTTGCCACCGTCGAGGACCACTTTTATAACTTCTCTTTTTGTCATGGTAATTACAATTGTTAGTTAAATACTCTGCCAAATATTATTCTTTAGTTCTTATTTCGTTTTCGTTCCTGAGGGTTTAGGAAGCTTGGTAGAGGTGGGGAGCGGAGTACCCATAACAGGGTAATCGTTGGCATCCCATTCTATCTTTTGGGTGCGCGGTGAGCGGGTATCGCCCTTTCCGGGAGGGTCAACCTGGGTATCGCGGGCATGGTAAAGGATGTAGTCCTCCTTTCCGTCAGGCGACTTAAAGAAGCTGTTGTGCCCGGTGCCAAATACACCATTCTCAGGCGACTGGCGGAAAATAGACTGTGGAGACTTTTTCCAGGAGGCAGGATTCAGTAAATCATCGCCCACTTTGGCAGTCAACATACCCAAAGCATAGTGAGGTGTCCATACGCCACTGGCGGAGTACACTACATGTATATATTTGCCTTTGGGGCTTTTCAACGGTTGAGGGCCTTCGTTTACATATACAATGTATGGAGGAGTCCAGCCACCATCTTCGTTTTTCCAGTGCCTTTCCCATTCCAATTCTGGTTTGGAAATCATTACCCGCTCGGAGCCCAGTGTCCAGGGATTCTCCAGCCGTGCGATGTAAATACATTGTGTTTCGGTATCCACACGGCGGGTTTGCCAGCCCGACCATACCATATACCAGTCGCCCTGATATTCAAACACTGATCCGTCAATAGCCCAGTTATTATCTTTATCAGTGCTGATGCGGCCTTTCATTACGAACTCGCCCTCAAAGGGATCTTTATTAGGGTTCTCCAGTACATACATCTGATGATTGTCCGTATTACCATCATCCGCCGTATAATAGATGTACCACTTGCCCTTAATGTTATGAATCTCAGGCGCCCATAGATTGAACGAATTAGAAGGCTCAGTAGGAATCCATATTGTTTTCTGTACGGCATTCTTCAAGTCGGTTACATCCGGTGTCTTCCACAGCACCAGCTTGTCGATCATGGTATGCATGTAGTAGTATTGTCCTTTGTGCCACAAAGCCCAGGGGTCAGGGCCGTAAGAAAGTAGCGGGTTGTTGAAGGTAGTTGCTTCCTTGGGCGTATTTTCCTTGTCTGTGCTATAGTGGAAGAAGTCTACATCTACATAGCCACCTGCATTCTTTGTGGCGTAATTAAAGATGGCAAACTTATTCCCTGTGAAGTGGGCCATGCTGAAGATCATGTGGAACTTATCTCCCAGCTGGTGCCATTCTTTATAATCGGTACTATACGAGAATGTAGCATTATCAGTAGTGAAGTCACATTGCATCTTCAGATAGATCCTGTCTTGATTGAGCGGAACACGTGCCTTTTCCACGGAGCGGTCGGTCATGATGAGATATTTCTGTCCTTCCTCCTTTATCACGGATATTGTGCCGGGATCGGAGCAGAAGGCTGCCAGTCCGGTGCAGTCGCCATCTTCCATGTGGGCGAGCTCTAGTGCTACTATTCCGCTGCACTTAGTTCCTTGCGTTCTTTGTGTAAGGGTGTTACGGGCTTCAAACAGGTTGTTCACTACCTTACCGGTGGTCAGGCGCAGAAAACCGGGGCGTTCGGAGAGCGACCAGAGTGTATTGTCCGGATTGTGGTTCCATTGCCAGGTGAGGCCCAGCTTGTAGCCTGTATTGAACTCGTCACTTACTACCAGGCCTTTGTGATTGCCGGAGGATTTTACCGGCATCTTCATCACAGGAGGTACTTTACCATTGGCATCGCCCAGTATGGGCCATCCGTCTACCCAGCGGCAGGGCGTCAGTACCGGTACACGGCCTATGGCTTCATGGTCCTGAAACAGCATGGCATACCAATCACCTTTGGGAGTTTCAATAAAGCATCCCTGTGCCACCCCGTGACCGGCAAAGCCCAGGTCATCGGAAAGAATGGTCTTCATTTCATACGGGCCACTGATCTTATCCGAACGGAAGCAGAGCTGTGTACGGATACCTCCCTGAGGCCACCAGATCAGAGTCATATAATACTTCTTACCATATTTGTAGAGGTGAGTACCCTCCAGCAGCCCCTTCGGTTCGCCGGAGATGACTTCTACATTCAAGCCGCTTTTCTTAATACCTGAGAAGTCAGGTTCAAACTCAATAATGCGGATATGGCCTGCTCCATATACGAGATATACTTTCCCGTCATCATCGAATAGCATGGAAGCATCATGAAGGTATTCATTGATGACCATCTTCTTTTCCCAGCTACCGTGCGGGTCTTTGGTGGTATAGAGATAGGATTTATTACCTGTGCCAAAGAATACGTAGAACACCCCTTTGTGATACCGGATGCAGGCGGCCCACTGGCCACGGCTGTAGATATTGCCTCCTTCCAGATTGTTGCGCGGGCTCTCGTCCAGTTCGTCATACAGGTAACTGACTATTTCCCAGTTCACGAGATCCTTGGAGTGCATAATGGGGGCGCCGGGCGACATGTGGGCGGTGGTACTCACCATATAATAATCACTTCCTACACGTATCACATCTACGTCGGGCACGTCCGACATGATCACTGGATTGGTGAATGTCTCCGCTCCACTCTGGGCTGCGCTTTTCTTTTCCGCTGCAGTTGCTGCATGTCCTCCCAAAAGGAGCAGCATGCAGCAGCTTATCAATACATTTCTGCTTTTCATCTTTATTATTTAACCAGTGTTACTTCGGGCCCCAGGTAGGAGCGTTTCACTCCTCCTAAATCAATTACTACTTTCTGGATAATAGCGCCGGGGTCCGAGCAAATCAGTTTCAGTGTATGCTTACCGGGTTTGTCAATTTCAAGGTTGATAGTGCTTACAGCACTGTTACGGAATACATTCAGACGCCACTGGCTGGAGTACTCTTTGGCATTGGTGGTCATCCAGTGCACCATACCATCGTCAATCATCACACCGTAACGGGTATCATGTTTAGCATCCACGGGGAACAGGGGCAGGGCGTAGGTGTATACCGTTACATTGCCGGCATTGAATGAATAGAAGTCGTACTCCGCTTTAGGCGCGCGGTCTGTAAACCATTGGTTCTGTGAGGGCTTGGAGGCCTCGCCCAACTGTACACAATCGTTTTCGTAGCCTAAACCTTTTACACTACGTATCTTGATGTCGTCATTCTCGGTCTTGCGGTGGAACTTGCCGGCATTGATGGATACACAACCATTGTCTTCCACATACATCCCTTTCAGTTCGGTCACAGTCGGCGACTGGGGGTTGAACACGGGTAGGTATACTTTCACCGTTTTATTATTTGAGGTGATTTCTATTTCGCCTGTGAGGTCAGTGCCTGCAGGTACTTTCGTCCAGTCTACGGAAACGGTGATGCGTTCCTGTAAAGGTGTGGTGCCCGATTTCTTGCTCAACAGAACCCAGCTTTCTTTGGATGTGGCCTTCCACGTAAATGCTTTGCTGCCACGATTGTATAGCTCGATGAAGGTAGATTTCTTCGTATACGGATTGGCACATGGAAGCACATTTACGGTAGTCATGCCGTAGGTCACATCCTGTCCGGGGATAAAAATCTGCATGTCTTCTTTCTGGGCAGCCTCAAACTGGGTAGTGGGGGGCATGTTTTGATAGGTAGCTGTCCAGCCCGGAGTTATTGACATCATGTGGTTCCACTTGCCGTTAAGCTGAGAGTTATAACGTTCCGTATATAAATCCAGACTGTCATGATAAGCCTTGGTCTTGTCGGCAAACAGATTGGTTGCCGCGCGCTCCTGGCGTGCATACCAACGATTTTGCTGTGCCGTGAGCATCTTCTTATTCATCAGGGTAGCGCCCTTTACCTGGTAGTGCACCAGTTCATAGTAGGCAGCCTTGTAGGCTTCGGGCAGGGCTTTGTAGATTTTCTCACTCTTATCGGAGATACGGTCATATTCTTTCATGCGGTTTTCCGCTTCGTTGTAGTTGACGAAAGAGAAGTCGGTATCAAAGATTCTTTCACGGTCGCGGTGGTTGTTCCATTCGAAGCCCCATCCCATCATTTCCGGTTTGTGCTGGAAGCCCAGCAGATAATAGGTGTCCATAATATCCGCCAGATCAGCCTTATATTTTTCACCGAAGAGGGTGGCCAGATACTCCGTTTGATAGTTGTATGTATTGTCGAAATCGAACTGATGTATGTCCCACGCCATATCCAGGAAAAGCTTCATTCCCAATTCGCCGGGCTTAATATCGCCCACATTCAGCATCCAGTAGCGGTTGGCGCCTGTGTTGTATGCCTTACTCATTTCTTCATAGATTAAGGTAGGGGGAGTGGTGTTCAGCCACAGGTAATCATGCGGTTCACCGCAATAAGAGATGTGGTAATACACACCAGAGGCTCCCTTGCGTTGCTGTTCGTCTTTGTTGCTAAGGCGTTTCAGGTAGCCAAAATTGTCATCCGGCCATACGAGGGTTACATATTCGGGTACTTTCAGCCCTTTTTCATAGATATCCATCACCTCTTTATAAGGTACAAATATCTGGGGGATGGAGTCAATAGGCTGGTTGCTGTATTTGGCCACTATGGCACGCTGGTCGCCCAGTACTTCTTCGATGAGGCTTACCTCTTTCTCTTTGGGAACGCCTACCAGTCCGGCATCATGAATGCCTCGCATGGCCAAGGTGTATACGTTTTCATACTTTCCGTTCTCGGATACTCGTTTGTCGAGTACCTTGTTTATGCCTGCTTTGTTGGTCATGTAGTTCCATTTGCCCATAGATTCTTCAAACCACTCGGTGGTATTGTTGAATAGCAGGGGTTCGCAGTGCGATGAGTTCATTATGATGGCATAACTGTCGGCCACCACTTTGTTTTCGGGATACTTATTGAAAGCGCCTGAACCCGGATGCATGGCAGGTGCCAGCATGTTTCCTTTCATACGGAGGATGAGTTCACAGATTTTTGCGTAGGTTTTGGGTCCGATATCGCCAAGCTCCGGATCGTATGTCTTGGCCGCCCAGGGGGTGATTCCCCAGCCTTCATCATTAATAAAGATGCCCCGGTATTTTACGGTAGGAGCTTTAGAGATGTATTTTGAGGAGCCTACGTATAGCGCATTTTGTTTCTTGGTGGGTACGTCTGCCCACCAGGAAAGCGGCGAAACTCCCATAGCCTCGGACAGGGCGAATGTGCCGTAGGCGGTACCCCGCCTGTCGCATCCCACTATGACTAGTGCTTTGTCAACTCCTTTGAAGGGTTTGTGGAGTACCTGTATGAGGTACTGTTCCCATCCGTTACGTATGGCAGATACGTCGAGCGTACCTTCTTTCACCAGTTTATCAATGTGTACATTACGTCCCAGGGTGCCTATTATCACCACTTCTTTGGAGGTGAAGGAAGATGAAGTAGAGACTAGAGCCTTGGTTCCGGTTGCTTTTTCCATGTCTTCGGCAAACAGGCTCGATACTTTTTTCACCACCTCGTAATCAGAATTGTCAATGTGCAATGTGGAGGCTTTTCCCCCTGCATAGAGTGGAAAGTCTGTTGCCGATTTCTGGGTAGAAGTGACTTTTACTTGCGAATAACTCGCCAAGGCGCATAATAAAAAGGGTACTAAAAATAGTTTTTTCATATGGTAAATATTTCTTTCAAATAGGGGGTAAACAATCCTGTAGCGTATTGAGCAGATTTCTTCATGTAGATGAGAGCCCATTCAGCTGATACAAAAATAACATAAATAACCTATTTCAGGTAGAATGATCGTCGCAATAAATGAAAGGATTGTGGCAAGTATCCTGGGACGTTGTGCCAATAGGCGAAAATCAGTATTATCTCTTCGTGTGGATTGCTATGAGAGCTTTGTTTGAAGGGCATCTTATGTGGTTTGTTTCGTGAAGGTCAAAGGTCTTTTTCATAGGGCGTTCCCCCGAAAATGTTTTTTTTGATTTTTTGCTGCATTGCTGCATGATTTGATGTTATAATGTTGTCCATCAGTTGTTTGTTGGTATGCAGTAAAGTATGCAGCAACTATGTAGTAAACAGTTTGCTGCATAGTGGTTTTGTCTTGAAAAATAGGAAATAAGTTTACTTATTACCATTTTTTCGCATCGCTGCTTTCCAAAAGATGAGTCGGCGCCCGCGAGTGGCAAGTTGATGGCGCCGCAGCGCCAGTCGAGGGGGTCAACTGTCCAGTCGGGGGCGCCGA
>JAVBMN010000002.1:0-24410 GCA_031552405.1 Bacteroidaceae bacterium | reverse complement strand
ATTATTTCTGCGGCGTTGGTGGTATTTATCCCGCCTATGGCTACACTTGGGTGTCTGGATATTTTGCTTATCTCACGTACTCCTTCCAAACCCAGAGGGAGGGCGGTATCGGTTTTGGTCAGCGTGCCAAACACGGGGGAGATCCCGATATAATCCACATCCAGCTCATTGGCGGCAATTGCGTCTTGGAGGGATTCAACCGACAGGCCTATTATTTTATCTTCTCCCAGCCATTTGCGCGCCACGGAGTAAGGTATATCATTCTGGCCGATGTGCAGGCCCTCGGCATCACAAGCCAGTGCTATATCAAGTCTGTCATTGATAATGAGAGGGATGCCATACGGTTTCAGGCATTTTTTCAGAAGTATAGCCCGCTGATAGAAGGCCTTTGAAGAGCAGTTCTTTTCGCGAAGCTGCACCATGCTTACCCCTCCCCTCACGGCTTCTTCCACTACATACTCTATCGGCCGGCCGAGTGACAGGGAGCTGTCGGTCACAAGATAAAGACTCAGATCAGAGGTTTTCATTACACCGTTTGCTTTAGATTCTTCCGGATTGTTTCACCGTCTATCAGGCACAGTTCATCCAGAAAGTGAAGCTGAAGGCTTCCGTTCCCGCGGGCTTTCGAGGCGGCTATTTCGCCGGCAATGCCCATTATGGCCATACCATGGGTTGCTGCCTCCAGCTTGTTGGGATTCACAGCGGCAAAAGCGGCCACCACAGCCGTGGCGGTACAACCCATGCCGGTGACGCGTGCCATCAGCGTATTTCCGTTCTCCACTACTTCTACATGCCGCCCGTCGGTAATGTAATCTTTTTCTCCGCTGACTACCACAATGGCCTTCGCCTGAAGGGCTAAAGCTTTTGCCGGCTCCAATGCAAAAGAAGAATCTTCCGTAGCATCCACCCCCTTCGTCTGCAAACCACTGTTGCACAAAGCAATTATCTCCGACGCGTTTCCCCGGATAATGGAGGGCCTACACTCCTCTATTATCATCTTACTGGCGGCGGTTCTGTAGGTGGTAGCACCCGCTCCAACCGGATCGAACACAACGGGTATCCCCCTATCCAAGGCCCTTCCACCCGCTATCAGCATGGCGTCCACCCATTTTGAATCGAGCGTACCGATATTAAGAACCAAAGCCGAAGCAATGTTCACCATCTCGGCCACTTCATGCTGTGCATGCGCCATTACAGGGGATGCATTGAGGGCCAACAAGGCATTGGCCGTATTATTCATCACCACATAGTTGGTGATATTATGTATGAGCGGAGATTTCTCTCTTACGAGAGTCAGATCCCGTTCCAGAAGATGTGAATCAATCATTGTGTAGTACTTTATGCCACAAAAGTAATGCTTTATTTCAAAATCGCGGGTACTCACCCAAGATGAAAAACGTTTTTTTGCTTATACAAAAGAGGCCTATCTGTCTCAGACTGGCCTCTTTTATCGCTTCCCGGAGTACCGAAAAAACAGTTTTTCATGAACTTACATTTACTTCTATTAACTAACTTATCTATCTACTAATTATCACGAATCATTAAAACAAGGTGTAATGGGGTTACATAGCAATGGGCTTACTGAAGCAATACACTACACATTTGCAGGTCTTGCTCCTTTGAGCTGCTTCCAATCAAGATGTCAAAGTCTCCGGCGTACGTCCGCATGGTATGGGTCTGTTCATCCCACCATTCAAACTGCTTTGCTGCCAGTTCCAATTCCACATTTATTGTTTTCCCGGTGGGAATGCATACACGTTTGAAAGCCCGTAATGTTTTGTGGGGGCCATTGACATCACCTTTCTTTTTGAGGTATACTTGTACCACTTCTTCTCCGTCCATCTTTCCTGTATTGGTCACGGGTACGGTAATACTTACCTTATCCCCGGCCTTTACTTTGGGCGCGCTCAATTTCGCTTTCCCGTATGTAAAGGTGGTATAACTCAAGCCGAAGCCAAACGGAAAGAGGGGTTCCTCTCTCATATAGCGGTAGGTACGCCCGGCCATATTATAATCTTCAAAGTCGGGAAGTTGCTCTACACTGCGGTAGAAGGTCATGGGCAGGCGCCCGGCAGGATTGTATGCACCAAACAGCACTTCTGCCACTGCCTTCCCTCCCGCCTGACCAGGATACCATGCCTGCAGAATGGCCTCACAGTTTTCCAGTTCCGGCAGTAAGGCCATGGATGAGCCAGAACAATTAACCAACACAATCTTCTTACCAGCCTCATGCAATGCATTGAGGAAGGTACGTTGTATCTGGGGAAGTTCAATATCGGTACGATCGCCTTTTTGGAAGCCGGCAAGGCTTACACTCATCTCCTCGCCCTCAAGCCGGGTGGAAATACCTCCTGCAAACACCACCACATCGGCGTCCTTTACCCGGGCTACAGATTGTGGGATGTTCACTTCCTCTTTTACAACAATGTCAAAATTGAGTTCGGCATCTCCTATCGAATATTCATACTCAAACTGAATGTCATAGGATGTACCTGCCTTCACCTCCATTGCATACGAGCGCTTCCGGCTTCTCAGGTTGATAAACGCGGTGACCTCCTTGCCGTCTACCAATAGCCTGCCGTTTCCGCAACTGTAAAACTCGAAGAAGACCTCGCCCGACTGCCGGGGCTTGAACACACTTTGGTAGGTGGCTGAGAAATCCGTAAGATTTACATTGGGAGCAAATACGATAGCACCCAATGTACAGAATTTAAATGGAGTAGCAACCCGGTTGGCTGCCACAGGTTCCCCTACCTGCTTGATAGAATTCCAATAACGGGCCGTAAAGCCGGGACCTTCCTTTGACATACACTGGTCAAATACACTTCGCATCAACGTGGTTTCTACCGCTGCACATCCTTGCTCATAAATAAGTTTGTCACCGGGACTCAGCATAGAGCGTATGCCGTCCAGAACCGTAACCGTATGCGGAGGGGTTCCATTGTAGTTGCCCCACATCATCAGTGAATCATTTGCATTAGGCCCTACTACGGCTATGGTAAGACCGCCACGTTTCAGAGGAAGAAAGTTTTCTTTATTGTGCAGCAATGTCATGGATTTACGGGCCATCTCCAGTGCGATGGAATCATGCTTTGCAGAGGCTACTACGGAATAAGGGATCTTGGTCCATGACACTTTCTCCGGGTCATCCAGATCTCCCAATTCAATACGGGCTTTCAGTAATCGCTTTACGGAGGCATCAATCTCTTTTTCGGAAATCAGGCCTTTCTCCGCCGCTTCTGTCAAAGAGCCATAGCGGTTACCGCATTCCAAGTCCGTACCACTCCGTACCGCATGGGCTGAAGCGGAAGCGGCATCAGGATAGCGGTTGTGCGCTGTTTCTTTATGCAGATCGGCAATAGCCCCGCAATCCGAAACAATGATACCGTCAAATCCCCACTCTTCGCGCAGTATGTGTGTCAGCAGTTTTTTATTGCTACAACAGGGTTCTCCCTCAAAGCCATTGTAGGCACACATTACTTCTTTTACCTTCCCGTCCTTTACCAACGCCTCAAAAGGGGGCAAATAGGTTTCGTACAAATCACGTAAACCCAGATTCTCTATATTAAAGGTATGACGGCTCCACTCCGGTCCGGAATGTACTGCAAAATGTTTGGCGCAGGCATGGAGTTTATTGTACAGACTGTTCTCCGGCCCTTGCAAACCCTTCACCACCTGCACTCCCATAATACTTGTCAGATAGGGGTCTTCTCCGTAGGTCTCAATCCCCCGCCCCCAACGTGGATCGCGCAAAATATTCACAGTAGGTGTCCACATATTCAAGCCTTGGTAACGGTCATAGCTTCCTTTGGACACGGCATAGAAATTCTTGGCACGGGCCTCATCAGAGACTGCATCAAACACCTGATACACCGCATCAGGATCAAACGAAGCCGCCATGCCAACCGGTTGCGGAAAGACAGTAGCCAATCCGGCAAAGGCAACCCCATGAAGTGCCTCGTTCCACCAATTATAAGGTTTAATTCCCAATCTCTCCACCGGTTGGGAGCTATCCATCATAAGGAGTACCTTTTCTTCTAAGGTCAGCTGCTTCACCAGTTCTTCGGCTCTTTGTTCCGCCCGGACTGACTGAGCCTTTACAGATTGTACCTGACAAGCCATCAAAGCAGAGAATAATAACAGGCAGAAAATATTCTTTCTCATGGTTTACTTTATTTCTATAATTAACAATAGTGATACACATGTGATGTGATACACAAACTTTCACGCTGCAAAGGTACAGGGCTAGCCCCGCCGGATATAGTTCTCACGTTGCAGCTTATAGAATAAATGTTGCAATCAGCTTGTTCTTTGGAGGAGATTGACTATTTTTGCGAATTATTACAGACTCCTGATAAAGAGAGAGAAACCTAATTACTAACATTGCCTTTTTGATGCTATACCTATGACTGCCCGCACCTTTCATCCCATTTTAAAAGGAGGGCTATTGCTTTTCTTTCTGTTTTGTACTTTGTCAGGCAAGGCACAAAGCATTATCACGACTGAACTTCCCGGCATAAACCAGCTTCCCACCAAAGAGGTACTGTGTATATTCCAAGATTCGGAAGGCTACATGTGGTACGGGACAGAGGGAGGGCTGTGCAGAAATGACGGATACCGGGTAAAAGTCTTCCGCTCCGACTTTAATACTCCTGAATTATTGGAGAGCAATAGTATAACGGGGATTGCCGAAGATAACAAAAGAAATATATGGTTCGGGACCAAACGGGGAATGTACATCCTAGACAAGAAAACCTATCAGATTAGCCCCCTTTCTGACGAAGAGATAAAGGGATGGGCCATAAAAATGGTGAATACCACCTCTGACGGTTCCATCTGGGTTTTATCCGGAAAGACATTGTTCCGTTACAACGCATCAAAGGAAAGGCTGGGAAAATATGAGCTACAGTGGGAAAATACCATTAAGGAACCAAATTGTATTTACGAAGATCATAAAGGTACGATATGGGTAGTACAAATGAAGGGCGGCATATTCCGCTACGACCCCAGTAAGGACCATTTCATTCCATATCCCTGGCCCTATACCAACCCTGCCACCTGCATGGTGAAAGATGCTACCCACGCCTATTACTGGGTAGGTACCTGGGGAGAGGGTATTGTACGCTTTAATCCAGAAGAAAAAGACCCGAACCGTATGTTCATGCGGCAATCAGCTCCCCACACATCTATTGTTCCGGATAAAAACAGGATTCACCACATCGCACAGGACAGCGTAAACCATCATCTTTGGATTTCCACCACTGATAATTTATACGCATATGAGATTACAGAACACAGCACCTTGCGTGAAGTAAATACTTCCGCTTTCTTGTCTGGAGAGAAAAGACTGCTGAGCGGTATACTGTGTGACCGTGCAGGAAATATTTGGCTCACAGGTAACTTCCCTGATTCCCATTCGTTTGTAATGTCTTATCTGCCCAGTCAGATGACGAGTGACCCTATGAATCTAATAAAAGAGAAGCTGGGCATTGAGGCAACTCCCATGGGATTATATCATGAAAAGAATTACTATTGGGTAAGGCAAAAACGAACGGGCTTGTATGTTTGTGATGCTCCACACAAGAACCTGCTCATCTATGACAGCCGCAACCGCAGCATCTCATTCTTCTTTGAGAAAGCATTTGACCAGGAGGGTGTGTATGTAGCCCTATCCGAAGCAGAAGTAGTGTTGATACAATACAAAGGAACACATCTCTCAGAATCTTCAATATGTACCATTCCTGTAACAGATTCCGAACGAATCCGCACACTTCATGACGATACACAAGGTAACCTGTGGATTGGTACTACCTACAATCTGTTCAAATACAACCTGAGACTGAAAAAGTTGGATAGAATCAATGAAAAGACAGGTATCATCAATAAAATCACCTCACTAAAGAACGGAAAAGTGTACATTGCCACAGAGTCAGAAGGTTTCTGGGAAATAACCAACGGCAAAAAGAGCTTCCAACACATCTCAAAGGAGAACTACTCCGTATTGGCAATTTCCCCGGACCATAAGGTTTGGGTGGGTACGCAGCAGGGTAATCTTTATTGCTATGACCCCATTGCCCGCAGTTTTACATCCCGCACGGAGAAGTGCGGCCTCATAGGCGATGCGATACTTGATCTGTCTGTCGACAATTTTGGGAATATATGGATCGTGACTAATCAAAAAATCACGGTATACAATCCGGAGAAAGAGATTATCAATCAAATCCGCTGCTCCGACCCTTCGGTTTCTTTGGATAACTTTCTTTGTCTGTACAAAGGAACGAAAGGAGAAATCCATGCCGGAGGTACAGGAGGTGTACTGGTATTTCCATCCATCAACCAGTTTGGGAAAGCGGCCAAAGACACACGGATCAGTCTGACATCTGTAAGGATCAATAACATCCAGCAACTGCTGGATGGGGACAACCACACAATTATATTAGATCCGCAAGAACGGAACGTGGAGCTTTTCTTCTCGACCTTTGACCCGTTGAATGCCAATAAGATCCGCTACGCATTCCGTCAGAAGAAAGACCAAATCTGGAACTACCTGCCTATGGGGCAGAATAATATCTACCTTGCAGGACTCTCCAAAGGAAAGTACGAAATAGAAGTGCGTGCCACAGACCGGAACGGGTTATGGAGCAAGAATACCACCACCATTCTGGTGCAATGCCTTCCGGCCTGGTATGAAACCTGGTGGGCCTACAGCCTCTATGCACTTGTTCTTTTAGCCATTGCCGGGTTTGTCATTCAAAGATATATCCGTTCACAGAAGAACAGGCAACAAAAAGAGATGGAGGAACAGATCTCTCAAATGAAATACCGGTTCTTCACCAATGTAAGCCATGAGCTTCGCACTCCCTTGACTTTGATTATCACGCCTTTGGAGGCGATGGTCAGGAAAGTCTCCGACAACAAAATCAGGCAACAGCTGGAATCAATACACAGGAATGCACTGAACCTGCTGAGCCTTGTCAACCAATTGCTTGATTTCAGAAAGGTAGAGATGGGAGGAGAAACCCTCTCCCTCACAAAGGGAAACATCAATGAGTTTGTGTCTTCCGTATACGAGAACTTTCAGCAGGTATCTGAAGAAAAGAACATTGACTTCAGTTACCATACAGAAGTACCTTCGCTTTACATGTTCTTTGATGCCAACAAATTGCGGAAAGTAATCAACAACCTACTCTCCAACGCATTCAAATTTACCGGAGAAGGAGGCAGCATCTCAATCTCCATACGTGAAGAAAGCAAGGAAGGGGTAAGGTATATTGTGATCTCAGTAAAGGATACAGGCAAAGGAATACCCGCCGATGCACTTTCAACCATCTTTGAGCGCTTCTATCAGGTAAGCGGGAACGGGCAGGAACACACAGTAGGCAGTGGTATCGGGCTGCATCTGGTAAAAGAGTATGTCCACATGCACAGCGGAAATGTAACGGTACAAAGCGAACCGGGCAAAGGCTCCGTATTCTCTATTCACATTCCGGCAGACCTGAACCCGATTGAGAACCTTCCCATATCAGAGACAGAAGAAGCACAAGAAGAGCTCCCAACCCTTCAACCGAAGGCCGACTTAAGCAAGAAGCTATTAATAGTAGAGGACAATACCGAGTTCCGCACCTACCTGAAGAGCGAATTAAGCCTATTCTATACGGTATATGAAGCCGCAGACGGACTGGAAGGTGAAAGGGAAGCCTCCGAAAAGGAACCTGACATCATCATTACCGACCTGATGATGCCAGGCATTGACGGCATAGAACTGTGTCACCGGATTAAGAACAACATCCACACCTCTCATATCCCTGTCATTCTCCTGACGGCAAACAATAACATTGAGAATGAAAAAAGAGGATACAAGGAAGGAGCCGATGCCTTTATTTCAAAGCCATTTCACTGGGAAATCCTACTCTCAAGAGTAGAAAATCTGATAGCCCAGAAGGTACAACGTCAGCAGACCTTCGAGAAAGAGACAGAAATAAATCCAAAAGAACTCACGATCTCTTCATTGGATGAAAAGCTCATTCAGAAGACTCTGGAACTGATTGAGACCAACCTGAACAATTCCGAATATTCCATTGAAGACCTGAGTAGTGATATGTGTATGAGCCGCTCCAACCTGTACCGGAAGATCCATTCCATAACCGGACTAACCCCTACCGACTTTATCAAAAACATACGCCTCAAGAAAGCCGCCGAATTGTTGAAAGACGGCGAACTCAGCGTAGTGGAAGTGGCCTACACCGTAGGCTTCAATACCCCCAGCTACTTTACCAAATCATTCAAGAAAATGTTTGGCGTACTGCCTACCCAGTACAACCAGAGGAAGTAACGAGCTACATTAGAAGCGGTTTCCAAACCAGATTGCAACATTTGTTCATCAAGTTGCAACCAATGTACAAGTTGCCAAAGAGCTTAATCCCTACTTTTGTACCAGAAAAGGCAGATACTTCATACGGATGTAAAGTATCGGTCATAGAAAGTGTATCAATTTAATTATCAAAAGAAATGAGCCCTCTATTCATCGCAAAGAAGATTCTGTTATCAGTTGTTTTGTTACTACTTGCGGGTAACTGTGTATTTGCTCAGACGAAAGACACTTACAACTTTCGATCCAACGGGAACCCTGTCATTACCCATAAATTTACAGCTGACCCGGCTGCGCTAGTTGTCGGTGATACGCTTTGGCTTTTTACCGGACATGACGAAGGGAGAAGAAACAAAGGCCTTACTATGAAAGACTGGTGTGTGTTCTCCACCACCGATTTGGTAAACTGGACGGAATACCCCACCCCACTGAAGGTTTCGGATTTCACCTGGGATAAAACAGGAAGAGCCTATGCGGCACAGGCTATAGCACGAAACGGGAAATATTACTGGTATATCAGTACGGACGGATCCGGGATTGGTGTAGCCGTAGCTGACCGTCCTGAAGGTCCTTATAAAGATGCAATAGGAAAACCGTTGCTCACAAATGCGGATTGTTTTGCCTCTACTCATAAATGGACGTGTATTGACCCCTCTGTACTGATTGACAACGACGGACAAGCATGGCTCTTCTGGGGAAACGGGGTGTGCTATTATGCAAAACTGAAAGGAAACATGATTGAGATTGACGGAGCGGTTAACAAGATTGATTTCGAAGGACTGAACTTCACAGAGGCTCCCTGGATACACACCTATAACGGGAAATATTATCTATCATATGCGGATGGTTTTCCGGAAAGAATAGCCTATGCTATGGCTGACCACATTGAAGGTCCGTATACCTATAAAGGTATTCTTAATGAAGTAGCAGGAAACTCGGACAGCAATCATCAATCCATTGTGGAGTTTAAAGGGAACTGGTACTTTATATATCACAATGGGATCCATCAGACCGGTGGTTCAGGCAGTTCGCGGTCGGTTTGTATAGATCGTTTGGACTATAATGCGGACGGGACTATGAAACGTGTCATCATGACCACAGAAGGCATTCCTGCCCTGTCAGCCTCCGCCAATACCGGCAAGGAGATCAGAAATACGTTTGCAAAAGGAGAGTTCAAAAAATGGGCTCAAACCCCTCCTATGGGCTGGAACAGCTGGGATTGTTACGGCCCCACCGTAAAAGAAGATGAAGTAAAGGCCAATGCGGATTATATGGCTCAAAAGCTCAAGAAATACGGATGGGAATATGTGGTAGTAGACATCCGCTGGTTTGTGGAAAATGACAAAGCAGGAGGATATAACCAGACTGATCCCCGGTATGTACTGGATCAATACGGCCGTTACCAACCGGCAGTCAATCGGTTCCCCTCAGCCGCCGGCGGAAAAGGATTCAAAGAACTGGCAGATTATGTGCACCGCAAAGGTCTGAAATTCGGTATCCATATTATGCGGGGGATTCCAAAAGAAGCTGTGGAGAAGAATTTACCAATTAAAGATGCAGGCGGCGTAACTGCCAGTCAGATATATACTACCGAGCTACAATGCAGATGGCTGCGTGATAATTATACAATCCTTGCAGACAAGCCGGGGGCGCAGGAGTATTATAACTCCATCTTTGATCTGTATGCGGAATGGGGGGTGGATTTTGTCAAGATAGACGACGTCAGCCGTCCCTACCATAAAGCAGAAATAGAACTGATCCGCAAAGCCATTGACCAATGCGGGCGGCCTATTGTACTAAGCCTTTCCCCGGGAGAAACCCCAATCGAAGAAGTAAGTCATGTAAAAGAGCATGCCAACATGTGGCGCATGGTGGATGATGTGTGGGACAAGTGGAGAGACATTACACATTTGCTCAAGGTAGCTCAAAAATGGTACCCCTATATCGCACCCGGCACCTGGCCTGATTGTGACATGATCCCCTTAGGACGTATTTCCGTGCGTGGTGAAAGAGGTAAGGATCGCATGACGAACCTCACTAAAGATGAACAATATACGTTGATGACTCTGTTTACCATTTTCCGCTCCCCATTGATGTTTGGCGGTGATTTACCAAGTAACGACGACTTCACCCTGTCATTGCTGACAAACAAGGAAGTATTGAGAATGCACCGCGAGTCTACCGATGTATCCCTTTTGTTCCAGGATGAAACAAAAGTGGCCATCACTTCACGTCATCCGCAGACAAATGAAGTATACCTGGCACTCTTCAATATATCCGACCATGACGCAATACCCGTTTCCGTGAACCTGAAAGATTTAGGTCTGAACGGAGATGTAGATATAGTGAATATGTGGACCGGAGAAAGACTGGGCGAAATATCCAATGATTTCTCTTATACATTAAAACCGCACGCTTCCGGGCTATATAAGTTAACCAACAAGTAAACAACTTCTTACAGACTGTAATTAGTAAGAACAGGGCATCCCATTCATTTCCGCCCTAGGGCAGACGCGTTTCCGGCCAAGGGCGGACAGTAATCCGACGAAGGGCGGAAATGAATAGGGTGCCTTATGGATGTAATAGCATCCTCCTCGCAACTGAAAAAACACAATAAACACCTGCTTTCACCACACTTTGCAACGATTGTTGTATGGCTTGCAACATAAGAACCACAGTCGCAAAAGCCAATCCGCTTACTTTGTCCCAGCATAAGTTCCCAACCCAAACGGTTGTATGCACACCCATCTATGGACCATTAAAAACATATAAAATAAGAAATGAAAAAGTTATTAAGACCCCTTGTCTACTGCGCATTATCCCTCTTCCTGACAGGGCTTGCAGCAAGTAACTCCGGAAAAGGCCCGAATACCGTACCTGCCACGCGCCACCTGTGGGGCTCTATTGCCGATGAAAGTCTGGGGCAGTTAACCAACATCGAGGCATTAAAAGGTAACTACTCAAAACTGTTGTTAAGCTGGAGAATGTTGCCCGGCGATACAAAAGAAACCGCCTTTGATGTTTATCATAAAAGCTCCTCCGGTTGGAAGAAGATGAACGCACAACCCATCATACACTCAACCAACTTTCAAGTTCCCGATACCTATATTAATAAGGAGACAGATAATACCTATAAGTTATGCTACCACGGCAGCGATGCGGCACTGGACACCTATACCATGTCAGCAGACCAGGTAAAGTATAAAAAGCCCTACACCTCCATCTTCCTTCAGGAAACCACCTCCGACTCCCGCATCAATGATGCTGCGGAATATATTATTAATGACGGCGGTGTAGCCGACCTGGACGGAGACGGGAATTATGAGCTCCTCGTAGTACGTCATGCCTGGGAGTACAATACCGATACCGTTCCCGAAAGCCCTGCTATACTCGAAGCCTACAAGCTGGACGGCACATTCCTCTGGAGAGTCGTATTCGGCCCTAACATCCCTAATAATAACGCCTGCGTATTCATTGCAGCCGACTTTAACGGCGATGGGAAAGACGAAATAGCCATCCGCACCTCCGAAGGCACATTCTTTGGCGACGGAAGCTATCTGGGCGATACCAATGGAGACGGTAGGGTGCACTATGCCCGAAAAGGCTATTACAACAGGCTGGCTCCGGAGTTCCTCTCCATCATTGACGGTATGACAGGCGCCGAGCTTGCAAGGGCTCCCTACATATCCATAGGAACCAGCGAAGAATGGGGAGACAATTACTTCAAACGCGCCAACAGCCTCCGTCTTGCTGGTGCCAAGCTCAAAGCCGGCAATAAATGGCAAATAGTAGCCTGCCGCGGTACGTATGGCAAAGTGGTACTTGAAGCCTGGGACTATAACGGTACAGGAAAAGAGATGACCAAACTGTGGAGATTCGATACCGATGCCAACAACAAATACTACAAAGACTATGCAGGACAGGGCAACCACCAGCTTGCAGTGGCCGATGTAGATGAAGATGGTTTCGACGAAATCACATACGGTGCCTGTGCCATCGACCATGACGGAACAGGCCTGTACTCTACCAAGCTGGGGCACGGGGATATGCTCCACCTGGGAAAGTTCAATCCGGACCGGCCGGGACTTCAGGTGTACCAATGTTTTGAGAGCGGCATCACCAGGTCCTCCCTCAGGGATGCACGTACCGGAGAACAAATCTGGGCATTGCTTGCCGACGAGCCCGGTGACGAAGGAAGAGCACTGATAGCCGACATAGATCCCGAATCGCCCGGGTGTGAAGCCTGGGTGTATGACAGGGTAATCTATGACATCCACGGTAATCCTACAGGAGGGGAGAAAGCCTCCATGGTCAACTTCCCCATCTGGTGGACAGGCTCGCTCAACAGGCAGCTCTTTGACAACCGTACCATCAACCAGTACAACCGCGACGGAGGCAACAACCAGGTATTTTCCATGATCCCCTTTGACGTGGCCTGTGCAAACGGTTCAAAAAACAACGTAGCGTTTATGGGCGACATACTGGGCGACTGGCGCGAGGAGGTCATAATAGCCCGCAGGCACCCAAGCGGTATTGAGTTCAACAAACGCCCCTTGCCCGGAAGCACCGAACTGATGATCTTCTCCACCTGGCATCCCACGGAATACAAGTTTCCGTATCTGATGAGCGACGATGTATATTACCGGTCTGCCATACACCAGAATGTGGGTTATAACTCACCCAACCATCTGGGATACTACCTTGGCTCCGACCTTATAAAGTAAAGTATTATCCAATCATAATGTATATAGAAACCAAGAAAATGAAAACAACGTATAGTATATTCCTTGTGGTAGCTACCCTGCTATTAGCATGCAGTTGCAGTTCGAGCCGTAAATCCGTTTCAAACAACCAGACGGAACCGCAATACTCCGCCTACCTGTTTGTGTACTTTGAAGGTGCTGAAGGAACCAGAAAGAACCAGGAACAAATCCGCTTCGCCACCAGCCCCGATGCGGTACGCTGGAAGGCACTGAACCACAACCAGCCTATCCTGAACTCTGACGATATAACCCTGTCAGGAGGTATCAGAGATCCGCACATACTACGGTCTGAGGACGGAAACACATTCTATATGGTGGTCACCGATATGTCTACAGCCACAAACGGATGGAAGGACAACCCCGGAATCACAATGCTAAAATCCACCGACCTGATAAACTGGGAGCACCGCATCATCAATCTGGAGAAACAATATCCTGCCAAGTTCAAGAATGTGCAGTATGTATGGGCACCACAAACAATCTATGACCCCAAGGCGGACAAATATTTAGTCTACTTCACCATTAAATACAGAGACGACGAAACGCTGGGTTTCTACGGCGCATACGCCAATAAAGACTTTACTGCCCTGGAAAATGAGCCCGTACTCATGTTCACCCCCAAAGACGGAGGAATAGACGCTGACATTATCTACAAAGACGACATGTACCACCTATTCTTCAAAGGAAATTCGAAAGACAGGAACGGAAAGAAGGCCCAAAGCGGCATCAAGCAAGCCACTGCAAAAACCCTGCAAGGCCCGTGGAAAGAACATTTTGAATACCTGGATGCATACCACAATTCGCAAACCAATGTGGAAGGATCAAGTGTCTTCAAGCTGAATGACTCAGACACCTATATCCTGATGTATGACCTGTATTCAAGCAAACGTTATGAATTCCAGCGTTCCACCGACCTGCATCATTTTACAAACAAACCGGAGTCTTTTACAAAAGACTTCCATCCACGGCACGGCTGCATCATGAGTATTACCGCAGAAGAAGCCAAACGCCTGAATGACAAATGGGGAGAAAATACAAGTATGAACGGCGTAATTGAAAAAGGCCTCAACATCGCTGAATCACAAGCCCTGTTCTTAGCCCGCGAAGCCCTCAAGAAAGAGGGTGAACTTCCACGTACTTACGAAAACGATGAGTTGAAAACCTCTTCCTACAAATCCTGGATCTCAGGTTTCTTTCCCGGTGTATTGTGGTATCTGTATGAGAACAAGCCCACCGCACAAATGAAGAAGTATGCCGAAACTTATACCACCCGTGTAGAAGAGGCGAAACACATCACCAACAACCACGATGTAGGGTTTATGCTGAATTGCAGCTTCGGCAACGGCTACAGGATCACCGGAAATCCAGCTTACCTCGACGTAATGAAGATTGGTGCCCGGTCTTTATCCACACGCTATAACCCGGCTGTAGGAGTCATCCAGTCATGGGGTACCAGCGAGAAATGGCAATACCCGGTTATTATCGACAATATGATGAACCTGGAGTTCCTTACCTCGGTAGCTCAAAAGACCGGAGAAAGCAGATACAGGGAGATTGCCGATTCGCACGCAAAGACCACGATGGCCAATCACTTCCGCCCCGATTACAGTAGCTACCATGTGGTTTCGTATGACACCCTCACCGCTAAACCCCATGCAAAGAACACCCACCAGGGCTATGCAGATGAATCAGCCTGGGCCAGGGGGCAAGCCTGGGGAGTGTACGGGTATACCATGATGTATCGCGAGACAGGCAATCCGGAGTATTTGGAACATGCGCGCCACATTGCATCTTTCATCATAAACCACCCCAATCTACCCGAAGACAAGGTACCGTATTGGGATTTCAACTCACCGGAAATACCCAATGCCCCACGGGATGCTTCTGCCGCAGCAATTATGGCCTCCGCATTAGTAGAACTCAGCCAGTTGGATAAAAGTACAGACTCCCCGAAGTGGCTGAAACTGGCAGAAGAACAGATCAGATCACTGACCTCCCCAGCCTATCTGGCAGAAACAGGAACAAATGGTGGTTTCATACTCACACACAGTGTAGGAAACCACAACAAGAATTCAGAGGTAAATGTACCGCTAAGCTATGCTGACTATTACTATGTAGAAGCCTTAATGCGCCTAAAAAAGATGTACAATGAGAAATAGAGTATTACTATTGACGCTCCTCGTTTTGGGTATCCCGGCACTGGCTGATTCCCAAACCAACGGGAGTGAAGACAGGGCATATTGGGTCAAGACATTAGTCAAAATAGCAGACCCGGTACTAAGCAACCTGAGCCGCAATACACTGAAAAAGAATATGCCCTTTGAATCCCTTTCAGAGGATCCGCTCAGAAAGGATGTGTCATATCTGGAGGCCGTAGGAAGGACAATATGCGGAATAGCACCCTGGCTAGAACTAGGTACTGATAATACGGAAGAAGGGAAGCTAAGAGTAATGTATATTAATAAGACAGTAGAAGGAATAAAGAATGCAGTGAACCCTGCCTCCCCTGACTATCTGGTGTTCGACAATCGTCATCCGCAACCTCTGGTTGATGCCGCATTTCTTGCCCAGGGACTTTTACGTGCACCGACACAACTATGGGGTAACCTCGATGCTGTCACCAAGCAACGGGTCATCACGGAGTTCAAGCGAAGCCGTTCCATCCGGCCGTATGAAAGCAACTGGTTGCTTTTTGCCTCCATCGTTGAGGCTGCTTTACTGGAGTTTACGGGAGAGTATGACTCAGAAAGGCTACACAACGGGGTAACCCGCTTCTGCAAAGACTGGTACAAAGGGGATGCGTGGTACGGAGACGGGGCAAATTTCCACATGGACTATTACAACAGCCTGGTGATCCACCCTATGCTGACCGATGTGCTCATACTGTTGAAGAAGCACAACCTGGACGGAGCGCAGTATCTGGATGCTCAACTCAAAAGAATGGAGCGCTTTGCCGTACAGCAGGAACGCTTCATCTCACCGGAAGGTACATATCCCGTGGTAGGTCGCTCCATAGTATACCGGTTCGGCGTGTTCCATGCCCTGGCGCAAGCATCTCTGCAACAGAACCTTCCAGAGGAGTTGCCCGCCGCACAAGTGCGGTGCGCCCTGACTGCCGTACTTAAAAGGCAGATCGAGCCATCTGGCAATTTTGATAAAAATGGCTGGCTGAGAATAGGCTTCACTGGAAGCCAGATACACATGTCGGAAGGGTATATCAATACCGGAAGCCTGTATCTATGTACAGCCGCCATGTTGCCTTTAGGCCTCCCCGCTTCACACCCTTTCTGGCATGATCCATATATGGAATGGACCACTCTTAAAGCCTGGAAAGGAATAGACGTAGGAAGGGACAAAGCCTTGAAAGAATAAGCTCAATAAGAATTTTACAAGTAAATATGAATAACCTAATTACGATGATGAAACAGTTACGATTTATTCTGTGCTTCTTGTGTATCATGGCATGGATATGTCCGGTTAAAGGGCAACGACAAATGGAGAAAATGGATCGTGGTATAGTAGCTATGCCCAAGTCTTCGAGCCAGATATACATATCCTGGCGCCATCTGGCAACCGATCCGGATGACATTGCGTACAACGTGTATTACAAGACCTCCGAGCAGGGCGCACTGACTAAGCTGAACAGTACCCCCATCACTAAGAGTACAAATTACACCGCAAGCCTGGCCACCACAAGCAGTGCCTACACTTTCACTGTGAAGAGCATATTGAACGGAGTGGAAAAAGAAGAACCGGGAAGCTTCACGGTGTACAGATACACCCCGGTCAGTCGTATCGTAAAAGACATTGACTTTTACCCATTACCGGAAGAGTATAAAGTAGTTCAGGTGGGTATGAAATTCTGCTGGCCGGCAGACCTGGACGGAGACGGAAAATATGACTTCGTACTGGACCGTCATCCCGGCAGCGTGGAAAGCGATGAAGAGAGTGACGATGAGGTGGCAAATACATTGTCCACAATGATAGAAGCATACTCCAGCGAAGGCGCATTCAAGTGGCGCATCAAAATGGGAGTCAATGTAAAGACCAGCGAAGGGCACGGAGACATGGTTACTGCTTATGACATGGATGGCGACGGAAAAGCCGAGGTATTGATGGCCGTCAGCGAGGGCACTACATTCGCAGACGGAAAGGTAGTCACTGCCGCCGATGGGACGGTTACAGATTATACTGGCAAAGTAGGTTCCGCCCCGCAATGGCTGTCGGTAGTCAACGGAGAAACAGGGGTGGAAATAGACCGTATCCCATTACCCAGATTAGATGACATAAAGACTCTGCGTAATGACAAATGGAAAAATATTACCGGTCATTTCATTATCGCCTATTTAGATGGTATCCACCCATCCCTTGTATACCAATTCAAGAACAGACAAACAAACGGAAGTTTCACCGGCGTACATGCAGCATGGAGATTTATAAACGGTAAACTGGAATTACAATGGTCCAATGTATGTCCTGTTGAAATAACCCAATTCCATCAAGTACGTGTAGGCGATGTAAATGGCGACGGCCGTGACGAGTTTGTAGAAGGAGGCTATGTGCTTGCATACGATGGCAGCACGCTAAACACCCATCCGGGCGTAGTTCACGGAGACCGCCATTGTTTGGCAGATATTGATCCTGACCGCCCGGGACTGGAACATTTCTTCATCCAGCAAAACAATCCTCAGACACTGGGAATGGGATTGGTAGATGCTCAGACAGGAGAGTTGATAAAAGGTATATATATGTCTGGCGTAGGCGACGTAGGCCGTGGACTTTGTGCAGCCATGGATACCAAGTTACGGGGAATGCAATTCTTCTCAACCATGGCCGGTATATACGACAGTAAAGGGAAACTTATTCCAAATTCCACATCAACCTTTCCATCAGAGCCATTGTGGTGGGGAGCTGATTTATCCCGACGCCACATCTCATCCGCCGGAAGCAATAAAAACCCAACGATAGATAAGTATAATTCGGAATCCAAATCCCTTGGACGCGAAGTGACACTGTATCATGAAGACAATGGGCACGGAACTTATTACTTCAGAGCCCCCAACTCCGGACGCGCCGCATTCTGGGGAGATTTGTTCGGTGACTGGCGTGAAGAGCTGATCTATTGCAGAGACAATAACACCGGATTTGTAATTATCTCTACCTGGGATGAAACGACTCACCGACAGTATTCCCTGATGCAAAACCCCGCATACCGTGGACAAACCACTGCACGCGGATATTACCAGACAGCCGATGTAGACTTCTACATGGCTACCGATATGCCCGCTCCACCTGTGGCACCGGTTCAAAAGGCAGACTTGTATTATACCGGAAGCGGGTGGATCAATGACGCAGAACTGAGCGGTACCTACGCAGACGGGAAAAGTATCATGTTCGACATCCGTGGAGGAAACAGCACCTATACCCTATCCAGTAACATGGCACCAAGCTGTCTGTGGATGATGAACCCCAAAGGAGCGGATTACACGTTTACAGGTTCCGGTAAATTTACAGGAACAATGGATGTGGTAAAGTCGCTGCAAGGAGATGTGATCTTTAATGGCAATTATGACTATACCGGCACTACACGAATCTCAGAAGGACGCTTATTTGTAAATGGCACACTGGTAAGCAAAGTACAGCTGGATGCACGCGGCGTCATCGGTGGTAATGCCATACTGAACGGAGGTATCACAGTAGAAACCGGACTAAATGTGGAAGGTGGACGCATAGAACCGGGAAAGAAAGGCGAGTTGGGAGCACTCACCATTGTGGGTAATCTGAGTCTGCCCGGACGCAACAACCTGGCTTTCGATATAGACCAGACTCAAGCCGCTAAGAATGACGTATTGCATATTCAGGGTGATTTCACAGTTACCGGAACCACCCATAGCATTATCATCAATCCTGTAACTCCAATTACGGCGGGTACACTCACCTTGGTTACTTATACAGGAACTACCAATGCTACGGCAGAAAGCTTCTCCGTAAAAGGCTTGGAAGGAATGCCCTATACACTAAAGCTGGAAGACAATACATTAAAGATCAAGATCAGTGAATCACGTAGTGCAGGTACTGTTACATGGAAAGGCACTCAAAGTGCAATATGGGATTTCAAAACCATGAACTTTGCCAATGGAGACGAAGAAGATATCTTTGTACCAGGTGATATGGTACTGTTTACTGACGATGCGGTAAAAAAGACAATTACCATCAATGAAACCATGCCCGTGGCAGGCTTACAGTTTGTAAACACTGCTACCAGTTATGCTATCAGTGGAGATGGTGCGATCAGCGGAACAGGAGGAATAAAGAAAACCGGTACAGGAAAGCTATCCCTATTGAGTGCAAACAACTCATTCACAGGAGCTGTAGAGATTGATGGCGGTACATTAGAAGTGGCTTCACTGCTTGCAGGCGGTACTCCAAGTTCCATAGGAGCCTCATCCGCTGATGCCAAGAATTGGATCATGAAGAATGCCAGCCTGCAAACAGCCGGACAAATGTCGACCGACCGTGATATGACCGTAGAAGGCAATCTGACCATCAACAACCCCACTACCAACAATAGTGTACTACTCAGTGGAAAGATTGCAGGCACTAATGCCACCCTCGAGGTAACCGGAAAGGGTACATTAACCCTGCAAGGCAGCAACACACTCAACAAAGTAACTGTAAAAGAAGGCTTGCTGTTGTTAGGATCTGCAGATGCAAACCGCTACTCTATGGGAAATGCAAGCATAGTGTTGGAAGGTGGAACATTTAGAATGTTTGACATCAATACAGGCAGCAATACCGGCACATTCTCCAACAATATAGAAGTACCGGAAAGCGCATCCACCACCTGGGAGCTTCCAAGCCGTTGGGGAATGGCGGGTAAACTAACTGGAAGCGGAACCGTCACAATCAAAGTGCCCTACGTGCGTAGCGACTTCAATGGAGACTGGTCTGAATTTGCAGGCACCATTAAATTCACTGGAAAAGACATCCGCCTGAATAGCGCTGGCGCAAGGAATATGGGCAACGCAGAAATAAACATGGAAAGCGGAACGTATCTGTACGTAGCTTCCAATGGTGGCGGTAGCATTAATTCTGCCAATACAATCACACTGGGAGCACTTAGTGGATCAGGCGGGCTTCACGGTATTCACTATTACACCATTGGAAACAAAGGAACAAATACCACTTACAGTGGAGTGATAGATAGCGGTGCCGGAAAACTGACCAAAAAGGGCACAGGATCTTTGACCCTGAGCGGCAGCAATCTGTATACAGGTGGTACTGTCATAGACGGCGGACAGCTGATCCTGGCCAACACCACCGGTAGCGCAACAGGTAGTGGTACTGTCACGGTGAATAATACCGGAATTTTAATGGGCACCGGAACAACCAGCGGGAAGATCACCGTAAATGAAGGCGGAACAATCATGGCCGGCAGAACCGAGACAGGAACCGGAACACTGATAATGGGTTCCGACCTCGCCCTGAAAGACGGCTCCAGAATGGTGATAAAAACAACTAATCTCAGAAATGACAACTTTACGATTGGTGGCAATCTTGCGCTGAAAGGCACATTGGATATGCGCAACTTAGGCGACAGCTACAAAGAAGGAAGAAGCATTACCATTTTCACAGCCACCGGCACTGTCTCCGGAAACTTTGACGCCATAGAGCCGGCTGCTCCCGCAGAAGGACTCAGATGGGATATTTCAAGAATCACCGAAGGAGTGATCTCCGTGGCACAGGCTACCTCTATCCACACCATTGAAGGAGTTTCCGTGCAGGTGTATCCGACAGTCGTTGAAGACGTATGCCACATTTCATTCGGAGACGCAATCGGCAATGTATTCGTGGAGTTATTCGACCAATCAGGAACACTATTGCACACCAGCCAAGTAAGTTCCGAACAATCTATTCAGCAATTCGACATGAGCCGGTACGCCAATGGGAATTACCTCCTCAAAATTTCCAAAGAAACAGAATCAGTCACTTATAAAATAATAAAGAAGTATTCATTTTAAAAATTAACGATCATGAAAAAGATTATGCAATTTACAGTAGCCCTATTGGTTGCCTGCTTGTTTTCTGTGCCTGCAGCTATGGCGCAGAGTCCCAGTCCGGGTACAAGTTTTACCGATAGAATTGAGAACCCCGATTTTGACGCAGGTAACGGAGACGGTTGGGAGATAACAGGAACCACTCCTGGCTGGGTACAGCAATTAGCACAGATATGGAACAGAACATTCGATATGTCTCAGGAAATTCCCAATCTCCCGGCCGGTGCCTACAAACTGACCGTAGACGGTCTTTACCGGGAGGGCGCTAATGACGGAGGTGCAAAGTACAATGCCGGTACCGAGGTGATCAATGCCGTAGTATATGCACAAACCGAATCGGAGTACAAAGAAACCCCGCTGCATTCACTCTACAGTGTCACGCAATTTACCGGTAGCACTCAAATGCTGAACGGATATGTGGATGGAGTAGTTTCTGCAGATGAAGCCTTCAAAGCGGGATATTTCAAGAACAACCAGGTGTACAACATTGTAGTGAATGAAGGCGAAACCCTTATTATAGGTATTAAGACGCTTCAACTGATAAAGAACCAATGGGTTGTATGGGATAACTTTACCCTCACCTATCTGGGCGAACCGGGCATCGGGATATACTATAACTCGATCAGCGATCTTGAGAAGAAGCTGAATGCCTACTTTAACGAAGGCGTCATCCCAAGCGGAACCTATATGGATGTTGAAAACGTGCTGAATTACAAAAACGAACACGGTACCAGCTCGGACATTGATGAGTTACAGATTGTGATCGATTCCATGACGCATGT
Source organism: Bacteroidaceae bacterium (assembly GCA_031552405.1). Lineage (GTDB taxonomy): Bacteria > Bacteroidota > Bacteroidia > Bacteroidales > Bacteroidaceae > UBA1794. The sequence goes on along the minus strand of JAVBMN010000002.1, from coordinate 2,440 downwards.
GTTGGAGAAAGCTGAACTGGCTGCAGAAGAAATGAAGAAGCTCAACTCCCTTATAGAAGAAGCAGAATCCTATCTGGACCTGCATTATCCAGGTGAGACACAACTACTTGAAAAACAAGATATTTCGATAGACCTTATGCAATCGGACGCCACAATGCCGGATGGTGGATGGGTATATGCGCCAGAACTAGCCGATGCCATTGCCACACTGAAGACTGCCATCTGGAAATACCGCCTCACCCAACCTGCTACCGAAGAGGGTGTGGATTTTACCTGGGTAATGCAGTCGCCTGCCTTTACCAAAGAAGGCGGTGATCCTGCCATCTCAGGCGATGCTTCCTCAAAAGGGTGGGTACATGCCAACAATCCTGCCACAAGTAGTCAGTACCGCCTGGGGGTGGTGAACGGAAAGAATTGCTGGAACAACTTCAACACAAACTTTGTCAGTATGAATGTGTACCAAGACTTGGAAGGTATGCCTGCCGGTTTCTACTCTTTCTCTTGCTATCAGACCAATGACGGTCCCTCAATTACCGATCAGCATGCTTATATTTCTGCAGTAGGAGGAAGCGATGACTCCCCCACCGCCACCTATACATTTGCGCTCGACAACAATCCTGAGAAGGGTACGTTTGCGGCAAACGCGATATGGGAAGGCCCTCTTGCAACCGGCCGTGTACTTGTAGGTACCGACGGTAAACTGCGTGTAGGATTTGCCTCTACCGGAGGTGAAGAGTCAAGCGGCTGGTTTTGCTTCACAGACTGCAAGCTGACTTACCATGGCATGAAAGAAGGGGCGTACACAGAAGCGATGCAAACAAAGATTGCCGAAGCAAAAAAGCTCCAAAACAAGGACATATTGAAGGGTGATGCCGATGTGCTTCGCACCAAAATCGAAGCAGCCGAAGCGGTAGATGCTACAAACAATGAACTCGCACAAGCCGGTCTTGAAGCATTGGATCAGGCAATGGTCATTGCCAATACTGCCATTGAAACATTAAAGGCCTTCACAAAAGGTACATTTTCCAATGCTGCATCCATTGCCGAAGACATTGAAGAGGCATATCCGGTAAGAGCTCGCAACTTTATGTTCGGCGTAGTGCTGAATATAGAAGAAACGCTGGATACCGATACAATAACTTCCGCCACATTACCCCTCTTAACTTCTCAGATCAATGACTGTATTTCCTTCCTCTCTTCGATAGAGAAAACAGAAACAGTGATTAGCGATGCTCACTATGATGCAACCGCCCGCACTAATCTGGAGGCCACTCTTAATACTCAGCTCGACCTACTCCAAAAGGATCTGACCCTGATCGCCCAGGTAAAGGAAACCCTTAATTACGAGATCAAGCTGGTAACTCTCAGCCAGACTATAGGCACTGAGGGAGTGGATGTGACACTTTGGATCAATAATCCCGGCTTCGAAGAAACTACCTATGACACAGGTTGGATAAACGAAGGCTTTGTGAAGAACATCGCTTTGGCCGACAAAGACAGTGACTATGTAGGCAATGTAGCCGAAACTTGGGTAGGCGGCGGTAGAAGACTGGCCGACAAGACTATATCCCAGACCATGTACGTACCCAACGGACGCTACAGCATCTCTGTAATGGCCACTGCCTGCCAGCAAGGCACACTCAATATCTACGAAGAAGACGGAATAACCGTGAAAGAAACCGTAGTCCTGACTATGCCCGTGAACGGTGTGTGGCTCTTTATGAATAACGATTCGCTCGAAATCGCTACTCCGATGATCGACAATGAAGGCGTACATGAGAACCAGATCGGCACCAATGAACCCCACTCCCAAATATTCACACTTGCTGATGTGGAAGTAACCAACCATCTGCTGAGCTTCGGCATCAAAACCCGCTCTACAACCGCCAACTGGCTGGCCTTCGACAACTTCACACTGACCTGTCTGGACTACACCCTGGTAAGCACAGAAGAGGTGGATGCCGACCTGAATACCCCTGTTGCATATACAGAAAACGGCGTAATCAAGGTAGTAGGTACTGATCAATTTACAATAACGACCATTGACGGAATACGCGTGGCCAAAGACACTCAACTTCCATCCGGAATCTATCTGGTAGAAGTTGGCAGCCAGACCCTCAAAGTAGCTATCGAATAAAGATTTTTGAATTCATTTAATCAAAAGGAGGGGATGCATTTGTTTCGATGCATCCCCTCCTTTTATGTCCCTTTCAAGCGCATGCGCACCAGTTTTTCACATCAGAAGGTACTCTAAAGATCTTTGTAAATCAACACCTTATCTTCCACACCATTAATCCAGGGATAGGGCATGGTATGCGAGAAAGACTCTATAGGATTCGCAGTATATACTACAATCAGTTTTTCCGGATTCTTCGGATTCTTATGCACTGATTGAGAGGTCACGTTTGAATACTTCACCTTATCATACTTAAGATCCAGG
>JAVBMN010000018.1:0-208349 GCA_031552405.1 Bacteroidaceae bacterium | reverse complement strand
ATCACAAAAGCAGATACACTGGCACCCCACTTGGCACGCTCAATGTAGAACTCTACCTTGATCTGCTTGGTGTTGGCCTTCGTAGTAAGGCTGGCGGTATATTCTTGGAACTCATCGCTGGTTACGGGAACGGTAATCTTGTTGTCGGCATTCTGCAAATCGTACATGCGGATGCTTCCGTTAGGAGCGTTGTCCTTCCAGATACCACCCTTGGCAAGGCACTTGAAGTCATACACCTCATTGGCACTCACGTCTACAATCTGAGAAACCTGACCGGCTGACCAGCCATCGCTCCACATGTAGCGGTTCATCTTCAGGGCGTGGTTGTTGAAGTCCTGAGCATTGTCAAGCTCCTGGGCAATCACTTCCTGGGTAGAGTTGTACTGGTCGATAGGATACACATTCCAACCCTCGATGCGGGTTACCAGATTGTCGCTCTTGCGTCTGTTCCACTCGCCCTCGAAACCGGGGTTCCTCAGCAGATTGGCTACATACTTACCATCAGCCACGGCAAACTCGGGCTGCATAGCCAGATCGGCCACACGAACTGTATCAATGGCAAGGCCGTCACGGTATACAAACACACGTTTGTCACTGGTCACTGCATAACGATACGTATGGAACTGACCGTCGTTGTTGTAGAACTGGCCGGAACCGCCTGTGGCGCTGGTAGCAGGATTGGAGATACTCTTCTCGCTGGTATAATCACCAAACGAGTTGTACAAACCGGTACCGGCGGCACTTACATATCCTTTGAAACCGGCGCCTTCCTTGGTCACGGCAAAGGGATAGAAGAACTTGTTCACGTTATCGGTTTTGACACGCATTTCCACGGTATAACCGTTAGCGCTGGGAGCAAAGCCTGAGAACTTCTTCTCATCATCCGCATCCTCACCGGCAGCCACCGCATACACGGGATTCTCGGCCAAAGACTTCAGGGGGAGCTCACCATAGCCCACCACCTTTACGTATTTACGTATGTCACCACAACGTAAAATCACGAATCCTTCCGTACGGTTCAGCGTACTGGTCAGGGTTACCAACACATCCACATTCTGAGCCTGCGATGCATTGATCACTTTCGGAGTCACGTCGAAACCGCTGGTTGTAGTAAGAGTGATCTCACTGCCAGTCATGTTAGCGGCGTTAATCGTCATCTGCATGGATTTTCCCACTTCGTAAATGTGCATTTCCGAAGGTTTGGAAGAAGCTTCCTGCAGGTCCTGTTCCTGCAACAGGGCACCATTCACCATCACCTCTATTCTGGGCTGTTCATCCTGCTGAACTTGCGGGGCTGCATACGCCGAAACGGGCCATGCAGATCCAGCCATCAGCAGGGATACTGCCAAGAGAGGGAGCATAAAAATAGCTTTCTTTCTCATAAAATACTAAGTTAATTAATACTGGTTATTTACATCTTTTCTATTAGTCTCGATTCTTTTCCTTCCACTCCTATCAGGTAGTAACCGGAGGGCAGTCCGTTCAGACTGATACTCATCCCGCAGGGTTGCTCCCGCAGTTTCATCCCGTCTTTAGTATATACGGTAATGCGTACCTGCTCGGGGAAGCCAGCCCAGGATACAAGCTCCGTGCAGGAGTCGTATACGATACCGCTGCTTTGAGCGGGCATTTCTTCAACAGTCGAATAGTCTCCATTGCTGAGCACCATCCAGCCTACGGTTTCTTTCTTCACACTCTGCGTACCCGCAGAGCGCTCGTAGTCTTTGAGGATCTCGGCATACGCATCACTCCGCTCATAGATGCGGAGGGCGGAGGCTATCCCGTCGCTCTCGGTCTGCATGCATCCGAAGAACAAAGAGTTGGGATATGTCTCGCTGTATTCTATGCGGTACAGGCCGGTACGCTCATCGCCTACACTGGCGGCAGGGGTGCATCCTACTTCTATCTTATGACCGCCCACGGTTCCCTTACCTTGGGTCACGGCAAGGTAAGATATAGTCTCCGTGATATATTCAGCCGTGGTCGTTATATTCTTTTCGTACTGTAAGGTTACTTCAAAGCCTGTTTTTGTGACGTTGCGCACGCGCACTGCCGAGGCCAAAGGCTCATTGTCTGTTACCTGAGTAGCAAATACCACGGGCACTTCATTAAAGGGAGTGGAAAAGGTCACCGTCTTCCAGGGCTTTGCTACTCCATTTATGGTAGCAGCCTGTGCAGTAAGTCCGCCCCAGTTATATGTGCCTGCCGGAAGCGCCCAATAGGCCAGCGTATCAGGAAGTACGTACACCGGTTTTTGCAGATAGTTATAAGCCGCCAATTTATACTCGAAGGACTTGGGAGATACCATACGTACCCGTGTGCTCAGGGGCGACTTATTAATAAAGGTAGAAGTACCCAGCAACACAACGGGTGCCTGTTCGTATGCACTGGATACGGTCAGCAGGTTCCACGGTGTATTCAGAGTAGTCAGACCTATTACGGAAGCGCTTCCCGAATTGTCAAGGCTGGAATAGGAAATAGGCTCAGACACCTTTTCTTTTCCCCGGTAGTCTATGGCACGAATGCGGTAGTACACCTCACCGGCTCCTTCTATGGGAGTATCGGTATATTCCGTGGCACTGGCAGGAAGGGTAGCTATCTCGACAAAGTCGGCGGCTTCGGGGCTTGTACCATCCGCCTTAAAGGCACGCTCTACGATGAAGCTGTTGATAAGCTCTCCGTTATAGTCGCTGAAGGAAAGGGTATATCCCTTTGCAGGGGTATAGGTTTGATAAGCAGCTTCGGGGGCTTCGCGTACTTCCCAGGTGGAGATTACCTCCTTGTCTCGGTTAAAGGCAAGCTCCGGTTCATTGGCCGCATAGAATTTCCCGGCGGGGGTCAGAACACCTGTGCTGAGCAGCATGGCGCGTTTGTCTTCTACCCAGTTGTAGATGGAGTAGCGCTCTATGAAGCTGGTGGTATCCATCATGTGGAGGATGCCTTTCAGGTCGTTCAGCTGTTTGGCCTGCTGGGCATCGGTACCACTGGGCCAGCTCTCTTTGGTCCAGTTGGCACCGTTGTTCCATTCCTTGATCCAGAGGGGGCGGCCGGTACGGTCATGTATTTTCTTCAATTCTGTGTACCACTCATGAGGGCTCATGCTGGCCCAATAGGCATGTACCACTACGTAGTCCACGCGGTAGTTACGCTTGCTGCATTCGTTCATGAAGTTGTAAAGCCAGGAGAAATCTGTAGTAGCGGGCGAGCCTAGGCGCATACCCGTTTGCATCAGCAGGGGCCACTCTTCAATGGCGCGGTCTACCTTTACGTTGGATTGCTCCGTGTGGTCCGGTTCGTTGTATCCCATCAGGTGTGAGGTGTTCCTGGATCCGAATATGCTGCCCCATGAGCCACCTGCACCCCACTTCTCGGGGATGAACTCTACGTCATAGTTGGCTACTTTGGTATTGGGGTTCGAGGTCCAATCGGTCGTAGCACCCCAATTGTAATACCAGGTGCTGTTGGTGATAGCGCACTGTTCCTCTACGTATTTCAATCCTTCTTTCTGTTCTTTCCATACAGATCCGGCCCATCCCTTTTTGGAGGCATACTCCCACTTGAACACACGGACAAAGGAGATCTTTCCATCCAGCAGTCCCGGCAGTTCGGAAAGATCCAGGTCTTCATTGTCGGCTATAAACACTCGGCTGTACCCCATTCCGTTGGCAGAATTGGCAAAGGTGGCCATGTATCCTCTTTTCAACTTAAAAGAGCGGATCTGATTATCGAGCGCCAATGCCTCACGCATATTGGCAGGCACGGAGTCGCTCGGGGCGTTGGAATAATACTTATTGAGGGAAAACTCGGCCGAGTTACCCTGGAAATCCTTTTCAGAGAACGCCATCAGAGGTTGGAACGAAGCACCATGAGGCATTACTACCGTACCGTGCTTGTACATGGTGATGCGTGCATTCACTGTGGGGCTTAGTACGCTGCCATTGATGAGGATAGACTGGGCATAACTTTTCAGTACGGCCGAGGGTTTCATATTATCAAAGAAGAGCCACGCCTCTTCGGATGCCAGGTTCACGGTGATCCCTTGTGCGATGGGGGCGGCGGCACTGGTAAGGTGCAGATCTACGGGAGAGTCGCATACGATATTGGATGCTGCGGCTTCCTTCACTTGGATGTCCTTGGCAAGGATCCCTGCACAGACAGAGAAACTACAGAGAACAGCTAACAGGTATTTATTCATTTTTCTTGGTATAGACAATTTACATAGAGAGCCGAAGCTCCGGAATAATTACTATATTACTACCTTCAACGGCTCCCGATTGGACCCGTTACGGATTATATAGATGCCCTGAGGAAGGGTAAACACCATGGTTTCGGCATTCGGCATACATGCCTGAATCTCTGCACCCGGCACATTGCGTATGGAGATGGAAGCGGTTATGTCCACTCCTTCCAGAGTTACCGTATTGCCGCTTACCGAAGCAAAGAGTTCCTGCTTCTCATCCTGATCCAGTGTGGTTACTGATACGGCACCTTCGCGTATGAGGGATACATTGTCATAATCGGCAAACATGCCCATATTTGCGCCCCAGCTCTGTACGTATCCTCCCTGTATACCTAAATAAAGGCGTACGCGGGTGGTAGTAGCCTGAGTGGTAAACTTCTTGGAGGTACTGTACCATTTGTTATCCATCTCGTTGTACAGCTTTTTACGGGTATTCTGAGTTTCGGTAGCCGTTTCATCGCCTTCATAGATCACCCAGAAAGCAGGTACTACGGTACTGCCCGACATGCGGTTGGACAAACGGTATAACATAGAGAACGAATATTCTGTATCCGGAGCTACCTCGATAGTTTGCTGGATGCCTCCATCCACTCCCTGCGGGTATCCTTTTTCCGAACCCGACCATTCATAACGCTGGATGCGAATACACTGACTGCCGCCCGTATCAGCCAGACTGTCGGTCACGATCTCGCCACGTACATAGTACTTATCAAGACCCAGGTTATTAAAATCCTTTTCCTTGAAGTCGCCCTCTCTTTTGTCCCATCCGGCTATCATGTCGGGGCAACGCTTCACATTATCTTCATATACAAAGGGAGTATAGTTGAGATCTTCAAAATCTCCATTCTGCACCAGATTGTCCTGTGCGAAAAGGGGTGCTGCCAGAAAGGCAAAAAAAGCGAATAAAGTATTTTTCTTCATGGAAGTTTTTTTTTAAAGTTGTTTAAATTCTATTTCCTATCATCAAATCTGCAAGGTTGCCAAATTCCGTAAAAAACGTCTTCCCTACTTCCTCTTGCTCTAGCCAAAATTTGACTCTACAAAAATAGAATTTCACCTGCAAATAATAGTCGTACTATTCTCTTTAAAGGATGAAAATTTGCCTTTCCCCCTCTTTAGGCGATAATTCAACCTGTTTTTATCTGCTAATGCCTGCTAATATACCTATATTATATATAGCAGAAAAGGATTCTTCCTCTCCATTTTTCCTGATTCCATCGAAGAACCGTTAAGCTACACGCTATAAAAACTGGTGCGCACGAGCCGGATGGCTGGTGCGCACCAGTTCAACAATTGGTGCCCATCAGTTACTTCGTTTGTGCGCACCAGCTGTTTTAGATATTATCGCTATTGTAGATTCAAATCATAAGCCTGAGTTTTCCGTAAGACAGGCCTGTCTTTTTAAAACACAGGCTTGAAATCAGAGCAACACAGCCTTGCGTTTTGAAGGGGAATCTATGAATACAACTACGTTCCACCTTCCACTAATTCACATTTCTCCCTCCACTTTACCGATTTCCCTCCACTGATTTTTGAAAGGTTCCACTCTGAAACCCTTTTCCACAAGTGTTTTCAGAGATTTGTGGAACGTGGAGGGTTGATGCAATAATGCGTATTATGAAGCCCGGTCCGGTAAAGAAATCCGGTCCTATAGGTTACGCTTTTTCTGCTCTACATAATCAGAGGGGCGCATCCCGTATTCTTTTTGGAAGCAACGGGTAAAGTAACCCGGACTACTGAAGCCGGTACGATAAGCGATTTCGGAGATGCTGAGCTGGGCCTCAGCCAGGAGTTGTGTGGCTCGTTGCAGGCGGATGCTGCGGATGAAGACGTTGGGCGATTTATCAATCAGTGTGGTGAGCTTGCGGTACAGGCCCGTACGATCCATGTACAAGTCGTGACTGAGCTGCTCCACAGAGTAATCCGTATTTTGCAGATTCGTCTCAATCAGACGGATTACCTCGGTCAGGAATTTATTGCTTTCGGGGCTTTCACCGGCAGAGAGGGTTTCGGTACTTTCACCGTTCTCTTCATTTTCTCCGGAAGAGTCGTTCTCTTGTTCCCCGGCAGGTTGTATTACGCCTTGTTGCAGCTGGTCTTCGTAGCGATCGCACTCTTCCAGCAAGTGTTTGATACGCAGTAATAGCATATCTTCCTTGTGTTTACGATCCAGTTTCTGCTTTACAGAGTACTGGTAGCGCTTTAGTATCCAGAACACAAGACCCGCTGTGAACACTACATATAGAATGTATGCCAAGGGAGTAGCCCAGAAGGGAGCCCTCACCTTAACTTCCAGTTCTACACAAGGTCCGTCAAACACCTTGTCGTTTCCCGCAGCATATACCTGAAAAATGTACTCGCCAGGAGAAAGCTTGGTATAGGAGGCGCGCAAAAGCCCGTCAGCCCCCGTGTACTCCTGCCACTCGGTGTCCACTCCTTTCAGGCGGAAACGGTAATGGCTTTCCAGCGGATTCACAAAATTGAGCGCCGAGAAGCACAGTGTTATAAAGTTCTGGTCGTGGTTCAGCACGATCTTGTGGGTATACGAAGGGGTTTGCGGCAAAATGATATTCCCGTTGTACGCCACCCGGGGGTGCACCCTGACTCCCTGCAGATAGAAATCGGTAAACACCGGAGCAAGCGGAGCATGCGAGGCCATAAGCCGTTTCTTATCTACGATATTGAAGCCGCCGAAGCCGCCAAAGAATAGCCTGCCATCCGAGGCCACCAGGGCCGACCATCGTGCATACTCACCCGGAATGGCTCCATCCAGGCAATTGTAGCTCACTATCTTGAACTGCACCCCATCCTCAGAGGGGGTGATATGTGAAAGGCCATTACAGGTAGACACCCAGATGGTATGATCATGATCTTCCACAATGGCACGGATAGCATTGTTGCCCAGTCCATCCTCTTTATAAAAGATGCGCTCTTCACCAGTCTGGGGATTCTGCATGCTCAGCCCACACCAGGCACCCCACCATTTCCAGCCACGGCTGTCGGTAAAGCGTACTGTGCCGCCCCAAGCCTGGAAAGGCGATTCCGGATCTATCCTTTTTGCCTGCTCGGCGGTAGGATGGATGAGGGTAATACGGTCGGTGCCTGAGTCGTATTCGTAGAAAGTGTCCCAGCTGCGGATGTAGAACTTCCCGTCGCCCTTCTCGGCTATTACATCTACAGACATGGTATTCGGGTCAACTCCCGGAAATAGGCGAGCACTGATCTGCTTGAGCTTAAAGCGGTCGGGGTGGTAATAGAATACTCCTTTAAAATCGGAAGCCACCCAGATACCTCCCTGCCTGTCGCCGTATATCATGGCATGGGGCATTCTGTAGCTGACCCCGTCTACCAGCGTCAATGCAGGAAGGTAGGTTAGTTCTTCTTCGTCATCCCGCAGGGTCCATATACCCTTCCCAGCTCCCACCCACACCTGGCCCGAGGGGGTTACTGTAACGGAGTGAAACCAATCGATTGCCTTGTGTAGCTTGCTCCAGCAGTGCGAAGCAAAATCATACCGACACAGGATACTCTGCGGAGACTCCTGTGCGTCGGCTCCATTATATATAATATAGATACCCGATGAAGACACTGCGCTTACCGCAACCCGTGAATAGTTTTCCTTCCTCTCTCCTTCGAGGGCATCGTTACGATACAACTCACGCATGTTTTGCAAGTCATAGCACACCATGAGGCCACTGCGGTAGAAGATATAAAGGGAGTTACCCACGCTTTGCAGGTCGTATATGGGGTCATACTCCTGCGCAGGGTAGGAGGCTTTCTTCAGGAAAAGCTTTGCAGATTGATCTCCGGGTTCTTTGATCCACAATTCGCCCTGGTTTGTCAGGGTATAGATCCTCTGCAGGCTGTCTACATAAAAGTCATAGATAGAATCCCGGAGGCCGTACGAGTGGAACAATTCTTCGATCTCCGCATTCTTCAGATAGGTATTCTGGCGCAAATCAATCAGCATAAGTCGTTTTCCGTCTTTGATCCACAGCAACGTGTCCGAGGATAGATACAAACGGTAATAGCGACCGTATCCCTCCAGATGGTACAGGTGCTCCTGGGTTCGGTAGGGCGACTGGATGGACACCCCGTCGTAGAAGTTCACATTGCCGTGCGTGGTAATGGCCATGCGGCCGTCAGGCAGTTGGATGATGCAACGCACCTGATTGTCCGACAGGCCTTTCGTGGCATCAATCAGACTAAATACATAAGATGACTGCGCCTGCAAAACCAGGCAAATACAACTCATCCAAATGCAAAACAGTACTCGTAATATTCTTTTCATGGCAGCTACTTTCAGGAACTGATCCGTATCCATAGTACGCAATAAGGGCCATTAAGTACCGACAAAGATAATAAGATAGCGCGACATCTCAAAGATTTTCTCTACCTTTGCATCAGGTCAGACCAACCCTGGCCGGATTAACGATACCTAAAGATGAAAAACTTATTTCTTTTGCTGGTGGTCTTGTTGTGTGTGTGCAACGCCCCCGCACAGCCGAATTACGACCTCAGCCGAATGCAGCGTGAGGTTCTTGGACGTGGCGTTGTAGCCATACGTACCTCTACCGATTCCGTAGCCATTTTGTGGCGTTCCCTTGCAAATGACGATCCCGCCATGAAGTTTTCACTGTACCGCAACGGAAAGCGTATTACGAAACAGCCCCTGGATGGCGCTACCTTTTATGCCGACAAGTGGACAGACACCCACCAAACGACCTATGAGGTACGCCCCGTATTGAACGGGAAAGAGCAGGGAAAAGGCACCGGACAGTACAAACTTCCCGCACAAGCCCCTATCGGTTACATCGACATCCCCCTGCAACGCCCAGAGGGAGGCTCTACCCCGGACGGCCGCAAATACACCTACTCGCCTAACGACGCCTCTATCGGCGACGTAGATGGCGATGGCGAAATGGAGATTATCCTAAAGTGGGATCCGTCCAACTCCAAAGACAATTCGCACTCAGGTTATAGCGGCAATGTATTCATAGACTGTTACCGCATTGACGGAAGCCACCTGTGGCGCATTGACCTGGGCCGTAACATCCGCGCCGGAGCACATTATACCCAGTTCATGGTGTACGATCTGGACGGCGACGGAAAAGCCGAAGTGGTAATGAAGACCGCCGACGGAACTGTGGATGGGAAAGGAACTATCATAGGAAACGCCACAGCCGATTATCGTAACCAGTCCGGCCGTATCCTGGAAGGCCCCGAGTTCCTCACTGTCTTCAGCGGCCTCACCGGCGAAGCACTCCATACCATTTCTTATGACCCTCCCCGGGGCGAGATGAAGGCCTGGGGCGATGAATATGGTAACCGCTGCGACCGCTTCCTAGCCTGCGTAGGTTATCTGGACGGAGTGCGCCCCAGCGTAATCATGTGCCGCGGTTATTACACCCGCAGCGTGTTGGCCGCCTATAATTGGGACGGAAAAACCCTTACCAAACAGTGGGTATTCGATACCGACACTCCTGAATGGAACCGCTATGCCGGACAAGGCAACCACAACCTGCGCGTAGGAGATGTGGACGGTGATGGCTGTGACGAGATCGTCTATGGTTCTATGGCCGTGGACCATGACGGACGCGGACTGTATAACACCCGCATGGGACACGGCGATGCCATGCATATGACCGCCTTTGACCCTTCCTCCAAGAAGCTACAGGTATGGGACTGCCACGAAAATAAACGCGACGGTTCCTCCCTGCGCGATGCTGCCACCGGTGAGGTAATCTTCCAGTTAAAAGACAATACAGACGTAGGTCGCTGCATGGCTGCCGATATTGACCCTACTTCGCCCGGTGTGGAGATGTGGTCGAGCCGCTCAGGAGGGATCTGTAACTTTGAAGGAAAACTGATAGGCCCCACCGCCACTATCCCCACCAATATGGCCGTATGGTGGGATGGAGACCTGCTACGCGAAATGCTGGATCATATCACCATCAGCAAATACGACTGGCGCGTGCGCAACTGCGTGCCCCTGCTCGTTATGAAGGGCTGCGCCAGCAACAATGGAACCAAGGCCAATCCCTGTCTGGCTGCCGACATCCTGGGCGATTGGCGCGAGGAAGTACTGGTTCGCACGGAGGATAATACCGCCCTGCGCCTCTACGTAACCCCCATCCCCACCACCTACCGCTTCCCCAGCTTCCTGGAGGACCCCATCTACCGCATGAGCGTAGTCACCCAAAATGTAGCCTACAATCAGCCCTGCCAGCCCGGATTCTATTTTGGCCCGGATATGAAGAAGTAAAGATATGATTACCCCACTGAAACGAATCCGCCTGGCTCACGCCCACAACCTGCGTGACCTGGGCGGTATACAGACTAAAGACAACCGGATCATCCGTTGGAACAAGCTCTTCCGCAGCGATAACCTGACCGAACTACAGCCCGATGAATGGGACATCCTCCTGGAGCGCGGCATCCGTACGGTCGTAGATCTGCGAAGCGCCTCGGAAGCTACGGATATGCCCGATCGTGTACCGGCTGGCATCACCCTCCTGCACTGCCCTGTGCAACGCGAACAGATACAGATGCAAGCCATCTCCGAAGCTGCTCTCGAAGCCTTCTCCAAAAGCCTGAAGGATGGATATGGTGAGATGATAACAGGCCATCCGGAACTCCTCGTCACCGCCCTCAAAGCGGTAATAGGCGGACTACCCCACGGGGGCGTGCTCTTCCATTGCTCGGCCGGGAAGGACCGCACAGGCATCCTGTCTGCCATCCTCCTAAGACTCCTGAATGCCGAAGATGAAGACATTATTGCCGATTACGAAACCTCCTACACCTTCAACCACCGCGGCATCAACCTCCTGGCCCGTGAAATGCCGGAATTCAAGAGGCTGGAGCCACTCCTCCGCTCCGATGCCGAAAATATGGATCGCCTGTTGCAAGTCTTCAACCGCATCAACCTCCCCGCCTTCCTCCTCCAACACGGAATAACAGAAGAGGAATTCACTCAATTACGAGCAGAGGTGCTAGAATAACCCTTTCGGCTAAATATGATAAAAAGAATAGCTCCCGGATCTTCCCGGTGAGCCATTCTTTTTTTGGATCAGCGGATTTTCCTTTTTTTTACAAACCAACACCCTCTAAAAATCCCACAACTCTCCACAATCTCTTTAACCACCTATAATACGGCCAGTTAAGTGTAAACCTCACGCTCAGGAAAGGCAGTACCAGAAAGCCATGAGGCTAAATAAACAGATGAACGTAAAAAGGGAGATGAAAATTTGCTAAAAGACTTCCAACCTCTTAATGAGAGGTAGAAAAGATAGAAAGTATATTACACAGCAAAGATAGATTCTATTTTAGTAACAAGCAAATTAAAACCAAATATTTTTATTGATTTTCCTGAAAATTCCATATAGATGATTGATTAACATTGGCTTTCTTGCTTTACAACACTTCATATAGATTTGTATAATATTCATTATCAATCAATAAAATTATAAGCAACAAGAAATTCACACCTCTCATTAAGAAGTGGAAAAACAGAAACAGGGTTTCAATTATTAAATATCTGGCAATCAACATACTAGAAAAATTGACCATATAATTAAGATCATTAATGCTGCAAAATAGCCAATGTTTTAATTGTATGAAAGATATTTTTAAATTATTAAAGAATGCATTAGGACTCCAAAAAGTATGTAAAGTAGAAAGTAAGAAACTAATATATCCATGAATAACGAGTTGATGTAGAATCATATTGGTGAAAACTGACTTATATTTTTTAGCATGAAAACAATTAAAATAGGAAGAAATTCTTCAAATGATATCGTTTTAGATGACATGACTGTTTCGTCATCACATGCGATTATTGAGATTCAAGACGATGGTCATACCTTCATTAAAGATCTCAATTCTAAAAATGGGACTTTTATAAATAAGAAGGCAGTAACGGTAAGAACTTCTATATATGCTAATGACATAATTAGAGTAGGGAATAGTAAAGTTGACTGGATCTCTCAGGTTAATAAGCCCAGTTTTCAAAAAAAAACAATAACGCCCGAAATACAATTAGACTCCAATGAAATTACCAGAAAAGTTACAATAGGGAGATCATCTGAGAATAGTATTGTTTTCACCCAGAAAGATATTAGCAGCTCTCATGCTTTTCTTGCAAAGAAAAAAAATGGGGAAATCGTCCTAGTAGATAATACTTCATCTAATGGTACCTATGTGAATGGTCAACGCATCTCGATGCATACTCTGCACAAAGGGGATAAAGTTTTATTGGCCAACAAATATCATCTGAACTGGGAATCAATATTTGAAACAGAAAAGACTTCACGCTGGAAAGCTACATGCGTGGCTGTGACTGTAATCGTCATCGGGCTCATCGGTTCTTGGTATTTTATGAGTAAAAAGCCATGGGCTCCGGAAGAAATCTATTCCACCTATAGCAAAACAGAGGTGTTGATTTTCTCATCATTCTATTACAAAGTAGATGTAGGCCCGCATGATTTCGGCATGTGGATCACTGACGGAACGGAATGCAAAAAGATCAATACACCATCAGATGCAATGTTTGGCACAGGAACGGGATTCTTTATTTCCAATGACGGGAAGATCATGACAAACAAGCATGTGATTAACTATTGGGAATACAAACCTCAATACGCTGAAGCGATAAAAGGATATATCCAGTCCTACATTAAATCATTAATAGCCAAAGGCTTAATCAGTCCAATAGAATACCTTCCCCTTGTAAATGAAGTCCGGGTAGAACCTCAGCTTGTACTGTTGGGGATATTACCCAATGATACCCACTTGTCAAGTATCAGTGACCTCATACCAAGCTCTATGGTGAAAGTCAGTTCAGACAATGAGATTGATCTGGCAATTATTCAAACAAACTCAAAGTCGCTTCCAGCCGGTGTGAATACTATCGTTAATCTTGAGGAATCTGATGTCGCTGATATTAAAGTAGGACGGAAGATTTTCTCAATAGGATTTCCCGAAGGTTTAAATATGGCAAGTACCAATGTAGGAATTGAAGCAAACAACCAAAGCGGAGAGATCAGCCAGATCAGAGGAGATGTTGAATTTGGTCATAATGTATCTATTCGTCAGGGGGCCAGCGGATCGCCAGTATTCAATGAATACGGCAAATTGATTGGAGTGATGAATGCCGGGTTTGTACACACCCAAGGCTATAATATGGCAATTAAAGCCAAATATGCAGTGGAGCTGGCAAAGTAACAATTAGAGACAAACGGTTACAAATTTAAAAAGATAAGAGTTATGGCAAAGAAAGAATGCAACAAAGGACATAAGTATGATTCCGCAATCTATGGTGATAATTGCCCTTTTTGTCCATCCGGAGACAGTACTTTTGTGAATGATATTGGAGGAACGGAAACGTCCCAGAATTCTGGAACTTCAGCCACTGAGCTGAATAATGAAGGCAGAACACAGGTGGGAAGAACAGGAGGACAGACAGGCCCTACGATCCCAATGGGCAGCCATAAAAAGAATGATATACCCGGAGGCGGAACAGTGATCAGACCGGCAAACGGCAGCAATACAAGTGTGGCAAACGGGAAGAAACTTGTAGGCTTTTTAGTGACATACGACACAACTCCACTTGGTGAATGCTTTCACATCTATGAAGGCCGTAACTATGTAGGACGGGATCTGACCTCGGACATCTGCGTATCAAATGATCCTCAAATTTCAGGAAAACATGTCTCAATACTCTACAGAAGCGTGGATGGCAAATTCAAATTCAAAGATGAGCAGTCAAGCAACGGAACCTTCCTAAACAATGCCCTGGAAGATGAAGGAGAACTCGCCAACTTTGATGTCATCAAAGTGGGAAATACACAACTCATTTTTATCGCTATACCTCAAATTAACTAACTATTTTCGATAATTATGATCACTTCTGCGTATGACTACTGCCTGATTGGAGGGGCTTCTGATGTAGGCCAAGTCAGGAAAGCGAATGAAGACAAGGGTATATGGTTTGACTCACCCAATGGGAGGATTGGGTTGGTGTGTGACGGCATGGGAGGACACGTGGGAGGACAGGTTGCCTCTCAGACAGCCATTCAGGCCATTCAGGAGTTTCTGACAAACAATCTTTTTGACGATCCCAATGAGGCAATAAGCAGCTCTATCACTTACGCCAATCAGGCAATTATCAATAAAACGCTTGCGCAACCGGAACTTAAAGGCATGGGGTCCACCTGCGTGATGTTGCTTATCAGGGACGGCAAAGTATATTACGGGCATGTAGGCGACAGCCGCATTTACGTAATCTCAAGCAGGACCATACGGCAACTCAGCAAAGATCATTCATTTGTACAGATGCTGGTGGATGCCCGGCAAATATCCAAAGAAGAGGCTGAACACCATCCCCGGAAGAATGAAATTACCAATGCATTGGGAATTTCTAATATGAAGCCCCCTACCATCTCAAGAAACCCTATTGAACCGGAAGCGGGAACCTGCTTCCTGCTTTGTTCGGACGGGCTGACCGGCATGGTGGACGACAAGAAGATAGAAAAGGTGATCAGCAACCGTACGGTATCTCTAAATCATCGTGCAAAAGAGCTGATTGATCTGGCGAACGAAGCAGGAGGAGTGGATAATATCACAGTACAGCTCGTAGAATTTGCCTTAGGCACCTCTGATATACAGGCAGAGGCTCCTAAAAGAAAGAAATCCGCCTTTCTCTATTTTGGCATTACCCTAATGATTGCACTGGCGGCATTCGGCGTATATAAATATCTAGTCCCCCTAATTACCCAAGCAGATAAAAAGACTACCCAGCCCGAAAAGCAATTTAAGGCTAAAACTGAAGAGAAACTGTCCGGAGACACGATTCCGTTTGAGATGAATCAGGAGACAAAACGTATTCCAACTACAATTGATAAGAAATACATCATAATAAAAGATAGTATATTCATTGAGGATGGGAATGGAAAATTTATTTCAGTAACTGATGTTACTGATGAGAATTTCTTGATATTTAAATGGGGTAACAACAAAAAAATCAACCATAATCAGATACAGGTTCGTATTGAAACTGACTCCATTCGTTTTATTGTGACTTTTGCCGTGACTTTTGATATTGACAGAAAACCAGAACAAAATGTGAAGCCAAATACTATCAATACAAAAAAAGAAAAAGAAGGCAATAACATCCCCCCACTCACTACTCCCCTCAACTCAGGTGCAAAAGCATCATCATCTGAAAACCGAAGTAAAGGAAATCCTCAGAAAGAAAGCCAAGGAGGATAGTCAGATACAAAATAGTACCATATCATAATTAGCCGATGCAAAAAAAAGAATTGATCCGGTACACCTAATTACAATGACCTGAATATGAAAATATCAATCTATAACGTGCAAGATGAACCCATCGGCAGTGGAGGAATGGGTAATGTCTACCTGGGGTATGACCCTCAGGGGAATAAAGTGGCCATTAAGGAAATGCGTGCCGAGCTGGTTACTGATGCTTCCCTGAGGATGAGATTCCAGGAAGAGATCAGGTTGATGAGCCGGTTTGACCACCCGTTTATTGTCAAGATGTATGCCTCATTCATGCAAAATGAAAACATGTATCTCGTAATGGAATGTATTGAGGGAGTCACTCTTGAAAAGCATATCCGGTTAAATGGCCGCCTAAGCGAAGAAAACGCCGTTTCAATTCTTGTAAAAGTATTGGATGCACTTCAATATGCCCATAAAGAAGGGGTTGTTCACCGGGATATCAAACCGAGCAATATAATGATACGGAATGACGGCAGGATTTGCCTTCTTGATTTTGGCATTGCAAAAGATTTAAGCCGAAAGGGATTGACCGTCGGTGAGCTTAGCATCGGGACTAGCGGATACATGAGTCCTGAGCAGGCAGAGGGGTTGACCATCAACCACTTGTCAGACATTTATTCATTAGGTTGTGTGCTGTACTACATGCTGACGGGAGAACATGCGGTGGCCAGACAACAGAGTGACCATGCCACAAGAATGTCAATCATTATGAATGAATTCCCAAAAGCAAACCTGATTAATCCCAATCTTTCCAGCTTCATTATGTCCGTATTGGAGCAGGCTACGAATAAAAACATGAAAAAGAGATTTCAATCTTGCAACGAGTTTGAAATGAAGTTAACAAGGGTCTCAGGAACAATTTCCAGTAATCATGACAGTAACCAAAGCATTTCCATTGGAAGGGGTGATTGTGATATCAGAATCTATGACCCACATAAAAAAGTCAGTTCCCACCATGCAGACATTGAACGTGATATATTAACCGGATCAACCCGGTTTGTTTTCATAGACAGGAGTACCAATGGAACATTGATCAATGGAGAGCGGATCCATCAAAGCAGAATAATGGTAAATGAGTATGGTACCCCGGCTACACCTTCCGCGGCATCCCCCAGGATATTACTGGCATGCAGCTCAGAATATCAGTTAAACTGGAATGATGTAGTCTCCACATTTGCCAAAAAATATGGAGATTATGAGTTTAAAAAATCCGATCCTCCCCTACCTGACCCAGCCCCCATCATAACAGAAGACTCCTCATTGTCAATAGGCTGGATACTCCTATCCTTTCTATTTCCCATCGTAGGCTGGGTAATGTACTACCAATGGAAAGAAAAGAACAATAAAAAAGCCAGGAAAATTTGTAATATATCCTGGATTGGGTTCATTGTGGGAATAATCTTAAATTTAATAACAAATGCATTATGAGAACTATAAAAATTGGCCGAAGCAGTGAATGTGATATTGTGTTGAATTACAATAAAATCAGCCGGGTACATGCTGTGATTACACAGAACAACGGACAGTACATCTATCAGGATGTGAGTAAAAACGGGTCAAATATTGGCGGACGAATTGTTATTCAAGAAAAAATAGTGCTTGCACCCGGAACCACCGTGCTACTGGCCAATAAAGTTCCATTGCCCTGGGAACAAGTATATGCAATGCTCCCGGCCAGAGGGCATAGGGTTGACAGTTTAAAAACTGTGGCAGGAGAAAACCACCCTCATACCCCTTATTCGGTTTATCCAAATGCCGTTTCCGCTAACACTCCCAGCCAATATTATCACTCCCAGGCATACAAAAAGGATGAGTTGGGGGTTGGTTGGGGTATATTAGCCTTCCTAATCCCTCTGGCGGGGTGGATTATGTACTTTGCCTGGAAAGAAAACACACCTAACAGAGCAAAATGGGCAGGTATTATCGCATTCGTAAGTTTTGGTATTGGTCTTCTTTCGTTATTGTAACCTTGGAAGACTGAAACGCCTACTATGTAATATAAATTCCACGTAAAATAGTAACAATCAAAAAAATCATAGTATGATTGGTTCAAATGTGTTAAATTATCGTATTGAGAAGCTTCTCGGTACCGGAGGTATGGGTAGCGTATATTATGCAACCAACATCAATATTGATCATAAAGTAGCTATCAAAGTATTAAACAAAAACCTGTCTGATAGCACTATAGTGAAGAACTGGTTTAAAAATGAAGCTAATTTATTGTGCCAGTTAGACCATCCAAACATTGTGAAATTTCTGAACTTTGTGGAGAATGAAGACGGAATATTTCTGATTATGGAGTATGTGGACGGGGTAAGCCTTGAAGACTTCATTACGAAAAAGAACGGCCTCATTGTAGAAGAACGTGTCTATGAACTGTTTGATCAAATATTAAATGCATTCTCTTATGCCCATAAAAGAGGGATTGTACACAGGGATATAAAACCTGCAAACATCATTCTGACTGCAGGTGATGAAGGTGAATTTGTGGTGAAAATCTTGGATTTTGGTATTGCCGGATTTACCACATCCATCAATGAAGACAAATCATGGATTGTAGGTACGCCATCCTACATGAGTCCGGAACAAGTAAACGGGGAAGATATTGACCAGCGTTCAGACATCTATTCTTTGGGAGTACTACTACACCAAATGCTTACCGGCAGAACCCCTTATGATGCCACTACCCTTTCAGAAGTTATTATCAAAGAAAAAGTACTGAAAGAGCCTCTCCCTAGGATGAAGGAGTACTATGCATATGTTTCTGAAAAGTTGCAGCGGATCGTGGATAAGGCTGTAGAAAAGGATAAAAAGAACCGGTATCAAAGCTGTACGGAGTTTAGCCGCGCAATGAAGAAGGCTCTGAAACCAGAACCAACCTCAAAGAAGATCAAGATTATCTCAGCGGCTCTGGTCTTTATTCTATTGGGTATTGGAGCTGGTCTCTGGGATTACAACAGGACGAAAACATATTACTATAAAGACTACGTAGAACAGTGGGGAATACCGCAGGGAATCGGTAAACTGAGCGGAGGCGATGTGAGTCATTCTAACAGGCATTATAAATTTGAATACAAAAAATATAAGCTGCAACGGGTATCACATGTGAACAGCCTTGACAAGATCATCTCTGACGGCGAAAGCGAAAGGTATGAACGTCCGTTGGATATGTTATTGTTCTACGGCGATAATGGAAAGATCAGCTATGCCAGAATTCTGGATCATAACGGAAAGGTACTTTATAAAAAGTCGTATAACGAAAAGCTTACCACCGCTATTTTTCAGTACGATGACCAATACAGCACCGAAAAGACCTTATCCGCACAAACTGTCGGATATGTGAAGTCCTTTGATGAAAATACGGATGAAAAAGGTAAGATATCAAGATGGTTGCTTGAATACGACAAGAATGGTTATGTTTCGAAGGTTCAATATGCAGGTTTTCAAAACGTGTTAGTAGGTGATAAGCATGGAATATTTGGCCGGAGCTATGTCCGGGACGATAAAGGAAGAGTCCTGGAGGAACATTATTTAGGAAGTGACGGAACCCCCAAAGCAACGAAATGGGGAATGGGGATCAAAAAGTTCTACTATGACAAAGAGGACAACTGGGTACGCTCAGAATATCTCACTATAGACCAGAAAGCAAGCTATGACGATGCCGATGGTATTGCGGTATACACACTGGAGTATGATAAATATGGCAATGTGATACTGGCCCTTCATTGTGAGTCGAACGGTGAATTGATGCTCCCCAAAAAACATCATATATCCGGTGTGGCATACACTTATGACAATAAAGGATTCATTACCCAGCGTATGTTTCTGGGACTTGACAAAAAACCTTGTTTCGTACAAAATGCAGGATTTGCAGGGTATCGTACGGAATGTGACAAGAATGGTTTCTTCAGTAAGCAAACCTATCTGGATCCCAACGGAACTATTTGTACAGCATCAAACGGATACGCTGTTCAAACGTTTTTGAATGACGAAAAAGGGAATCAGCTTGAATCGTGGACTTTTGATGAGAAAAATAAACTTGTGGAAACCACTGAGGGATATGCGGGATATAAGGCACAATATGATTCATTAGGAAATATCGTAAAATTCATTGCCTACGGGCCTGATAAGAAGCCCTGCATAAAGAAAGATGCCACAGCCGGATACCAGGTTGAATATACTGAACTGGGAAAAGTATCCAAAATAACCAATCTGGGCACTGATATGAAGCCCTGCAAAGACAATGACGGAGTAGCCATCTGGACTGCTGAGTATGATAAAAGAGGAAATAGAACCAAATTATCCTTTTACGATGCAACAGGAGAAAAATTACAGCTTTCAAATGAAGGAGTTGCCGGATGGCGCTCAGTATATGATGAAAATGGGAACGAGACAGAACGTTCATTTTTTAATATACAAAATAAGCCTTGTCTGGTTAACGGAGGATATGCAAAATGGATTGCAAAGTATGATGACAGAGGAAATAAAACGGAATGCACATACTATGATGTAGCAGGTAAACCTATAATTACCAAAGAAGGATATGCTAGTGAGAAATACAAGTATGATGAAAGAGGAAATGTACTGGAAAAGATTTTTACTGACACAAACGGGAATAATGCTCCGGGCAGGCTAATCTGCAGATACAAATATGACAAGTTTGACAATGAAACAGAAATGACCGTATTTGACAAGAATAACAAACCTGACATAAACAGTAACAACTGGCATAAACGTACCCAGAAATATGATGAAAGAAACCAGATTATTGAAACCCAATACTATGGTACAGATGGAAAGCTAACAACATTTGGGACAGATAAATATGCCATTGAACAGCATTTGTATGATGTTAAAGGGAATCCAATTGAAACCCGATATTTCAACACCTCCAACAGACCTTGCGTTTGCAAGGAGGGTTGGTCAATCAGTACCCGGAAATTTGACTCCATGAACAGAGTTATAAAACAGTCATTCTTTGATGCGGAAAGAAAACCTACTGATCCCAAAATAATGGTACCTGAAGGTTTTGTAAAGTATGATAAATGGGGCAATATGATTTACCTGGCAGCTGGAGATGGAAAAGGCAACCTGATTATTAACCCTAATACAGGGTGGGCAATTTCCGAAAAAGAATTTGATATAAAGGGAAATGAAATCTGGGTTACTTATTACGATCCGCAGAAAAAGGTCATTGAACCCAAAGGAATAGGCTATGCCAAGTCCGTATCGCAATATGACAAAAGGGGAAATTGTATAGAACAAAAACTGTATGATAAAGACGGAAACCTAAGGAAAGGAAAACATGCAATCATAAAAAATAAGTATGATGAATTTAACCGCCTCTTAGAGACTTCCTATTACAATGCAAATAACAAACCTTGTGATGGAGATAATTCCTGGTATAAAGAAGTGTATTCTATGTATGTGGGAACGCAAGCTCAGTATTTCAAATTATACAAAACAGATGGTTCACTGCTGGCCACGTTTAAATACATGAATAATCAATGGGTTATTCAGAGCAATAAAACAGATGTCACAAAACAGGTTTTACCCTCATCAGGTGGACATGAGAGCCTTGCGTCAGTCATTGAAGCAGAAAGAAGGGAATGTCCAAAACAGCTGGCGGATGGTATAGAATTAACCACTGCATACATGCAAAGTGGGGTTGGAGTTTTTGTGTTCCGGCTTGTGGAGGTTTCTATGTATAATTTGAGTGATTCTGACAAGGACAGTTATATCTCAAATTTCAGGCAATACAAAGAAACAATACTCAAGGATCTGGGCAAGGGTTCCAGAGTGATATTTATTGTCAATGATAAAGCGAATCGAAAATTATTTACTGTTTAACCAGATCTATCATGAAACTCATACATAAGTTATTGTTTCTTGTTCTGCTCTCTCTCTTGTCCGTATCATTATGCGGACAAGAGAGAGAGCAGAACAACGCCAGAAATAATTATTTCTCTTTCCTGAAAGAAGAGGGATTCTCTCCACAAACAGATAAAGACGGGGATATTCAATTTGAAAAAGATAGTCAGTTTTACTATCTGCTGGTATATGACGAAACGCCTCCATTGTATATCCAGATTCAGAACCCGGGAGTTAATCTTTCCGGATCTGAATTCAATAATTATGAGATAATTTTAAAAGCAATGAACACCGTGAATTTGAAACAGAGACTGACAAAGCTTGTGATAGAAGAGGGTATACTATATTGTAGGATAGAATTGCTTATTCAAAATGCAAATTCCTTCAGATATCTGTTCTATAGGTCCATGCAATACCTCAATGACAGTTCTGAAGCATTTAAAGTCGAATATGAAAGGCTGAAAGAAACAAAACCAGCTATAGAAGAGAAAGATAACCTCGCTAAGAGAATTGTAATATAAAATAAATGTAATAATAAAATGCTTGTGATTATGAAAAAATATGTGTTTATAAGCTTTGTAAGCTTATTCATTTGCGCTCAGTTTATGATGGCTCAGGAAGGAAGAACAAAAAAAATGATCCGTTCTGAATACATGGAATTCTTGAAAGAAGAAGGTTTCTCGCCCACAATTGATGAGGATGGGGATATCAAATTCAAGAAAGAAGGAAGTACTTATTACATAGATATATACGACGAAAAATCACCACAGTATGTAGTAGTTTCCGCACCAGGGTTTTCAATCGGAGGAGAGAATGGATACGACAAAGCAAAAGCAATAATTGCAGCAAACGAAGCCAATAAGTTGAAAAGAACCGTCAAACTAATGGTGTTTGACAAATATCTGGCTATAAGAGTTGAGATGCCATTTACAGATACTGAATCATTTAAAGGCGTATTCTACAAAATAATGTCTTATTTGAATTGGGGTAAAGAGAGTTTTATTGAAGAGTACAATAATTTATAAAAAAATTGATTATGCGTATAATAAAATTTCTATTCACCCTTTTCTTTCTTCTTTTATCAGTCAACAAAGCCTTTTCAGCTGACTTAAGTGATCTTCAAAAGAAGACGTATACAGAATTATCAGGATTTCTGAAAGAAGAAGGGTTTACCCCTTCCATTGACAGTGATGGCACCCTATGCTTCAAGAAGGAAGGGTCCTTGCACTGGATTTATGTATCAAAGGAGCAATTGTTCATCACTGTAAACCGGGGAGGTTTTAAACTCGGAGGAGAAGATGGTTATGATTATGAGAGGGCTATTCATGCCGCAAATACAGTAAATAGGGAACTCAACGCAGTAAAAATATATTGTTCGCCAAATTTGGCAAATCTTTCATACGAATTGTTTGCCCGAAGCATTGAAGACTTTAAGTTTGTATTCTACAAATCATTAGAACTTTTAAACTCTGCCCGAGAGTCATTTCTAGAAGCTTATAAAGCTGAGAAGGAAGTGTCATCCAGCTCTTTCACTATCGTTGATATCCAAGTGGCCAATGTGGATAAAAATGGGAAAATTATCACAAACTATGGCGAAAAAATATACAATTCCAACACAATGTACATTAAGCCTAATGTAAAAATAACTTCTAAAATAAGCGGTGAAATAACCGTATTCGCAAAGTTTATCACTCCATCCGGCCTGTCAGCAGGTGGACAGTCTCCATCCGGATACACTCTTAAGAAAGAAATTTCGCTTACTGAGGGGAAAACTGAATCTATCGGTTTTTCCGGCTGGGGTGGAGAAAAATCCGGGCACTGGAAGACTGGTACATATAAATGGGAATTTTGGTATAACGGAGAATGTATTGGTTCAAAAGAATTTAAGATTCTATAGTTCAGGCTTCCAACGCCCTCTCATTACACAATTTTATATAGATGAAGAAGATTATTTTAACCCTAACCCTATGTTTAGGGTTTAGCATGTATGCTACTGCACAAGAGTATGAAAAGAAGGTTCTAAAGGAAGAGAATCACGCGGAAGTAGTTTCCGGAGAAACGACAGAAGAGTATTCTTCCGAAGACATTTCTATGGTCATCTCCGCTCGGCAAGTACAAGTCCCTGTCCTGAAACGAAATATCAAGGGGTATCGGGCCAATATCTCAATAGGAGGTACATATGATACAGGAAGTGCTATCGAGATTTCTACTTCCCATGGTTATCAGTTTAGCCCCTACCTTTTTTTAGGTATTGGTATGGAGATAAACGGGTGTACATATCTGGAGGAACTATTTTTCCCGATTTTCGTAGATTCTAAGGTGAACTTTATCAACAAGAAAACTACTCCTTTTTTTCAAATCAGAGCAGGTTATTCTGTATTGGGTGCTGCAGGGGCATACTTTAATCCCAATATTGGTGTAAGCTTTGGAGTTGGCAAAAGATCTTCACTGGAGTTAAGTATAGGTTATACGTACCAAGGATTAGATAGCGATTACGAGGATTATTACTATTGGGGGGATTATAGTTCTTCAGAGTATGATTTTACGGGAGGAGTTACTTTAAGATTGGGCTGGTCTTTCTGAAAACTTATTGGGTGTACTATGGATTTGAATGTTGAAATTTACTCCCAGCTATACAGATTTCCAACCTGCAGCATATTATGAGGCAGGGCGCTACCCAATAAATTGTGTAAATGGAAATTACGAGTACTTATCTCGTAGTTTCCATTTACAATTACTAGTGATGCAAAAACAACTCCACTAGCAACAATTTCATTATTAATCAATTTATTACAGAACCCTATTGCTTCATAATTCGAAGTATTGGAATCATAAAATAATAGAAATGAATGATAGTCAGTCATCCCAAGATGGGAAATGGCTGTTAGATTTGTAATAAAGGCACGCATAATGTTCTTGCGAGATTACCAGATGCGCCGCCCACATAAGAAGTTATAAACAACACGAGGGAGAATATTTCTCAAAAGTCTCATATATTGTAATATTAAAGAAAATATTCACCTTTTCAAGGATTGGGTTGAATACCATTCCTGAATAAATACCTGCCTTTTTCCATTTTGCTGCTATTGCTTTCTAAGGGGATGCTAATAGTTCTTTGAGAAGCGTCAATCTTCTTACATGTTATCTTTTCGTAGTACTCATATGTATCTTCTCCCTCCTTTGTTTCTCCGGAATTGTATTCATACACAAGTTGGGAGTTTGTAAGCGATAGTATTTTGTATTCGTAGTAATCACGGATATTTGTTCTCCACACTTTCACCGAGTTCTTTTCAGACGCCCATATGCCACACACGTACCAATATGTACCATAGTTTTCGAACATTCCGTTCGGGTTGAACTGCATGTATTGCTTCGATGTGGCATCTTCATCAAATGTCAGTACGGTCTTTCCGTTCTTCTTCCTCCAACCTGTTTCGTGCTCAACTTTCCAGATACCAAGCAGCTTGTTGGTGAGTGATGGAACAGCGCCAATCTTTATGTATGTATCTATATAAGATTCTTCGTAATCAGCCCCGTCTTCAGTGTAAGAATAAGAATACTCTGTTAGAAAGCTCTTGCTTGTGGTTAACTTGAAGGAAGTCTCCGGATAATAATCATCCTTAAAGACAAGAGTAACAACTTCTTTTTTGTTTGACCACATCCCGGCAGGGAGTTCATATTCAGAAGACCCATCCCAGTACTCGAATGTGCCATTTGAGTGAAATATAAAATAAAAATAACTATCACTGTCATACGTATAAGAATACACCTTTACTCCATTCTTCTTCCTTATGATTTGTTCCTGGCTGATTCCCCAGATGCCTACCAACTGATTACTTACCTCCTGTGTAGTTTTCCCCACACTTCCATCATCGTCATCATCGCCACAAGAGGATAAGGAAAATGAGAAAAGACACACAGCCATAAAGGCCATCCATTTTAAAGAAGTTTTCTTAAAGTGCTTCATAGCATACTATTTTTGTTATAGATAAAAGTTCCAAATCACACCGTTCATCCCCTCCCCAGCAGGTGCAGTGCTTAACTTATCCGGACAAAGATATATCTTATTCTAATAGTAGACAAACTATAAAGAGCAAATCTGCGCAATATCCGGATTGCCAATATTCGCACAACGCACACGAAGAAAGAAAGTTGTAACACGGTTGTAACCTGAGTTTCAAACCTTTTAAGCCTAAAGGGGAGAACAAAAGATGTAACTTCATTGTAATCCTTTTGTAAGATGATGGCGCTACTTTCGCTGCTGAAATCAATAAGTGATTGCAAAAATGAAGAAAAAGAACCTCTGCACCGTGCTGTTACGAAGCCTCTTTACGGGCTGTATGCTGCTCTTCTCGCTGAGCGGGGCTTATGCCCAACGCATCAAGGGAAGCGACACCGTACTACCCCTCACACAAGAGTTCTCGGAAACGTACCTCAAGGTGCACCCCCGCGCCAATATAACCGTGACAGGAGGTGGAACGGGCGTAGGTATCTCGGCCCTGATGGACGGGACTACGGACATTGCTATGGCCTCGCGTGCCATTAAGTTTAGTGAAAAAATGAAGCTGAAAAAAGCCAAAATGGAAGTCACAGAAGTCATTGTAGCCTACGATGCACTGGCCGTCATCGTACATCCGCAAAACCCCGTAAAGAGGCTTAATCGCGAGCAACTGGAGGCTATCTTCCGCGGAAAGATCACCAACTGGAAAGAAGTAGGTGGTGAAGACCGGAAAATTGTAGTTTACTCGCGCGAAACCTCTTCAGGTACTTATGAGTTTTTCAAGGAAAGCGTACTGAAAAACCGCAACTATATGAGCAGCACCCTGTCCATGCCGGCCACGGGAGCTGTGATCCAGTCGGTACGCCAAACACGCGGCGCTATCGGCTATGTAGGCTTGGCGTACCTGAACCCATACGTAAAGGCATTGGCCATCTCGTACGACGGGAAGCCCTACACCCTACCCAGTGTAAAGAGCGCCATGGATAAGAAATACCCCATCGTGCGCCCGCTGTTCTATTATTACAATGTGGAGAATAAAAAAGCCGTGAGCCCATTCATCGATTACCTCTTGTCCACCTCCGGACAGAAGCTGGTACAGGAAAACGGATTTGTGCCCCTCCAATAAAAAACGATCATTATGAAAATCAAAAGTATAACGGAGAAAGCAACCCGCAGCCTGCTGACAGTAAGCGGGATGGTTACAAGCATTGTCATCCTGCTGATCATCGGATTCCTGTTCAGCGAGGCAGTGGGTTTGTTTGGCAACAAGGTCATTGACAAAGGGTATGTACTGGCCTTACACAAGGATAACCCCGTACGTAAATTGAGCAGCGAACAGATTAAGCAACTCTTTGACGACGAGCTTACCAACTGGAGCGAGGTGAATGGTCCCGATCTGGCCGTAAAAGTATTCCGTTTGGAAGATCTCACCTCCTATTACACCGAAGAGGAGCTGGGCAGCGAGTACGAGTATGCCGGAACGAAAATAGCCGAAATCATACGCCGCACCCCAGGCATTGTGGCCTTCGTACCCGGATCACTCATTGAAGGAGAGTCAGACATACAATATATTGACAATCCTACCATCCCCATAAGCGATGTACTACTAGGGGCCGAGTGGTTTCCTACAGCCACCCCTTCGCCCCTGTTTGGCATCCTGCCGCTGCTGAGCGGTACGCTATGGGTAAGTTTCTTTGCCATTCTGTTCGCCTTACCCTTCGGACTGTCGGTATCAATATACCTGTCGGAAGTAGCCAGTGAAGGAGTGCGCCAAACGCTGAAACCACTCATCGAGCTACTGAATGGCATCCCTTCGGTGGTGTTTGGTTTCTTTGGGTTGGTAGTTATTGTACCGTTCCTACAGCAGGTATTCAACCTTCCTGTGGGCGAAAGTGGCCTAGCCGGAAGTATTGTGCTGGCCATCATGGCATTGCCTACCATCATCTCCGTAGCGGAGGATGCCATGCGCAGTTGCCCCCGCTCTATGCGTGAGGCTAGTCTGGCGCTGGGAGCCACCAAATGGCAGACCATTTATAAGGTAGTGATACCCTTCTCAATATCCGGTATAACCTCGGGTGTAGTGCTAGGTATTGGTCGTGCCATTGGCGAAACGATGGCAGTGTTGATGGTTACCGGAAATGCCGCTGTGATCCCCACCTCCATCCTGGAACCCCTACGTACCATCCCGGCCACTATTGCTGCCGAACTGGGCGAGGCTCCTGCAGGCGGGGCACACTATGAGGCGTTATTCCTGCTGGGTGTGATCCTGTTCTTTATCACATTCTTTATCAACTCGTGCGTGGAGTACATCTCCTCTCGCAATAAATGAAATGACATACGCTATGACAACAATTCAATATCCTGCCAATTACGGCATCCGCAAACGCCGCTCACAGAAAGGGGTATTTCTGGTATTCCGCCTGTTCAGTTACTCTATTGTGGCAGTACTGTTCGGCATCCTGGGCTTTATTATCTATAAGGGTGCAGGGGTTATCAACTGGGAATTCCTGACCGAAGCCCCGCGCGACGGTATGACGAAGGGAGGCATCTTTCCCGCCATCGTGGGTACGTTTTACCTGATGCTGGGCAGTGCATTGTTTGCATTCCCCGTGGGCATCATGAGCGGTATCTATATGAACGAGTATGCTCCACAGGGCAGAGTAGTGCGTTTCATCCGTATGATGACAAACAACCTGAGCGGAATCCCTTCCATCGTCTTCGGGCTCTTCGGTATGGCGCTTTTTGTAGGGTTTCTGGGCTTCGGGGACAGCATCCTGGCCGGATCGCTTACTCTGGGCCTGCTGGCACTACCCATCGTAATCCGTACTACGGAAGAGGCGTTGAAGGACATCCCCGACAGCTACCGCGAAGGCAGCCTGGCGCTGGGAGCCACCAAGATACAAACCATCTGGCATGTAGTGCTTCCTATGGCCATGCCGCGCGTCATTACAGGGCTTATTCTGTCGCTGGGTCGTGTATCCGGCGAAACGGCTCCCATCCTTTTCACCTGCGCGGCTTACTTCCTGCCGAAGCTCCCTTCCGGTATTCTGGATCAATGTATGGCACTGCCCTACCATCTGTATGTGGTTTCCACCAGCGGTACCAACATGGAAGCACAACAACCCATCGCCTACGGCACAGCACTGGTACTTATCACCATCGTACTGATTATCAACCTTTCGGCCAATGCGCTCCGCAAGTATTTCGAGCGTAAAATTAAAAACAAATAAGCATTAAAAGTATATGAATAAGATCGAAGCAAAGAATGTAAACTTCTACTACGGAGACTTTCAGGCTCTGAAGAATATCGATATGAGTATCGAGGAAAAGAACGTAGTAGCCTTCATAGGCCCTTCGGGCTGTGGAAAATCCACTTTTCTGCGCCTTTTCAACCGCATGAACGACTTGATTCCAGGCTCACGCCTCACGGGTGAGATCCAGATTGACGGACAAAACATTTACGATCCGCACATCGAAGTGGACATCCTGCGCAAGGATGTGGGCATGGTATTCCAGCGCCCCAACCCCTTTCCCAAGAGCATCTTCGAGAATGTGGCCTATGGCCTCCGTGTGAACGGCGTGAAAGATAAAGAATTCATCGCCCACCGCGTAGAAGAAACCCTGAAAGGAGCCGCCCTGTGGGGCGAGGTGAAAGACAAACTGAAAGAATCAGCCTTCGCCCTCTCCGGAGGACAGCAGCAGCGTCTCTGCATTGCCCGCGCCATGGCCGTAGCGCCTTCCGTACTGCTAATGGACGAGCCGGCCTCGGCCCTCGACCCCATCTCCACCGCAAAGGTAGAGGAACTCATCTGCGAACTCAGCAGTCAGACCACCGTGATCATCGTGACGCACAATATGCAGCAGGCTGCCCGCGTTAGTCATAAAACAGCATTCTTCTACCTAGGCGAAATGGTGGAGTACAACGATACAAAGAAGATTTTCACCAATCCCAAGAAAGAAGCTACCCAGAACTACATCACCGGCCGCTTCGGATAATGTGTAACTAAGAACAATTAAACAAGAAAAGATATGGTAAAGTTTGTAGAGGCAGAACTCGCTGCCCTTAAGAAAGAGGTAAATGAGATGTGGACACTGGTATACGACCAGATTGAACAATCACGCAACGCCGTGCTCACCCTGGACAAAACCGTGGCACAGCAGATCATTGCCCGCGAGAAGAGGGTAAACTCCTACGACCTGAAAATAGATAGCGATGTGGAAGACTTCATCGCCCTGTATAACCCCGTGGCCATCGACCTGCGCTTTGCACTGGCCATCCTCCATATTAACAACAACCTGGAACGCATAGGTGACTATGCCGAGGGAATGGCACGTTTCGTACTACGCACACAAGACGAGAAGCTGGACCAGATACTGCTTACCGAACTCCGTTTAGAAGAAATGTTCGAACAGGTGCTTGTCATGCTTTCCACCACACAGAAGGCCCTGCAGGACGAGAACCTGGAACTGGCCAACTCCGTATTCGAGAAGGACAACCTGTTGGATGAAATCAACACCGACTCCGTGCACATCCTTACCGACTATGCCATGCAGCACCCCGAAGCCACCCGCTTTTGCATTGAACTTACCAGCGTATTCCGCAAGCTCGAACGCTCTGGAGACCACATCAACAACATGGCCGAGGAGACCATTTTCTACATCGATGCCAAGGTGCTGAAGCATCAGAAATCCAGCGAGTAACGCGCATTCTTCAGAAAGGAGGGGAAGAGGTGGCTATTTTTGGAGATTATTAGTATCTTTGCGCATTCTTAAAAAGAACTACTGACTCCAGGAAGAGATGAAATTTACGGAACTTGACTTAGACGACGATGTGCTGGATGCACTCGATGCCATGCGCTTCGAGGAATGTACCCCGGTGCAAGAGCACACCATCCCCCCCATCCTTGAAGGAAAAGACCTCATCGGGATTGCACAAACCGGAACAGGAAAAACTGCCGCCTACATACTGCCCGTGCTGAGCCGCATGCTCAATGACGGCCATCCGGAGGATGCCGTGAATTGCATTATCATGGCCCCCACCCGCGAGTTGGCACAACAAATCGATCAACACATGGAAGGATTTTCCTACTTCGTGCCCTTCTCAAGTGTGCCCGTATACGGAGGAAATGACGGTATACGTTTTGAGCAGGAGAAACGCGGATTGACACAGGGAGCAGATATCGTCATCGCTACCCCCGGACGCCTCCTCTCGCATATCGCCTTGGGTTATGTAGACCTCTCACGCGTGTCGTACTTCATCCTGGACGAGGCCGACCGCATGCTCGACATGGGCTTCTACGAAGACATCATGCAGGTGGTAAAGCAACTGCCTCAGGAACGGCAAACCGTGCTCTTCTCGGCCACCATGCCCGATAACATCCAGAAACTCTCTAAAAACATACTGCGCAACCCGGTGGAGATCAAGCTCGCCGTATCCAAACCTGCTGAGAAAATCATGCAGAGCGCATACATCTGCTACGAAAATCAGAAACTCCGCATCGTAGACAACCTCTTCAAAACCGAAGAGCCGCAACGCGCCATCATCTTCTCCTCCTCGAAACTGAAGGTAAAGGAAGTAACCAAATCCCTGCTGCGCATGAAACTCAACGTGGCCGAGATGCACTCAGACCTGGACCAGCCTCAGCGCGATGCTGTGATGCACGACTTCAAGAACGGGCGCATCCAGATCCTTGTAGCTACCGACATCGTATCGCGTGGTATCGACATTGATGACATCGTACTGGTTATCAACTACGATGTGCCCAATGACAGCGAGGACTATGTACACCGCATCGGACGTACCGCCCGTGCCGACCGCGACGGAGTAGCCATCACCCTTGTCAACGAAAAAGATCAGGGCAAGTGGCGTAATATCGAACGCTTCCTGGAGAAGGAAATATACCGCATCCCCCTCCCTGCCGAAGTAGGTGAAGGACCCGATTTCAACCCCGCCAAGTATCGTCAGATGGACTCGCGCCACTCCTCTCGCCATGGTGGGAAAGGAAGAAAACCCGAGCAAACGAGCCGACGGAAAGAAGACACCGAAGCCCCGCGCAAGGAGAAGGAATATCCCGCAGTTTCCACTGCCCCCGCTACCGATACCCCCAAGCCCAACAACCGGCGCCGTAAGTTTTACCGCCGCAAATCCGGCGAGAAATAATAGGTAACTTCACTCCTCTGAAAAGAATGAAACGGATCTTATCCCTTGGGCTGGCACTGTTTCTTACGGTATGCGTATGGGCGCAAAACGGTCAGACCGACGAGAAGGGCACCTACCAAAGCATCCTCATGAAGAAAACCATGCGTTACTCCGTGTACCTGCCGCCTGGTTATGACCTCTCACAAAGAACCTATCCCATCCTGTACCTGCTGCACGGCGCAGGCGACAGCCATACCGCTTGGATACAGAAAGGAGGAGTACAGCAAATTGCCGACCGAGCCATCGCCTCGGGCAATGTAGACCCCTTCATCATTGTAATGCCCGATGCCGGCATGTCTTATTACATGAACAGTCTGGACGGCGAAAGCCCATACGAGGACTATTTCTTCCAGGAGTTTATCCCCTTCATCGAACGCAGTTACCGGGTCACAGCCGGAAAGCACAACCGCTCCATCGCAGGATTCTCCATGGGAGGATACGGCGCATTACTGTATGCCATCCACCGCCCGGACCTGTTTCAGACTTGCGTAGCCCTAAGCGCCGGTATACGCACCGATGAGCAGATCAATCAAATGAGTGATGCCGACTTCAACAGTCGCTACCGCATAGCCCTCGGCGCTGCCAACCCCGACGTGCCCCGCACCACCGATCATTATCGCGAACGATACAGTATCCTGCATCTCGTAGCCGAAATCCCGGAAAGTTACAAAAAAGCAGTACGCTTTTACATAGACTGCGGTGACGATGATTTCCTGTACAAAGGTAACTCACTGCTCCACATCCTGATGCGCGACCGGAACATACCCCATGAATATCGGGTACGAAACGGTGCACACACATGGATCTACTGGAAAGAAGGCCTCACAAACGTACTTCCCTTCATCCAAAGCGGGATACGATAATCTCAAATCCTGCAACAAAAGAGTCTTTTCGGTCAATCTATTACTCTAAAAAGTAGGATGATTCGATTTTCGCCCTATAATATCTATAAATAAACCTCTCTCTCGAAAGAAAGCTGTAAACTTGCAACATCAAAAGAAGTAATTTGATGTTAGTTTTTCATGAGCAAGGTAATAGTTCGACGTGAGTCGAGCTATTACTGTTTTTAGACCACCCCTACAGTCAGGGAAAAACTAACGCCGCTTCTCTACCTCTTACCTTCCTTAATTATTGAGGACAGGAGGCAGAACGAGTGAGTAAGAAGACAAAATAGAGCAATCCTCCCAATAAAGATTCAGCCCATTTACATGTCTTTTTTCCAAAAAACCACGTAAAAAGCGACTAAAACACATGCTTTACGTATTATTCGACCTCTTTTACGTATTATTCGAGGTGCGATTCTGTAAAAGCCTCTACATTTGCATACACAAAAGATAGATTAAGAATTTAGGTTAGTTTTTCATTAACAAGGTTGGAGCATCCCCACGCAGAAATGCAGGGGATGCTTTTTTTGTGAAGGATACCCTTCACAAGGTTCACACCCACCCTTCACCCGTAATCCCTCTATCCATCAGGGTTTCAGAAGGTGTGAAGGACGTGAAAGGTAATAGAGGATAACCTATGAGAGAAAGGTACCCCAGGGTCTTCTCGGTTCATTTCACACCTTATAAAATAACAAGGCTGCGGTTAGAGAATTTCAGGCTTGCGTTTTAAAATCTCAGGCCTGAGATTGTGAAACTGCAGCGCTGCAGTTTCACAACTGATGCCCACCAATCAAAGGACTGATGCCCACCAGCTTTTGAAGTCGTGCGCACCTGATTAGGTTATTGATCCTGCGGATATGAACGATTGAGAACTTCAGCTCTGCATTTTCCTCTTTCTCTTCTTTGTAAGCATTGTAAAATGCAGTATCTTTGTGCCTCTGTTTCAACAGAGAACAAAAAAAGAACTCATCAATATACAAATTGATACAAGAATGATTCTATTTTTCAGAACCCCTGCTCAGAGCGTAGTGGCCGTGGAGATTAACCACACGCCTGCTACGGACGAGATTGAGAAACTCTGCTGGCTTCTGGGCGAAGCACGCGTGGAAAGTGAAGAAAACCTGAAAGGCTTCTTTGTAGGCCCCCGCAAGGAAATGATTACCCCGTGGAGTACCAATGCCGTGGAAATCACCCAGAACATGGGACTGACGGAGATCCTGCGCATCGAAGAATACTTTCCCGTAGCCGACGAGAACAGCGAGTACGACACCATGCTGCAACGCATGTACCAAGGAGTAGACCAGGGGCTGTTCACCACCAGCAGGACTGCCGAGGACATCCGCCACATCACCAATCTGGAGGAATACAACGAGCAGGAAGGACTGGCCCTCTCACAAGAGGAAATGGACTACCTGAAGAAGATATCCGCCGAGCTGGGACGCCCGCTGACCGACAGCGAAGTATTCGGCTTTGCACAGATCAACTCGGAGCACTGCCGCCACAAGATATTCGGAGGCACCTTCGTCATCGACGGTGAGGAGAAGGAAAGCAGCCTGTTCCAAATGATCAAAAAGACCACTGCCGAGAACCCCGGAAAGATCATTTCCGCCTACAAGGACAACGTAGCCTTCTCACAAGGCCCCGTGGTGGAGATGTTTGCCCCGGCCGACCATGCCAAGCCCGATTTCTTCCGCATCAAAGAAGTGGAGAGCGTCATCTCCCTGAAAGCGGAAACCCATAACTTCCCCACTACTGTAGAACCCTTTAACGGCGCCAGCACAGGTACCGGAGGCGAGATCCGCGACCGTATGGGCGGCGGTACAGGCTCTATGCCCATTGCCGGAACTGCCGTGTACATGACCTCCTACCCCCGCAGCGAAGAAGGCCGCGAGTGGGAAGAGCTGCTCCCCGTACGCAAATGGTTGTACCAGACTCCGGAGCAGATCCTGGTAAAAGCCTCGAACGGCGCCAGCGACTTCGGTAACAAGTTTGGCCAGCCCCTCATCTGCGGATCGGTACTCACCTTTGAGCACCGCGAAGGCGCGGAGATGTACGGTTACGACAAGGTAATCATGCTGGCCGGAGGCGTAGGTACAGGCACCCGCCGCGACTGCCTGAAAGGCACTCCCGAAACGGGCAACAAGATTGTAGTGATGGGTGGCGACAACTACCGCATCGGCCTGGGTGGCGGTAGCGTATCCTCCGTAGATACAGGCCGTTACAATAGCGGCATCGAGCTGAATGCCGTGCAGCGTGCCAACGCCGAGATGCAGAAACGTGCCTACAACGTGGTGCGCGCCCTCTGCGAGGAAGACGAGAACCCCATCGTATCCATCCACGACCACGGCTCGGCAGGCCATGTAAACTGCCTCTCGGAGCTGGTAGAGGAATGCGGTGGTGTGATCGAAATGAAGAACCTGCCCATCGGCGACAAGACCCTCTCCGCCAAGGAAATCATCGCCAACGAATCCCAGGAACGCATGGGACTCCTCATCCGCGAGGAAGCCATCGACCACGTACGCCAGATCGCCGAGCGCGAACGCGCCCCGATGTACGTAGTGGGACAAACCACCGGCGATGCCCGTTTCTCCTTTGAGCAGGCCGACGGCGTACGCCCCTTCGACCTGGCTGTGAGCCAGATGTTCGGTTCCTCGCCTAAGACATACATGGTAGATAAAACCGTAGAACGCCCTTATGAAAACGCCACGTACCAGACTTCCGAAATACATGAATACCTGACCCGCGTACTGCAGCTCGAAGCCGTGGCCTGTAAAGACTGGCTCACCAACAAGGTGGACCGTTCCGTAACGGGACGCGTGGCACGCCAGCAGTGCATCGGCGAGCTGCAACTGCCGCTGAGCGACTGCGGAGCGGTAGCCCTCGACTTCCGTGGTCAGAGTGGTATCGCCACCTCCATCGGTCATGCCCCGCAGGCCGGACTGGCGGATCCCGCCGCCGGAAGCGTGCTCTCCGTAGCCGAAGCACTGACCAACCTGGTATGGGCACCGCTGACTGAGGGGATGGACACCATCAGCCTCTCTGCCAACTGGATGTGGCCCTGCCGCTCGCAGGAAGGCGAAGACGCCCGCTTGTACTCCGCAGTAAAGGCACTGAGCGATTTCTGCTGCGCCCTGCAAATCAACGTACCCACGGGTAAGGACTCCCTGTCCATGACCCAGAAATACCCGGATAACTCCAAAGTCATTGCCCCCGGTACGGTCATCGTAAGTGCCGCCGGAGAGGTGAGTGACGTGAAGAAAATCGTAACTCCCCTCCTGGTAAACGATGAGAAGAGCTATATCTACCACATCGACTTCAGCTTTGACAGCCTCCGCCTCGGCGGATCGGCCTTTGCACAGGCGCAGAACAAGGTAGGAAGCGACGTGCCCACGGTGAAGAACCCGGAATACTTCCGCGATGCCTTCCTCGCCGTACAGGAGCTCATCCACAAAGGCTACGTAATGGCCGGACACGACATCTCCGCCGGAGGCCTCATCGTGGCCCTGCTGGAAATGTGCTTTGCCAATACAGAAGGCGGATTAGACATCAGCCTGAACAAGATCAAGGAAGACGACCTGGTAAAGGTGCTTTTTGCTGAGAACCCCGGTATCATTATCCAAACCCGTAATAAGGCAGAAGTAGAAAAGATCATGGAAGATGCCGGAGTAGGCTGTGTCATGATAGGACACCCCACCGACGAACGCCACATCCTGATACACAAGGGCGAGGCTACGTACCAGTTCGGCATCGATTATATGCGCGATGTATGGTACCAGTCGTCGTACCTGCTGGATCGCAAGCAGTCCATGAACGGCTGCGCCAAAGAGCGTTTCAACAACTACAAGATGCAACCGCTGGAGCAGGTCTTCGGCCCCGCATTTACCGGCAAGCTGGCACAGTACGGAATCAGCCCCGACCGCCGCACCCCGAGCGGTGTAAAGGCCGCCATCATCCGTGAGAAAGGCACCAACGGCGAGCGCGAAATGGCGTACGCCCTGTACCTGGCAGGCTTCGATGTGAAGGATGTGACCATGACCGACCTCATCACCGGCCGCGAAACACTGGAAGAGGTAAACATGATCGTATTCTGCGGAGGATTCTCCAACAGCGACGTATTGGGCTCTGCCAAAGGATGGGCAGGCGCCTTCCTCTTCAACCCCAAGGCCAAGGAAGCACTGGATAAGTTCTACGCCCGCAAAGACACCCTGTCACTGGGTATCTGCAACGGCTGCCAGCTC
The DNA here is from genome assembly GCA_031552405.1 of Bacteroidaceae bacterium. Taxonomy (GTDB): domain Bacteria; phylum Bacteroidota; class Bacteroidia; order Bacteroidales; family Bacteroidaceae; genus UBA1794. The sequence goes on along the minus strand of JAVBMN010000018.1, from coordinate 171,616 downwards.
GTAATCGAGCTGGGACTCATCAACCCTGACCATGCCGAGAAACCGAAGATGCTGCACAATACCTCGCACAAATTCGAATCGGGCTTCGTAGGGCTGACCATCCCCACCAACCGCAGCGTGATGCTGGGCAGCCTGAGCGGCTACAAACTGGGCGTATGGGTAGCACACGGCGAAGGTAAGTTCTCCATGCCTTACGCAGAGGACCAGTACAACATCGTGGGTAAATACAGCTACGACGCATACCCCGCCAACCCCAACGGTTCCGATTTCAGCACCGCCGCCCTGTGCAGTGCCGACGGCCGCCACATCGCCATGATGCCTCACCTGGAACGTGCCTTCTTCCCCTGGCAGTGCGCCCACTATCCCGCCGGTCGCCGCCACAAGGATCAGGTAACGCCCTGGATCGAAGCCTTCGTGAATGCCCGCAAGTGGATTGAAAAGGCATAATCCGGAAGGATATATCCTATAAAAAGAAGCCGCCTCAAATCTATTTTGAGGCGGCTTCTTTATATAGGATTTTGACACATTCCTTTTATAATTGAAAAAAAACGGGAAACCTTTGCAACCAAATGTATCCGCCTTTCCGTCTAATGAGTAGTATTAACAATAAAAGAAGAAATTATGAGTAGCAATGTGGAAGTTTTAGTGCTCGGAGTAGTACTTATTGTTTTTGTATTTGTTGGCTTTATCATTTGGATGAAGAGTCATGAAAAACGAAAGCTTATTCAGATGCGCGCCGATTTATATGCGAAGGCACTTGAGAACGGAGAAAAACTGGAGGAAGGATTACTTGAAATACCAAAGAAGAAAGGCGAATCATTGAAGGTGGGTATCCTTTTAATTTTCATCGGGATAGGCATCTCTCTTTTTATGTATTTCAATACAAAGGAGGAATCGTTTCGTGCTGCTGCCAACGGCTTAATTCCCATTTTTATGGGGATCGGTTTTTTGGTCGTTCATTATGTATTGAAGAGCCAAGGCATCGAAGATGAAGAATGAGTCCCTGCTGGTATCACGTGCAGCATTGTGGGGAGATCAGAAGGCATTCGGGCAGTTGACAGTCATGTACCAGTCATCTGTACAGCGTTTCTTTCTCAACCTGACAAGCGGCGATGAAGAGTTGAGTAAGGACCTGGCACAAGAAACATTCATAAAAGCTTGGCTCAGTATCGCTTCGTTTCGTGCAATGGCCAAGTTCTCTACATGGCTCTACCGAATTGCATACAATACCTTTTGCGATTATTGCAGGGCGAAAAAGCCTGTCACCGTGGATGTGAATGAAATAAGCAACAGTATGGCAGACAGAATAACCGACAAGGATTTTAATATTGATTTTGCACGTGCACTGAAAACTCTCAACGAAGAGGAGCGGGCGGTTATGTTGCTTTTCTATATGGAAGATCAGACAATAACCACTGTTTCAAAGATATTGGATTGTCCTGCAGGTACTGTCAAGTCGCACTTATCACGGGGCAGACAAAAATTATCGGACTATTTTAAACGTTCGGGATATGATAGGTAATGATTGTATTATAACAAGATGAATTATGTGTGACGATAAAGAACTTATCCGGCTTTTCAAGGCCAATAAATCAGAAATTCCAGATAATGGTTTTTCCAAAGAATTGATGAACCTGTTGCCCAAACGGAACTCTGTATTACCTCTGTTGATAATCACTTTATGTACAGTTATAGGGGTAATACTTACGGTACTTATAGTGGATTTCACACTCCTTTCGGCTCAAATCAATGAGATGATGATTTCCATCTCGAAATTACAATGGCCTTTATCTTTCTCCATAGCAAGCTGTTTTAGTTGGGTCATTATAGCGGGAACAATGGCTTTTGCTCTTACCCGGATGGATATGGAGTGAGAGTGTATCAATATAAAGTGCTCCTCAAAAGTTCTGTGCCTAACTTTTGAGGAGCCTTTATATTAAAGCAACTTCTTCTATCCTCCTTTCTCTCTCTTTATCTCCCATAAGACATACGATACGCTTCCGCCTGCTGAATACATTTTCTTTAATGCATCACGCTAAATCTCATCGCTTATACTTGCGGATAAGGAAACAGCCGATAGCTACGAACGGTAGTAAAAAGGTGGCGATGAAAGCCCAAGTGTTACACACGCGAGACTCTGCCGTGAGTGTATAGTTGCCTGCCATTAGCCGGAATGCATCTATCTTCCAGGTCAACGTATCTCCCTCAAGGGTGGCACTATTAGTGGACAGTAACCGGCCGGGCATGATCATCTGATACCTTACTGCATATTCAAACCATTCCTTCGCACGACACTTTTCATTGAACAGTGTTTCCATATGCTCTCCTTCTTTCAGAAAGAGTGCACTGAAATGCTTCGTGTGGAGATACTCGTCAAGGTATGTGCAGAGTTCTTTCGGGGTGAATTCTTCCTTCTCTTTGTAGCGTGTGTACACTGAGTCCTTGACGGCAGCCATCCGGGTGTTCAGCGTTTTATCCAGTGTGGCCTGTGCTACCTCCGATAGGGATTGGTAGCTTATTTCGAACGTGCTTTTTCTGTACCATTCCCAGAATTGATCTCCGATGGCATCCAATGCATCTTTGAGCTCCATGCCATTCATTCCCCTGGCGGGTGTCATGTTGCCTTGAAACCATAGGGCTTGTTCCTCTTTGTTCAGATACGTACCAATGGGAATTGGTCCTTTGTCAGTAATTCCACGGAAAACTCCGGTGTAGGCATAATAGGTATAAAACCATCTGAATCTCTTTAGCAACGATTCCTGGGGAGCCACAAACGGATTCTCGCTCTCCACGCCGGTCGAATATTGATCTATGGAGGATACATCGCGGCTGATCCGTACATTGGGCTGCTTGTCAAGCCGGAAGAAGTTGGACTTGAAGCCCGAATCCTGCCTTTCTACCTGCCAGGCATCTATGGGAAACAGGAAGGGGTTGTGTGACAGATCCCCTGCCATGAAAACTGAGTCGGCCAAAGCATAGACTTTCCGACTGGCACTTCCATCCTTATTTATATGCGTTTCTACCTGAAAGTTGGTCGAAGTACAGGCGCTCAACAGGCAACCTATACCTATGATTCCTAATATGATATTCCTTTTCATACTGTTTTTTATTTAAGGGTTGATTCAAATTGCTTTTTTATCACATCCATTCTTCTTAGATTCTCTTCCTGTCGTTGGCGGAAGAGTTGCGGAGATTTCTTTGTCAGATTATAGTCTGCAGTATGGGAAAGTAATCCCGACGGCTCATTCGGGTGCCTCACCATGGGTGGTTTGTCCTGATTTGCCATTCCCGGTAAGGGCGGAAATTCAGTTTCCCATGCAAGAAATAAGAGTAAGAATATGGCTGCTACTCCGGAGATCCAGCTTCCCCACAACAAGTACCATTTGTTCTTTTTCGGCAAAGAATGAATCCTGCCCATAATGGCATCGGTCAGCTCCTCCGGCTGCTGAAGCACGGGCGAGGTGTTTCGGAGGGTGGTCAGCCATTCCTCGTATTGCTTATCTTCCTGTTTCATAAGTTCGCATTTATTTTATTGATTTTCTCCCGGATGTGTTTGCGGGCCAGATACAGATTGCTCTTGATCTTTTCTGGCGACAGTCCGGTAATGAGTTCGATCTCTGAGATTTCCCTTCCTTCGATCTCCCGCAATACGAATACCAGCTTTTGCTTGGGTGTCAGTTCGTTGGTAAAGCGCAGGATGAGTTCTCCCAGTTCCTTATTGGCCACCTCTGATTCAATATCTTCCTCGGAGGCGATGTGCAAATCACTATCAGTGAGTTCACGGTTGAATCCGGCTTTTTGTTTCGCACGCAGCCGGTCATAACAGATGTTGCAGGTAATCTTATAGACCCAGGTAGAAAACCGGAACGACGGGTTGTAGCTTTTAAGCGAGAGCCATACCTTAACAAACGTGTCCTGCACCACGTCCTTGGCTTCTTCCTCATCGCACAGCATCCGGAAGGCCACTCGATACACCAGCATCTGGTAGCTGGAAACCAGTTGGGCAAAAGCAACCGTGTCCTGGCATTGACTCCGTTGGATCAGTATTTGTACCTCCTCTTGATCTATCATGATTCTTAGCTGTTTACTCGTGATACGCGGAAACGGACTTCCGGTCGAATTCGCTATGGAATATTTTACAAAAAAACAAAAACAGTTGCAAAGAACCTATTATCTTTACTATTGTTTTCTATTATTTATTCTGCTTGGAGAATAAATATCTTTGGTTATCTTTGCAAAATATTGACCTCCTTGTCATTACCTATTAAAACCAAATAAAAAACATTCATCGTATGAAGAAAAGCTTTTCATTACTGGCGGTTGCGCTGTTCGGCCTGACCGTTTCGGCTCAGACGGATAAGCCCGAATGGCGAAATCCGGAGATCTTCGCTGTTAACAAGGAACCGGCCAGAGCCACCTCCCTACCCTATCCTTCTGAGAAACTGGCACTAACGGACGAGTATTCCGCATCACCCTATTTCCGTTCGCTTAGCGGAACGTGGAAGTTCAACTGGGTGGCCAAAGCCAGTGAGGCACCTGATAATTTCTATCGTGAGGATTTCGATGCCGGTAAGTGGGTGGATATGCCCGTGCCCGGCAGCTGGGAGTTCAACGGATACGGCATCCCCGTATATGTGGCCAGTAACTTCGGATTCCGGGGCTCCTCGCACTTGGATGTAGAATTCGATGACACCCCCACAGGCTCGTACCGCCAGGAATTTACAGTTCCCGCAGACTGGAACGGCCGCCGCACCTTCATCCACTTCGAAGGAGGTACTACCGCCATGTACGTATGGGTAAACGGCCAGAAGGTAGGATATACCGAGAATGCCAAGTGCCCCGCCGAATTCGATATCACTCCCTACATCCGTCCCGGAAAGAACTTGCTGGCATGCCGCGTATATAAATACGGTGACGGATCGTATCTGGAGGATCAGGACCACTGGCGTCTGGGAGGCATCAACCGCGATGTGTACTTGTACAGCACTGCACAGACACGCATCTACGACTATTTCTCGCATGCCGATCTGGACAAGAACTACCGCAACGGAGTCTTCTCTGCCGAGGTAGTACTGAAGAATTATGACGGTTCTGCAAAAGCACAAAGCCTCACCGTAGAGCTCTTGGATAAGAACGGAAAGAAGGTATGGAGCCAGACCAAAAAGGCGCAGATCCCCGCTGGAAACACCGCTGAGGTATCCGTAGCAGGCACCGTATCCTCGCCCCTGAAATGGACGGCCGAAACCCCCAACCTCTACACCATGCTCCTCACCCTGAAGGACGACAAAGGCGCGGTAGTAGAAACCACCTCGCACCGCATCGGCTTCCGCAAAGTGGAAATCAAGGATGCACAGGTCTTTGTAAACGGTAAGAAGGTATGGTTCAAGGGTGTAAACCTGCACGAATTCAACTGCAACACCGGCGAGGTAGTAACCCTCAAAGAAATGATGCGCAACATACAGCTTATGAAGGAGCTGAACATCAACGCTGTACGCACCTCGCACTACCCGCAGAAACCGCTGTGGTACAAGCTGTGCGACGAATACGGTATTTACCTGATCGACGAGGCCAACCTGGAATCGCACGGTATACGTGACCTGGGTCCCCGTTCCATCTCCAACCTGCCCGAATGGCGTCAGGCACACATTGACCGCATCATTAGCGTAGTGGAAAGAGACAAGAACCATCCGTCGGTTATCATGTGGTCGCTCGGTAATGAATCCGGTAATGGCGAAGCCTTCACCGTAAACTACGAATGGGCCAAGAAACGCGATACCAGTCGCCCCACCGTATACGAGCCCGCCTACCGGGCTGCCAACTCGGATGTCAGCTTCCCTATGTACCCCAGCTACGAATCGATGGTACGCGATGCGGCAGCAGAAGCTACCCGCCCCTACATCATGTGCGAATACGCTCATGCCATGGGTAACAGCATGGGTAACATGCAGGAATACTGGGATGTAATGCGCAGCAGCAAGCACATGCAGGGCGGTTTCATCTGGGAATGGTACAACCACGGCTATCCCGCGAAAGATGAGCAGGGCCGTTCCTACTGGGCCTACGGCGGCGACTTGGGCAGCTACATGAAGATGAACAGCGACAACTTCTGTATGGACGGCATCATCAGCCCCGATCAGAATTATGTGCCTCACACCTACATTGTGAAGCAGGTATACCAGAATATCTGGGCGGAATCCGCCAACCCCGCCAGCGGAGAGCTGACCCTTGTCAACGATTTCGTATTTACCGATGTAACCCCCAAGAACTACAGCTTCAAGTGGGTACTCCTTAAGAACGGCGAGAAAGCCGGAGAGGGCACATTCGATGCCACCATCCCCGCCGCCTCCAAGAAGAACATCAAGATCAACCTGCCCGCCATGAACCCCGGCACCGGCACCGAATATTTCCTGAACGTATTTGTGTACACCAAAGTGGGCGACCAGTTTATCCCCGCAAGTTTCGAATGCGCAAAGAGCGAAATAGCCTTCCCCGCCAACAATTACTTTGCTGCCAAGCCCCAGGGCAATGCCACGCTTGATATCGAGAAAAACGATGCCAGAATCACAGTAAAAGTGGGTGATGTGACCTATACCGCCACCACAGGCGCCCCTGCACCTCCCCGCCCCACCACAGCTGGTGAGCAAACCGTAGGTGCAGGAGCTGCCGAGGCCGCAGGCGGTGGAAACCGCGGTGGAGGCCGTGGCGCAAGCTTCTCCATGAATTATAGGGACCGTGGCGGCGTACTCCGCTCCATGCCTTCGCTCAACTTCTGGCGTGCCCCGAATGACAATGACTTCGGTTCCGGCGACCAAACCACCATGCGCCTCTGGGAAGGAGCTGCACGCAACCCCATTATGACTTATAAAGGATACACCGAGAAAGACGGCACCATCTCCTTCGATTACGAAGCCAAGCTACGCGGCATCGAAGCCAAGGTAGACCTGACCTACACCGTAAACAAGGACGGAAGCCTCACCGTATCGGCTCACTACCAAGCCCTCAGCAAAGACCTTCCCGAGATTATGCGCTTCGGTATGATCATGACCTTGCCCGGTTCTTATAGCAACTTTACATGGTACGGCCGTGGCCCGCACGAGAATTACGTGGATCGTAACGACGACACCTTCGTAGGTATCTGGGAAGGCAAAGTAAGCGAGCAGGCATTCCCCTACTACCGCCCGCAGGAAACCGGTAACAAGACCGACGTGCGTTGGCTCACCCTGAAGAACGATGAAGGCCGCGGCATTATGATCTCCGGCCTGCAACCCCTCTCGGTAAGTGCTACAAACAACCGCCCCGAAGACCTTGACCCCGGTACCACCAAGAAGCAACAGCATGCCTCCGACGTGAGCCCACGCTGGGAAGTAATCCTCTGCGTAGACCTCTTCCAACGCGGCGTAGGCGGACTCCACTCCTGGGGCGCCCGCCCGCTGGACAAGTATCGTTTCCGCGATACCGACTACCAGTACGGATACACCATCAAGGTATTGGATTAATACCTACCGTTGATTCTAAATAGCAATACGGCTGTTTCCCTCTTTTCGAGTGGAAGCAGCCGTATTATTTTCAGTACATCAATTCTGCTTTCTATTCATACCCCTCCACCTTCCACTATCCTGGAGATACCTATTGTAACTGCCTCCACAAGAGCTTTCAAAGGGGCTAGTGGAACCTATGAAAAGAGATCAAAACACAGCGCTGAGTTTGCTTAAAGCCAGGCCTGTGTTTTCAAATCTCAGGCCTGGCTTTAAGCAACTGCAGCGCACCAGATTTCATGCGCACGAGGCAACCATCTGGTAGGCACCAATCTCTCAACTAGTGCCCCCGAGTTGAACAATTCATGCGCATCAGTTTTCGGAGGCAAATTTCTAAAGTGAAAAAACAACGTTCCACCGAGAAACCCTTTATGGTAAAGGGTTTCAGATGTCAGTGGAACGTGGAGGGTTTGAAGTCATATGGGATGTGACGCATCCCCATACGATATTATCACTAGCAGGCACTTTAAAATATTTTGCATAAAAACTGTTTCATATTGAAACTTCTGTTTATATTTGCAAACACAGTATTAACAATAACAAAACAGCAAATGAAAACCATTCTACCTACCCTGTGCTTTTTCTTCTGTACAGTCTTATGTGTGGCCCAGCAACGCTTCTCCTATGAATATGATAACGCAGGGAATCGCATTGCCCGAAGAGTAATCTATATGAGTCAACGCTCGCCACTTAACCAGGAGGAAGAACAGAAAATAAGCAGTTCGCTAAAAACATGTGATGTGACAGCTTTCCCTAACCCCACAGATGGGGAAGTAACCCTTTCCATTACCAACGGAGAAGAAGATGCAACAGCCTCTATCTGGATATACGATGAAAATGGTAAAGTTCTTAAAACGCTGGAAGCCACCGGCAATGTATCTGTAACAATAGACCTCTCCTCTTACCCCTCGGGATACTATCTGATAAACTTTATGCAGGGAGAAAATAAATCCTTCTATAAAATCATCAAAAACTAAGCAACATGACACTTCTAAAACCACAACTACAGAGAACACGAATCATATCTCTGTTCTATGCGATATTCTTTATCCTTTCTTCCCATATAGCCGCACAAGAAGTCATGCCGGGGAGCATCTCCGGGCAGCTTTCAGCTACCCCCACAGGCGCAGCCACCTACACCATACCCATTGAATGCCCTAAAGGCGTAGGAATGGAACCTTCTTTATCTCTGGTTTACAATAGCCAGAGCGGAAAAGGACTGGTCGGTTGGGGCTGGAATCTGGCAGGCCTTTCCTGCGTTTTACGCAGCCCAAAGATTGCATACCATGACGGCACCAACGCATCCATTACTTGGACAAAGAATGACCCTCTTTCCTTAAATGGTCAGCGCCTGATAAAAGTAGCAGCAGGGGCCGACACGGTTGCATACCGACTGGAAAATGACCCCACTACACTTGTATGTGCCTATGGCGCAGACTCCTGGGGCCCCACATACCTGAAGGCCTTTACCAGGGACGGACTAACCATGACCTATGGAAGCGCTTCCGCCCCTTCTTCGTACGCCTCAGCCTATTCCATAGCCAACACACAAGCATCTCCCGTGAAGATGGGCTGGAACCTGGTGGAAGTGGTGGATGGGAATGGTAACTTCATGAAGATCGATTACATTTTATCCAGTGGTGGATATGTTGGGAATGTGGTCAGCAAAATCACATACGGAGGAAACAAAAGACTGGGAACGACTGGTAATCTGGTGGTTTCCTTCGATTATGAGCTTCGCCCGGATGAAATACGCGGCTATGTGGCTGGAAAAGAAACACTCCTGCAATTACGTTTGAAGTCCATCAAAACATTGGTTAACAACAATGAGCAGAAGAAATATCAGCTAACCTACTCCTCCCTTCCAGGAGATATTATGAACACTAGTTCACTCGTTTCTGTAGACCTGTATAACCGGGGAGTGAAATTGGTAAACCCTACCACGTTCACTTATGGGACTAAAACAATCTCTTCCGAAATTGTGGTTGATATTGATTCGCTACGATTCAATTCAGGTAACCATAAAAAAAGGCAAAACCTGTTTACTATTGATTCTGACGGCGACGGATATATGGAGATAGCAGACTGCTATGAAAGAACAGATCTGGGGCAATCCGTGCTTGATGTACGCAGGTATGAAGGAGGTGCCTGGAAAAAAGTACAGAGTATTCCCATCGGGGTTCATGACTGGTGGCCGGAAGACAGCAAGGAGGAGGAACCCAACTACATCTTTGGAGACTTCAATGGGAATTCTACCACAGACTATGTATATATATCCCACCAGGGTAAAATCTCCGAAGGAAACACTCATCGTGATATAGGCATTAAAATCACCGATGGCAATGGCACTTCCCTGTATAACAATGCTTCATTCTTTTCGGCCAAGAAACCACCCTTCTTTTCTACCGGCCAGCTTAATGGAGAACCCTTTACTGCGTTGTTTCACATACTTAGAGAATATGACAGGATAGCCCCAACTTTATATCACTACCATTATGGCGCCCTGAAAGGACAGGGAGGAGCCCTTTCAGGAACCGGCAGCCAATATTTTGCAACCCCCTGTGAAATTACCGGAATGAAACTTGTCAACTTTGGCGGAGCAAGCAACCGGGATGATTTATGGCTGACCCTGGCGGATGGAACAAACCGGATTATCACAAACAATCTTGGTATAGAGAACTGGTTCTCCGGAAACGCCGCCAAAACATATTCGCCCGGTCTGAATATCACAAAAGATGATTACTGCCAATTTGGAGACCTCAATGGAGACGGCCTGACAGATATTATATTCAGAAAAGATAATGCATGGAAAGTAGCTTATAATAAGGGGGATTATACATTCAATGTACAGACTTTAGGTTTTATCGTAAATATGAAAACGGTTTTACGCACACCTAATGAAGTTAAGTACAAGGAGCGTGATGTATTGCATCTGATTGATTTCAACCAGGACGGTCTTATGGACATCGTTTCCGGGGATGAGCAATTAGATTACATCATAGGAATCGATAAAAATGGGAAACAAATATATCGATATTATTTCTATCGCACTTCATGGGTGTTTTATCAAAACACAGGCAGCTCATTTCAACAGGTATATTCCAGCATCAGTGCTTTTCCTGCCGGGGCGTCTTCTTTTGGAGACTTCTTTGGAAATGGAAGGGTCTGCTGGACCAATGCAAGGTTAAGCATGACAGGTACGCGAAGTGACACTACACTGGTGATCAGGGACCTTAACTTAGCTCCCAATCAGAATCTGATGCTTTCCGTGACAAATCCCGTAAGTGGCACCACGAATCTGGAATACAAGCCTTACTTTAACTGCAACCTGACACTTTCAGACCCCTCTCCCAGTTATAAAGTAAACTCTCTCAACGACTATTTCAACATAGGCTGTATTCCTATAAAGAGCTCGCTTTTCAGGGTCTTTTCCGGCAGCAATGACGGAAATACCGCCATATCCTATAAATACGGCTCTCCGGTTGTCAACTGGAAATATCGGGGATTCATGGGTTTCCGGTATTTTGAGAAGAAAGATGTAAAAACACGGTTTACGGAACTTACCGAGCAATACTTCCCCTATTCCGGAAGAAGCTACTACATTATGCAGCCGTATGCCAAAACGGTGTATGTGGGCAACAACCGCTCAGATAGTATTGTAAGCAGGGAACAATATGATTACAACATAGTTACTTACCCCGGTAAACGGGTTAGTACACAGTTAAAATCCCTTATCCACTCTGAATATTTGGCCGGAGGCAAGTCCTATACCCAGTATTATGACTCGCTTGACACATTTAACAACCCAATCACAGTACGCACAGTAGGTGCTTTACAGAGTGAAAGGCATGATTTCAAATATGGAAAGCATGGCGCATGGTGTGTCAATAAAGTTACGGAGGATAAAGCTACTTTTTCCTGTTCGACAGACAATACAAGTCTGGTGCGTACCTCCTTGTTTACCTATAACCCATTAGGCAACCTGACAGAATCCAAAATGGATAACGGAGATGTCAACATGAAGACCACCCGTTATCCAGACTTAGACTATGACAAATACGGACATCCGCTAAAAATAGTAGAATCCGCCAGATACGGCAGCCGGACCACTAAGTTGGCTTATACTTCTTGCGGGCGTTTCATAGCCTCTCAAACCAATCCTTTAAACGAAACAGTCACTTATGTATGGGATGAAGACAAGGGACTTCTTAAGAATACAACAGATCGTATGGGTACTACCACATACAGCCACCATTACACTTTTGATTTAATCACATCCATAAAGTATCCAAACGCTGTAACAGAAACCCAGGCCCTGGAATGGAGTCCCTACTCAGATGGAACCCGCTATTACACTGTCCAGACTCTTCCTGATAAGCCGGGAAGGCAATTTTGGACATATTACGACAAGTATGGGCGGGAGCTGCGGAGCAGCACCCATAACCGAAGCAGTAGCAGTAGCAGGCAGACTGATGCAGCCGTCACTTCCACAAGATACACACCGGAAGGACGGATAGCTGAACATCTTGCCCCCGGCCAGAACGAGGTGGAAATAACCACTCATAAATATACCTATGACGGTTATGGCCGTATTATAAAAGATGTAACTCCGGAAGGTGATTTCACCGTTTCCTATGGTTCCAATTATAAAATCGAAACCACCCCGACCAGTACCATACGTACCGAATGGAACAGCGACGGCCTTGTGGCAAAGACTACTACAAATGGCAAGTCTGTCCAGTTTGTTTATACCGCAGCCTCGCGGCTCAAATCAAGTACTCCCGATAACGGAGGAACCGTATCAATGGAATACGACCTGCAGGGAAACCGCAGTAAACTCGTGGATCCCGATGCCGGAACCACCTGGTTTCAATATGATGGATGGGGGCAGTTACTCTCTCAGCGTCAGCAGGTACACAAATCAGGAGGAGAAACCGCCACGTATTATTCCTACACCAACGAAGGATTGCTGGAATATAAGACCTGTGGAAACGAGCCTACACATTTCTATGAATACGACCGGTATAACCGGCTAAAGAAGATTGACACATATGATGTCCATTCCCGTTCCTGGGAATACAACATATATGATCAGGTAACCAAAGTGACAGACCAGGTTAAAGGAAAAACCTTTGTAGCCCGTAAAGAATATGACACTTACGGCAGGCTGAAAAAGGATATTTATCCATCCGGATATTATGTAAATTACAACTATGACATAAACAACCATCTCACTTCTGTTACAGACACCCTTAACCGGGTAATATGGGAACAGGTTAACGCGTATCGTAACGGGTTGATACAAAAAGAAAAGAAGAACGGGGTAATAACAGAATATCTTTATACCCCCTCAAACCAGGTAACCGACATCAAAGCTCCGGGTATTGTAGATATGCGTTATACATATTACCCAAATGGAAACGTGAAAACATTCGCCGATGAACTGACCAATCAGAAAGACACGTATACCTATGATAATCTGGATCGTTTAGTCAGCTGGAAAGACGCAAATAACTATCCATTTGACAACATAGAATACAGCACTTCGGGAGTAAACCGAATCTCATGGATGTATGACTATATAGGATGGTCCTCCACCCTTACCTATAACTCAGCGACATCCAATAAAGTATCTTCGGCCATCAGCCGAAATGGCGCGCAGGATATTACCTATACAGAATTCAAAAAGGTAAAAACCCTCCAGAAGACAGGAACAACAGAAAGCTTTAATATTGACTATGGCGTGGATGACCAGCGCGTATTTATGCACATACAGACACGTGACAATATTGACCGCTACTATCTCGATAATTATGAAGAAGAATATACAGCCGGTACTGTATCTCGAATTCATTACATCTATGGAGGTAACGGGCTGGCGGCTGTGTACAAGGAAACCGGAAACAACAAAAAACTGTATTCCGCATATACCGACCGCCAAGGTTCTTTAATGGCTCTGGCCGAAGGAAGCGTACTCAGGCAACGCTATTCATACACCCCCTTCGGAGCACGCCGAAATCCGGTCAACTGGATGGAGCCTGACGCAAACGCTCCTTATATCGTATCCCGTGGCTATACCATGCATGAACATCTGGATCTCTTTGACCTGATCAATATGAACGGAAGGGTATACGAACCAAGTACAGGATTATTTCTAAGCCCAGACCCTTACATACAAGACCCGACCAACTGGCTGAATCATAATCGATATGCATACTGCTTAAATAATCCACTGAAATATGTAGATCCAGATGGAGAGTTTTGGTGGACTGTACCTGCAATTACAGCAGCTCTTTTTGCCATTGGCAATACGACCGCTCATGCCATTCGCGGAGACATAAAAAATATCGGAGATGGACTCAAGTACTTCGGGCAAGGCGCCATCGCAGGAGCTGCCCTAGGTTTAACTATGCAATATGCCCCCTGCATACCGGTAATAGGAGGAGTTGTTGATGCTGCAATGACAGGATACCTTTATGCGCAGGCTGCTACTACTCTAGTGGGAGTAGCAGCCGGGCTTGTTACAGGACGTATTGATAATAGTTTAGAGATCTTTTTAGGAAATTTCTATCTGGACGAAAACAGCTTCGGAAATGGAATCATTAAAGGTTATAGCAGACATACCTGGGAAATGGTACAAACATTTGCTGGCCATTTATTTTCTCATATAAAGAATGCTACTCACGATGGAGTCCGGGTGGATTATCTTGGAGGAGCAACTTTTGTAACGCATGAGAATGCAAATGTGAATACAGGAAAGGGAGTCACTCTAGGCAGTTTTGTAAACATCGATATTCCGGGAAAAATAGAAGGAAACTTTGATGATTATGCAATAACCGACCCATTGTTCATGCATGAATATGGACATACTATCCAAAGCCGAATATGGGGGCCGGCGTATATTGCTCCGGCTGCTTTAAGTGCTTTTAGTGCCGCTGGAAGCGAAGTCCCAATATCAGGATCTGACAACTATCCTCATGATGTCTATTGGACAGAAATTTGGGCCAATAAATATGCGGCCGGCTATTTTAAAACTCATTACAATGTGAATTGGGATTTTGCTAGATACCCTCTTAAAACAACAAGAAGGAGATGAAGAACTATAATTTTACACTATATATTATAGAACTGCTATTGATAGTAACTGCCAATAGCTGCTTTTATGACAAAGTTTATTATGTTATGGTAAAAAATAATTCAAATTCAACAATTGCAGGTTACATCGCTGAAGGATATAATAAAATAGCTTATCCAGACACAATGTTATCTACTGTAGTAGAGAAAGGAGCTAAGACCATGATAAAGCCAGGAACCATATTTGGGATACAAACCGGGCCAACTCAAAGAATATTTGAAGATCTCCCCTCGGATACGCTATCAATATACATATTCTCTCAGGACACATTAGATACATACGGCTGGGAAGAGATCCGGGATGGTTATAAAATTTTAAGACGTTACGACTTAAGCTATCCAGATTTAGAGAAGTTGAAATTCGTTATCCCCTATCCACCTTCAGAAGCAATGAAGGGAATGAAAATGTATCCGCCCTTTTAGTCTATGGAAAACAATAATATTTCATTTATAGATATTCTAAAGAAAGTATATCTCTCTAAAGAAAATTTCACTATAACAATAGATGATGTAAATTCCAAAGCGGAGTTACTAAAAGCATATAATAATGGCTTTGAACTTCCACCTTATTTTGGTTTTAATTGGGATGCTCTAAATGATTGTTTGTTAGATTTGTCATGGATCCCTCAGCGAGAGATAGTTATTTACCACCCAAACATACCTTTATTAACAAATCAGGATCTTGCTATATATTTAGATATTCTGAGCACTGCCATCTCGACATGGAATACTCATTCTGAAGTCCATACTATGAGAGTCTATTTTAATGAGAAAGACAAAGAGTATATCAATAATCATATTCACTCGGACTGATTGTTATACCAAACAATCTATATTCAAAAGTTAAGATCTGATTTTTGCAGGAAAACAGATTTCAAATGGAGAACAAAATAACAGCTAAGATTTATCCGGCAGTACAATGAGCTGTTTCATGTACAATCATGAAAAATTGAATATAAGATGCACTCTTAACCCAGTTTCTTTCTGCCAATGAAACCAGCTTTCGCAAAAAGTCCGTATCTTTGCACCCTCAATTATCTACAGATTATGGAATACATTCAGTTTCTCATCGATTTTATCCTTCACATTGACACACACATGGCCGATTTGGTGGCGCAGTACGGAATATGGATCTACGGAATCCTCTTCCTTATCATATTCTGCGAAACAGGGCTGGTGGTAACCCCTTTCCTGCCGGGCGATTCGCTGTTGTTTGTGGCCGGGGCGCTTTGTTCATTGCCCACGAATGATGTCAACGTACATCTGCTGGTGGGTATGCTGGTGATAGCAGCCATATTGGGCGATGCATCCAACTACTTGATAGGGAAATATTTCGGGGAAAAACTGTTTAGCAACCCCAACTCTAAAGTTTTTAAACAAAGCTATTTGGACAAAACCCATGCCTTCTATGAGAAGCACGGTGGCAAAACCATCATACTGGCACGCTTCGTACCCATCGTACGCACCTTTGCCCCCTTCGTGGCGGGAATGGGAAAGATGAGCTATACACACTTTGCATTCTACAATGTAACAGGTGGAATCGCATGGGTGCTCCTGTTCTCGTATGCCGGCTATTTCTTCGGCGGACTGGAGATTGTACAGCAAAATCTGAAGCTCCTCATCGTGGCCATTATCCTCCTGTCTATTCTCCCGGGAGTCATTGAGGTGATACGTAACAAGAAGAAAAGTACTACCAAATAACAATTGCAGAGGACGTTATATACAATTTATAGGGATTATATCCGGGAAGTTCGGAAATAATCCCTATTTTTGTATCGTTTATAAAAAAGAACGCCTGAGTTATTACTCAGTTTACCAAGCTTACTCCCATGAAAAACAGTAGATTTACTCCTTTACTTTCATTGCTATTCGGATGCTTCGCCATTCAGATTGGCGCGCAGACCATCAGTGTAAGTAACAATCCGGTAGTTCAACCGGTTTCCCACCGTTCAGTACTATTCGATGTAACTGATCCCGGAGTGGCAAAACCCATCATTTGGGGGCTCGACTTGGCCTGGCTCAGCAAAGGAAACGTACAACGCGGCATCGCCTTTATGGGTATCGATAATGTGGATCTGATACGCTCCTCCTTTACCCCGACAGCTGCCCTGGTGGATGGAAAACTGCCAACTACCGAGCTTAACAGGCTGAAAGAACGCCTGAGCATCATCAAGCTCACCAATCCGGAAACAAAGATCGTGTTAAACTGCGATCACCCCAGCGTGCATTCCTGGTACAAGGGCAATGCTGCAAACTGGGCGGAACTCATTGCCGTAACCACCAAGCTTCACCAGGAAGCGGGACGCACCGTAGTAACCGTGTCCCCCTTCAACGAGCCGGATTACAGCTATACCGGGCAGGGAACCATTAACGATTTCTTCAACATAGCCGGAGAGCTTCGCAAGAATCCCGACTTTGACAATATCCGTATCTCCGGCGGTAACACCCTGAACTGCGACCAGGCTACACCTTGGTACAACACCCTGAGATCCAGATTGGACGAGGGTAACACCCACCAGCTGGCAGGCAGCTTCGACAGCTACGCCAGTTTCTTCACTACCGTACGAGCCAACGGCCACCACGCCACCAATGACGAGCTGCACAACGTAATGGAAGCCATGGTAGGCGTAGAATATGGTATGCAAACCGGAATATGGTGGGGCACCGCCGAGCTGGCACGCGGAGAATTTGTAAAAGCCAGCGACGGACAACGTCTGGCTTACGCCGAGCACCGCCCCAACTGGACAGCTGCCTCCGTATACCGCAGCCCAGATGGAAAAATACAAGCCTTCGGAGGTACTTCCGAACGCCAGGCTGCTACCACCACCTATCGTTTTATCTCAAAAGACAGAGATGTATACTATGACGGCTACGGCCCTCAACGTGAATACACCATGACGCTGCCCGGCGGGACAGGATACCAGGTGGGACAAACCAATGCGGAGACAGTAGTCAATGTAACCTGGGGCGATGACATTCGACCCGTAATCAACGGACGATACATACTGGTAAACCGCAACAGCGGCAAGATCTTGGAAGTCAACGGCGGATCTACCAGCCCGGGAGCCAGCATACGCCAATACAACTACACAAGCGGCACGCACCAGCAATGGGACGTAACCCCCGTAAGCACCCGCATCGGAGGCGACTTCAGCTATTTCATCTTTACCCCCGCACATGCCAATAGTTTAATATTGGATGTAAAAGACTGGTCACTGAGCAATGGTGGCGGCATCATTGTATGGAATGGTGACAAAGGTGGCAACGAACAGTGGTACTTGGACTATGCCGAGGACGGCTACTTCTACATCCGCAGCCGCCACAGCGCCAAGTGCCTGGAAGTTTCCAATTCCAGCGTAACCGCGGGCGCCAGCATTCTGCAGCGCGACAAAAACGGTGGAAAGAACCAGCAATGGCGCTTCCTGCCCGTAGGCGCACCAATAGAATTTAACGCACCCGCAGCACCCGCCAACCTGACAGCCACCGGACGTGCCGAATCCATCCTGCTGGAATGGAACGCCAACGCAGAAGAAGACTTGGAAGGATACACCATCTTCCGCGCCGAAACAGCCGGAGGACCGTATAATACCATTGCCCGCAACGTGAAGACCACCTCTTTTGTGGACAATACCGCTACCACTACCGGAAAGTACTTCTACGCCATCCGTGCCACAGACAAATCGCTGAACCGCTCCGAATATTCCTATGAAGCCTCTGCCGAGACTACCGGAGATCCCAGCATCGTAGCCCGCTATGAGTTCGAAGGAAATGCCAAGGATACCACCCTCAACCTAAACCACAGCGCACTATCTGCAGGAGCCAACTATGTAGCAGGTAAGACAGGCGACAAAGCCTTGTCGCTGAACGGATCAAATGCCTTCATGCAGCTGCCGGCCACCGTGGCTAATCAGGAGGAGATAACTATTGCCGTATGGGTATACTGGAAAGGTGGAAGCTCTTGGCAACGCCTCTTCGACTTTGGCAATGGCGAGGATCAGAATATGTTCTTAACTCCGCGTTCCGACTTGGGAAAGATGCGTTTCGCCATTAAGAACGGCGGCGAAGAGCAGCGCCTTAACGCACCGGTACTGGGCACCAACAAATGGGTACACCTTACACTCACGCTAAGCGCCTCCGGAGTGCGCGTATGGGCTAATGGCGTACAAACTGCCGAGTCTACCGATATCACTATAAATCCGAATGATATCAAACCTGTATTGAACTACATCGGCCGCAGTCAATACACCTCCGATCCTTATTTCAATGGGTATATTGACGACCTCCGGATCTATAACTACGCCCTCAACGCCAATGAGATCGGCATACTTGCCGGCATCCTGCCCGACAAAGTGGAAGACCTGGCTGACAGCAACTCTGCAGATCAGTTCTCCGTATGGCCCTCCTCCGGCAGCGACCTTTTGCACATAAGCTATTCCGGCAGCAACGACAACGGGCAGTCCATCCTCTCCCTGTATAACGCAGAAGGCAAACTGGTGCTGAGCCAAAGCGTAAGTTACCCGTACGAAGCAGAGTTGAACACCTCTTCCCTGCCCGCAGGTATGTATACTGTGAAACTGACCAACCGCAAGGAATCAGTAGCGAAAGAGGTGCTTATAAAGCACTAGCCTCCTGAAGACTTATCTTTAACAATTGATCCATCCTCAGCCTTTCGCCGGGGATGGATCAATTGTTTTCCAACTTTCTCCTTTTGAAGACAGCATAAAGAACCACCCTAACCCAGGGAGGGAATAAAATAAAAATGGTATGAAATGAAAACAACAGAGCTGGGGTTATCCCAGCAAGATACGTTGTGCACTGACTGTGCGCTGGAGAAATACGGTGGCGGACTCTGCAAACTTCTCTTCCGACTCAGTAGTGAGGAATGTGCAAGTACCGTTCCTAGTGCAGAGGGCATCCATCTCCGGATGGCGGAGGAGGTAATCTTGTAGGCTGTGAGCCACATGTTCGCCCTGCGAAAGAATCTGGATGTGCGAAGGCAGATAGGCTCTTATTTTAGAAAGGAGCAGGGGGTAATGCGTACATCCCAAGATGAGGGTATCAATCTGGGGATCTTGTTCCAACAATTCATTCAGGTACTTCTCTACGAAGTAATCTGCGCCATGGCTGTTGTACTCGCCATTCTCGATAAGGGGAACCCACATAGGACATGCCTTACCTGTTACAGTTATGTCGGGAAAGAACTTACGGATTTCCAGTGTATAGCTATCGGAAAGAATGGTTCCGGTAGTAGCTACGAGCCCTACATGTCGACTTTGAGTCAAGATACCCAGCACTTCCACCGTGGGGCGAATAATGCCCAATACACGTCGCTGGGGCTCGATAAGGGAGAGATCATGCTGCTGGATGGTGCGAAGCGCTTTGGCCGAGGCTGTGTTACAGGCCAGGATGACCAGCTGGCACCCCATGGAAAATAGTTGCTTTACAGCTTGCAGTGTAAATTCATACACCACATCGAATGAACGGGAACCGTAGGGAGCGCGGGCATTATCGCCCAAATACAAATAGTCGTATTCGGGAAGCCGGCCGAGGATCTTATCCAAAATGGTAAGACCCCCGTAACCGGAATCAAATATCCCTATAGGTCCTGCTTCGCGGGACATTCTTATTTTATGCCTAATTTAGCTTTAAGAGGAGTGCTTAAGTCGATGCTTGCCTTCTCATTTACATACGCAACAGGCGTTCTGTCCAGGTCGAAGATGTAAGTCAGACCGTCTGCATCACCCAAAGCCTTGATAGCGTTGTCAAGCTTGGCAGCCAGGGGCTCCATCAGTTTGGTTTCCAGCTTTTTCAGGTCTTGCATAGCAAACTCAGAATAATCCTGTACCTTTTGTGCCATGTCCTGAATTTCCTTTTGACGACGGTCGGCGATATTTGCAGGCAGAGAATCTTTGGCATTGATAAAAGCCTCAAGTGTTTTCTGGTATTCATTACCGATACGTCTGTATTCATCCTCATGTACCTTTTGAGCTTTGGTCAGCTCATTTTGTGCCTGAGTAAATTCGGGCATTGCCTGGAAGATCTCAGAGCTCTTAAAGTGTCCGAATTTGAAAGTCTGTGCTGCTACTCCCATAGGAAGTGCGATCAGCATGATTAAAAGAATTTTCTTCATTACTAATTTATTGATAATTGTTATTTAAATTGATATCCTTTAGCCTGGTTAGTTAGCATAGCCCAGTTTTGACAATACTTCATTGCTGATGTCTATCTTAGGTGTAGCATAGATCATACTCTCGGCCGAGGCACGGTCAATAATCATGGAGTAGCCTCTTAGCTCGGCTATTTCCTTGACGGCGTTGTAGATCTCATCTTGGATAGGTTTCATCAGGCTTTCCCGTTTCTTATAGAGTTCTCCTTCCGGGCCAAAGTATTTGTGCTTCAGTTCCTTTGCCGATTTCTCCTTCTCTACGATCTCGCTCTCCTTCTTTTTCTTTTGTTCTTCAGAGAGGAATACGCTTTCACTCTGGTAGTTTTTATACAGTGTCTCAGCCTCTTTAGACAGACTTTCCACTTCAGCCTGCCATCTCTTTGAAGACTGGTTGAGCTGCTCGTTGGCGCGTTCATACGCGGGGATATTCTTTAGGATATATTCCATATCCACCAATGCAAATTTCTGAGCGGATACCATCGTCGCGCAGACAAATGCGAAGACTAAAAATGCTACTCTTTTCATACACTTAAACTTTGACTAATTAAAACTCTTGTCCCAACACGAAGCTGAAGTGGCTTCCACCAGCCTGGCTGGAACCAAATACTTTGTCGAAACCATATCCCCAGTCCACACCCATAAGACCGATCATCGGCAGGAAGATACGCAGACCCACACCCGCAGAGCGCTTCAAGTCAAAGGGGTTGAAGCTACGTGTCTGTACCCAACAGTTACCGGCTTCGAGGAAACCCAGTGCATAAATGGTGGTGCTGGATTCCAGCATAAGCGGGAAACGCAACTCCATACCCAAACGGGTGTATGCATGACCGTAGTATGAACTGTTCGGGGTAAATGAGTTATTCTCATATCCACGCAGGGGAATATTCTCAGTGGCATAGGTAGAATACCCTGACATACCGTCACCACCCATCATATACGTCTCAAAAGGCGCTCCTTTATCCTTGTTATAACTGCCTACAAAACCCAGTTCGGCACGGGTCATGAGCACCAGGTTACGCTTTCCTTTCGTGAGCGAGGTATAGGTTTTTGATTTGAACGACCACTTGTGGTATTCAATCCATTTAAACATGCTGTTATAATCGTCCTGATTACGCTTGTCGTAGGAAGAATAATCCACTCCGTCCCACAACGAATAAGGAGGGGTAAACTGTACGGAAGCTGAGATATTGGAACCAGTACGCGGGAAGATGGGGTTGTCTATAGAGCTACGAGCCAAGGTAATGGCAAGACTCAGGTTATTACACGTTCCATTTGTTACCGGGAAGTAGTTCCAGTCTTTCAACACATAACGCTGGAAAGACAGGGATGCCGACAGCTGGAAATAGTTATCCGGCCATCTGAGGCGCTTTCCCCAACCCACAGACACTCCATACATCTGTACCGACTTATCCGGGTCGTAGTAATTCTCATAGCTATTGGAATACCCATTGTAGCTTCCGTAGCCATAATATCCATTATACAGACTGTTGTAATAGTTGTCGTAAGCGCTGGAATTATAGTACAGGCTACTCACATCCGTCTGCTTGGAGTAGAAAGCGGATACGGAGAATGCATTGGGACGCTTTCCGCCAAACCAGGGATCGGAGAATGATACGCTATAGCTCTGGTAATAGCTGGCATTGGTCTGGGCGCTGAGGGTCAACGTCTGTCCATCACCCTGTGGCAGGAAGCCACGGTGATTCTTGCTGGGACGCAGGAGGTTGGCCATGGAGAAATTGGTAAACTTCAGGCTGAGCTTACCGATCAGACCGGTCTGCCCCCATCCGGCAGAGAATTCTATCTGGTCGCTACCCTTCGGGGTCAGATTCCATCCCACATCCACTGTTCCGTTCATCAAGTCAGGAATCACTTCCGGCGCAGTCTTTTCCGGATCAAAGTGTCCCAGCTGTTGAATCTCACGCATGGAGCGTATTAAAGCTTCCTGGCTGTATAGCTGTCCGGGTTTTACGAAGAGTTCACGACGTACCACGTTTTCGTACACTCGGTCGTTACCATTGATCGTTACTTGGTTTACGGTGGCTTGGCGCCCTTCGTTTACCTGGATCTCCAAGTCGATAGAGTCGCCGTCGATCGTTGTTTCCACCGGGATAACTCTCGCCCACAAATATCCGTTGTTGGTATATTCTGTTTGTACCGCATCTTCATTGCTTGACAAGCGCTCACCCAGCATCTTCTGATTATACACATCCCCACGCTTCATGTGGAGAACCGCATTCAGAGCATCCGTAGGATACAGCTTGTTGCCCACCCACTCTATGCTACGGATGTAATATTTAGGACCTTCTTCAATCTTCAGGTGTACATCCACCGTGTTGTCATTGTATCTGCTTACACTGTCGGTAACAATGCGCGCATCACGGTATCCCAGCTCGTTGTATTTTTCAATAAGAAGAGCCTGGTCGGCCTCGAAATTCTCCATAATGAACTTCTTGCTGCGGAAGATGTTTTTGATATTTCCCTTTTCGTTGGTCTTCTTCATCACCCTCTTCATCTTGGAGGCATCCATAGCAGCAACACCATCCATATAGATTTTGTGAACCTTAACCTTTGACTTCTTGTCGATATTGATGGTTACAATCACATAGTTCTCATTGGTCACATCCATCTGCTGGTCTATTTCCACCTCCGCATTCTTGTATCCCTTATCATCAAAATAGCGTCTTATTAACGCACGTGCGCGATCTACTATATTTGGGGTAATCTGATTACCCTTAATAACACCTATCTTTGCCTCCAGATCCTCTCTTTCCGACTTTTTTACTCCATTAAATGTTACGCTGGAGATACGAGGACGATACTTCACATCGATATTCAGAAACGCTTTATTGCCTTCCAGTTTTGTCACAGAAACGCTAACGTCCGAGTATAGTCCGTTTTTCCAGAACCGCTGACAAGCATTGGTAATTTCCCTGCCGGGGATCGTTATAACCTGCCCCACAGAGAGGCCGGAGAGCCCTACAAGCAGATGCTCTTCCTGGTCTTTCACTCCGGTAAAAGTAATATCGGCTATTTCATATTGGCGGGGATGGGCGTAGTCCACGATTATTTCCTCCTGGCGGATGGAATCATTAGCGGTTTGTCCCATTACGCTACCCCCTGCCAGGCAGCAAGCAATTCCTGTTAATATAGTGCGAAAGCGCTTCATCTTTCCTTTTTTTGTTACTTATTCGTTGATTACTTGTTCACTTGTTTTTCCGAAACGGCGTTCCCGCAACTGGTAGTTCAGGACTGCCTCGTAAAACTCTTCAGTTTTGAAATCCGGCCAAAAAGTATCACAGAAATACAGCTCTGAATAGGCGCACTGCCACAACAGATAGTTGCTGAGGCGCTGCTCACCGCCTGTACGGATTAATAAATCGGGATCGGGCATATAGCTGGTTACTAAACGACTGGAGATACTGGTTTCATCTATAGAAGCCGGATCTAACAATCCATCTTTTACTTCGGCAGCCACTTGCTGCACAACATGCGTCAACTCCCATCGGGAAGAGTAGCTTAACGCCAGTGTCATACACATGCCTGTATTTTTAGAGGTGTGCTCAATGCATTGTTCCAATGCCTCACGCACTTCCGGGTTTAGTTTCTCTATCTCGCCGATGATACGGAAGCTGATATTATTCTTCATGAATATCTCCTCTTCAAGAGAGTCGATAAGCAGTCGCATTAATGCTGCCACCTCAGGTGCAGGACGATTCCAATTTTCGGTAGAGAAGGTATAGAGGGTGAGAAACTTTACCCCGAGGCGTGCCGCATCCTCGGCAATCACGTGCACTGTATCAGCACCGGCCTGATGACCAAAGGAGCGTTCTTGTCCACGTTGTTTCGCCCAACGGCCATTTCCATCCATAATGATGGCTACGTGTGCCGGGACGAGGTTTTTATCAATTTGCTCAAGTAATGACATATTCAATCCTCCAGTTTATTACAGTTACCACATTTAGGAAAAAGATCATAAGTCACAAAGATAGCGGTAAAAGAATAGCTGTCTTTGTTTTTAAGGAACCCGCTCTTGATCCGATAGGGATCATTCAGGGCTTCGTTGCTGTTGGTTACATCCAAATCATCAGAGAGAGAGAAACGCATGGTAAACTCCAACCCGATATTCCATCTGGACCGAATCTTGTATTTAACTCCCACACCAATGGGAATATTTGCAGTAACTACTGTCTCGGCGGGTGCTGGAGCAAAGGTCATGCCAATACCTCCTGTGATATAAGGCGTAAAACGACGATGTCCCAGAAACTCCTGACCGATACCATAGCCAAAAAAATTGGCTTCAAACTGTACACCCAAGTCATACAAGGTACGGGAGAAGCTGGTGGTAAAGGGGTATTGATTATCTGTAGTTTCTGTACTTCCCTTTATGCCGGCTACAGCCAGGTTACCTTTTAATGCCAGTCGAGGATTGAATATATACCGCCCCATAAACCCTGCCATCGGCCGGGTATTCTTATAAAAGGTGGAATAGTTGGCATCCCCCAGATAAAAGCTTCCTCCCAACATGCCTCCCAGTTCCACAGTGTACACCTCCTCCTGCGCCCTGACCGGAAGGAAAGGAACAAGAAGGATCAACGTAACTATGGACACAGATTTAAGCATTACAATAGGCTTTGGCAATAGTTCTTAGAATGAATAGCTATTAAATCGTCCTTTGTAAATCACGGCTCTGCCCTTGAGGCTGCTGCTAAAGATAAACCAGATATAATGTTCAGAGTCTACTATCACAGAGTATTCTCCTCTGCTGGCAAATGAAGCCGGAAAAAAGGTATGGTTCACATTCTGCTCCCAATAAAGGCCGTTGGACGTGTAATATTCGGTAAAGGCATCCAACCCTGCACCTCCAAAACTATAGAACTTGTCACCCCGGTATCGGATGAGAGACATTCTCTCCTTGGCAGGAAGCTGATAGCTTGCAGAATCTACAGGACCCCATTGCGACCAGTTCAACAAACTGTCTTCAGCTACAAGTAAGTTGTGGGCAGTAGTTCCGCCGGTGGGCAAACCTAACACCGCTACTTGTTCTATACTTGGATTTGTAGACAGGGTATACGAAACAGAAGCAGGCCAAGTACGCTGGAAAGCAGAAGCAGAACCACCCACCTTCCAAGTGGCACCCCGAGTGGAACAATAGCTTCCGTTTTTAACTGCAGCCAGATAGTTGCTTGTAGCTCCGAGCAGAGTTTCTACGTCTGCATCCGCACTCAGGGATTCCTGAAGCTCCCAATTACCTCCATCCGGTGAAGCATATACCTTCCCTTCGGATACGAGATAAATCATCCCGTTAAAGGTAGTAGCCGAAGCATAGTCAAAGGCAAAGCCTGTAGGCATAGAGACCCATTCCGCTCCATCCGCAAGCGAACTGGAATACACCCTCCCGTATTCTGTAAACACAAACAGCCTATCTCGAAGGATAATGCTCTTTTGTTTACCTTCAAAATTGACATTGGGGGTAATGGTCGTCCAAGCTACAGAGTCCGCATCTATCTGATGCACATTGAAGAATACTTTATACATCTTCTCCAAGGCATTCCCATTTTCATCACTTCCGATAGCTTTCAGGATAACGGGATTGCTACAATCTAAGGTATCTTGTCGATTCTGGAAGAGTACATATCCATCGTCCGTCAATCGATAGATTGTAGCAGACGAACTGATTGATAAAAGCGTTCGGGAAAGGTTGCTGCGAAAGGGAAGAGAATCCGCGTTATAAATCCATGCTGTATCCGCTTCTCCTGTCAGATCCACAGTCATCGGATAGTCCGTATAGGTTATTTTGGTACCGTATGCATCACGCACGGAATCGTAGGTTAGATAGTTGATTGTAGTGGAGGTCTCGTAAAACGTATCGTCATCTCCGGCGCATGAGCCCAATATTGTGGTCAGCAGAAAGATCCCGATCCAACCAAAAATGAAATTTATCTTCATTGCGTAATTGCTATTCCAAAATTATTTATTCGTGCAAAAATAGAGATTTTTCAAGCTGCACCTCATCTATTTAGGCAAGTTTTATAGAAATTTATAGAAAAGAACAGGCTTGCCGGAAGATTTCACTGTACAGGCGGAAAGAAGCCTGCCACACGAGATACTAAATCCCTAAATTCCGGTAATGTATGAATGAAACGCCGAAACGGGTGAAATATTTCCCTTCCCCTTGTATTTTAGGGGCTGCCACACCCCCATGGAGCACAAGGGTACTCTTCTCCACATAGGCCTCATCCCATAATCCGGCCTGAAGAAAAGAACATAATGTGTAACTCCCCCCTTCAATCAATACGGATTGTATACCTTTTTCGTAAAGATTCTGCACTATCTGCGTTGCGATTTCTTCTCCCTCTACTGCAGTGATTTTCACATAGTCCAGACATGGACGAGAGGGGATTTCCTGTAGACCAAACACAATTGTCTGTACTTGCCCATCAAATAGATTCAAATCATTTGGGAGGGAATTATTTTTGTCAATTACAACCCGAACAGGGTGCTTCCCCACCCAGTGGCGAACAGTTAATGAAGGATTATCAAGCAGTGCAGTTTTCCGACCCACAAGAATACCTTCATTCTCAGCCCTCATCTTATGCGTGAGCATGGAGGTGTGAGGAGTGGAGAAGATCTGCGGAGTACCGCTTTCTCTCTTTTTATCAATAAATCCATCTGAAGACTCTGCCCATTTAAGAGTTATATAGGGCCGGTTACGAGAATGAAAAGTCATAAACCGACGATTTTGCATCCGGCACTCTTCTTCCAGAATCCCGACTTTAACACGGACGCCTGCTTCCTTAAGTTTCCGGATTCCATTCCCATTTACCTTAGAGAAAGGATCCTTACATCCTATTATCACTTCAGGGATTCCTTTTTCTATGATAAGATCGGCACAAGAAGGGGTTCTTCCCTTGTGAGAACAAGGCTCCAAGCTGACGTACATTGTGGAATGACATAGTAAATTTTCGTCTTTCACAGCGCGAACAGCATTTACTTCAGCATGCCCTTCGCCCGGACGGATGTGGTATCCCTCGCCAATAATTTTACCATCATATACGACCACTGCTCCCACCATTGGGTTGGGAGAAGTTGTTTGCAAACCATTCTCGGCCAGCTGGATGCAACGCCTCATGTAACGTATGTCCGTTTCTTCGGGCGATTCTTTCAATAAAGCCATATTGCTTCGTACTTATTTCTTCGTATCTTTGCCCGGAAAAGCAAGAAACTGTGCAAACCTTATTACAGCATCTTACAAGCCGGCTTTCAGAGGTTTACCCCTCCGGAGAGGCAGCCTCGGTAGCAAAAATACTCCTTTCCGAAGGTTTCGGATGGGGTACTTTGTTGCTTTATACGGGCAAAGATAGCGATTTATCAGAAGCAGAGCAGCAGAAGCTCCACATTTTTATGGAGCGCTTATGTGCCAATGAGCCGATACAATACGTAACAGGGCGGGCACTTTTCTGTGGAAATGAGTTCGAAGTATCACCTGCGGTATTGATTCCCCGCCCTGAAACAGAAGAATTGGTGTATGAAATAGCGACCGACTGGAAGGGTTCTCCTTCCCCCTCTCTCCTCGACATGGGCACGGGGAGTGGCTGTATCGCCATCAGCCTCTCCTTTCAAATGCCGGAAGCCACTGCCGAAGCCTGGGATATATCCGAAGAAGCCTTATCCGTAGCACGCAAAAACGCCTCCCGGCTGGGCGCAAAGGTAAACTACAAACAAGTGGATCTCCTTTCCGAAGCAGCCTTGCTTTCTTGCGCACCTTCTTCGCTGGATATCATAGTAAGCAACCCTCCCTATATACGAGATTCCGAGAAAGAAATGATGGAACCCAATGTGCTTGAATGGGAACCTGAACTGGCATTATTTGTGCCGGACACTGACCCCTTACTGTATTATCGAAGCATTTGCCGCATCGGCCAGCGTCTGCTGCGCTCCGGTGGCATGCTCTACTTCGAGATCAATGCACAGTTTGGAACAGAGCTATCCGTTTTAATGCAAGATATGGGGTATCATTCCATCAGGCTGAAGCAGGACTCGTTTGGGAAGGACCGTATTATCAAAGGGATACGATAATGGACATGGATAAAAAAGAAGCATTCGGAAAGTTGGCCGCCTGGTGTTCGGCAGGAGAACGATGTGAAAGCGAACTGGTGGATAAGCTGATGAAATGGGGAATTCCGCCGGATACTCACCCGGAAATCATACATTCCCTGCAGGAACACGGCTTTCTGGATGAAGTACGTTACTGCCGGGCTTTTGTACGTGACAAGTTTCGCTTCCAGAAATGGGGGCGCAGAAAAATCTCGGAAGCGCTTTACTACAAGAAAATCAGTCGCACCCTGATCTCAGAAACACTGCTGCTTATTGACCCCGAGGAGTACGCCACCTTGCTGCAAGGCTTACTGAAAGCCAAAAACCGCTCTTTGCACGAATCTGATGACTACCGCCGAAAATCTAAGCTGTACCGCTTTGCCATAAGCCGTGGCTTTGAACCGGATATAATCAGCCGCTTTATAACCATCGACGAAGATGCCGAAATGGATTGAGGCACTCTGGGAATTATTCTTCCCCCGCCTGTGCGCCACTTGCGAGAAACGTTTGTCGGA
Source organism: Bacteroidaceae bacterium (assembly GCA_031552405.1). Classification (GTDB taxonomy): domain Bacteria; phylum Bacteroidota; class Bacteroidia; order Bacteroidales; family Bacteroidaceae; genus UBA1794. The sequence goes on along the minus strand of JAVBMN010000018.1, from coordinate 142,172 downwards.
AGGAGAGGAAGCTCTGTGTATACAGTGCAACATAAGACTTCCCCGCACCAATCTGCACCTGAGGAAAGATCATAAAATAGAGAAACTATTTTGGGGCAGACTGCACCTGGAACAAGCCACCTCCTACTTTTACTACGCCAAGGGAAGCCCCTACAACCGTTTGATACATCACATGAAATATAGCAGACAAAAGGAATTAGGAGCTGTACTGGGGCGAATGATGGCTCAGGAGCTTCGGCAAAGTCTGTTTTTCGACGGCATAGATTTACTCATTCCCGTACCCTTGCATCCAATCCGCGAAAGAGAACGCGGATACAACCAATCGGAATGGATTGCAAAAGGAGTTTCCGAGATAACAGGGATTCCATATCGTACCGATTTAGCTCACAAGATTTCACACACCGACCCACAAGCGCAACAAGATCTTTTCAGAAGATCCGAAAACACACTTCGCGCCTTTGAATGGAAAGCAGACGAAATCCCAAATCACATACACATCCTCCTCATAGACGACGTACTCACTACAGGCTCCACCCTTACCTCCTGCCTCTGGCCTCTGCGAGAAAGAAGGGATCTGAAAATCTCTATTCTTACCCTCTGTGCAGTCTCTTGATATCTGAGTTTGCTTATTATTAATAAAAAAAGAGGCATTCTTTAGCTCTCTTTCATTCAAATTGACTAATTTTGTGCGGTGAAAAATAATTAAGTGTAGTTAGTTATGAAAAATTTAGAGAGACAATTTGCGGAGAAACTTCTGAAAATCAAAGCCATAAAGCTTCAGCCCTCCAATCCATTCACTTGGGCTTCCGGCTGGAAGTCGCCGTTTTATTGTGATAATCGTAAAACGTTGTCCTACCCCTCCTTACGCAATTTCGTAAAAATAGAAATATCCCGTCTTGTATTAGAACGCTTTCCTACTGTAGATGCCATTGCCGGTGTAGCTACGGGTGCCATCCCTCAAGGGGCATTGGTAGCCGACGAGCTGAACCTCCCCTTTGTGTATGTACGTGCCACACCGAAAGACCATGGCCTGGAGAACCTCATCGAAGGAGAACTTCGCCCAGGAATGAAGGTAGTGGTGGTAGAAGATCTCATCTCTACCGGAGGAAGCAGTCTGAAAGCCGTAGAGGCCATTCGCCGTGACGGATGCGATGTAATCGGTATGGTAGCCGCCTTTACCTATGGCTTTGAAGTGGCTGAAAAGTCCTTCAAGACAGCCAAAGTAAACCTAGTAACCCTGACCAATTACGAAGCAGTACTCGACGTCGCTCTTCGTACCGACTATATCACCGAAGAAGATGTGAAGGTACTTAACACCTGGAGAAAAGATCCTGCTCACTGGGAGCTGGGTAAATAAAAACAAGCAACACCGATGGAACAGCACGAAAGTAGTGTAAAAACAATCCCGTACATGCCGGGACAGGTGTACGCCAAGCTATCCGACCTGAACAATGTGGAGGAACTTAAACAAAGAATCCCCGCCGAGAAGTTGGAAGAAGCGCGTACACAGGGAGTAAACATCAACCTGGATGACATCACATGTGATACCGACAGTATTACCATGCCTGTGCCTGCAGTAGGAAGTATTATGCTGGCCATCTGTGAACGTGAACCCGAAAAGAATATCAAGTTCGAGGTAAAGGGAGTACCCGTTACTGCCAATATGTGGATTCAGATCCTTCCCTCGGGTGAAGAGGCCTCAAAGCTCAAAATTACCGTACGCTATGATGTCCCTTTCTTTATGCGCATGATGCTGAAAGGAAAGCTGGATAAGATGCAGGAAGGTGTAGAGCGTTTTGCCGATCTGTTGGCTACCATCAAATACGCATAATCAATAGTAAATACAGGATTATGGCACAGAAACTGTGGGAAAAGAATGTCCAGGTCAATGCCGAAATCGAACGCTTTACCGTAGGACGTGACCGTGAAATGGATCTTTATCTGGCTAAGTATGACGTGCTTGGTTCAATGGCTCATATCACCATGCTCGAAAGTATTCAGCTTCTTACTTCTGAGGAGCTGGCACAGTTGCTTACCGAGCTGAAAGAGATCTACGCTCTGGCTGAGAATGACAACTTTCAGATAGAGGACGGCGTGGAGGATGTACACTCACAGGTGGAGCTGATGCTTACCCGCCGCTTGGGCGATGTGGGAAAGAAGATCCATAGCGGCCGCTCACGCAACGATCAGGTATTGCTGGATCTAAAGCTCTTTACCCGCACACGCCTGCAGGAAATTGTAGGAGACGTGCGCAGCCTTTTCGAAGTGCTCATCGCCCGCAGCGAGCAATATAAGAATGTACTCATGCCCGGTTATACGCACCTGCAGATAGCCATGCCCAGCTCCTTCGGGCTTTGGTTTGGCGCCTATGCCGAGGGCTTGACGGACGATATGCTTTTCCTGCAGGCTGCCTATAGGATGTGCAACCGCAATCCGTTAGGATCTGCCGCAGGATATGGCTCATCTTTCCCCCTGAACCGCAGTATGACTACCGAGTTATTAGGCTTTGACAGCATGAACTACAACGTAGTATATGCCCAGATGGGCCGTGGAAAGATGGAACGCAACGTAGCCTTTGCGCTGGCCGGCGTAGCAGGTACCATCGCAAAGCTAGCCTTTGATGCCTGTATGTTTAACAGCCAGAACTTCGGGTTCGTAAAGCTCCCGGAGGACTGTACCACCGGCTCCAGCATCATGCCCCACAAGAAGAACCCGGATGTATTCGAACTCATCCGCGCCAAATGCAATAAACTGCAAGGCCTTCCGCAGCAAATCATGCTGATAATGAACAATCTGCCCAGCGGGTATTTCCGTGATCTGCAGATCATCAAAGAGGCCTTCCTGCCCGCTTTCGAAGAGCTGCAAGACTGCATCCGGATGACCACCTACATCATGGAGCACATCCGCGTGAATGAGCACATCTTGGATGACCCCCGTTATGCCCCCATTTTCAGCGTTGAAGAGGTGAACCGCCTAGCCGCCGAAGGAATGCCCTTCCGCGATGCCTACAAGAAGGTGGGGATTGATATTGACGAGGGCCGCTTTGTACCCGTCAAGGAGGTGCACCACACCCACGAGGGTAGCATCGGTAACCTCTGTAATGATCGTATTCAACTCCTGATGCAACAAATCATGGATGATTTCCGTTTTAAGGAAGTGCATGACGCCGAGCAACGTCTGCTCGGCAGGTAATACGCCTCTCATACGGAATGAAAACAAAGTCTGAATATTCTCTTTTAGGCCGTAAAATAGCCAAAGGCCTGCTCTTTCTATTCCTTTTCCTCGGTAGCTTCTCCTGCGCCGAAAACGAAGAATACCTCCCCAACCGCCTGGTAAACCTGACGGTAGACCTTGGTGATGCTCGTTACACCTCCCTCTCAGTGCTGGGAGGCTACTACGAATTCAAGGAAGGCGACCCCTATCTCCCCCCCTACTCAGCCCTTGGCAATGGCGGAATCCTGCTGGTTTACTCCGTGGCACCGATAGACCCTTCGGAGCCTTATGCTGCATACGACCTTTTCTGCACCAACGAGAAAGACGTACGTGTAAAGACCCAGAAAGGAGGCCTCGAAGCCATCTGCCCAAAATGCGAATCCAAGTACGACCTCTCCTCCGGCATGGGTACCTGCACCTCCGGCCCCAACAAAGGGAAACGCCTGGAGATATACAAGGCTGTATGTGTAGGGAAGTCGGTTCGCGTTACACGCTGATCTACCAGTATTATCTACATCCTACAGCTACCACACAATACCTGTTTCCCGTGTTCAGCCTGATACGCGGCACACCCATATCCACCAATAACTTACCGAAACCGCTTGCCTTGCGCCCGCGCATGGCTACGGGGTTGTAGTCCCTCAACCGGCGGAAGATCTCCTCGGCGGAGAGCAACATGGCGTCCTCCGCGCCACGGTCGGCGTCTTTAAATAGCTCCCAGAAGAGGTTTTCCTCTACGGAAGTCTTGTAGAAAGACAGGTTTTGCTGCTCGATGGCGGCTTTTTCTTCTTCGGTGGGCCAGTATTGCTCGGCGGCGGTGGTAACGAGGTACTTCAATTGGGCATACAACTGGGCGTATTCCAGGGGCGTATCCGTATCGATCATGCGGGTCACTTCCACGCAGAGGAAGCGGCGGGAGCCGGTTTTGTCGGTCAGCAGTTCTTTGCAGTTGCTGGTGCCAATGAAGGAGGCAATGCGGGGCAGGGTGGTTTCGTACTGCTGCCTTGCGCGGCGCAAATGCAGGGTGGTGGCTTGCATGAGGTTTTTCAAGTCGGCCTGGTGACGGGAGGAATGGCGGTCGAACTCATCCAATGAGATAAGGCCGTACTCGGTCAGGCGACGCTCGGCCTGGGGGATATTGGTGAGAGGGAAGCTGTCGGTGTAAAAGTGTTCCAGCTCCGGCGGGAGGAGCATCCGGCAGAAAGTGCTTTTGTGGAGGCCTTGTTCGCGGCTTACCAGCAGAGGAGCTAAAGAGTTGGCGTATTGAGGGTTGACGCCCAGCCATCCGGCGGTCATGCCCAGCATCCAGCGGCGGAAACCGATGCGCCACAGGGGATCTTCGCTTACGCGGGTGGCGAGAACATCGATGCGATCACGGCCATCCCAAGCGGGCAGGGTATCTAAGTATTCGCGGAAGGGGTGATAGGGTTTTATAAGATAGGAATTTAGTACGCACTGTATCTGACTCTCATAACAGAAGATTCCGGCGGCCTGCACCTAGTAATAAAAGGTGCTTTTGGCACGCGGACATACGAGGAGGAAAGGGGATGGAAGGATGGAGCGTTCCCGGTATTCCGTTTGTCCGGTGAGTTGGTTGTAGCGAAATTCATAGCGCTGTTGCAGGAATTCGCTGACCTGCACCACAGGTAGGGGCGGATTGCATCCGCCCGCATCCACAGGCGGTGTTTCTTTTTGCTGCGGCATAAGTGGGGCTGTATCATGGGTAAGATCTGCCTGCTGCTCCTCTTTAGCATTTACTTCCGGGCGGATGCAATCCGCCCCTACTTGAGGAAACTCCGAGGCATTCACCACTTCCATGATTCCGGAAATAGCACTTCGCAGTTCTCCCATCATTTCTGCCAATACATGAAACATGTCCTCCATGCGTTCAAGCTGATAAGACAGACTGGTTTGCACACTGTTTTCTGTTAGTACAAGCTCTTTCATTACTTAATTATCTTATTGATTTTCAACAAAATTACCATATATAAATCCTCATTACAACACACTACTTTATACTGCATTTTCAATCGATAAAAATTGCTTTTCTCAGCCAGAAAGAGTATATTTGCAGTGCTCCAGGAGATCGTACCTCATATCACGTACAATCGTATCTCAATTGGAGTACAATCGTACCTCATATCACGTACGATTGTACGTGATATGAGGTACGATCTTTTGGAGGTGATAAGTTACTAACCTTAAATCATTAAAAGACATGGTAAAAGTCAAAAGATCCGCTCAGTATGAGCTTCGTCCCCTCCCGATTCCGGCATCTTACAAACGTATCCCCCGCGTGCATCCCTTTTTAGTGAACAGCACCTTGAAAACCAGCGACTATCTGGCCAATGAAATCCAGTCGCGCTGCAGCCTCAACCGCGCCGACGTGGTGTCGGCCCTTGATGCACTAAGCGCCATTCTGTATGAAACCCTGTCCGAAGGTGATCGTGTGGAGCTTGCCGGGATCGGCAATTTCAGCATTTCGCTGACCTGCCCACCCACTATGGCCGGTGAAGAGATTCATGCCCAGAGTGTTACTGTGCGCCGCATCAACTTCACCCCCAGCGCTTCCTTATCTAAAAAGCTTCGGCAAATCCCTCTGGAGCGCGCTCCTCAGCGCATCCAGCAGAACGACACCCCTCTTTCCCAGCAACTCCTCACCCTGGGTAAGTGGTTTTCCACGCATCCTTCCCTTACCCGGATGCAGTATCAGCAACTCTTTTCCTGCTCCCGTCAGAGTGCCTATAACGCCTTGCAGGAACTTACGGAGGGTGGTTATCTGCACAAGATAGGTCCCGCCTCACACCCCAATTACATCTCGGTATCCGGGAAATTACCCGCAGGCTGAGAAACTATTGCTCCGTTTACTTTTTTAAGAGCACCCTCCACGTTCCACCACGCCCGGAAACCCTTTGCAGAAGAGGGTTTCCGGGCGTGGTGGAACGTGGAGGGTTATGAAAGTGCAAGCTTCAAATCATTGTGGATGCAATTTAACGAGGTGAGAATAAAATATCCTTCTTTTTTAGTTTTTAATATGGGAAACTATTATCTTTGTAAGTAGAAAAACTATTTCTCAGGGATGAATAATTCACGTTTCCCTGAAACCTTACAAAAGTGAGCCTATGGAACGCAATGTTTTTACACCTCTATGGAGAACCTTGAGGATCTTGTTTTTAACAGGTTTCCTGTTTACATGCTATGAAGGACATGCCTTTGAAGTAGAAATAAACGGAGTACTATTTGCCAGTGCAGGGAATGGGCAGGTAGAAGTTTCTAAACACTCTTCGGGATATTCCGGAGATATACATATCCCAGAAACTATTACCCATGAGGGCACAGCATACCAAGTTACCGCAGTGGGAGATAGTGCATTTTACAAATCAAGTGTAACTACAGTATTTCTTCCGGAAGGTCTGCTGGAAATTGGGAACTCAGCTTTTAGCCAATGCTCTGAACTACTTTCTGTTTCTCTTCCATCCAGTCTGGAGGAAATAGGGAGAGAGGCATTTTACAGATGTACAAAACTCAGTTCCATCAATTTTCCAGAGGGCTTGAAACGAATCAACGAACAGGCCTTCTTGTTTTGCGAAGGACTTATTTCACTCGAATTCCCGTCTACTCTGACACATATCGGAAGTGTAGCTTTTCATGGTTGTACAGGACTTGTTTCCGTTTCTTTCTCCGAAGGGTTGAAGGCGATTGAGCATACTACTTTTGATGGCTGTACGAGTTTAAACCGGGTAAGCCTGCCTAGGAGCCTTGAACGCATTGAACAATATGCTTTTGCAAGTTGCATCAGCCTTGATTCGATAAAAACGCCTTCTTTGACTCCTCCTATTGTAGCTAACAATGTCTTTGACAACGTTCCGGAAGGCCTTTTGGTGGAAACGCCTTTGGAGAGTTTTACAACCTATATGCAACATGAGGTATGGGGTAAGATGGCAATCCTGACCGCAGAAGGTTTCTTTGCGAATGGCATCTTATACCAGGCTATTAAGACGGACGAAGCTGAAATAACCGGACTGATCGAGCGTGATATCAGAGAACTCACTATTCCACAAACAGTATGTGCTGGTGGAGCGACTTACAAAATTACAACCATTGGCGAACAAGCTTTTTTCTTCTGTACAGAGCTGACTTCTGTTTCTTTTCCTGAGGGTTTGGAGATAATTGAAAACGGCGCTTTCAAGGATTGTATGGATCTTCAGGCAATTAATCTCCCGTCTACTGTAAAACGAATTGGCAACAATGCTTTTCGAGGCTGTACTTTCCTACGTTCCATCTTACTTCCTGCTTCATTGGAAAGTTTGGGAGCAGGAGCGTTCTCTTCATGCCACTTATTGGACAATATACACCTTCTTTCAGTTACACCTCCTGCATTGGCAGAATGGACCTTTGAGGAACATATATACGCAGAAGGCATTGAGGTTGCGGAAGGAGCGCTGGATGCTTATCTGGATCATCCGATATGGCGGAAGTTTGAGGTAATCCGTACCGGAGATCTATGCAGGCGAAAAGGAATTTCTTATCGGATTACCGGAAAGGATGAGGCCGAGGTGGGAGAAAACCGTTTTGCTGGCAGCGAAGGAATAGCCATTGTACCCTCTTTCCGTTGTGGCGGCACCACATACAGGGTAACGGCTGTGGGGAATGATGCATTCTACTTTAGCAAAATAGTCTCACTATACCTTCCTGAAGGAATTATCCGAATTGGAGAACAGGCGTTTTATTGCTGCTATGATTTGCAAGTTGTCACTCTTCCAAAAAGCTTGAAACAAATCGACAGATTTGCGTTTACCGGATGCTATCTTCTACCATCCATTCAGTTACCCGAAGGCCTGGAGGATCTTGGAAATTTCGCTTTCTCGCATTGTCTTAAATTGACCTCCATGCGCATTCCGGAAGGAATCCGCAGTATTGGACGTGGTTTGTTTGAGAGCTGTGATAAGCTCGAGGCAGTGACCCTTCCTGCTGCAATAGACAGTGTGGGCATTTACGCTTTCTTCTGTTGCAGAGCCTTGAAATCGCTTCGTTTCGGAGAAGGACTAAAGTTTATAGGTGAAAAAGCTTTTGCAGGGTGCGAGAATATTCAGTCAATAGAGTTACCTCATAGCGTCACGCGAATTGAGAGTTCTGCTTTCGGATCCTGTTCGAAGTTGCCTTCAATCAATTGGCCGTCAGATCTTGTATACATAGGTGAATATGCTTTCAGCTATTGTTCCAAACTCACTTCCGTCTCTATTCCGGAAGGAGTGAATCGTCTTCGGAATGGAACATTTGTTGATTGCACAGGCTTAAGATCGGTATTCCTTCCTGCCGGATTGACTCATATTGAAGATTATGTTTTTAAAGGCTGTCGGGTTCTTAATACTATAACGGCTTCTTCTTTACTTCCCGCCTCATTGTTGGAAAGCTCGTTTGAAGCGGATGCCTATGATCGGGCTGTCTTGTTTGTCCCGGAGGAGGCAGAAGAGGCCTATATAACACATCCTGTATGGCGCTTGTTTGCAAATATCCGGACATCTTATCCTAACTCTACAGACCGAATTCCGGAAAATAGCGTCACGTGCTTATCCTCTCCCGGAACGGGGGTACTAATAGTCAACTCCATGTGCTCTCAACAGGAAGAACTATATGATGTAACAGGAAAGTTTTTCCGAAAACTCCTCCTGCAGCCGGGCGAAAATATAGTAACCGGACTTCCTTCGGGTATCTATTTCATACAGGGAAAGAAGGTACAAGTGCAATAAATGAGTTGCCCAGAAAGGAAGTTTACCCGCCTATAAGCAATGAAAACACCTGTACCGCCTGCTCCGTATCACGTGCGATCTGGGTGGATAGTGCCTCTAAAGAAGAGAATTTCTGCTGCGGGCGCAAGCGTTGCAGAAAGGAAAGTTGCAAGGTAGTGTCGTACAGATCTCCGGTAAACTGGGGGATGTGTACTTCAACGGTGCGGTTTATACCGTTGTGGAGGGTGGGACGGCAGCCGATGTTAAGCACTCCAGGCCGGGGAACAGATTCATTGGTAAGGAGCACGCTGACGGCATATACCCCATCGGCAGGAAGCAGCTTCTCGGGGTTACTTTCTATATTGGCGGTGGGAAAGCCCAACTTGTGGCCCTGCCGGTATCCGTGCACCACTTTGCCTGTCAGCGAGTAGTGGTAACCCAATGCTTTTGTAGCAGTGTCGATAGAGCCACTCTCCTGAAGGAGACGACGGATATAAGAACTGCTGATGGCTTGTGTATCATGATACAAAGCAGTAGCCTGTAATACGGAAAGGTTGATCTCACGCCCATAGCGGAGGTAATCCTCAAACCCCGCACTTCGATCGTGCCCGAAGCGGTGATCGTATCCTATCAACAGAGTGCGGGCATTGCACTGTCTCTGCACCACTACCTCCATGAAACGGCGGGCGGAAAGTTCGGCCAGCTCACGGGTGAAGGGAAGCAACAGGCAATAGTCCACGCCGGTGGTACGCAACAGTTCTATCTTTTCGGAGGGCGTGGTAAGCAGCTGCGGTACAAAGTCACTTTGCAGTACCTGCCGCGGATGGCGGTCGAAGGTTATGACGGCGCTGCGCAAACCTGTTCGGGCAGCCTCGACACAAACTTGTGCGAGGAGGCTGCGATGCCCTTCGTGTACTCCGTCAAAGAATCCTATGGTGGTTACACAAGGTTCGGGAAGGCGGGGATGCTGTGCGTCTATCAGTATCATCGGAAAGATCAGAAAAAGGGGCTTATTCCGCTTTCAGCTGCAGTGTCTTGTTCCAGTCTTCATGCGCCACGGGGGTGTAGGTCTGAAAACCGAAACGACGACCTGCCTCACAGTTCAGTGCGGAATCATCAATGAATAATGTTTCTTCGGGTACAATACCCGAGTGAGCGATGAGGTGCTCAAAGATCTCCGGCCTGGGTTTCTCCACATGCAGTTCGAAGGAGAGGAATATATCGTGGAAGAAATCCTGTATACAGTGCCCCTTGTACGAGAAATCCTGTGCACATGACCATACCCAATGTGTCTCGTTTGTGTTGCTGAGCAGCAGCAAACGATAGTGCTTACGCAGGCTGAGCAGCAGATCCAGCTTATAAGCAGGTATCCCCACGAGGAAAGAGTTCCAGGCAGCAAGGATCTCTTCATCCGAAGGGCCTTGTCCAGATACTTCCAGCTTGGTGCGCACGTTCTGACAGAACTCAGCAGGGGTGATAAGTCCGCGTTCAAAGTCGTTCAGGAAACCCTGCTGATGGCAGTCCTGAAGGAGGTTATCGAGTCCGTGCACACCGATATCTTCGAAGGAGCGCAGGCAGCGCTCTTTGTCGAGATCGATGAGCACTCCGCCAAAGTCGATGAGCAGGTTGTGTATAGGTGTAGTATTCATTTCTTTTTCTTCAGCATCTTTTCGTATGTCCCGTCTTTGAGTACAGAGAGGGCTTTCTGGTACACCTTACTTTGTTCGTTGGCAATACGCAGATACCCCAGAATACCCCACATCTCGCGAGCCACCAGCGCCTTGAATTGCATACGGATCACAGGCAGGGATTGCTGGAATTGCTCCTCATCCCATATCGCCCTTTTGTCTGTAGGTGCCAGCTCATGTGCCTTCTTAGCCCAGTCAATGACTGTCTGCTTCAACCCTTCAATGGCCTCGTCAGACATTTCAAACTTCTTTTGGAAGCTTTCAATATCAGAATATTGTACTTTCAGTTCCGCACGGTAGGAATCCAGATAAGTAGATATATATTTACGCAACAAACCGTGCGCAAATATGTTCCGGTAGTATGGAGTATACTGGGTAGTATCAAGCGGTACGAAACAGTCGGGCATCACTCCCCCTCCACCGTATACGGTACGGTGCAGTTTCAAGGTCTGATAACGAAGGGAATCTACAAAATGAATGCTGTCGGCATTGACCATCTCTCCGTGTTTGAAACGTTCATCGAGTTCATCATCATACTCCTTCTTGCTACCTTTCTCATACGGCTTCTGGATGCAGCGGCCGGCAGGGGTATAGTAACGTGCGGTAGTGAGGCGTATCATGGACTTGTCGGGGAGCGGGATGGCATTCTGTACCAGTCCTTTTCCAAAAGTACGACGTCCTACGATGAGGCCGCGGTCCCAGTCCTGAATGGCGCCTGCCAGAATCTCTGAGGCTGAAGCACTGAAGTCATCTACCAGAACCACTACACGTCCTTTTTGCAGAGTACCGTTACCTTCTGCGAAGTAATCATTGCGGGGATATACTCTTCCCTGGGTATATACAATCACTTCTTTCTCTTTCAGGAATTCATTGGCCATCTGGATAGCTGCAGGCAGGAGTCCGCCTCCATTTCCCTGAAGGTCAATGATAAGATCCTTCATGCCTTCCTTTTGAAGGGCGGCACAGGCTTTCATAAACTCCTCATGGGTGGTGCTGGCAAAGCGGTTGATATGTACATACCCAATTCCATGATCGGCCATATAAGAGGCATTGATGCTGTAGATAGGGATACGGTCGCGGGTAACGGTAAAGGGTAATACTTCGGCTACTCCGCGGCGTGCGATACCCAGCTCTACCTGGCTGTCTTTGGGGCCGCGCAGAAGGGAAACAATGCTGTCGGTAGAGATCTTCTGTCCGGCAATGGGAATCCCATTTGCCTGTACAATACGGTCGCCCGCCAGGATGCCCACCCGTTCGGAAGGACCATCGGTCATGGGTTGTATCACCAGCAAGGTGTCTTCCATCATCTGGAACTCTACCCCGATCCCCTCAAAGCCACCTTCCAGCGGTTCGTTCAGCTTCTTTACTTCTTTAGGATTGGAATAGGAGGAATGCGGGTCCAGCTCGGCAAGCATCTCACGGATGGCATCTTCTGCAAGCTTATTCTCGTCTACTTTGTCTACATACAGGGCGCGGATGGCCATCTGGACAATCTGTAACTTCTGCATGGCAGGAGTCATCATAAAGTTGCCTGCATTTTCTCTTGAGGCCTGTGTGTCCTCCGCTAATTTTTGTGCTTGCACAGCAGTGGCTGCCAGTACAAGTACTCCAAATAATATCTTTTTCATTTCCATTTATCAATAATTAGTCCCTCGGGAAGGAAGGGGGATACATCCCGGTTAAACTGCAACAACTCCCGCACTGCGGAGGAACTGATATGCGACAGGTGGGGCTCGGTAAAGAGCAATACAGTCTCCACGCTTTCTATCTGTGCATTGATGTCTGCAATGGTACGTTCGTATTCATAGTCACTGAGGCTGCGTACACCCCGGATAATAAAGGGGGCTTCCATCTGTTTCGCAAGCTCTACGGTGAGAGTATCGTATCCTATTACTCTTATACGCGGTTCGGCGGCATAAAGTTCAGAAATCATCTGTATGCGGGCCTCGGCAGAAAACATTGTGTTCTTGTGGATATTGACACCCACTGCAATCACCACTTCGTCCATAAAGGCCAGAGTGCGTTGCACGATGGAGTGGTGCCCCCGTGTAAAGGGATCGAATGAGCCGGGGAAGAGTGCACGACGTATCATTGTACAAGATCCTCCTCTACCACCAGGTTGTCAATAATAAACTCCTGACGCTGCATGGTGTTCTTGCCCATGTAGAATTCCAGCAGTTCTTTCACCTGATCTGTCTTTCGCAGGGTGACCTGGTCCAGACGGATATCAGGGCCTATGAAGTGGCGGAACTCATCGGGCGAGATCTCTCCCAGCCCCTTGAATCGGGTGATTTCCGGGCTGGGCCCAAGTTCTTTGATGGCACTGAGTCGCTCTTCTTCCGTATAGCAGTAGCGCGTAGCTTTCTTGTTGCGCACGCGAAATAAGGGAGTTTGCAGGATATGCACGTGCCCTTTCTTGATCAGGTCGGGGAAGAACTGCAGGAAGAAGGTGATGATGAGCAGACGGATGTGCATACCGTCCACGTCGGCATCCGTAGCTACGATCACCCGGTTGTAGCGAAGGTTCTCTATGCCGTCTTCAATATTCAGGGCGGCTTGCAGGAGGTTGAACTCTTCGTTCTCGTACACCACCTTTTTGGTCAGGCCGAAGCAGTTGAGTGGTTTACCACGGAGGCTGAACACAGCCTGGGTACTTACATCACGGCTCTTGGTGATGGAACCGCTGGCAGAGTCACCCTCGGTGATGAAGATGCTGGATTCCTGGCGAATGTCACCCTTTGAGTCATTCAGGTGCACACGGCAATCGCGCAGTTTACGATTGTGCAGACTCACCTTTTTGGCACGTTCGCGGGCCAACTTGGTTACACCGGCTATTTCCTTGCGTTCCTTTTCGTTCTCTTGTATCTTTTGCAGGAGAATGTCGGATATATCAGTCTGGCGGTGCAGATAGTTGTCTACTTCGCGTTTTACGAAATCACCCACAAACTTGTTTACCGTGATTCCACCGTTTGGCGACATGGTATTGGAGCCCAGCTTAATCTTTGTCTGGCTTTCAAACATGGGCTCTTCCACATTCACGGCAATGGCGGCTACTATTCCGTTACGGATATCGGCAAAGTCATGGTTTTTATTGAAGAACTCTTTTATGGTACGCGCGATGTGCTCGCGGAAGGCGCTTTGGTGGGTACCTCCCTGAATGGTGTGCTGCCCGTTCACGAAGGAATAGTATTCCTCCCCGTATTGCCCGGTGTGTGTAAAAGCAATCTCAATATCTTCGCCCGTAAGGTGTATGATCGGATAAAGCGGGGTGGAGGTCATGGTATCCGTCAGCAGATCCAGCAAACCGTTGCGTGAGGTAAACCGTTTTCCATTGTAATAGATGGCCAGCCCGGAGTTCAGGTAGGTGTAGTTGCGAATCATTGTTTCCACGTATTCGCTGCGGAAGCGATATCCGGTGAAGAGGGTATCGTCTGGTTTGAAGCTTACATACGTGCCATCCGGCTCATCGGTAGCGGTGGTATCATCGGTCTGAATATCCCCTTTTGAGAAGGACACGCTGCGCACCTGACCCTCGCGGTAACTGCTTACGGTAAATTCTTCGGAGAGGGCATTCACGGCCTTTACGCCGACACCGTTGAGTCCTACGGATTTCTTAAACGCCTTGGAATCGTACTTACCACCGGTATTGAGCATGGATACGGCCTCCACCAGTTTACCTTGGGGGATGCCTCGCCCGAAGTCGCGCACACTGACACGCAGGTCTTCTTCAATGCGTACCTCAATCTGCTTTCCTGACTGCATGCGGAATTCATCCACCGCATTGTCAAGCACTTCCTTGAGCAGCACATAAATACCATCTTCCTGGTGCGTGCCGTCGCCCAGCTTTCCGATGTACATACCGGGGCGGCGGCGTACATGCTCCATGTCGCTGAGGTGAATGATATTGTCCTCATTATAACCGTTAATCTGTTCTTCTGCCATACTGCTTAGGTATTACGATTGTATATGGATTCCTGCCAAGGCTTTGCCAGGGAAGGCTTCAAGAGATCTATCCGATTCTCTTCTTAAAAGCGCGACGGCGCTTGTGTTGCTCCGTCTTGAAATAATCCCACTGCGCCTGTACCCGTTCGTTCTGTTCCAGTTCGGGGTTGCTTTCGCCGTATTCTATTCCCATCTTGTAATAGATGGGGATCAGGTCATAAAAGAGCAGGGCGTTTACGCCTTTGTTTTGGTATTCCGGCTTTACTGCTACCAGGAGGAGGTCTACTATCGGCGCATGCTTGATAAACAAGGCCTTAAGCAGATGCCACCATCCAAAGGGAAACAATTTGCCTTTGGCACGCTGCAGGGCGGTAGACAATGAAGTCATGGATACACCTGCCGCCACAAGGTTCTCATCGGCATCCACAATCAGGCTCACCATGCGAAGGTCCAGTATGGGGAGGTACATCTTCACATACTGGTCGATCTGCCGTGCGCTGAGGGCTGAGTAACCGTACAGCGGAGCATACGCCTCGTTCATCAGCTCGAAGATCTTCTGCCCGTAATCGTTTGCCAGCTTCTTGGAAGAGGTGTACTTCTTGATTCTCAGGCCGTATTTCTTCATGATGATTTCGGAGATGCGACGATGCTTATCGGGGATATCCTCGGGCACGTAGATCTTGAATTCCACCCAATCGGCATCTTTTTCGTATCCCAACTGTTCAAAATGCTGCGCATAGTACGGGTAGTTGTAGATGGTGGCCATGGTGCCAAGCTGGTCAAAACCCTCTATCAACGTACCTTCCGGGTCGAAGTCGGTAAAACCGAGGGGACCTTGTATGGAGGTCATCCCCCGCTCATGTCCCCATTCCTCTACAGCATTTAGCAGGGCGCGGCTCACCTCCACGTCATCAATAAAGTCAATCCATCCGAAGCGTACCTTCTCTTCTTTCCACCCTTCATTGGCACGGCGGTTGATGATGGCAGCTACACGCCCTACTATCTTCCCTTCTTTGTATGCCAGAAAGTATTCCGCTTCACAAAACTCGAACGCGGCATTCTTCTCCCTATCAAAAGTATTGAGGGAATCACTGTATAGTTCAGGCACTGAGTACGAGTTACTCTTATACAACTCATAATTAAAGCGAATGAAACTTTTCAGTTCCTTTTTAGTGGTAACCTTATGGATGGTGATTGACATATTCTTTCTCTTATTGTTAATATACGGAGCAGAAAAGGAGTGCAATTATTTGCGACTGCGGCGGCCACGGGTGGGGGCGGCCCCTGAGGCAGCTTTCTCTTCCTGCATCCGGATGATTTCGCGACAGGCCTCCAGATTCAGGTCTTCGGGCACTACGCTCTTGGGGATCTTATAATTAGAGCCCTTGAAGGCAATATAGGGGCCGTAGCGTCCGTTCATGATTTCCAGTTCGGGCTCTTCGGCAAAGCTCTTCAGGTGGTTCTTCTTCTCTGACTCACGTTTCTCGAGGATCAGTTGTGCTGCTTCTTCCAATGTGATTTCCAGTGGATCCAGCCCTTTGGGGATGGAGATGAACTTGCTCTGATGACGTATGTACGGGCCGAAACGTCCGGCACCTACGGTTACTTCCGCTCCTTCGTGTTCGCCCAGGGTACGGGGCAGTTTAAACAGCTCGAGGGCCTGTTCCAGCGTGATAGTCTCAATGGAGTATTCCTTCTTAACCTGAGCAAAGAGAGGTTTGTCCTCATCCGAGGCCTGTCCTATCTGTACCACAGGGCCGAAGCGACCGATCTTCACAAACACCGGTTTCCCGCTTTTAGGATCGATACCCAATTCGCGTTCGCCCACTTTGTGTTCCATCTTAGCTTCCATGGTGGCGGTAACAAGGGGGTGGAAATCGGTATAGAACTCGCTCATAATACCGGCCCATTGCTTGTTTCCTTCGGCCACTTCGTCAAATTCCTTTTCCACGCTGGCGGTAAAATTATAGTCGAGAACGGACGGGAAGAAGCTCATCAGGAAGTCGTTTACCACGATACCTATGTCGGTAGGCAGCAGCTTTCCTTTCTCCTGTCCGCTCATTTCTGTCCGCTGTTCTTCCTTGATGACATCCTTTGCCAGGGTGAACACTTCGTAGTTACGTTCCTCGCCGGGGCGGTCACCTTTCACTACATATTCGCGCTGTTGGATGGTAGAGATGGTAGGCGCGTAGGTAGAGGGACGGCCAATGCCCAGTTCTTCCAGTTTATGTACCAGGCTGGCCTCGGTATAGCGGGGCGTGTGCTGGGAAAAGCGCTGAGTAGAAATAAGATTCTTATACTGCAACGCCTGGCTCTTCTGCAAAGGAGGCAACATGCCGCTTTCGTCTTCCTGCTCAACATCCTCATCATATGATTCTTTATACACGCGCAGGAATCCGTCGAATTTCACCACCTCGCCGGTGGCTATAAACTTCTCTTCCTGGGTGCCGATGGCAATCACGGCAGTTGTTTTTTCTATTTCCGCCTCCATCATTTGCGAAGCAAGGGTGCGTTTCCAGATCAAGGCATAGAGTTTCTTTTCGGCCGCCGTTCCGTCGATGGTTTGTTGATCCATATAGGTGGGACGGATGGCCTCATGAGCTTCCTGTGCGCCTTTTGTCTTGGTTTCGAACTGGCGGGCGTGGTGGTATTTCTCGCCCATGAGGTTTGTAATGGCCTCACGACAGGTTTCGATAGCCAAACCGGACAGATTCACCGAGTCGGTACGCATGTACGTGATGCGCCCCGATTCGTAGAGTTTCTGTGCTACGCTCATGGTTTGTGCCACGCTGAAACCCAGCTTACGCGCTGCTTCCTGCTGCAGGGTAGAGGTGGTAAAGGGAGGTGCGGGGTACTTCTTCAGCGGTTTGCTGCTTACCTCGTCAATGATAAACTCACTGCCTTTGCAGCGGTTCAGGAAGTTGAGAGCTTCCTCGCGGGTAGAGAAGCGGGTATTCAGATCGGCCTTTACCTCGGTCATTTTCCCATCGGCATCCGGCACTAAGAAGAATGCGGAGACACGGAAATAGGTTTCGCTGGTGAAGGCTTGTATCTCGCGCTCCCGTTCTACGATGAGGCGTACGGCTACCGACTGCACGCGTCCGGCAGAGAGGGCAGGTTTCACTTTACGCCACAACACGGGAGAGAGTTCAAAACCCACAATGCGGTCCAGCACGCGACGTGCCTGTTGTGCATTTACAAGGTTGATGTCTATCTCGCGCGGATGCTCGATGGCTTTTAATATTGCGTTCTTGGTAATCTCGTGAAATACAATACGACGGCTCTTCTTGGGATCCAACTGTAGCACCTCGGACAGATGCCAGGCAATGGCTTCTCCTTCGCGGTCCTCATCGGATGCCAGCCATACCGTCTCGGCTTGCTGGGCTGCTTTCTTTAAATCATTCACCAGATCTTTCTTCTCACCGGGAATCTCGTACACCGGATTGAACTCGTTGGCTACATCAATGCTAAATTCTTTCTTCTTTAAGTCTCGTATGTGTCCGTAGCTTGACAGTACCCGAAAGTCATTTCCCAGAAACTTTTCAATGGTCTTTGCCTTGGCAGGGGACTCCACTATAACCAGATTCTTCTGCATGGTCTTTGCTCTATTTTTAATTTTGCCCGCAAAAGTAGAAAAAATAAGCCTGCTACACCTTATTATATAACAAGAAAATGAGTTTTTTTAACCATTATCCTTTTTACACTCCTAATAACAAGCTAATGAAAGGGTCAATATGATACATAAAGGCAAGATTCAGACAAAAAGGCAAGTTATTTGGATAAATAGTCTACGGCTTCATTTTTCCTTTCTCACTCAAACGAAAAGAGTTTTTCACCTTGGCAAAAAGAGCTCCTCATGTGAATGAAAAACACTCTTCACCCACGTGAAGAGCTTTCCTTGGGGAATGAAGAAGTTATCTGATTCCTGCCTAATTATACTTTCCCAAAGATTAATACAATTTATTAACACAAAGAAAATGGTTTCTTATAAAGTTTATTCTCTATATTTGCCGCATTCTAAATTAGGATAGAATACATTAAGAACACATTGTAAATCGCGACAGGAGAGGAACTTTATGCGACAATTAAGGAAATAGGCTCTTCTGCTCAGATAGGATAAATATCTGATCGTCTGTCAACAATACTAATACCTGTTTTTACATGCAAACCTACTATTATTAACTTAATAAATTAAGCTTATGCAAAAGTTCTTTTCTTTAAAAACGCTAGCCCTGACTCTGGGCCTTGCAAGTAGTACATCCCTTATTTTAGCGGCAGAACCGGAAGTTTCGGTGACCACGGTAACTACTGCGGTAACGTTGTCCCAGGCCGTGGACTATCACATCACTGCGTATGGGACAGCCACTGATGTGATTTCCGGAAACGGAAGTATTGACATCCGGAATGAAAATGCCTGGGTATTTATTCATGGCCAGAAGCCTTCGGAAGTAATCAGCAAGTACGTTGGCAGTAAAATCAAGATCAACGGAGCTGCTACAGTATTGGATCAAAACTGTATGGTCTCTATCTACCGGGACGGCACCGTGGTGATTCCTCATGGTCCCTTGGCAAGTCCATTGACTTGTTATACAGGTGAGAATTATACCGGCACATCGGCCGGATACGGATTGGATTATCATACGAATCTAGGCACGATGGACAATCAAATAACTTCTTTCAAGCTGAAACGTGGATACATGGCTACCTTGGCCCAGCGTAGTGATGGTACAGGGTACAGCCGCGTGTTTATTGCACAGGATAATGACATAGAAGTGTCTTTGTTGCAGTCTGAATTAAAAGGAAAAGTATCCTTTATCCGGGTATTCAAATGGAATTGGACCGGAAAGCGAGGCTATTCGGGCAGCGACATGACTATCAATGAAGCATTGAAAACATCTTGGTATTATAACTGGGATGCCGGAAATTACACACGTACCGACCGCGAATATGTGGTACACCGCCACCATCCCGGATGGCCCGGATGGGATGAGATCAATAACAAAGATGTGAATGTAACCCACCTGTTGGGATACAATGAGCCTGATAATACTTCAGACTCAAGAGAGCATTATGTAGACCCTGCCGATGTTATTTCTGCCTGGCCGGAAATGCTGAATTCAGGGATGCGTGTAGGCTCACCTGCCAATACAAGTATTAATACGCATCTCTACACTATGTTAAACGGCGTAAAGGCTAACGGACAACGTATGGATTATGCAGTGGTACACTGTTACTGGGGTGGTGGAAGTCCTTCGTGGGTGATGAGCCAGCTTAAAACGCTTCATGACAATACCGGACTTCCGATCTGGATTACGGAGTTGAATTACGGAGCCAACTGGACCACAGAAACTTTCTGGGAAAACAGAGACAACCCCACTGCCAATGATCTTGAACGCCAGCGTCAATGGGTGGCTGAGATGGTAAGCCTGTTAGAGTCGGCCGATTACATTGAGCGTTACGCCATCTACAACTGGGTGCAGAATTGTCGCAAAGTATACGATGAGATTGCCGGGCAATTAACTCCCGCTGGAGTAGCGTATTCCGCCCCTGAAACCCGTCTGGCATATAACTCCTCCAAGGCAGTGCTCCCTCCCGTAGTATATCTGAATCCGAAAGGGCTGATGGCCTCTTTCTCTTCCTCTTCTTCCGGCTCTGTACTGCTTCAATGGCAGGATCCTAATGGAGAAACTACTGACTACCTCTCCATTCAGAGAAAAACCAATAATGGAACATATCAGCAGATAGCCCAAATCACAGCTTCTGAAAATCTTTCTTTGAACTATACGGATCAGCTTTCTACAGAAGGTGATTACTCATATCGTATTGCAGCCTATTTTCCTAATGGCGAAGTGCGTTATTCCGAGGTGGCTAATCTGAGTTATTTTAGCAATATGGGTAATGACAATACTTCTCTGAATGTGAGCCGGACTTCTTCTTTGCAGAATCCGGATTTCGAGTCGTCATTCTCTGTACTGTCTAATTCCGGAGTTGCCTCTGACCGTGCTATTTATGTTCCCGAAGGATGGACTTCCAATTACAGTTCCGGGAATGAGAACGATATGAGTATCCTGAATTCCAGTTGCCTGTCAGCTTCCAGTTTCAGCACCATTCCGTTTACCGGGAATGCGTATCTGGTACGTCAGAAATGGGGGGCATCCACCGTTGGATTCTCTCAGCAGATTGATTTGTTGGATGCCGGCTGTTATACGCTAAAGGCAGATGCCTGGAAGACCGGATCGGGTGGGAACGGCATTTTGTGGGTACAAACACAGGATGGAAGAAAGTATTCAGTCACTGTTCCCGACGGCCAAAGCCAGTGGCAATCTCTCCCCCTGAATTTCTATCACAATGGAATCGGCCCAGTAATGGTAGGTTTTGCAGTCGCTCATACAAGCAATGGCAGTGAACAGTTTACCGGTTTTAATAATATTACGCTGGCAGACCATACAGCGAACCGTTCTGCTGCACAGCTTTATCAGGTGCTGACAGATATGGTACACTATGCCCAAACGCTGAATGTAACATCTTCAACCCTTCTCACCCAGCTTTCAGAGATTGCCTCGGAAGTGTCAACCGCTTCGCCAAGTACCTCTCGCGCCACATTGTATACGCTCTATGGAGAACTGGGCGATCTTATTGATGCAATGAGAGAACAGGCAGCGCAACAGGATATGACCGGTTATATTGTAAACTCTGATTTTGAGTCAACTTATTCAGTATTAGCCAACTCCGGCGTAACCTCTGACCGTGCAATTTATGTACCGCAGGGCTGGACTGCAAATTACACACAACGTGATGTAAACGACATGACCATCCTGAACACATCCGGCCTGGCGGCCAGCAATTTTACAGGGATTTCCTGGACGGGTAATGCCTATCTGGTACGTCAAAAATGGGGTACTTCAAGCATTGAATTATCACAACAACTATCTAACCTTCCACATGGCTACTATTACCTGAGCGCAGATGTGTGGAAAAGCGGAGCGGCTGGTAACGGCACAATCTGGGTGCAGGTTAATGGAAGTTCAAAGATTACTGTTTCGGCTCCCGAATTTAAGACAGGATGGCAAGATGTGGGGCTGATCTTTGATTATACCGGAACCGGAACTGTGACCATTGGCTTCTCAGCTGTTCATTCTACTAATGGAACCGAAACGCTTGTTGGATTTGATAACTTCAAGCTCTCCCAATTTTCTGCAGGTGAGAACTACACCTCTTATCTGGTAAATCCTGCTTTTGACAATAACAATGGAACCGGATGGACTGATCCAGGCACAGTATCCAATTACGAAATGGAGTTCTACAATAAAAACTTTGATACGTACCAAGTAGTAAATAACTTACCGAATGGTTTGTATCAGGTACTTTGCCAAGGCTTCTACCGTGCGGGAGGTTATGCAGCAGCTGCTACAGCCAAAGGTGCAGGTACTGAAACGCTAAACGCCTATTTGTATGCAAACGAATCCTCCACCCCATTGATGTCTATCTTTGAAGGTGCAGGGAAGAATGGTAGTGTAGGTGCCTCCAGTAGTTATGGATATGTACCTAATACTATGGAACAAGCACAGAGCTACTTCACACAGGGCTTGTACAATGGTAACAGCTTATTGGTTCGTGTAACTGATAATACCTTACGCGTAGGTGTTCGGAAGAGCAGCCTGATTAGTACAGACTGGACGATATTTGACAAGTTCCAGTTGAGGCTTCTTGCGGCAGATGGTACTGTGTCATCTCCCGACGTTAATCCAGCCTTCTCAACAGAGGGTATGGAACTGACAGATACAAAACCGGTTCTTACTGAAGAATCATTCTTTGTAGAGGTCAGAGATCGTATTATCTACGTAACAGACAATCAACCGTTCGAACTCTTTACCACCGATGGAGTGAAACTGCAAACCGGCACTCCGCTACCCAATGGTATCTATTTGGTTCATTGCAGATCGCAAGTCGTAAGGGTACAGATTCAGTAAATCTTCCCTGCACATCGTTTCTGTTGAAACGACAATAAAGAGGCTACCTGCTCGGGTAGCCTCTTTGTTAATTGGCAGATACGAATTTTTCAACCTATAGAACCGGACGGAAGGCACAACCTCTTGTAAAATAGTTCCGTAAATCTTTTGCCGTATGGAAAAACTTTCCTTATTTTGTACGCTTAAATTGAAAAAGATATTCTAATGAAGGGAATTATTCTTGCCGGAGGCAGCGCTACGCGCCTCTATCCGCTTTCCAAAGCAATTTCTAAACAAATCATGCCGGTATACGATAAGCCGATGATTTATTACCCGCTCTCCACGCTGATGCTGGCCGGAATACGCGAGGTGCTGATTATCTCCACCCCGCGCGATCTGCCTATGTTTGAGGCACTTCTGGGCACTGGCGAGGAGCTGGGAATGTGCTTTCAGTACAAAGTACAGGAGCAACCCAATGGATTGGCGCAGGCCTTTGTACTGGGTGCCGAGTTTCTGAATGGTGAGCCTGGTTGCCTGATATTGGGTGACAATATGTTTTATGGACAAGGATTCTCCAAGATGCTGAAACGTGCGGCTGCTATTGATAAAGGCGCATGCATCTTTGGATACTATGTAAAAGATCCCCGCGCGTATGGCGTAGTGGAGTTTGACGAAACCGGACACGTACTCTCCCTGGAGGAGAAACCAACTAAACCTAAAAGCAACTATGCCGTTCCGGGCCTCTACTTCTACGACTCTTCAGTTACGGCGAAAGCTGCGGCACTGAAACCCTCTGCCCGTGGGGAATATGAAATAACCGACCTCAACAAGGTATACCTGGAAGAAGGCACCCTGCAGGTGGAACTCTTCGGGCGCGGGTTTGCCTGGCTTGATACCGGCAACTGTGACAGTTTGCTGGAAGCCGGCGACTACGTAGCCACCATCCAGAACCGCCAAGGATTCTACATCAGCTGCATCGAGGAGATAGCTTGGCGCAATGGCTGGATCACCGATGAGCAGCTCGCTGCCTTGGGAAGCCAGCTCGAAAAAACCAACTACGGACAATACATCCTCAGCCTCATAGAGGAAAAAAACAACTAACCCACTAACCCCAAAACAAAAATGAAGACTTATCTTGTCACAGGAGCCGCCGGATTTATCGGCGCCAATTATATTAAATACATCCTTGCCAAACATACCGATATCCGCGTGGTAATCCTCGATGCACTGACCTACGCCGGAAACCTTGGTACCATTGTGGGCGATATTGACAACAATCGCTGCTTCTTTGTAAAGGGCGATATCTGCGACCGCCAACTGGCCGATGAACTGTTTGTCAAATATCAGTTTGACTATGTAGTGAACTTCGCTGCCGAAAGCCACGTAGACCGTAGTATCGAAAACCCGCAACTCTTCCTCATCACCAACATCCTGGGTACACAAAACCTGCTGGATGCCGCCCGCCGCGCCTGGGTAACCGGGAAAAGCGAAGACGGATATCCCACCTGGAAAGAGGGCGTGCGCTACCACCAGGTATCTACCGATGAGGTGTACGGAAGCTTGGGCGAAGAGGGATTCTTTACCGAAGAAACCCCCATCTGCCCGCACAGCCCCTACAGCTCCTCGAAAGCCGGATCGGACATGGTAGTGAGCGCTTATCAGGACACCTATAAGATGCCCACCACTATTACCCGCTGCTCCAACAACTACGGCCCCTACCACTTCCCAGAAAAGCTCATACCGCTCATCATCAACAATATACTGGAAGGAAAGAAACTTCCGGTGTACGGTGACGGAAGCAACGTGCGCGACTGGCTCTACGTGGAAGACCACTGCAAAGCCATCGACCTCGTGGTACGCGAAGGTCGTGTAGGACAGGTGTATAACGTGGGCGGCCACAACGAGAAGAAGAACATCGATATCGTGCAGCTCACCATCGCCACCATCCACCAATTGATGACCGAGAACCCCGAGTACCGCAACGTACTGCGCAAAAAGGAGCTCAAGGAGAACGGCGAAATCAGCATCGACTGGATCAGCAACGACCTCATCACCTACGTGGCCGACCGCCTGGGACATGACCAGCGCTACGCCATTGACCCCACCAAGATCAAGGAAGAACTGGGCTGGTTTCCTGAAACTTGCTTCGAAGTGGGCATCGTGAAAACCATCCGCTGGTACCTTGAAAACCAGCAGTGGGTAGAGGACGTAACCAGTGGTGATTACCAGAAGTATTACGAACAAATGTACGCAGGCCGATGATCCCAATGGTGGATCTGCGGAGCCAGCACGAGAAGATCCGCACAGAATTACACGACTCCATCCTCCGGGTAATGGAGTCGTGTACATTTATCGGAGGCCCGGAGGTGGAAGCCTTTGCCACCGAACTGGCCGGATGGCTCCGCGTGAAACACGTAATCCCCGTGGCCAACGGTACGGATGCCCTGCAGATATCTTTGATGGCTGCCGGACTGAAGCCCGGCGACGAGGTCATCGTACCCACCTTTACCTACGTAGCCTCCGCCGAGGCCATTGCCCTGCTGGGACTGATCCCTGTAATGACAGACGTAGATCCACGCACCTTTAACCTCACCGCATCGCTCATTGAGCAGGCTGTAACGCCGCGCACACGGGCCGTAATCCCCGTACATCTGTTTGGGCAGAGCTGCCGGATGGAAGAAATCCATACCGCCGCACGCCACCACAACCTGTGTGTCATTGAAGACAATGCCCAATCGCTCGGCGCCTCCTATCCCACTGAAGGCGGAGAACAGCTCACCGGAACTGAGAGCCTGCTAAGCTGCACCTCCTTCTTCCCCTCCAAAAACCTAGGTTGCATGGGCGATGGCGGAGCCATCAGCACCCCTGATGATACACTGGCCGAACGCGCCCTGCGCATCGCCCGCCACGGACAAAGCAAGAAATACCATCACGAAGTGGTAGGCTGCAACTCCCGCTTGGACGCCATCCAGGCCGCCATCCTCCGGGTAAAACTGCGCCATCTGGATTCTTACATTGACGCACGGCGTCAAGCCGCTGCGCGCTATGACCAGGGCCTGCAGGACATCCCCTGGATACAAACGCCTTACGCTCAGGAAGGATACCGCCATACCTACAACCAGTACACCCTGCAAGTGGGAAATGGGCTGCGGGACGAGCTGGCTGCTTATCTGAAGGAACAGGGCATACCTTCCATGGTTTATTACCCCCTTCCCCTGCACCGCCAACAGGCGTTTTCTGCCTATTGTGCGGATCCGGAAGCCTTTCCCGTGAGCCAACGCCTCTGTAAGGAAGTACTTTCACTGCCCATACATACCGAGCTGGATACAGATACCTCTCACTATATAATAGATAAGATCCATGAATTTGCCGCAAGAAGATAAAAAAAACACTCTCGGAACAACAGGAGCAAATGCTCCCTTCATCCACCCTACCGCTACCATAGATGAAGGGTGCCGGATAGGCGGAGGGTGCAAGGTGTGGCATTACTCACACCTGATGGCGGGAAGTACCCTTGGAGAGGGCTGCATCATTGGCCAGAATGTGTTTATCGGTGCGGAGGTTGTTCTGGGAACGGGTTGCAAAGTACAGAATAATGTATCACTATACACAGGCGTAGTGTGTGAGGACGACGTGTTCCTAGGCCCTTCCTGCGTCTTTACAAATGTACTGAATCCACGCGCCTTCGTGGAACGGAAAACGGAATTTCACCCTACCCTGATCCGGCGCGGAGCCACTATTGGTGCCAATGCCACCATTCTGTGCGGCCACACCATCGGCCAGTATGCCTTGGTAGGCGCCGGGGCCGTGGTTACTACAGATGTACCTCCCTATGCCCTCTTTACCGGATGCCCTGCCCGACAAGCAGGATGGGTAAGTCGCCGCGGCTGCCCGCTGCAGTTTGACGAAACCGGAACGGCTCGCTGCCCGGAAAGCGGCGAGGAATACTCCCTGCAGGAAGGAAGCGTGTCGGTTAAAAATACCTGACGCCAACAAAGCGCATCATCTTCTTTTCGATAGTAAACCACCGTGGGGCAACCTTCCTTCCCAGGAAGATTGCCCCACGGCATATAGTAATGAAATAAGCAGGGTGTTATGCCAGCTTAGCCAATGCTTCTTTGATGCGGTTCATAGCCTCAACGATGTTCTCGTCGGAGGTAGCGTAACTCATACGAATGCACTCAGGAGCGCCGAAGGCGGCACCGCCCACACAGGCTACATGGCCTTCTTCGAGGAGATACATGGCCAGGTCGCCCGCATTATTGATGGCACGTCCGTTGAAGGATTTGCCGAAGTAAGAATCACACTTGGGGAAGAGATAAAAGGCACCCTGAGGTACGTTTACTTCAAATCCGGGCACGGTCTGAGCCAACTTCACGATCAAGTCGCGACGACGCTGGAAGGCCTGTTGCATTTCCTTTACTGGTTCTTGAGTACCGGTATAAGCAGCCTCAGCAGCTTTCTGCGATACAGAACAAGGGCCCGAGGTGTACTGCCCCTGAAGAGTGTTGCAGGCAGATACGACCCACTGCGGACCAGCAATGAAACCAATTCTCCATCCTGTCATGGCGTATGCTTTGGATACGCCGTTTATGATGACTACACGGTCTTTTACCTCGGGGAACTGCGCGATGCTTTCGTGCTTGCCCATGTAAGTAATGTGCTCGTAGATCTCATCGGCAATGATGATAACCTGCGGGTATTTGGCCAGTACAGCAGCCAGTCCGGCCAGCTCTTCTTTGGTGTACACAGATCCGGTGGGGTTGGAGGGTGAACAAAGAATCAGCGCCTTAGTCTTTGGGGTGATAGCTGCTTCAAGCTGGGCGGGAGTGATCTTAAAGTCCTGCTCAATACCGGCCGAGATGCTTACGGGGGTACCGTCGGCCAGCTTCACCATTTCGGGGTAGCTAACCCAGTAGGGAGCAGGGATGATTACCTCGTCGCCCTGGCCGATGAGGGTCATGATGACATTACATACCGACTGCTTTGCACCATTGGCACAAGAAATCTGTGCAGCGGTATACTCCAGTCCGTTCTCATTCTTCAGCTTTGCTACGATGGCGTTACGCAGGCCGGGGTATCCGGGTACGGGTGAGTAACGCGAGAAGTTGGCATCTACAGCCTTCTTGGCGGCTTCCTTGATGTGGTCGGGGGTATTAAAATCGGGCTCACCCACGCTCAGGTTGATCACATTGATACCTTGGGCAGCCAGTTCACTGCTCTTTTGCGACATGGCCAAAGTCTCGGAAGGAGACAGGCTGTTCAAACGGTTTGATAGTTGACTCATATTCTTTTTTATTTTATAATTTAGATTATTTGTTGAAATGCAGGGTGTGTCCCATACGCTCTTTCTTGGTGAGCAGGTAGCGCTCATTATAGGGGTTTGGCGTGATTTCGATGGGGATATTTTCTACGATCTGCAGGCCGTAGGCTTCCAGACCGATACGCTTCACGGGGTTGTTGGTAAGCAGACGCATCTTGCGTACGCCGATACCGCGTAGTATTTCGGCACCTACACCGTAGTCGCGCTCGTCGGCATCAAAGCCCAAGTGTATGTTGGCATCTACCGTATCGTACCCTTCTTCCTGCAGTTTATAGGCTTTGATCTTGTTCATCAGGCCAATGCCGCGCCCTTCCTGGTTGAGGTACACGACGGCGCCTTTTCCGGCTTTCTCTATTTCTTGCATGGCTTTGTGCAGCTGTTCACCGCACTCGCAACGGCAGGATCCCAGTATATCGCCTGTGGCGCACGAGGAATGCACGCGCACCAAGATGGGCTCGTCCTCTTCCCAGGTGCCCTTGATGAGGGCCATGTGTTCCAGTCCATTGCTGAGCTGACGGAAGGGAATGAGGCGAAAGTGGCCATATTCCGTGGGCATATCTACCTCCACACCTTTCTCGGTGAGGGACTCTTGTTTGAGACGATAGGCGATAAGATCGCGGATAGTGATGATCTTCATATCATGTGTACGGGCTATCTCATGCAATTCGGGCAAACGAGCCATGGTGCCATCTTCGTTCATTATTTCAATGAGGGCGGCAGCGGGTTGCAATCCGGCCAAGCGGGCCATGTCTACGGCCGCCTCGGTATGTCCGGCGCGTTTCAACACTCCTTTTTCCTGCGCGTAGAGGGGGCTGATATGTCCCGGTTTACCGAAAGTAGAGGGGACAGAAGTGGGGTCGGCCAGCGCCTGGATCGTAGCGGCACGGTCATGGGCAGACACCCCGGTGGTGCAGCCTTCCAGCTTATCCACAGTCACGGTAAAGGGGGTACCCAGAATAGAGGTGTTGGTATTCACCTGATGCTCCAGCTCCAGCTCCTGACACCGCGTCAGGGTAATGGGAGCACAAAGTACTCCACGTCCGTATGTCAGCATGAAGTTCACATCCTCAGGGGTTATCTTCTCGGCGGCAATGATGAAATCGCCTTCATTCTCACGATCTTCGTCATCTATTACGATCACGAATTTACCTTCACGAAAGTCGTGAATGGCTTCATCAATTGTATTTAATTTCATTTCTTCCATTCTTTTGTAGTATTTTCAGCAGCAGGGAGGTTTTCCTCTGCCGGGCCGGGGTAGGCGGCCTGGTGAATATAGGGCATCAGCTCACGGCTGGTGGCAATTGTTTGTTTCAGGTCTTTATACAGGCGGATGCGGTAGCGCCAGATGCGGAAGTAGAAGAACAACCCTACAGGGACGAGTACTCCGATAAGGATGTTCAGCCAGCCACGGTTAAAGGGGCAGCGATGAGCATTTGCTGATACGATGGGGTAGCTGTTGAGCTTGTCCAGCACAACCGGGTCTTTGCTATTGTTGAGCTGCTCCACAATTTCTTCCATGAAGTCGCGGATGACGATCATTTCTTCGTCGTGCCCACGATTGATCCACAAAGTGAAGTAGTTGGGCAGTCGCATGAGGCGGTGGCCGACCAGGTATTCCTCGCTGAACTGTGCCAAGCGGGGCAACATATCATCCAGCGCCGGATAGTCGGGATCTTCTATGATTACTTCTTTCTTGAAAATGTGGCGTTTATCACGTATGCCGGCTATACGCTTCAGCAAGTTGACGTACAGGTCGGGGTTAAATACCACCGAATCATTGTTAGCCTTATAAGTGATGAAAACGGCCACCGGTGCCAATACGAAGGAGCTGAACCACGTACCCATCCAAGGTTCCCAGATCCCCTCTTTACCCATCTTCTGCCCGGTGGTATCCAGTATCAGATAGACTACATACAATACAGAACATATCACCATAGGGGTTCCGAAGCCCCCCTTACGGATGATACTCCCCAGCGGAGCAGCAATGAGGAGGAAAATGAGACAGGATACTGACAGCGCTATCTTTTTATGCCACTCTATCTGGTGATAGCGCATAAATCGTTGCGTGTCGGATACCATCAGACCGCGGAAGTTCCAGTCGGCGCTGAGTACCTCCGATTTGGCATTGGCGATGTAGCGCTCCTGCTGCCCTTGCGAAGCAACCCTAAACAGACTGTCTATGTTGATGCTGGCCAGCCGGCTCTTTTTCAACTTTATAGAATCTTCTTTACTGATAGATACGGGATGGTATAATGTGCGACTGACATCGGCATACAACGCCTTCCCCATGCTGTCAATCTCCAGATTGAGCGAGTCGATGGAGTACTGCAATTGAAACATGTTTTTACTCATGTACTGCTTCCTCATGAAGCCTTCATCCATCTTCTCGAAGTCAGTATTAAACTCGATAAGGGTCTTTTTATAACTAAACATCTCCCTGCGGTAGGGCACATTGTGGAGTTGCATGTTCATCTGCGACTGCAAATTCTCGAACATCTCTCCCTGATAGAATTCCAATTGCAGGTATTTCTTATCACCCGTTACGCTGAGCTTGGCTGAATCAGACACGATAATACGGGCATTAGCAAACCCATCGGCAAAGGTGTATATCATCACGTCGTACAACATTCCGTTTGCAGGGTTTTTCTTCTTGATATACAGGTTATATCCCGGTATCTGGTCGTAGAAGGAACCCTCGGGTATTTCCAGCTCGGGCGAAGTCTGGCGCATGGAGAGGAGTAATGTCCACAGCTTTACCTGTGCATAAGGTCCCGTCACATTCTGGAAATAGAAAGACACTCCACAGGAGAAAAGAGTTAGAAAGATCAATGGACGAGTGATACGTAACAAGGATACTCCGGCAGCTTTCATTGCCGTGAGTTCAAACTTTTCCCCCAAGTTACCAAAGGTCATCAGCGCAGCAAAGAGGATAGCCAACGGCAGGGTTTGTGGTATGAGTGTAAGGCTTGCCCAAAAGAAGAACTCTCCTAAAACCTCTATACTGAGCCCCTTACCTACCAGATCTTCCAAGTAGCGCCACAGAAACTGCATGATAAACAGGAACAGGCAAAAGAAAAAGGAGCCGCAGAAGAGCAGAAAATAACTCTTCGTCACAAACCAATCCAGTTTTCTGACACCAATCATACCATTATCCGCATTTTAGCCTGCAAAAGTACAACAAAAAAAGGGATATGCATGTGTTTTTGGTTATTTTTTCAAAGAGGTTTACACTCCGTAGTTCCTTCTCAATTTCTCGATCAGCGACTCCCACAATTCCTTCTGGTCGTCCACTTCCTCAGGACTGGCATGATCGGTTATCTCTAGTATAATTTCATTGGTTAGTTCATCAAAATTAAGCTTCATCTCGAAGTAGGTCTTTGTCTCTTCTTCGTCTGTCCAGTGAAAACGAATAAAGTGTCCATTTCTGCAGCTTATTACTTCAGCCTCACGGGTTTCTTCCTTGCCCCACTGAAAGATGAATTGTTTTTGATCTGATTTTATTCTGTCGGCAAACCACCTTTCCAGTCCTGACGGGGT
Organism: Bacteroidaceae bacterium; assembly: GCA_031552405.1. GTDB lineage: Bacteria > Bacteroidota > Bacteroidia > Bacteroidales > Bacteroidaceae > UBA1794. Next base: position 110,791 of record JAVBMN010000018.1, on the reverse strand, counting down.
ACTGATTGCGTCCCAGATCACTGCTTTAGAAGTAGCTTTCAGGAAATATTCCAGGTGGATTTTTTCTTGCTGTATCATAATCAAGATTTATGTTAGGGAGGCAAGATACGTATTTTAGTAGATAGCCTCCAAGTATTTCTTGTATAAAACGAAAAAAAGAGTGTAAATGTTTGGACATTCAAAAGAAATATCTACCTTTGCACCGCATTTAAGCAAAACACACGGCGGGATAGCTCAGATGGTTAGAGCGCATGATTCATAATCATGAGGTCCCCGGTTCAATCCCGGGTCCCGCTACTTAGAAGAAATAGGCGTTTGGGAGGCTTCCACTCTCGGGCGTCTTTTCTTATTTTCAGGAAGTTAGCTTCGAAAATACTGTGGATAGAATTTGAGACGAGGGTGGGTCACGGCCTTATAGGGATCAGCGGATTTTCCTTCTCTTAATATCTTTTCGAGCGTTTTTAGCGGTCTTTCGGCCTCAGAGTTAAACCAAGAGTTAAACCGAATAAAAATGATCAATGCTCTATAATCCCAGCACAATATTAGCATCAATATTCGGCTTCCGACTTATTTCACTCGCAATTTTTAATGTGGCTTCGCACTTTCCTGATATAAATCATTAAAGCTTAAGGGACTGACGCCTATCTGTTTTAACAAGGCTTCTGATTAAGATTCGTCTCATACATACGGAGCTCCAATACATCTATAAGCGAAGGCTCTTTCAAAGAGAAATGCTCTTCAGAGTAATCTGCAACGAGATTAGAAAGGAGCTCCAACTCAATGCACTTCGAATCATTTAAAGGAGTGGTGTCATCTACCAATGGAAGAAGTTCCTCCACTCTGCTAACTGCCCATTTGTACTGGGTTTCGTTCTCAATTTTTGTCATACCCCGATTTCTTTATGAGCCACAGCAATTCTTCAAAACAGGCTTGAACTAGAATGCGCTTCTGCATACTCCTTCATCATTTGGCCAAAATCCACATTGACTGCTCATACAATATGCAGCAAAGATATCATCACTATTTCAATTATCAAAATTATGTCCTGCAAAACAGAAATTGTTAGTTTGGGGAAGTACCGATAAAGAATGAACTTGCTGAATATGCTTACAGGCTAAAACCAGAAATATCACTCTATTCATCTGCATTAACAAGGGTGATATTCTTATTTTCACTCCCTAATTTGCCTTACCATAAGTAAATATGCATTTACCCTCCACGTTCCACTGCCTTCTGAAATCCTTTACTATAAAAGATTTCAGCGTGGAGGCCTATAATGAAGACTCCTTCCATAAGAGGTATCAAAGAGGTTAGTGAGAGCTGTGGAAGAAGAGCAAAACACAGCGCTATGTGTGTAGAAACTCAGGCCTGAGTTTTAAAATTTCAGGCCTGAGTTTCTACAACCGCAGCGCACCAGATTTCATATGCACGAGGCGAATATCTGGTGCGCATCAGTTTAAAGATTAGTGCGCACCAATTGTTTAACTCGTGCGCACCATTTTTTTGAAATATATCAAATCTCGTTTTTATAATGTAACCGCCTTCAGTGAATGCACCACGTTCCACCTTAAAACCACTTGTGGTAAAGAGTTTCAGAAGACAGTGGAACGTGGAGGGTTCTTACATCTATACACAAAAAACATTAGATATACGAGAAAAAGTTTGGCAGAAAGAGAAAAATTTGTTACGTTTGTTGCCTATAGTTATTATATCCAGTAAGTAACCATCTTTAGAATATCTGATATATGAAGACAATTTCACTGATCTTAGTATCTATGCTACTTTTATTATCCAACAAGGGTATGGCAGCTTATGAACCTTCGCCAAAAGAAATCATTGTAGCCGGCAGAGTAGTTAATATGGGGAAGGATTCCCAGAAAGTTATCCGCATAGACTTTACCGATGTATTTGCCTTTCCTACAAAGGCACAGATTGTGGGGGACGACGGTTCTTTCAGAATAACCTACCTTGCGCCTTATCCTGCACAATTCCATATCGAATATGGCAGATCCATACCTCTTTATGCAGAGCCTGGCGATTCAGTATTCGTAACGATAGATGCGAAGAAAATAGAGGGTCATGATTATCTAAATGCAGTAATTTCTTCAGGTGACAGGGCCAATATAAATAATTCCCTGTGGAAGGGTCTCAACTATATAAGCGCTTCGTTGCGGGCGGAATATTACGGGGAAGAGCCTTCGGACACTCTTTCTGTCCCGGAATACAACCAGATTCTGGAACAGAAGATCTCTGTTTTTCGCAACTCCATATCCAACTTCGTCCATGTTAACAATATTCCACGCGAGACTGAGGAAATGATTCAAAGGATCCTTACTTATGAATTCTCAAATTTTTGGGTAAAGAACTATAAATACTCCGACTATTCGCCTGCTGCGTCTGCCGAAAAAGTGAAGCTTTTTGAAAATAGGATATTTGAAACATACAATCCGGCAAACTTTAAATACGGGATTTTTTGGCACAATCATACATTTAACTATGCAAGCGCGCTTTTTCACCAATATGCCGGTGAAGACTATCATAACAATGAAGATCTGAAAGGTTGGATAAAAGTTCGCGAGGCGCTGAAAGAGAAACCCGCCGGATTTAACAGAGACTATATCACAGCAAGAGTGATGAGGTACTTCAGCGAACCTGCAGACTCGCTCCCCGGAGCGTGGGAGCTGATCTCCTCGCCATTTGTGAAAGAGTATATTATCCGGACACAGAATCAGGCGATGCCGAAATTCGACAGTATAGACATCCCGGGCATATCCTATCTGACTGCAAGCAGAACGGTAGAACCTGTATCCCCAGTGGACTTTATAAGAAATCTTTCGGACAGGTATCCAGGCAAAGTAATCCATATAGACGTATGGGGCACATGGTGCGGGGCATGTAAAGATCAGTTTCCTGCGGCCAAACTCCGCAAAGAGGAAATGCGGGGCAAGGACGTAGTATTTGTGTACTTATGCATAAGTTCTGAGATGGAGCTATGGCTCAAGGATGTTGAGGCCTTCCAGCTGGAGGGCGAACACTATTTTCTTGACAGGGATGCCTCCAAGCTCTTTACGGCTAATTATCATATAGACGCCTATCCCCGCTATATGATAGTGGGAAAAGACGGGAAGGTCAAGAACAACAACACCTTGAGACCTGTGGCAAAGGAGTTTTTCACAAGAGAGATAGAATCTTACTTGTACGAGTAACAATACCTGATAGCGCTATCTTGGTTATGTTAAAACGAAGCCAAGAGAACCTTGTAATGATAAAATACATTAAAAAGCTATAGGTAAAAAGCGCTTCGCTTTCTTTTACATTGTATATTTGCACATTAAATTATGATTTATAATATATATTTTGCAATTATAAAATTAAGGGTATGATGAAAAAAGTATTGTTTATGGCAGCATGCGCAGCTGCTTTTTCTTCCTGTGCGGAAGATTCTTCTCCGATAGAAGGAGGAACTGGAAAGACCAATGAGGTTACTATTGTAGACCGTTACGCGTTGACAAAAAGTTATCAGGTTCCTGTAGATGGAGATGGCACTGTAAGTCAGGCGGTTCTCCATCGTGCCAACGGTGAAACGGAAGTGTTGGCCACTACGGATATACCTTTGACTATCCAAATTCCGTCATGGGTCCAGAATGAACCCGTAAAACGCTCGGGAGGCGCTTCGGATCAGGACTATATTGAGATTGTGAAGTATGCCAAAGGCACTATCGATTTTGAAGCTAATTCTTATGTAAAGGACGGAAGTTCTGTACTGATGTTTGAAGACAGCCGCGTAGGTGATTTCGACTACAACGACCTGGTGCTTTATGTGAAGCATTCGATTACAGGAAATAACGTTTCCAGCGCTGCCAAAATCACGATCTGTGTGAAGCCTGTTGCTTTGGGTAGCGCCAATAAGATTGCATTTGGCTGGGAAGACGGGAATGGCGAACACATGCTTTCGGAAAATGTACGTGAAGACTTCTTCTTTGGCGAAGAAGGTTTTATCAACACCGAGGCTAACAAACCCCTGTATGAAGCCATCCCCGTAGTATGGGGCGGTGGAAATGAAGAGCATGACGGATATACCATTGTAAAAGACTACACTACAATGGAGCACTACAAGAGCAATACCACACGCACTCCGGAAAACTACCCGATCGTAGGTGGATACTTTAAGTATGATCCCGTGCCTACCACTTGCTCATCGTCATCCAATGACACCAAGATGATCAAGTACTTCATCAAGACAAGCGGCTTTAAGTTCTACGTATCCTCTATTGACAAAGCTGCTCCCGAAGGCACATTCCCTTATGGTTTGGCTATTCCCGTTGCTGCGTACCATGCTTTCGAACGTACAAACTTCTGGGAAGCATATCCCGACTTTAAGTCATGGATTGAAACAGGTTCTCCTGTAAACTGGAGCGGAAACCGCGTGAAGACAAATTGCTATGAGAAGCATGTAAACTATGCCCGCTGGTAAATCTCTTCACAAGTAGATATAAAAAAGTAGGAGGAAAACGTGCGTTTTCCTCCTACTTTTGTTTTGTAGTGTTGCAAGCACCTAACTTAAGACTCCAAACCTTCGTCTGATTCAGCATCTTCCTCTCCTTCCTCCTTTTGCAAGAGGCGGGAGGAAATGCGGCGCTTAGGAGTAAGGCTCATGCCGCGCAGCTGCTCCGCTTGACGTACCAGGTTTCCAGGGCCTTCGGAAAGCTGGCGGAAGGCTTTCTCGTATTCGCGCTGCACACCACCCAGACTGTCGCCAATGCGTTGGAAGGAATCGGTAAAATTGACAAACTTATCATACAGCGACGTGCCGCGGTCCACAATGGCTTGTACATTCTTCACCTGATACTCACGCTTCCAAAGGTCGAGCGCAAGGCGCAGGGCGGTAATAAGATTAGTAGGGCTCATCAGCACCACCTTCCGGGTATACGCATATTCCCACAGAAGGGGATCTTTCTCAATAGCCAACAAATAAGCTGATTCGGTAGGAATAAACATCATGACAAACTCCGGGGCATGCGCATCATAGCGAGAGTAATCCTTACGGCTCAGCTCCTCTACATGGGTACGGATGGATTGGAGATGCGCCTTGAGGTGACGTGCTTTTTCCTCATCGTCCTCGGCAGCGGAAAAAGCAGTATAAGCGGTAAGGGATACTTTGGAGTCGATTATCATCTCCCGGCTTCCAGGGTACTTCACAAGAATGTCGGGCTGCATCTTTTGCCCACTTTCTTCGTGAAGCAGAGGGGTGCCCGCCTCGTCCTTCAGGAATTCCTGCGGGAAATAATGTTCCCCTTCCACAAGGCCCGAAGACTGGAGAATACGTTCCAGGATCATCTCGCCCCAGTTACCCTGCATTTTGGAATCGCCCTTCAGGGCACGCGTCAGGTTGTGGGCATCCTGGCTGATGCGTTGGTTCAGCTCTACAAGTTCGCGAATGCGCTCTTCAAGAGAGAAACGTTGTTTGGATTCCTTCTCATACACCTGATCCACTTTCTCACGAAACTCCTTGAGGTTCTCGCCCAAAGGTCGGAGCAAAAGGCCAAGCTGCTCGGAGCTGAGAGCCTTGAAATCCTCCGTTTTTTCTTTAAAGATGCGGTTAGACAGGTTTTCAAACTCGGTCTTCATCTGTTGGTGGAGTGCTTCCACTTCCTGCTGACGCTCGGCAAGGCGCTCCTCAAAATAAAGCTTCTGATCTGCCAGGCGTTTCTCGGCAGCGATACGCTCCTGTTCCAGACGGGTTTCAGCCAGAACGCGTTCTCTCTCCAACTGTTCGGCAGTTGTCCGTTGCTGCAGAAGCTCTTTTTCTTCAGAGGAACGGCGCAGAAGCTCCAATTCCTTCTGCCCGGCAATCAATTCTTTTTCTAGAGCGGAAGATTTTCGCCCCGCCCACAGCCAACCGGCAAAAATGCCTGCCAACAAACTGAAAATGAGAAGCATATATTCCATATAAATACTAGTTTATAAGGTTACTCCCCCATCAAAGTAACAGAGATTGTACGCGGTCCGGCATGATTGCGAAACTCACACAGGTATATACCCTGCCAAGTCCCCAGGTTAAGACGACCCGCGCGAATGGGGAGGGTGATGGAAGCTCCCAGCAGCGAAGCCTTGATGTGCGCAGGCATATCATCGGCTCCTTCCATTGTATGGATAAGATACGAAGCGCCATCAGGAATGATACGATCAAAGAAAGCAGCAAAGTCGCGCCGCACATCCGGATCCGCATTCTCATTGAGCGTCAAGGCCGCCGAAGTATGTTTAATAAAAAGCACCATCAACCCGTTACGCGGGAGTGCAGGAATGTGACGCAATATCTCGGCTGTTACCAAGTGGTATCCGCGACGAAACTCGGGCAGATGAATGTCAAAGGTTGTACACATAACAGAATCATTTAGAAGGTTTTCCTTACGGAGTTTTATAAGGATTCTTCGACAAAGGTATATAAAAAATGCTATGATTTCCTTTTTTTCTCTATCTTTGCTCGCTTAAAACTCAAAACGATATATAAGGAAATAGAATATGGGTAAAGTGATTATGATTGGCGCCGGAGGAGTAGGAACCGTGGTGGCTCACAAGCTGGCGCAGAATGCCGACGTGTTTACGGATATACTGATAGCCAGCCGCAGGAAATCATCCTGTGACGAGATTGCACAGGCTATTGCCAAATACGGGAAAGCCCGCATATCCACTGCACAGGTAGATGCCAACAATGTGCCGGAACTGGTGGCGCTGTTCAACCAATTCGAACCCGAACTAGTAATCAATGTGGCCCTCCCTTATCAAGATCTTACCATCATGGATGCCTGTCTGGAAGCCGGAGTAAACTACTTGGACACAGCCAATTATGAATCGCCGGAGAATGCCAACTTCCAGTACAGCTGGCAGTGGGCCTACCGCGAACGTTTCGAGAAGGCCGGACTGACTGCCATCCTGGGCTGCGGATTCGATCCCGGTGTGAGCGGAGTATATACAGCTTATGCAGCCAAGCACTATTTTGACGAGATGCACTACCTGGACATTGTAGACTGCAATGCCGGAGATCACCACAAAGCCTTTGCCACTAACTTCAACCCCGAGATCAACATCCGCGAGATTACGCAAAAAGGACGCTACTATCAGGACGGACAGTGGGTGGAAACCGGCTCACTGGAAATACACCAGCCCGTGACATACCCCAATGTCGGCCCGCGTGAAAGCTACCTGATGTACCACGAAGAGCTGGAGTCGCTGGTGCTCAACTTCCCCACGATCAAGCGCGCCCGCTTCTGGATGACCTTCGGACAGGAATACCTCACCCACCTGCGTGTAATACAGAACATTGGTATGGCCCGCATCGACGAGATCGATTATAACGGACAGAAGATCGTACCGCTGCAATTCCTTAAAGCCGTACTCCCCAACCCTCAGGATCTGGGTGAAAACTACGAAGGTGAAACCAGCATTGGTTGTCGCATCCGTGGCATCAAAGACGGAAAAGAACGCACCTATTATGTATACAACAACTGCAGCCACCGCGAGGCTTACCTCGAAACCGGCATGCAGGGCGTAAGTTATACCACCGGAGTACCCGCCATGATAGGCGCCATGATGTTCATGAAAGGCATCTGGAAAAAGCCGGGAGTATATAATGTAGAAGAGTTTAATCCCGATCCGTTCATGGAACAACTCAACAAGCAGGGACTTGCCTGGCACGAGGTGTTTGATGGCGATCTGGAGATGTAATGCAAGAACGCATACCATGCAACCCGTAGGGGCGGACCTGCGTGTCCGCCCTAATACATAAACCATATTCAGGGCGGACACATAGGTCCGCCCCTACCATATGAATCTGTATCAACTATTCAAGCTGTCAGGGCACATCAAAAGCAAACGACTCAAGTTGCTGGGTCTTTACTTGTTTCATAGTACCGGAAGACGCTATCTGGGCATCTTTCTGGATCCTGTATTGACGTGTAACTTCCGCTGCAGAATGTGCTACTTCAGTGATGAAGAGAAACGGAAGGCTATGCGCGGTACATTCTCCGCGCAAGATATTGAGCAGATAGCCGGCGGGCTGTTTCACCGGGCACTGAAGCTGCAAATTGGCTGCGGGGCAGAGCCTGCTATCTATAAGGATCTCCCTGCCATTGTTCGTGTAGGGAGCAAGTATAAAGTGCCCTATATCTCCCTGACCACCAACGGAAGCCTGCTTACAAGAGAGAGACTAATGGAACTGGCCGAAGCCGGCCTTCACGAGATCACCATCTCTGCACATGGCACCTTGAAAGAAACCTACGAATATTTCATGGAGAACGGAAAGTTCAGCGACTTCGAACGCCTGCTGCGCGACTTTATCCCCCTCAAAGCGGCATACCCCACGCTCAAGATACGCCTCAACTACACCATGAACGAGGATAATATTGAAGAATTGAGCCGCTTCTGGAAAACTTTCGAGGGTATCCCTATTGACATTCTACAGCTGCGTCCCATTCAGGAGATCGGCCACAGCGCATATCATAACTTTAATCTTGGCAAGATCCATGACCTCTTTGACCGCGTGATTACTCCCCTCGTAGCATCCTGTCGGGAACGAGGCGTAATGTGCCTGTATCCGGAGAAACAGAACCTTGTCATGTTGGAAAAAGAAACTGAGGATACAGGCCTCGACCTGGAAAACTTCACCTACTGCTACGTGTCACCCCGCGGCTGCTGGGAAAGCGATTTCGACTTCCACACCGACACCTTTGAAACGTACAGCAAGCGTACCGGACTGGCCAGGAAGATCTTGCGCACCGCCTTTAAGCGCCGCAAAACTTCCCGCCAGAAAGGCAATCTTACCCGTAAGATGAATTATACGATCGACTGATTCAAGTCAGTCCACTGCAATAAAGGTCAATGAGTGCGGAGGCAGCGTGATGGCGCCGTCCTTTACTTTGAACTCTTTTTTCTGAGGAACTACTCTCTGCTCTGCGCCGATATCGTTGTAATCGTCCGGGGTTTTCCCTGTCAGGACTTCGCCTTTCAGTGCAGCCGGAGCTTTCTTGCCCATCTTTTCAAAGTCGAGCTTCAGTTCAATGGAGCGTTTCGGGTCCTTGTTCACAATGGCATATACAAAACGCTTTCCCTGCTGATCGGAGGTAAGTACCACATCCAACACGGCGGTAGAGCGGTTTCCGGAGGTCAGCTTCTCCGTGGAACTTTCAATGGGAACGATGTGATCCTGCAAGAGGTTGGCATACATGTATAGCGTATAGAATGTGGTCCGCTTCAATATACCTTCCGGATGTACAAAGATCGCTCCGCGCGTATTTATAATCGGAGAGAAGCAGGCCATCTCTACATCTTTTGCATTGCGGAGACAAGCGTTAAGGAAACAGGCAGAGAAAAGAGCGTCGGCCATGGTGTAAGAGGATTGGATATCATTCTTCCTGCGAGCCTCCAACTCAAATCCGCGGCGAAAATCGCCGTGCCACGGGTGGTGCCAGTTGCGAAGGTTCCATTCATCGTAGGCTATCTTTATCTTTCCTGCAAAACCGGCTTCCTCCAATATGGCGATGGTTCGCTGTATGTCATTCTCGGGGCCATCGCTACGCATCATGCATTCCAGATAGGGAGTGAGGTTGTTATAGTGAAAAGCCGGATCCCAATAACCGTGTACCGAGATGTAGTCCAGCTGGTTACCGGCGGCTTTCAACAGGGGGAGTGTCCAGTTCCTATCGGAAGTAGCCGCAGCAAAGAGCTTGGCATCTTTCGTTACGCTGCGCATCAGTTTGGCCGATTCTCTGACCATCGGGCCCCACTCGGCTATTGTCCGTGCTCCCAGTTCGTGGCCACCCCAGTTTTCATTGCCCACGCTCCAGTACTTCACGTGGTAGGGTTCCTTGTGACCGTTCTTTTCACGCAGCTTGGCCCACTTCCCTACGGTAAGGTTGCAATATTCCACCCAGTCGCTCATCTCCTCCGGCGTACCCGTTCCGGCATTGGTACAGATGAAAGGTTCTGCCCCAATCTTCCGGCACCAGGTTATAAACTCATCCGTTCCGAAGGTATTCGGATCTTCCACTTGCCAGGTCTTATCATATACGGGAGTCCGTTCCAGGCCTACCCCGTCCAGCCAGTGGTATGTAGAAGCAAAACAGCCACCGGGCCAACGAACCACAGGGATCTTAAGTTCCTTCAAAGCCTCCATGACATCGATCCTGAAACCATCACTGTCGGAGAACTTCGACTGCGGATCATAGATACCTCCATACACCTGATTATCGAAATGCTCAATAAACTGCCCAAATATCATGGGGTTATACTTTATCTTTTCACGGTCTTTCAACACCATGACTTTGTTCTCTGAGCCCGGCTCCTGAGCGGCTCTGCCTGCAAAGGCACATACGGAAGATGTTACCCATGCGGTAAGAAGAAGGACGAAAGGAAATTTACTTCTCATCATACAATTAAATTAAAGAGTTGCATTTAAACTATCTGGCAATTGACCCAACACGTAATTAAGAGATCATTTGCAGGTGCAAAGATAGTATTTGAAATAAAAGAAGCAGGTGGATAATTGTGCTGAATAGGCGGACAAAAGGAATACTACCCTAAATCTTCGGTTTTGTTTCTTGCAAGAGATAAGAGGATCACATACATTTGCAGGAGCAAAAATAGTTGATATGATCAGAAAGATACATTGGGCGCTTTTTGTGTTCTGTTTAATCGTTACTGAACCTCACAAGGCTCAGGAGTCCTTTGCCTCTCGATATTTAGTTTCTTATCTGACAATGAACGAGGGGCTACTGCATCAGAATGTCAGCAGCATCTACAAAGATAAGCCTGGTTTCATCTGGATCGCGACAAAAGGGGGAGGACTTTCCAGGTTTGACGGATATGATTTTATACATTTCAACACCCACACCTCGCACATAAAACTTCGTAGCAATTTCATAGCAACAGTATGCGAAGATGACTTTGACCGTTTGTGGATTACCACCGATGAAGGAACAGACATCCTTAGCCTGAACACTTTACAACTATCCATGCCTGAAACAAATATACAACAGTTACAGGCTGTATTATCAGCGCCAGCCACAAAAGCTGCCAAAGACAGTCTGGGGAATATATGGCTACATACCGGTTCGGCACTTCATAAAATCAGTTTCAACAGCAAGGGGGATGTGGCATCCGTTGCAACCCTTTCAACTCACTTGAGTGCCTCGCTTCCGGTTGTAATCAATGACATCGATAAAGACGGAAGCCCCTGGGTGGGGCAGGGCAATACCATATACAAGGTATCAGCAATGCCTCACTCTTCAAAGACATGGACTGTATCGCCCATTATCAAACTGGACACACAAACAATCATCCACGTGATCTGTCACAAGGAAAATGAACTATGGATAGGCACCGCCAATGGATTATACCACTGCGATAAAAGCATGAACACACTTAAACGGTATTCCCATAACGAGAAGAATATACGTTCCTTATCACAAAACTATATCACAGATATTGCGATCAGTGAGGATAAACAAGTACTTATTAGCACCTTTCAAGGTATCAATGTCTACAATCCTGCTACGGATGACTTTGAACGGATTTCCAAAACAAAGGAAGAAGCAGAGAACGGACTTAATTCGGATTTCGTGAATTGCATGCTTATAGACCAGGAGAAGATATGGATAGGCAGTGACGTGGGTGGCATTAATAAGATGGTTCCGCGCAGGTTATCAGTAAGCAATTACGTGCATGATAAGAAAAACCCTTATAGCCTGTCACAAAACCTTGTGAATGCCATTTATGAAGATAAATCCGACAATCTATGGGTTGGTACAGTGGAAGGAGGCCTCAATAAGAAGGCAAAAGGAAGCGAACATTTCACACATTACACAACACATACTCCCACCCCTATCAGCCACAATACCGTAAGCAGTATCACTGCCGACAACCGGAACAGATTATGGGTGGGAACCTGGGGCTGGGGAATTACAGTATTGGATTTGACGCATTCGGAGCATCGGGTTTTGAAACACATCAATCCTTTTACACATCCGAACTATTCAGTTGCTTTCATCGAATCATTATGTTATGACTCGATAAACAATGGAATTTGGATCGGTTCAAATCCAGGGATCTTCTTTTATGACCTGAAAGAGGATCAATTGATTAATCCCTTTGAACCGGATGTGACGTATCAGGCTTATAAAACGGTGGGATCAGCGATAGATTCCTATGGAAATTTGTGGATCGGCTCAGTGGAAAATGGTCTTTTCGTCATTGATCTGCATTCCCGCCGGGAAGATAAATTCAACTATCGTCATTTTGCATACAAATTAGACAATCCGGAATCGGGGGTTAAGGAGCGTATTACCAGTATCTGCCAGGCGTCAGATGGCAGTATCTGGGTGGGCAGTAACGGGCATGGATTCTATAAATCCAACCGAAGATCAGCAAACGATTATGTATTTACCAGGTATGATTCAAGCAAGGGGCTCGTAAACAACAGTATACGTGGCATTTTGGAAGATCATAATGGCTTTCTCTGGATTAGTACAAACTATGGCTTGTCCTGTTTTGATCCGGCGAATGAAACTTTTCTGAACTATACCAAAGAAGATGGACTCATTAATAACCAATTCTATTGGAACGCCTATCACAAATCAAAGAATGGAGATTTGTATTTCGGAGGAATTAACGGACTAACTGTGATACGTGATAATCTAGGTAAACCTGTTCATTCCTCATCAAAAGTTGTTTTTACACGGCTAACGATTAAGAATGAAGAAATATTTGCAGGAGACAAAGGACTCAGTAGTGATATAAGCAAAGCCCAAAAACTTTGTATTCACGAAAGAGACAACTCCTTTTCTCTGGAGTTCTCATCGCTCGATTACGAATCACATGCAACTGCCACTTATTGCTACCGATTAGTTGGTTTTGACGATCAATGGATTGATGTCCCAGCGAGCCGCCGTTTTGCCGTTTATACCAACATCCCCCCCGGCAACTATACCTTTCAGGTGAAATACGTGACAAATGGCAAGTCGGAAGACCCCCACATCCTATCTGAGCTGAAAATAGCTATTGAACCGTTTTTCTATAAGACCTGGTGGTTTATCACCCTTACCCTACTCATTATAAGCGGTTTTATAGTTTATGTACACCTCGGTAGAATGCATTTTCTGCAAAAACAAAAACAGCTATTACACAAAAAGGTGGAAGAACGAACCCGTGAGCTGAACGAGCAAAACAGGAAAATCAACCAACAGAAAAATCAACTCGTCGAAATGTCAAAAAGAGTCCAGGAGATGACGCTTGATAAACTTTCGTTCTTTACCAACATTACCCACGAGCTCCGAACACCAATTACCCTGATTACCGGCCCCATAGAGCGCGCTTTGAAACTCAGTAGTGACCCACAGGTGACAGAACAGCTCCATTTTGTGGAAAGAAACTCAAAATACCTACTCTCATTAGTAAACCAGCTAATGGATTTTCGAAAGATGGAAGCAGGCAAACAGGAAATACTAAAAACGAACGCTGATTTCCTTCAATTTATAGCCCCTTTACTTACTCCTTTCGAGGTGTTTGCCTCAGAACGAAGTATCTCCCTTCGCACCCATTATCACATCCACAACCCCGAGTTTCTCTTTGACCAGGACGCCATCCAGAAGATAGTGACAAACTTATTATCAAATGCCATCAAGTTTACTCCCAATGGAGGTGTTATCAGCGTATACATAGCAGCTATACCCTTATACAACGGACAGGAAAAACTATTCATTTGTGTAAAAGATACGGGAACGGGTATCAAGGAAGAAGATATTCCCAGGATATTTGACAAGTTTTATCAGTCCCGAAGTAATACTCAGTTCCCGGTATACGGACAAAGTGGCACAGGAGTTGGACTGTACTTGACCCGCTGCATCGTAAAACTGCATCACGGGAAAATAACGGTTCGTAACAACCCCAAGACCGGAAGCTCTTTCCGTATACTCCTTCCTCTGGAACGGGAGAAAGGAACACAACATGCAATAAAACCTTCTGAGTTACATCTTCCGTTACTTAATCAAGCAATCTCCCCGCCTGCTGATTCCAAGTCGGGAAAGCTTATGATTCTGATCGTGGATGACAACAACGACATGCGAAAATACATCCGTTCCATACTTGAAGAACCCTATAATATACTGGAAGCAGAAAGCGGAAGCAAAGCGATGGGAATATTGATTCACACACATATAGACTTTATAATCAGCGACCTGATGATGCCCGTAATGGATGGCATGGAGTTATCACGCAAAGTAAAACAGAACTTTGCCATATCCCATATCCCGTTTTTAATGCTGACAGCAAAAACCTCTCACGAGGCCCAACTGGAAAGCTACAAAAGCGGAGTTGATGAATACATCCGGAAACCATTCAGCGAAGAACTGTTATTGGCACGCATAAGCAATATACTGGAAAACCGGAAGCGACACCAGCAACGATTTGCATTGCGTATGGAAATGAAGGAGTTGCAGATGGATGAGAAGTCAAAAGATAAGGAGTTCATAGACAGGCTTATGGAAGTCATCCGCCTGAACTATACCAACCCTTATTACGGATCTGTGGATTTCATTACAGATATGGGGATCAGCAAAAGCGTGTTGAATAAAAAGATGCAAGGCTTAACCGGGCAATCCATTGGGCAGTTCATTCGGAATTACCGCTTACACATTGCTTATGAGCTCCTCCGAAAGAATCAAACTGTACATACAATGAGTATTGCCGAGATCGCTTATGAAGTAGGTTTTAATGACCCCAAATATTTTACCCGCTGTTTTACCAAGCGTTATGGTACTACTCCCAGTACAATAACAGGAAGGGAGGAATCCGTTGACAGTGATTCTGTGTAAAGGATTCCATTCTGCGCTGTTTTCCGGTTTTTATCGTTATCTTTGCGCGTAGATAATCTTATTTATTACTTATTCCAAAAACATAGAAATCATACTGTATGGCAGATAACGAAAAACTGAAAGCCCTCCAGGCTGCGATGGACAAGATCGAAAAAAGCTTCGGCAAGGGCTCCATCATGAAGATGGGAAGTGAGAACATAGAACAAATAGAAGTAATCCCTACCGGCTCCATCGGGCTAAACGCAGCCTTGGGCGTAGGCGGTTACCCACGCGGAAGGATCATTGAGATATACGGCCCCGAGTCGAGCGGTAAAACCACCCTAGCCATCCATGCCATTGCGCAGGCACAGAAAGCGGGCGGTATTGCAGCGTTTATCGATGCAGAGCACGCCTTCGACCGTTTCTATGCGTCGAAGCTGGGTGTAGACATTGACAATCTTTGGATCTCACAACCCGACAATGGTGAGCAGGCGCTCGAAATAGCCGAGCAGCTGATCCGCTCTTCGGCCATCGACATCATCGTAATCGACTCCGTGGCCGCCCTCACTCCAAAGGCTGAGATAGAAGGAGATATGGGCGAGAACAAGGTGGGCCTCCAGGCACGCCTTATGTCGCAAGCCTTGCGTAAGCTTACCTCAGCTGTAAGCAAAACACGCACTACCTGCATCTTTATCAACCAGTTGCGCGAGAAAATCGGAGTTATGTTTGGCAACCCCGAAACAACTACCGGTGGTAACGCGTTGAAGTTCTATGCCAGCGTACGCCTAGATATCCGTCGTGCACAGCAGATCAAAGACGGTGACGAGGTACTGGGTAACCAGACCCGTGTGAAAGTAGTGAAGAACAAGGTGGCGCCCCCCTTCCGCAAGGCAGAATTCGACATCATGTTTGGCGAAGGCATCTCACTGGCAGGCGAAATCATTGACTTGGGTGTAGAGTTGGGTATCGTGAAGAAGAGTGGTTCCTGGTATAGCTACAGCGATACAAAACTGGCACAGGGGCGTGATGCTGCCAAGCAGGTCATCAAAGACAATCCCGAGCTGGCCGAAGAACTGGAAAAGAAGATCTTCGAGAAGATGAGTGCGGTGAAAGAGTAAGAATCAAGCATCTATATACTTATCGAAAAAAGGCTGTTCCCAAAATGAAGGGAACAGCCTTTTTTCGATAAGTATACTACGTCAATATTTACATTACCACCTTTGGAAGTTCATCGAAGACAAAGAGATTGGTAAGATCTCCCACCAGTTCATACAGGGCTGGAGTCATATAAATAATACGGTCAGTTGTATCCGTCTGGCTACGTACAAGCAGTACCGTAGCCTCATCCAAGGTATTGGCATTAATGTAAACGCTGTATGTACCATCAAACTTGTAAAAGGCGTAATAGTCTTCAACTTGCTCCGTAACCTTGGAAGAGAAGAGTCTGTCAAACGTAATCATGGCATACTCCATCACATAGTCTCTACTATACTGTATCATGATTTGCTCCTCGAGCTTGGGAGTAGGATAAGAATACTTATACCCATTTTTGGAGAGCGGCTCGCCTAGGATCTTTTCAATATCTTTCTGGCCGCGCTTTATGCATTCACCCAAATCGGTAAAAAGGTTCATCTCGGGAAGCACCTGCACAGTGTAGATGTACTTTGTTTTAAGAGCCACCGCCTCAATAATGGCAGTACCTACATGGTGGGGCTGAATGGCGCCCTGACTGATTGTAGCCACAAAAGTATTGGAAGAGGTGCCTCCTATGCCTTGGGCAAGGGGGATCACATCACACGTACGAATGGTTTGACTTTTGCGAACAGTTTGGAAATCATCATCATCACCTCCGCAGCTAAACAGGGTTACAGTCAGCAGCAGGGCACATAGGATAGAAAGGTGTTTTTTCATACTCTTAATTGCTTTATATACAAAGATATTTATTTTTAAACATGCGCCGAAAGATAAGAGGTGTTTTTTACATTATTTAGAGTTATGCAGCCTTCTCGTTCGCAGATGATAAAAAAAACTCCGCAGCTTCTTTCACAAGAAACTACGGAGTTGGCAAAGGAGTTCAAAATCTTAGCCTAGGTTTATTTACTAACTGAAATTTCAACTCTGCGATGAGAGGGGCCAGGTACTCTGTTGGCTTCTCCAATAGCTTTGGCTGTCTTGATGCGATCACCGCTGATACCGTTCTTTTTAAGGATAGACATTACATTAGCCAAACGTCTCTCACTTAATTTCTGGTTTTTCGCAGTTTTGCCTTCAAGCGATGCCTCGCTAAGCAGACTGATAGTTACTTGTTCATTAGCCTTCAGTTCGTGGGCCAGTGCTTCCAACCGTTCTCTGTCATCGACAGACACTTTTGCGCTGTTGTTGCGGAACTGAATAGCAAGGTCTTTGATAGTGGCAGGTGCAATGGCAACCGCCGTTTTTTCCTCCTCACAATCAGCTACTGCAGCATTACAGTCTTTGAGCTGTTGCTTCAACTTTTGGTTTTCGGCATTGGCAGCATTCAGTGCATTGCGGCTGTTAGCTTCCGCTTCGCGGGCTTGGGTAGCTTCGGCGCGCAATTCGTTGCACTTCTCCAGTGTTTCCTTATACAGTTCCTTGCAGGAGACTATGCCCTGCCTGGCACCTACAAAGTTGTAACGAACCACCACAGCAGCAGCCTCTAGCCCGTCAGGTGCAAAATCGTTGGAGGAGAATATGGCTTTGTATTGCCCCTTCACACCCAGCGTCAACTGCGGCATTACGTCGTACTCGACCGACAGTACTACGGGCATATAGAGTGCATTGTAGTGATGGCGGCTGTTGCTTGCTTCAAGCCAGGTGTAAGAAACCCAGTTGTCAGTATTGTCCACTGCATTATTCGGACTCTCCCACTGCTCGCTACCCATACTGATAGAGTATGTATTGCCACGAGCAAACATCATACCTATACCGGTTCCGGCATAAAGGTTGAACTTGGTACACTTGCGATTGGGCCAGAGCTCCATGATATTGAACTCGGCGGTCAGATCCACATTGTGATACATGTTCCATAATTGCCGGTAAGCGGTACCGCTGTTGTTGGTCTTGTTTATAAATCCCGAAGCGTGCCCATTGTAGGAAGGATTGTAAGGATTGAAAGAAG
Organism: Bacteroidaceae bacterium; assembly: GCA_031552405.1. Lineage (GTDB taxonomy): Bacteria > Bacteroidota > Bacteroidia > Bacteroidales > Bacteroidaceae > UBA1794. Next base: position 92,809 of record JAVBMN010000018.1, on the reverse strand, counting down.
GATCCAATGCCTCAAGGTCCTCCAAACGCTGTTCGCGCTTGTACTTTGAGAATTCATAGTTCAAACCAAGACGTACCCAAGGGCGCAGGTTATAGTTCACGCCAAGCCCCACTTCCGGAGCTACCGAGGTACCAGCCGCGGGATTTATGCTCTTGAATTTCAGTCCAGTGGCCCATGACGCACCACCCTGGACGTATACACTCCAGGTGTGGGTGCGCAAGGCTTTGCTATCCCGAGCTTCCTCATCTTGTGCCTTGACATTCAGGGTATTTGCCATGAATGCGACCAAGCAAGCACATGTTATTATTGCTATTTTCTTCATTAATTTTATATTTATCGCATATGAACCTCAACATGGCCAGTTGTTGCAATTTTCCCGGCTGAATAGAATGAAAGATCTACATCAGCTTTATAGCTGCCATAGTAATCGCCGTCACCTAAACCATTAAGATTATATCTCTGAACAAGAGCTCCACGAGCATCTGTAATTTTAACTTCCCAAGCCCCTAAAGAGCAATCCACCTTATCAATTGTATAGGTATAGGTCTTATACATGTATATCACACGCACCATTTCCTGCGTAACGCCACCTACTGTAATAGAAGAGTTATCCCACAATTCCACAAGGTCAAGATCCTTAGCTTCTTTAAAGGCAATACCAATTATACAAGTAGTATGTGAAGAAACCTGTGACGTGGTAACAGTAGGACTCAATGGGGTCAATGTATTTGCCAATGCAGCCTTCATGTCAGGGTCATTCTTTACAACATCCCATATCTCCGGTTTCATATACACGCTATAGTTGTCTGCTGCAGGACGATAGATGCCATTATCAGCAATTAATGCTTTGATAGCAGCTTCGATAAGAACCAGTTTCTGGCCTTCGGTAATGAATCCGTCTTTCACGGCTGTTTCAAGCAATCCAAGCTTAGCAGCCAACGAGGTAGTTTGGCTTTCAACAGCTGTCTTGATAGCTTCCAGTTTGTTGGTGGAGTTATTGATCGCAGTTTCAAGAAGAACCAGCTTCTGAGCTTCGGTAATGAAGCCGTCTTTTACAGCTGTTTCAAGCAGTCCAAGCTTAGCAGCCAACGAGGTAGTCTGACTTTCAACAGCCCCCTTGATAGCTTCCAGCTTGTTGGTAGAGTTGTTGATCGCAGTTTCAAGAAGAGCCAGCTTCTGAGCTTCGGTAATGAAGCCTTCCTTCACGGCTGTTTCAAGCAATCCAAGCTTAGCGGCCAGTGAGGCAGTCTGACTTTCAACAGCACCCTTGATAGCTTCCAGCTTGTTGGTAGAGTTATTGATAGCGGTCTCAAGAAGGGCCAGTTTCTGGGCTTCAGTAATGAATCCTTCCTTCACGGCAGTTTCAAGCAAGGCCAACTTAGCGGCTAGTGAGGAAGTCTGGCTTTCAATAGCAGCCTTGATAGCTTCCAGCTTATTGGTAGAATTATTGATCGCAGTTTCAAGAAGAGCCAGCTTCTCAGCTTCGGTAATGAAACCTTCTTTCACAGCCGTTTCAAGCAATCCAAGCTTAGCGGTTAGTGAGGTGGTTTGGCTTTCGAGAGCAGTCTTGATAGCTTCCAACTTATTAGTGGAGTTGTTGATCGCTATTTCAAGCAGTCCAAGCTTGGTTTCCAATGAAGCGGTCTGATCTTCGAGGGCTGCATTGATAAGAGCTAATTTCTCAGCTTGAGAGATAAATCCGTTCTTCACAGCAGTTTCAAGCAAGGCAAGTTTCGCTTCTACCGAGGCTGTCTGACTTTCGAGAGCGCCCTTGATAGCCTCCAGTTTATTGGTGGAATTGTTGATCGCAGTTTCAAGAAGCGCCATTTTTTGTGCCTGGGTAACGAATCCTTCTTTTACAGCAGTCTCCAACAGAGCGAGTTTTGAAGCCAATGAGGTGGTCTGGCTGTCAATAGCACCCTTGATCGCTTCCAGTTTGTTGGTGGAGTTGTTAATGGCGATTTCAAGAAGAGTCAACTTCTCAGCCTCAGTAATGAATCCCTTCTCAATAGCGGCTTCCAGCAGATCCAGCTTGGTAGCCAGTGAGGTGGTCTGATCTTCCACGGCCGTCTTGACAGCAGCCAGTTTGTCGCTAACCCCGTCAATCGCAGTTTTAATGAGTTCCAGCTTTTGAGCCTGATTGATAAGGCCTTGTTCCAAAGCAAGATTTAAAGCATCAGTCTTCTGGGCTAATGACAAGGAACTATTCTTGATGGCCTCATTTATTAGATCCATCTTCTTTTCCAATGACATCGTCTGATCCTTAATGGCATTAATAAGTCCTGTGTAATCAGCAATGTGCACTTCAGCATTCGAAAAATTAATGGTGGGGGCGTCATTCTCGCAAGAACTGAGCACCACTATCGATAATAATACAGCTGCAACCGTAATAAATTTCTTTCTCATTTGATTTAATAATAAATGTAAATAGGGATAACACCTTTGTTCTGTTCGCTACAGGTATCCCCGTTTATCTGCAGCAAACTATACGTCGCTTATGCTAAAACGTCAACTCCATAACTTTCTACTATTCACCACTTAAAGAGCAACTATCCTTTAAGCGAATTGCAGACTAGTTAATAAAAAAAAGTTCTTTTTAATAAAACTACTTACAAAAGGACTCAGGAATATTATAATTCTCATGAGCTCGATTTGAGAGATCCTCACCTGCCCATCCTTTTAGTGGGGAGTCCTGATTTACCCACTGAAGATGAAGTAAAATTAGACTGGGCACATAGGATAAGTACTTTCATATTCACAAAAAAAATTGTTGAATCAACAAAATAATTGTTGATTCAACAAAAAAAATTGTCCAACTCACAATACTTGCGCACATCACCTCTACTATCAGAACAGAAACAAACACAAATACAACAATCCACTTCGACCAGTTAGCATCTGCACCTCTTTCCTCAAAGTTGCATATCAGAGCTCATTCCACATTCGTAGTGCAAAGAGCAGCAAAGGCAAGCTTCAACAATTATCAACATCGCCACCTCCTACTTGCCCTATATAGAACCCTGCGAAATACAGGCCTTCCTTCAGACAATCTCAGGCCTGGGATCTGAAAACTCAGCGCTAAGATTATAGAAGCGGAGCGCTACGTACACAGCAAGCTCATGCCCACGAGTTAAAGAATTCATGCGCACCAATAACAAAACTCGTGCGCACCAGCCATCCAGCTGATGCGCACGAGTTCACATGAAGAATGATGTAATCTTCTCCAAGACACAAGAAGTACAGACAGGTTCCACCTTCCACTTTTTTTGAGATATCCTTCCACAACACATCCCGGGTGGAACCTTCAAAAGTAATGGTTCCACCTCGAATCCCTTTACTACAAAGGGTTTCAGGAGATCAGTGGAACGTGGAGGGTTGATGAAAAATGGTGGAACGTAGAGGTTTGGGTAGCCGATGAGCCGGATCTTATGATTATCCGGTGAACCCTGGGCGTGCTTCGAGAGGTTTACACAAAACAAAAAAAGTATCTTCAAAGCTGATAAGCTGAAGATACTTTCTCTCTAATGGGTGGAATATGGGGCTCGAACCCACGACCTTCGGAACCACAATCCGACGCTCTAACCAACTGAGCTAATCCCACCATTTAACGCTTTTTCTCTCAAAAGCGCTGCAAAGATAATGCTTTCTATGATTTCCGCCAAATATTTGGCGTTTTTTATCTTGCTATTTTACTATTCCCGCAATGCTCTGCGGTCTATTTAATCCTTATAAATAGACTTCTTGCCCGCCAGGAGAGTATTCTTCATCAGGGAGCAGATGGTCATGGGGCCCACTCCGCCGGGAACGGGGGTGATATAAGAACAAAGGGGAGCTACCTCATCAAATTTCACGTCGCCCGTCAGTTTGAAACCACTTTTGGCCTCAGCAGAGGGAACACGAGTGGTACCCACATCAAGCACTACGGCTCCTTCCTTCACCATATCGGCCGTCACAAAGTTGGGCTGCCCCATGGCAGCTATGATAATATCTGCTTCGCGGCAGATTTCTTTCAGATTCTTCGTATGACTGTGGCATACGGTTACCGTAGCATCGCCAGGCATCGCCTTCTGCATCATGAGCGAAGCCATAGGTTTACCCACAATGTTGCTGCGGCCAAGAACCACACAACGCTTGCCGGAGGTTTCGATATTGTAACGACGCAACAGCTCAATCATACCATTCGGGGTAGCCGATACATAGCAGGGCAGCCCGATAGACATGCGGCCTACGTTGATAGGGTGGAATCCATCCACATCTTTACGGTGGTCGATAGTCTCGATCACCTTCTGCTCAGAGATATGGCGGGGCAAGGGAAGCTGCACAATGAATCCATCCACATCGGCATCCGCATTAAGCTCCTCAACCTTAGCCAAAAGCTCGGCTTCGGTTACGTCATCTTCAAAGCGGACGAGAGAAGATTTGAAGCCACAAGCCTCACAAGCCAGTACTTTGTTGCGAACGTAGGTTTCACTGCCTCCGTCATGTCCCACGAGGATGGCGGCCAAATGGGGTTGTTTACCTCCGTGTGCCATGATCTCCGCCACTTCGACGGCTATTTCTTGTTTGATTTGGGCGGCTACTGCCTTTCCGTCTATCAGGTTCATATTAGTTGTTGTAAAAAGAGATTATTGTTTCATTTTCTGAGCCATGGCCATCATCTGGGCGGCTTTGGGACCAGTCATCATCTTCATCATCTTGCGGGTTTGCTCGAATTGCTTCAGAAGGCGGTTCACCTCTTGGATGTCCGTGCCGCTACCCTTGGCGATACGGGTGCGGCGACTGCCGTTGAGTATCTCCGGATTAGCACGCTCCTTCGGTGTCATAGAGTAGATGATGGCCTCTACGTTTTTGAAGGCATTGTCGTCAATTTCCACGTCTTTCAGGGATTTACCTACACCTGGGATCATGCTGGCCAAGTCCTTCAGGTTACCCATCTTCTTGATCTGGGCTATCTGAGCAAGGAAGTCGTTAAAATCAAACTGGTTCTTGGCTATTTTTTTAGACAGGCGACGAGCCTCAACCTCATCATACTGCTCCTGCGCTTTCTCTACGAGGGACACAATGTCACCCATGCCGAGGATACGGTCGGCCATACGGCTGGGGTGAAAGAGGTCTACTGCTTCCATCTTTTCACCGGTTCCCACAAATTTGATAGGCTTGTTTACCACGCTACGGATGGAGAGGGCGGCACCACCGCGGGTGTCACCGTCAAGCTTAGTGAGAACTACACCGGTAAAGTCCAACCTGTCGTTGAATTCCTTGGCGGTATTCACGGCGTCCTGTCCGGTCATGGAGTCCACTACGAAGAGGATCTCGTGGGGGTGGATATTCTCCTTAATGGCAGTGATCTCATTCATCATCTGCTCATCTACAGCCAAACGGCCGGCGGTATCCACAATGACAATATCGTTGCCTCTTGTGCGAGCTTCGATAATAGCGTTCTTGGCAATGCTGACAGGGTCTTTGCTGTCGGGCTCCATGTACACGGGCACTTCGATCTGCTCGCCCAGTACGCGAAGCTGCTCAATAGCAGCAGGGCGATACACGTCACAGGCCACCAGCATAGGCTTCAGCTTCTTCTTCTCCTTCAGCATCTTGGCCAGCTTGGAGGAGAAGGTGGTCTTACCAGAACCTTGAAGCCCCGCCATCAGGATGATGGCAGGGTTCCCCTTGGTTTGTATCTCGGCGGTCTCACCTCCCATAAGCTGCGCCAGCTCATCATGGACTATTTTGACCATGAGTTGACTGGGCTTCACGGCGGTGAGCACATTCTGACCGAGGGCTTTTTCCTTCACCCGGTCAGTGAATGTTTTGGCTACTTTGTAATTAACGTCGGCATCAAGCAGGGCGCGCCGTACGTCTTTTAATGTTTCAGCAACATTGATTTCGGTGATTTTTCCCTCACCTTTCAGGATTTTAAACGACCGTTCAAGTCTTTCGCTTAAATTATCAAACATATTTTTGGTTAAATCTATTGTTATTTAGTCACAAACTCACCTGTATAGGATGCAGGTGAACGCCTGTCAGAGTGTACACTAAGAGTCACTTTCCCTTGTGGTTTTATTTCAATGTAATATACAAACGTTTCATTGCCCCGTTTGGCATTAAAAAGAATCTTTGCCGTACCGTCATGCAGGATAGAACTGATATACTCAGAGGTAGGAGATTCAAAATTCAACCCCGACTGACGGGGATCTAACTGCACACCGTGCACACTTCCGTAATAGGGAAGGTTAGATATCATTAAAGTATCTTTTATTTCCACACTTCCATCAATTCCTCCACGCGCTATTTCCTGTGAAGAGCCTGAGTCGGTGAGACTTATTTTGAAACGCCTTGCTTCTACATGTAGCATTATTTGTTGTTTAAGGGCTTCTTTTTTTTCTTTACGAGTTTGTGCACCGGCAGGGATTATTGTAACCAACGCCAGGACGAACATCAGTAGCATCGTAATTTGTTTTTTCATAACTTGGTAGATTAGAATGGATTATTATTTCCGCAAATATAGAAATAAATAAAAGAAGATAACTAATTTTGCAATTAAATTTTTGAAAAAGAGAAATGAACATTACCCATTACCTCTTCATTCTGGCTGCCGCTTTGGCTGGAATCATCGTGCTGAAGATTGTAAAAGCACTACTCTTCCGGATACTCTTATTGATCGCTGTGGCAGCTTTCATCCTCTATCTGCTGATGTAAACACCCATCAGCCTCCTTTCGCATTGAGTTGCAACATCTCGTCAATATACTCCCGGGTATTGCTCAGGCGGGGTATCTTGTGCTGTCCGCCAAGCTTGCCTTTCAGAGCGAGCCAGTCATGAAACAAGCCTTTACGGGCAGGGATTATCTCAAGAGGTTGAAGGGCAATGTCTTTATAACGCTTGGCTTCATAATCAGAGTTAACCTCCTTAAGCGTATCATCAAGGATGGTGGAGAACTGACGCAGATCCTGCGGCTCGCAGGCAAATTCAATGAGCCACTGGTGACTACACTTGGCACGGCTGTCCATAAAGACAGGGGCTGCCGTGTAATCGGTAATCTGCGCACCAGTAGCAGCACAAGCCCGAACCAGGCCCTTTTCCGCATTATCCACCATCAGCTCCTCGCCGAAAGCATTGATGAAATGCTTGGTGCGACCGGTAATGACAAACTTATACGGATCGCGCGAGGTAAACCGTACCGTGTCGCCTATCAGGTAACGCCACAAGCCGCAGTTGGTATTCAGTATCAGGGCGTAGTTCTTATTCAACTCCACATCCGGCAACATGACGGTACGGGGGGACTCAAGACCAAAATCCTCCATGGGCATGAATTCATAAAACATACCGTAATCAATCATCAGTAGCATGGATGGATCGGAGAGGTCGTTCTGAATACCGAAGAAGCCTTCACTGGCATTATACGTTTCCACATAATGCATCCGGGGGCTGTGGATCACCTGCTTATACTGCTCGCGATACGGAGTGAAAGCCACGCCGCCGTGAAAAAACACTTCCAGACTGGGCCATACCTGCTCCAGTGTGTCCTTACCCGTCATTTGCAAAATGCGCCGGATGAGCACCAGAAACCAGGAGGGTACCCCCGACAGGTTGGTCACATTGGCACAAATGGTACTATCTGCAATTGCCTGGAGCTTTGCTTCCCACTCATCCATGAGGGCCACCTGTTTACTGGGCACACGAACGAGGTTGACTAATGAAGGGATATTTTCGATGAGAATGGCAGAGAGGTCGCCCACCAAGCTGTGCGGCGTATTCATATTAGGAGCATGGCTTCCGCCCAGAATAAGGCCTTTACCACCAAAGAAGTTGCTGCGAGGGTTGATAAGATTCAGATAGAGCGCTACACAATCCTGTCCTCCACGGTAGTGTATTTCTTTCAGTCCCTCGGAGGTAACCGGCAGGAACTTACTTTTATCGCTGGTAGTACCGGAAGATTTGGCAAACCAGCGTGTCTGTCCCGGCCACAGAATATCACGCTCACCCTGGCGGACACGTTCCACAAAGGGTTTCACTTCTTCATAAGTTTGCAGGGGAACACGGCTGCGATACTGTTCGTAGGTAGTAATGGAGGAATAATCATACATACGTCCCCATTCCGTATCCTGTGCGCGCTTCAGTAAAGCACGAAACGCCGCCATCTGCAAGGCCTCCGTCTCAGTATTATAACGCTCAACAGCCCGTACACGCGATTTGAACAAGGGACTGATCAGTGTGGTGGTATTCATTGTTGCCTAATCTTTTCAAATGAGTGCAAAAATAAGTTTATTTTTTCAATCATGTGGGCGATTCTAGCTTTTTTCTTACCTTTAGCCCTTCTTTGTATACAGAATTACAAATTATGCGTATCGGAATACTTACTTCTGGAGGGGATTGCCCGGGAATCAACGCCACGATTCGTGGAATCATAAAGACTGCTTCTTATTACGGCATAGAAGTGCTGGGTATCAGAAATGGCTTCAAGGGACTGCTTGAAGGGGATGTGTTGTTAATGCTTGACGAATACATTCCCGGCCTACTCACCATGGGAGGAACCTTTCTGGGCACCTCCCGCGTAAAGCCCTTTAAATGTAAAAAGCCCGGCGACGAGAAGAAGCCCGCTCAAATGCTCCACACCGTTTCCGAACTGGACTTGGACTGCGTGGTCTGCATTGGGGGAAACGGGACGATGAAGACCACCTATAAAATGCAGCAACTGGGCATCCCCGTTATAGGTATCCCCAAGACCATTGACAACGACATCTGGGGTACTGATATCACCTTTGGTTTTGACACGGCAGTATCCATTGCCACCGAAGCCATTGACCGCCTGCACTCCACAGCCCTCTCTCATCGCCGCGTGATGGTTATCGAGGTGATGGGCCACAAAGCCGGATGGATCGCTCTTCATGCCGGTATGGCCGGAGGAGCCGATGTGATTCTGATTCCAGAGCTGCAGTATGACATACGTAATGTATGCTCCGCCATCCGCGAACGGCAGGCACAAGGAAAAGCGTCTACCATCGTAGTGGTAGCTGAAGGCCTGCCTACAGACGGCAAACAACGGCCTGCCGAATACCTCACCCGCCAGATAGAAAAAGAAACCGAAGTGGAAGCCCGGTACACCGTACTGGGATATGTACAACGCGGCGGATCGCCTACAGCCTTTGACCGCAACCTCTCCACCCGGATCGGAGCCACAGCCACCGAGTTAATCTCCCGTAAAGAATTTGGACGAATGATTGCCGTACAAGGCAATGAGGTCACCTCTCTTCCTTTGAAAGAAGTAGCAGGACGATTAAAGCTGGTCACAGAAGATGTGCCCCTGCTAATGCATGGCCGTAAAATGGGGGTCTGTTTCGGGTAATATTACACTTCAGCCACATGTTCCTCTGCATATGCAGGAGATGCAATTTCAGTAAGATTGGCTGAATCCTTCAACGTCGCATCCGTCTTTACTTTTTCTAAGATGGCACGACGGTAGAGTTCTTCCTTCTCTATCTTTTTTAAAGCACGGCGGGCGGCTTCCTGGTGGGACTCTTTTTTGGTATATCCACGCCCCTGTGTACAGGCCATTCCCTGCAGCGTAACGAGCGATAAGAAGATTTGATTGTTGTGCTTGTCACGTGTTTGCTCCAGCAAATCAAAAGAGATGCTTACCTGATGACGTTGTGTCCACTCCAAGAGCCTGGACTTGTGGTTCTCTTCCCTCCTGGCTATTTCCTCCAGATCAAGATACAATTTCAGGATTCTTTGTTCCATAAACCAACGACATCTTTTGTAGCCCTGGTCCAGATAAATAGCTCCAATAAGGGCCTCGAAAGCATTGCCACACAGATAGCTGTTGCGGTTATCCACATGAATCTCGTTCTTCACAAGTTTATGAAGACCTAATTCACGTCCGATTTGATTCAGGGTTTCCCGCTTCACAATACGAGAACGGGCGTTGGTCATAAAGCCTTCACTTTCATTTTCAAAATGATGGAACAAAATATCTGTAATAACAGACTCTAAAACCGCATCACCCAGAAACTCCAGACGTTCATTATTCAGGCGACTTCCATTGGCTATACGCCGCGACAATGACTTGTGCAACAACGCCTGTTCATAGTACTTTAGAGTATAAGGATAAAAGCCTAGTATCTTGTAAAAAAGCAAATAAGGTTCTTTATCCTTACGGACAAAAAACCTCATTTTATGTATAATACGGCCTAACACGGCAAAGTGTTATTTGTATTTCTTAAAGATCACGCATGCATTATGTCCACCGAAACCAAACGTATTCGATAAGGCTGCATTGACTGTACGTTCCTGCGCTTTGTTGAAAGTGAAGTTCAGATTATAGTCAATATTTTCATCCTGATCATCGTCAGCATGGTTAATGGTAGGAGGTACAATGCTATTCTTGATAGCAAGGATACTTGCGATAGACTCTACTGCGCCGGCGGCTCCCAACAGGTGTCCGGTCATAGACTTGCTGGAACTGATGTTCAGGTTGAACGCATGTTCACCAAACACTTCCTTGATGGCTTTTGCTTCAGAAACATCGCCCACCGGGGTAGAAGTACCGTGTACATTAATGTAATCGATATCTTCCGGTTTCATCTCGGCATCTTCCAGTGCATTCATCATGACCAAACGAGCGCCCAATCCCTCCGGATGCGAGGCTGTAAGGTGATAAGCATCAGCAGAAGCTCCGGTTCCGGCTACTTCGGCATAAATCTTAGCTCCGCGCGCCAAGGCATGTCCCAGTTCTTCAAGGATCAAACAGCCACCGCCTTCGCCCATTACAAAACCGTCACGCGTAGCGCTGAAAGGGCGTGAAGCCGTTTCGGGCGCATCGTTACGGGTAGAAAGGGCATGCATCGCATTAAAACCACCTACTCCACCAGGAGTAATGGCAGCTTCAGCACCACCGGTTACGATGGCATTAGCTTTACCCAAACGAATGTAATTGAACGCGTCAGCAATAGCGGTTGATGAAGTGGCGCATGCTGAAACAGTACCGAAGTTAGGACCACGGAAACCATATTGGATAGAGATCTGTCCGGCTGCAATATCCGAAATCATCTTAGGGATGAAGAACGGATTGAAACGAGGGCCTCTCTCTTTGTTGCAATAATAATTGCCAACTTCCTCTTCGAAGGTTTCAATACCCCCGATGCCGGCTCCGAAGATAACACCGATTCTGTTAAGATCCTCATTTTCAAGATCCATTCCCGAGTCCTCTACAGCCTCCTTGGCTACTGCCATGGCATATTGCGTGTAGCGGTCCATTTTACGGGCTTCTTTACGATCCATATAATCGGACGCATTGAAGTTCTTCACCTCACAAGCAAAGGAGGTTTTGAAAAGGGATGCATCAAAATGAGTGATAGGCCCGGCACCACTTTTCCCACTAAGCAGACTCTCCCAAAACTCAGGGACGGAATTGCCAATAGGGGTAAGAGCTCCCAGACCTGTTACTACTACTCTTTTTAACTCCATAAATTAAAAGGGGTGGTATTTACGCTTTTGCCTGTTCGATATAAGAAACAGCGTCGCCTACTGTAGCAATCTTTTCAGCTTGTGTATCGGGGATTTGAATGTTGAATTCTTTTTCAAACTCCATGATAAGTTCTACTGTATCCAATGAGTCTGCACCCAGGTCGTTAGTGAAGCTTGCTGCTTCTGTAACTTCTGATTCCTCAACACCCAGTTTATCAACGATGATAGCCTTTACTCTTGATGCAATTTCTGACATAACTTTTAATTTTTAATGAATAAATCGATTTAATTTTTTAAATTTGTCGCTGCAAAGGAAAGGATTATTCTTTTCCCTTGCAAATATTCCATGAACAAATTTATAGAAACAGCACACCTGAGAGGTTGTTGTGCAGGATTTTAGAGGAAAATGAGAAAAAAAATAGCCATTCTGGCCTCCGGAGAAGGGACAAATGCAGAGAATATCATTCGTTATTTTCTGGAAAATGAGCAGGTAAGCACTGAGTTAGTGATCTGTAATCGCAAAGAAGCAGGAGTATATACACGGGCAGAGCGTTTGGGTGTGCCTTCAGTATATCTTCCTAAAAGTGATTTTCAGCAGCCCGGAAAGGTATTAGCACTTCTTCTTGACAAGAAAATTGATTTTATCGTACTGGCCGGCTTCTTGCTTTTCGTACCGGAGGATGTAATCCGGACCTATGAAAAACGTATGGTAAACATTCATCCCTCTCTACTGCCTTTGCATGGCGGACAGGGCATGTATGGCGACAAGGTACACGAATCGGTCATTGCAGCGGGTGACAAAGAAAGTGGCATCACCATCCACTACACGAGCGAAGAATACGATGCCGGTGAGATTATTTTTCAAGCCCGTATCTCCGTATTTCCGGAAGACACGGCGGAGGATGTAGCCACCAAGGTGCACGCCTTGGAATATGATTACTATCCAAAAGTCATTGAAAAATTATTGTTTGAATGAATACAAAGATAAATTGCTTTGCTCCGGCTGACGATTTACTGCCCGGCGCTGTGAAAATAAAAGAATGGGGCAGCACAGCATCTTTACACCAAATTACGACTTTGGCAGATACAGAGTACGTATGTTTGTTAGTAAAACCCACACAAGTGCAGTGGGGATATCTTGCCCAAGAACGCCTTCTATGCATCGCTTCTGATAGTGGTGCCGGAATGTTGTATGCAGACCACTACCGTTTGGTAGAAGGTATACATGAGCCGGCTCCTGTAATCGACTACCAGGACGGTGCTTTGCGGGATGATTTTGATTTCGGGGCAGTAATAGTATACCGTACGGATCTGCTGTGTGAAGCGGTGAAAGAAATGGAGGATGACTATCATTATGCCGCCTTGTACGATCTTCGACTAAAGGTTGCTCAACGAGCACGCCTGTTTCATATCAACGAACCTCTGTATACAGAAGTAGAGCTGGACACCCGGGCCAGCGGAGAGAAGAACTTCGACTATGTAAACCCACGAAACCGTGAGGTACAGATTGAGATGGAAAAGGTATGTACCACACATCTCAAAGCAATTGGAGGATGGATGGCTCCACAGTTCAGTACAGTGAACCTGAACGAAGGAACTTTCCCCTGCGAGGCTTCAGTAATCATTCCTGTAAGGAACAGAGTGCACACCATTGGCGACGCGATAGAGTCTGTACTCATGCAGCAAACAGATTTCTCTTATAACCTTATTATAATAGATAATCATTCCACCGATGGCACAACGGAGCTTATCGACCAATACGCCAAACAGGATGAAAGAGTAGTACATCTGATACCTGAACGTACCGACTTGGGCATCGGAGGATGCTGGAACGCAGGTATACAAAGCAACTGTTGCGGACGGTTTGCCGTACAGCTGGATAGTGATGACATATATAGCGATGCCGACGCCTTGAGAAAGATGGTGTATGCCTTCCACGAGCAACAATGCGGCATGGTAATCGGCACATATCGCATGACGGACTTCCAGATGCAAACCCTCCCTCCCGGTATTATCGACCACCGGGAATGGACTCCCGAGAATGGGCGCAACAACGCCCTTCGCATCAATGGCCTGGGAGCGCCCCGTGCTTTTTACACCCCATTGGTACGAGAAAACCCATTTCCCAACACCAGCTATGGCGAAGACTATGCCATGGGATTAATGCTGTCGCGCCACTATCAGATAGGCCGTGTGTATGACGTGGTGTATTGCTGCCGGCGCTGGGAAGGGAACTCAGATGCAGCGCTCTCCATTGATCGCGTCAATGCCAACAACCACTATAAAGACAGCCTCCGTACACAGGAACTGTACGCCCGCTTGCGCCTGAACAAAAAAAGCAAAGCCTGAAAAGGAAAAAACAAAGGAGCCCGTATGAATACGATCCAAGCTCATGAGCTAAACTCGAAGCTGATCCCCCGTTTTGTAGAACGCCAATGTGCCCTATGGGATACAGCACGTTATAATATAGAAGCCTTGGCACAAGTCAAGGAACGGACATTAAATGTGGGAGAATCATCCGTAAAGCTACAATTTAATCCGGCACGAATTACTTCTTCCACTGCACGGATTGACACCTATGCCATACAGGAAAGAAAATGCTTCCTTTGCGCAGCAAACCGACCGCCAGAACAATATTCCATTGCTTTCCCGAAAGGATATGAGATATTGGTCAACCCCTACCCCATCCTCCCATTGCATCTCACTATTGTACTGGAAGAGCACCAACCACAAGCCATTGCCCGCCGGTTGGGGGTAATGCTGCAACTGGCTCATAAGCTGGAAGACTTTGTCATCTTCTACAACGGGCCACGCTGTGGAGCTTCCGCACCCGATCATACCCATTTCCAAGCTGGAAGCAAAGGGATACTACCCATAGAGTTCGAAGAGTTCTTTGCAAAGCCCAAGGCTCGAGGCCCTGAGATTGCCCAATACCAATCGGCCTCCCTACGCATATATCCTCACTATTCCCGCCCCTTCTTCGAGATACATTCCACTGAGGAGATCTCCGCCACATACCTCTTTTCGTTGGTATACGATGCATTAGCTCAATACACTTCCGCAAAGATGGGACAACCTTCCGAGGAAGAACCGATGATGAATCTGTTGGTATGGTATACAAAAGGCGAATGGGTGATTTACCTGTTTCCCCGCGCCCGGCATCGCCCGCTGTGTTATGATGCACAAGGCGACCAACACATTCTGCTCAGCCCCGGAGCCGTAGATATGGGAGGGCTTTTTGCCGTACCGCAAAAACGCGATTTCGATAAAATCACTCCCGGCGACATGGAACAGATCCTGTCTGAGGTATGCTTTAGCGCTGCCCAGATAGAAGAAATAGTTACTTTAATCAGGCAATAACAGATCCATCATGAATCCTCTTGTCCATGTAGGCGTCCTCTCGGCCCCTGAAGTAAAATGCATCTTGCATGGTACTTTCCAGCAAGGGGATGCTACCGTAACCGGCACGCAGGAGTTGTATTGTTCTGCAGGGAAAGTACTGTGGAACGGGACAGCATATTCCGAATTGTCTTTCGAACCCAACACGCCATTAACCGATTCCTTTGAGTTGTGCGATGTAACCATTGGCGTTCACTTTCATTGGGAGCGCAAAGAAAACCAATATTTCCGTGGAAGCTTACGCATTGTGGCAGACAAAGGTATGCTGGTGGTAATCAATAAAGTCCATATCGAAGAATACCTCACCAGCGTTATCTCTTCAGAGATGAGCGCCACTGCTTCAACCAACCTGCTCAAGGCACATGCAGTAATTTCCCGGAGCTGGTTGTTGGCGCAGATCGAAAATCGGGAGAAAAAAGTAGCTCCCTCTATAGAAAAGCCAACCGAAACGATAGATAATACAGAGTATATCACATGGTTTGACCGAGAGGACCATACTTTATTCGATGTATGTGCCGACGATCATTGCCAACGCTATCAAGGCATCACCCGTGCATATACCCCCCAAGTAGAAGTAGCAGTACGCGATACTTGCGGTGAGGTTCTCATGTATGAAGGAAAACTTTGTGATGCTCGTTTCTCAAAATGCTGTGGAGGGGCAATGGAGCAGTTTTCTACCTGCTGGGAAGACTCAGACCGACCCTACCTTACCGGAAAAAGAGATGGAGAGGGTATCTTGCCTGATCTCACCATAGAGGAAGAAGCCCGGCAATGGATATATTCTTCTCCAGAGGCCTTCTGCCGTGTGAATGACGAGCACATCCTGCGACAGATATTAAACAACTACGACCGGGAAACGCCCGATTTCTATCGCTGGAGGGTAGTTTATTCTCAAGAAGAGCTCTCTGCTCTTATTGCCCGCAAGTTAGATATTGACTTCGGCACAATACAAGCACTCGAACCACTGCAACGCGGAGTTTCAGGGCGTATTTCAAGGCTACGCATTACAGGCTCTCGGCACACAATGGTTATTGGGAAGGAATTGCTGATCCGTAGTGCCTTGTCAGAATCCCATCTGTACAGTTCAGCCTTTGTTGTAGAGCGTGGTGTGCAGGGTGAATTCGTCTTCCATGGAGCCGGCTGGGGACACGGTGTAGGCCTCTGCCAGATTGGTGCTGCCGTTATGGGCGAAAAGGGATATGATTATAAAATTATACTACAGCATTATTATATAAATACGAATATTCAAAGAATAAGTTACAACCATGAAAGAAAGTAGAAACCCGTGGGCATGGATTCCCACACTCTATTTTGCACAAGGTCTCCCCTATGTAGCGGTAATGACCATTGCTGTAATCATGTACAAGAACCTGGGGCTCTCCAATGCAGAACTTGCTTTCTACACCAGCTGGTTATACCTACCTTGGGTTATCAAACCTTTGTGGAGTCCGTTCGTGGATCTCATCAAAACGAAGCGCGCCTGGGTTATTG
Source organism: Bacteroidaceae bacterium (assembly GCA_031552405.1). Classification (GTDB taxonomy): domain Bacteria; phylum Bacteroidota; class Bacteroidia; order Bacteroidales; family Bacteroidaceae; genus UBA1794. The sequence goes on along the minus strand of JAVBMN010000018.1, from coordinate 76,454 downwards.
CTATGCAGGGCCTTTGTGCAGCAGCATTTGCAGGAGTGGGATTTTCTTTGCCTTTGCCATTCTTCCTGCAGGCCACCATGGCATTCTTCTGGTTGTTGGCATTCAGCTCTGCCACGCACGACATTGCTGCAGATGGGTTTTACATGCTGGGGCTCAGCTCCGGAGATCAATCTCTCTTTGTAGGCATCCGTAACACCTTTTATCGCTTAGCCAACATCTTCGGACAAGGAATGCTGGTAATGCTGGCCGGCTGGCTGGCTGAGGGCCGCATCTTCTCCGGCGTAGCAGGAAATGTGGCACTGGCATGGAGCTTGGTGTTCTATCTGTTGGCAGCCATATTTATAGGTATTACATTATACCATTCTCTATTCTTGCCACAGCCGGCAGCAGACGCAAAACGCCCCGATCTTTCCGCCCGACAGCTATGGAATGACTTCTTACAGACCTTCCTCACGTTCTTCCAGAAGAAACATATCGGATTGATACTTTTCTTTATCCTTTCGTATCGCCTAGGCGAATCACAACTGGTGAAGATTGCTTCTCCTTTTTTATTGGACTCTGCCAATGCTGGAGGTCTGGAGCTATCAACCTCTACAGTGGGGATGGTATATGGCACCATCGGAGTTATCGCCTTACTGATAGGCGGCATCCTGGGGGGGTGGCTTATCTCGCGTTACGGTTTCCGACGCTGCATTATACCCATGGCACTCGCCATTAATTTGCCCGACATATTGTATGTGTACCTCGCAGCTGCGCAGCCAAACTCTGTATCCCTCATTAGTACATTTGTAGCTATTGAACAAGTGGGCTACGGTATAGGCTTTGCTGCTTACATGCTATACATTATATATATAGCACAAGGGAAACACCAAACCGCCCATTACTCCATAGCTACCGGTCTTATGGCGCTGGGCATGATGCTCCCGGGTATGATAGCCGGAGAAATCGAGGAATTATTGGGATACACAAACTTCTTTGTGTGGGTGTGCCTTTGTACGCTACCTGGTATCCTTGCCGCATGGATGGTACGCAAGCATATTGACCCCTTATTTGGAAAAAAATAATGAACCTATTCTTAATAGTAGACAGTGGTTCCACCAAGGCCGATTGGCTTTTGGCGGAAACAGGACAAGGTGAAATAACCCGCTTTACTTCACCTGGGATGAATCCCTTTTTTCAATCGGTGACAGAGATGAAAGTAACCCTTAGACAAGTTGAAGAATACCTACATCCTTTCATGAAAGGATGCGCCCGGCTCTCTCTTTTCTTCTATGGCGCTGGATGCACGCCTGAGAAAACACCTCTTGTAGAAAAAGCTATCCGGAATACTCTAACCGATTATCCCTTTGAGCAACTGGAAGTAGCAGGTGATCTGCTAGGTGCAGCCCGCGCCTTGTGTGGCACGCAGGAGGGAATCGCCTGTATCCTAGGCACTGGATCCAACTCCTGCCACTATGACGGACAGATAATCCGTGCCAATGTTTCTTCTTTGGGCTTCATCCTTGGCGACGAAGGAAGCGGGGCGGTACTGGGCCGACTTCTGGTGGGCGATTTACTAAAAGGCCAACTTCCTGCCTCACTGCGTGAAGAGTTCCTAAGACACTACTCGCTGACTCCCGCCGATATTATTGAAAAAGTATATCGTCAACCCTTCCCCAATCGCTTTCTGGCCAGCTTCTCTCCTTTCCTACATGCACATCTTGATGACCCTTCTGTATATAATCTTGTAGAGAACGCTTTTACAGCCTTTTTCCGCCGAAACGTTATGCGGTACAAAGACATCTATCTGCAGTACCCCGTACACCTCACCGGTTCCGTGGCATACTATTATCAAGATTTGATACGCCAGGCAGCCACCTCGTTGGGCATCACTTTGGGTACTATAACCCGCTCACCTCTTGACGGGCTGTTGCGCTATCATTCAGATAAGAAGCAAGCTTAACAACCAAGCCTTGCTGCTTCCGAAGGTCGAATTTGAAGCATCGAAAGCTCTACCCTGCGCTACTCATAGGTTAATAAAACACAAAAACAGTCCTTGCCTGAATCTATTATTCTCTTCTGTGTGTATATTTGTACTAAAATACATCTGCTATGAGGACATCTCTTCTCCCGTCAAAGATGAGTCTTAAATATCTCATTCTATTATTTATACTAATAAAATCTCACCCTTTCTCTTACGGGCAAGACACTATTCGGATATTAGCTATTGGTAATAGTTTTTCCTTAGATGCTGTAACGGTTCATCTGAGTGCATTGAGCAGAGCTCAGAACACCCCGCTGATATTAGGCCATCTACATATTGCATCAGGCACACTGGAGACGCATTGGGAAAATGCATATAAAGACAGACCTGATTATGAATATATCAAAACCAACAAGGTAGGCATATTCTCTCTGCCGGAGAAGGCAACCATCAGTCACGCGCTGGCTGATGATAAATGGGATTATATTACTTTCCAACAATACAGTGGATTCTCAGGGATGGTCAATACGTTTTTCCCCTATTTGAACAATCTGATTGCTTATGTCAGGGAGCGCAGTGTCAAACCAAATCCCAAATTAGCCTTTCATCAGACATGGGCTTATGATCAAAGCAGTACCCATCCAGGGTTTGTATATTACGACAACAATCAAAAGCAGATGTATAAGGCAATTGTAGAAGCTTCTGCACAAGGTGCAGAGATGGCTGACATACCAACAGTTATCCCTGCAGGAACAGCTATTCAATACGCCCGCAGTATTCTTGGTGATGCATTCTGTAAAGATGGGTACCACCTGAACTCATTGGGACAATATATAGCCGCATGCACTTGGCTGGAGATAATTACAGGGAAATCCCCTATAGGGAATCAATATACCAGCAACTTCGCTCAGGAACAAGTAGACCTGGCACAAAGCGCTGCTCACTATGCAGCCACCACACACAACGATCAAGCCCTGAGGGACTTGATAAACCCTGTCAACAAACCTGAAGAACTGTCGAACATTTCCTACATGCAACTAGGTGAAGGATATTTCTATCTTGAATGGGAAGCCAGAGAGCAGGCACATGTACAAGTGAATTTGTACTCTGTAGAAGGGCGGGCTGAGATTATCTTCGACCAAACTGTTGAAGCAGGAAAAACAGGCATCAACTTCCAAATAAAAAACAAGGGGATATCATGCATCCAGATAAAAATAGGTGCAGCCCCGGAAGAGATCATCAAGCTGGCCAGCTATTAATCCCTTCTCTACTTCGCTATTGTACTTCGGCGTCAATCGCCATGCTCAGAAAGACGGCTGTCATATCCCTGTCAGCTTGCCCACAATCAGTGGAAAGATCATAGAAGAAGCTACGGCGGCGGCAAAACCCAAATGATCGCCAAAGGTGAATGCCGTGACACGATAAAGGCTACATTGCATTAGTGTCCACTAAAAATTCACAAGAGTTCCTTGAAATAATTGATATTCAATTTGTTGTCATCGATTTTGGAGTCAACGGATTTGAAATCACTTTTGCGGTCACAATCAGACCGTTATGCATAGAGACAAGTACGTTTTGCCCAATTAACCTAGGTTATGGATCGAAATCACTTCAGTTATCTCATCCGCAAGTATGAAGGCGACAGGTATGTTAAAAGTTATACTATTTAAAATCAGCCACTTACGATGATATTTGAAATCTTCGACTATAGGAAGCATAGTTCTGTCTTCGTACTGGGAACCATTAAAAAGTGAGTATGAAAGCGGATAACCATCACGGCTGACTAAAAGGCCGAGTACCACTTGCGGTTGGGCGTGTTTTCCATCCTTTGAGAAACCTCTTTCACGCAACTCATCGCTGTGGTCAACCTCGAAGTAAAGGGTGGTCACATCGTAAAAGACAAGCCCGATAGTACCTCCTAAAATCCTACGGGTATGCTCCACGCTAATTTGCTGAATCTTATTCTGTAAAGTATTGTGCAAGCGGTCTAAATAACGATAAATCTTATGGAGTTCAACATCTTCATCAAAGTGGGACTTCAAATAATCAACGGTACCGGCTTTGCTTGCCGGTTGACACAAACGGGCGATAACCAAATGCTTGAGAATGTCATCTTCGATTGCATCAAAGCCTACAAGACGAAAAACCTTATTAAAAGGATCAATTGAGTGCCATTGAGTAAAATATTTTCCTCGTTACTTAAAAAATACTCTATGACCTGCATTTCCTCTTGCTCCTTTTCAGCCACTGCAAACATATCATAATCCCCACAATGGACGGAAATCCATTTCTTGTCCTGTTGGCAGAGATATTCAACCTCCAAGGCATCGGAACTGTGACCGATTGTCTGGAGGACTTTGTATCTGCCACGACTCTTGTCGATAATCTGGACACTTATAACCCCACTTGGGTTTTTCTTCTTGCGTACGAACATACCACAAATATAGCACTATTTTATGCTGGGACACCCAAATAGGTGTCCCGAAATCTGCATCTGGCTAATTAACAGCGATTTGTAAAAATGAGACAAGAAAAGTGTCGAAGTCAAAGACCTCTATGGCTCAAGTGAACCGAATTTATTTAACTTTTAATCGTGTCCAATTTTTAGTGGACACTTATGGCTACATTGAGCAATCAACAAAAAAAAGAAAAAACAAAGCAGGGTGAACCCAATGGTCCACCCCGCTTTGCGTTATATATAGAGCTATATTAGTTCCCTACATACCAGTCCTTATCAGCCTGAAAATTAGACTCTACCCAGTTTGTATAACGCGGGTAAGTCACGTCAATCGGTTTCGCCTCAAGAGGTATTTTAAACTTGGTCACACCCGACAGATGGATAGCAAAGGGATACTGTACGCTAAGACCTCTCACGTAATAGATCTTGTTCTCCAGATCCGACTTATCATCATTTGTTCCGAAGTAAGACAAAGCAGCACCAGATGTAGGAGCATACAACGGAAGGTGTACCTCTACTCCGGGTTTCTCATTCGGAGCGATGAAAGGATTATAAGGAGCAGCGAGGGGTGCAAAAGTATTCTGCAGAACTTTACCGAAGGTGAAGTTGATTTCCACCTTATAAACCTTGGGAGTACAACCATACAGATACGGAGTAATCACTTGATTCACATTAGGACAAAGATCCACGATGAAGCCATCACCATCAGGACGAATCGGAGAAGCAACTCCATCAATCAGCACCTCATTGTTCACTACAAATGCAGGGTTGACATCTACCTTATAAAAGAAGGCATTGTTCAGTGAAGCACCAGCATGCAGGAAGGTAAAGGTATCTTCAATCTTAGTAACACTCACACTTCCGGTAGCCACTGCCTTACATCTATAAGTAATATCTGATTCGTAAGTAAGTACCACGTCGTTCATATCGTAATCACCCTTAGAAGGCCAGAGGTCTTCGAAAGCCAAAACGCCTTTACGCTCTTCGTGCTTCGTGATATAGTCGTTATCATCAATATCGATAGCAGGGGGAGGCGTTACCGCATCTTCCGGGTTTAGCTCCATACAGAAGATCAGGTCATTGTAATCGCGGTCGCTATTGGATACCTGCTGTCCATTTTCTTCTCTGAAGAACTCTCTGTCCTCAAATCCAAAGCAAAGGAAGCTACGGTTATTATGAGTAAACTCAAAATAAATGGTGTGGTCTTCCTGTTCCTTGTTCCAACTGGGAATGGAATAGAAGCGATACATTTCTTTATAACCCGCATTTGTCAGCTGAGTTTTCTCATCAAATGCTCTTGCATGCAGTACCCATACGATGGTGGTTCCGGCGGGGAAAGTATTTACTAACTGACCTGTGGCCTTGTCATAGTACTTCAACTGGAAGCCGTCACCCACATGTAAACCATCCTGAGCCAAAGCATTGTTAGCTCCCGTTTGCAATTGCGCCCAAGGGAATGCAATGATTTCCTTTTCATCAATCTGACTTGGATCCAAGTTTGCTAAGTCTTCTTTCGGGCCATTATAACAGAAATAGCCTAATGAGTTTTTGAGTGCACATCCAGTCTTCAAAGGAGTAATCCAGATTTCAGCATCCTTTGTAAGTTCCAATGAAGCTTCGCGGATATAAGGAGCAGTAGCAGGTTTCGTTTCGGGGAAAGCTTTATCCACAGCAATAAGGAGCTGACTGGGAATATCTATTACCTTGTCAATATTCTCCGGACGATGCGATGCATTAAGCGGTTGCAGGTAGATATATGTTTTGTCATCTGCGATGGAACGTTTCTGCGCCATTACCGCAGGACCGTCAACCATCAACGAAACTTCTGTAAACTTAGCCACACCATTCACGATAGTAGCCTCCATCAGAAGGGGTGCAAATAAACTCTCAGAATAAGCATAAAGCTTGGTTACATAACCCGGAATATTCTTTGTCATATTGAATTTACCGGATTCACAGACACCCGCTGCGACAGAACTCAAGTCTGTATTCAGCACAAATCTTCCATCCACAGTTACCTGCAGAGGATTCTCAGCATATACATCAAAAGTAGAAATATAGCCTTTGGCTACATTAAACGATAGATCAAACTGTACATCCTGAGTAGTGGAAAAGCTCTTGAGAGAAGGCCCTTCTGCGGTGTTACCACCGGGGGCTAAATACTCACTGTTATCATTACATGCTGTGAGTAGCATGGCTGATGCTGCCATGCAGCATACTGCTGTTTTAGTAAAAATTCGTTTCATAATTACACTAGTGTTTCTAATACCTTAAGCAATCTTTTTCTAATACCTATAAAAGTGCACAAATATACTTATTTCCGGAATACACTTCTCGCACAAGCTTCATTTATTATACTATCTTAATCTTTTTAACAAAACAAAGCATCATATCCTTAAATTAACAACTTTTCTTTCAGGAACCGGCCCGTATAACTACTTTTACAAGAAGCAACCTCTTCAGGTGCCCCCCAGCACACTAGGTTTCCTCCCGCCTCGCCCCCCTCAGGACCAAGGTCAATCACATGATCAGCACATTTGATCACATCCGGGTTATGCTCTATTATTATTAATGTATGTCCGCGTTGAAGGAGTGAATCAAAAGCGCGCAACAGGCGATGGATATCAAAAAGATGCAGGCCGGTTGTAGGCTCGTCGAACACAAAGATGGTGGGTTCCGACTTTTCCTGGCTCAGGAAATAGGCCAGTTTTACGCGCTGACTCTCACCACCGGAGAGGGTGCTGGAGGACTGTCCAAGCTTCACATACCCCAAGCCCACGTCCTGAAGAGGCTTAAGTTTACGAACAATCTTCGCCTCGCGGTGCTCCGTAAAGAACTCGATGGCACGGTTGATGGTCATGTCAAGAATGTCGTAGATATTCATTTCATGGAAGCGTACTTCCAGTATATCGGTCTTGAAGCGTTTTCCATGGCAACTCTCGCAGGGTAACACCAAGTCGGCCATAAACTGCATAGGCACAGTGACTGTTCCCTCTCCTTTACATTCTTCGCAACGACCACCCTCGGTATTGAAGGAAAAGAAGGCGGGGGTATAGCCCATCTGCTTGGAGAGGGCTTGCTCAGCCATCAGCTTCCTGATTTCGTCATACGCTTTGAGGTAAGTCACCGGATTGCTGCGGCTGGATTTCCCGATAGGGTTCTGATCCACCATTTCAATATCTCGAGCCTGCTTAATATCGCCTTCCAGGGAAACAAACTCGCCGGGGCGTTCCGAAGTTTCACTATACTCCCGCTTCAGGGCACGATAGAAGATGTCGCGAACCAAAGTGGATTTGCCCGATCCGCTGACTCCTGTAACTACCGTCATCACGTTTAGGGGAAAACGCACGTCAATGCCCTTCAGGTTATTCTGCCGGGCGCCCTTTATATCAATATAGTTTTGCCAGGGGCGACGGGTGAGGGGAACAGGAATCGTTTCTTCGCCCAAAAGAAATCTCACGGTGTGTGAAGCAGCCTTTTCCGCATCCGTCACCTTACCAGCCACAGGTACCGGACCGGAATAAACGATCTGCCCACCTAGGCGGCCTGCCTCTGGACCTACGTCAATGATATAGTCGGCCGAGCGGATAATCTCCTCATCATGTTCCACCACCACTACGGTATTGCCCAGCTGCTGAAGCTGACGCAACACCTTGATGAGGCGGTCCGTATCGCGGGAATGAAGTCCGATACTTGGTTCATCAAGAATATACAGCGATCCTACCAAGCTGCTACCCAATGAAGTGGCCAGGTTGATACGTTGGCTCTCACCTCCCGACAGGCTGTTACTGAGGCGGTTCAGTGTGAGGTATCCTAAGCCTACATCCATAAGGAAAGAGATACGGTTACGGATCTCGATAAGGATCCGTTTGGCCACCGCTGCATCGTGCTCATCGAGGACAAGACCCTCAAAAAATGCTTTCAGGTCGAGCATCGACAAATCCACCAGTTCAGAGATGGAACGCCCACCCACCTTCACATATCCGGCTTCCTTCTTCAAACGGGTACCGTGGCACTGGGGACAATCGGTTTTTCCACGATAGCGGGCCAGCATTACCCTGTATTGTATCTTATACTGATTCTCGGTAAGCATACGGAAGAAGCGGTCAATGCCCTCCACTTCTTTATTCCCGTGCCACAAAAAGTCCTTTTGTTCACGGGTAAGCTGATAGTAAGGAGTAAAAATGGGGAAGTCATATTGAGCCGATTTCTCCACGAAATAATCCAGCCATTCGCTCATCTTCTCGCCACGCCAGCACACCACACACCCATCGTACACGCTGAGTGAACGATTGGGGATAACCAAGCCCTCGTCAATGCCTATTACTTTACCGAAGCCTTCACACTTAGGGCATGCTCCTACGGGAGAGTTGAAGCTGAACATCTGGTCGCTGGGTTCTTCGAAACGAATACCGTCCGCCTCGAAGCGGATGCTAAATGTATGTATCTGGGTACTGTCATCTTCCTTATAGAAGCGCAGAAGACAGGTACCGTCTCCCTCGAAGAAAGCTGTTTCCGCCGAGTCTACCAAGCGGGATATGGCAGGTTTGGAATCTTCCACAGCCATACGGTCCACCAATATATACGAGGTACTATCTGTATGAAGCATAGGCACCCCTTCTTCTCCGGGATGCTTGATAAGATCGTCAATACGGGCAATGGCACCATCCACTTCAAGGCGGGTAAAGCCCATCTTCAGCAGCTTCTCCAGGTAAGGAATCGTAACCATTTCCTTCACCGCACAAAGCACCGTAAAGCGGGTACCGGCGGGATAGGAACGCATACAACGCACCACATCCTCGGTGGTGTGCTTCTTGACCAACGCACCGGATACGGGCGAATAAGTTTTCCCCACACGGGCAAAGAGCAGGCGCAGATATTCATAGATCTCCGTACTGGTGCCCACTGTGGAGCGGGGATTGCGGCTGCTTACCTTCTGCTCAATGGCAATGGCGGGCGGAATGCCTAGTATAAAATCGCATTCAGGTTTACTCATTCTGCCCAAGAACTGGCGGGCATAGCTGCTCAGACTCTCCACATAGCGGCGTTGCCCCTCTGCATAGAGCGTATCAAAAGCCAGCGATGACTTACCCGAGCCCGACAAGCCGGTAATCACCGTCAGCTTCCCCCGGGGAATCTGCACATCAATGTTCTTCAGATTATGGACGCGTGCGCCTTTGATCGTGATGTATTTCTGCTCAGCCATCTTTGCTCTTCTTTTTTATGAACCTGCAAAGATACGTAAACTCCGCGTAAATACCCCTTCAAACTTCCTCTTTTCAGCCCTCAAAGAGATCGTACCCGATATCGGGTACAATTGTACCTCATATCAGATACGATTGTACCCCAATTGGGATATGATTGTACCCGATATGAGGTACGATCTCTTTCATGCGGGAAAACCCATTTTCGAAAAGCACATCTGTATGAAATCATGCAAAGAAACCGATCAGAAGATGAGAAACTATAAGGAAAACCGCCTTAAATGATTTATTTTCTTCAGTTTTCGCCTTTTTTTTCTTTCAAATCAAAGTTTTATGTATTTTTGCACCGCGAAATAAAATCGCAGCATATTGCCTTATAGAATTTAGAATAATAATTAAGATATGGACCATACCAAAATTGTAGGCGAAAAGATCAAATCCATTCGCGAAACGAAACAAATCAGCGTGGCCGACCTGGCTGAGCGCTCAGGCCTTGCCGAAGAACAGATCAATCGAATAGAAAATAATGAAGACCTCCCTTCACTGGCTCCCCTTATCAAGATAGCACGCGTGCTTGGTGTACGTCTGGGCACCTTCCTGGATGACCAGCCCACGGAACAAGGCCCCGTAGTGTGCCGCAAGAATGAGACGACCGATACCATCGGTTTTTCCAATAACACGGCCCATACCCACCGCCACATGCAGTACCACTCACTGTCTAAGTCAAAGGTAGATCGCCACATGGAACCGTTCATCATTGACATCGAAGCTACCAAAGACAACTCCTTCACCCTCTCTTCTCATGAGGGCGAAGAGTTCATCATGGTAACCAAGGGAGTGATGGAAATCAGCTACGGGAAAAACACCTATGTACTTGAAGAAGGCGACAGCATCTATTACGATTCCATCGTACCCCACCATGTACATGCACTTAACGGGCAAGCTGCCCAGATTCTGGCCGTAGTATATACACCTTTTTAATATAAGAAGGATGATACAGTTATCAGACAGAACCCTGGGAGGATGGCTCGAACACTGGGCACAGGAAACGCCCGACAAAGAGTACATCGTATATTCCGACCGTAACCTGCGCTTCACCTGGAGCCAATTCAATGAGCGCGTAGATAATATGTCGAAAGGACTCCTCTCCATCGGCGTCACGCAAGGTACCCATGTAGGTATCTGGGCGGGTAATGTGCCCGACTGGCTCACCTTCCTCTACGCCTGCGCTAAGATAGGCGCCGTAGCCGTAACCGTGAACACCAGCTACAAGCAGTCAGAGCTGGAATACCTGTGCCAAAACTCCGATATGCACACCCTGTGTATCGTAAACGGAGTGATGGGCGACGAGTTTGTGGACATGACCTACAAAATGCTCCCCGAGCTAAAGACCTGCCAACGCGGACACCTCAAGAGCGAACGCTTCCCGGAAATGAAAAACGTGATCTACATCGGCCAGGAGAAATACCGCGGTATGTACAACACTGCCGAGATCCTGCTGCTGGGCAACAACGTGGAAGACGAACAGCTCACTACCGCCAAGGCAGGGGTTAACTGCCACGACATCGTGAACATGCAGTACACCTCCGGTACTACCGGCTTCCCCAAAGGCGTAATGCTCTCGCACCATAACATTGCCAACAACGGACTCCTCACGGGTGAACACATGCAGTTTACCGCCGATGACAAGCTGTGTTGCTGCGTGCCGTTGTTCCATTGCTTCGGCGTGGTACTGGCCTCGATGAACGTACTGACCCACGGCTGCACACAAGTGATGGTAGAACGTTTCGACCCGCTCGTGGTACTGGCCTCCATCCATAAGGAACGTTGCACCGCCGTGTACGGCGTACCCACCATGTTCATAGCCGAGCTGAATCATCCCATGTTCGAGATGTTCGACATGTCCAGCCTCCGCACCGGAATCATGGCCGGATCCCTCTGCCCCATCGAACTCATGCGCCAGGTGCAGGACAAGATGTTCATGCGCATCACCAGTGTATACGGCCTCACCGAAACCTCACCCGGTATGACACATACCCGCATTGAAGATTCCTTCGAATCACGCTGTACCACCGTGGGATATGAGTTTGAGTTTACCGAAGTGAAAGTCCTCGACCCCGAAACCGGCGAAGAATGTCCCATAGGCGTACAAGGTGAAATGTGCAACCGGGGCTACAACACCATGAAGGGCTACTACAAGAACCCCGAAGCCACTGCCGAGGTGATTGATAAGAACGGCTTCCTCCACTCCGGCGACCTCGGTGTGAAGGACGAAGAGGGTAACTTCCGCATCACCGGCCGCATCAAGGACATGATCATCCGTGGCGGTGAAAACATCTACCCCCGCGAGATCGAAGAATTCCTCTACAAGCTGGAAGGCGTGAAAGACGTACAAGTAGCCGGCATCCCCTCCAAACGCTACGGCGAAGCAGTAGGCGCTTTCATCATCCTACAGGAAGGTGTGGATATGGAAGAATCGGACGTGCGTGAGTTCTGCAAAGACAAGATTGCCCACTACAAAGTACCCAAATACATCTTCTTCATCAAGGAATTCCCCATGACCGGCAGCGGGAAAATTCAAAAGTTCAAACTGAAAGAAGTAGGACTGGAACTCTGTAAGCAGCAAGGTATAGAGATCATTTAACACCATTCCACCTTTTCACCTCTCATTAAGAAAGGCTTTCTACACAGGAAGCCTTTCTTGATTTTTAATATTTAATTGGCAGATCTTCGCCCTGTTATAGTTTTTATTAATACCTTTGCATAGTTATTTACATTTAATTACAAAAACATGAAAAAGATCATTCTAGTAACCATCCTCATATTGGGATGCAGCACGTACGCCTCTGCACAACGGAACATCAAAGGGTACCGGGCTAGTTTCTCTACAGGAGCCACCGCAGGAATCGGAGATTATGGCGATGATGCCATTGAACTCTCCACATCCCACGGTTACCAGTTCAACCCCTACATCTTTTTGGGTGCCGGTGTAGCAGTGAGCTACCATAAGGACTGGGAAACTGTTTTTGTTCCCGTTTTTGTGGATTTCAAGGTGAATTTTATCAACCAGAAAGTGACTCCGTTCTTCGGCTTAAAAACCGGATATTCTGCATATGATGCTACAGGAGCCTATGTCAATCCGTCTATGGGTGTGAGTTTTGGAATCGGTAGGAAGGCCTCACTGGATCTAAGTATAGGATATACACTGCAAGTCATGGATGACATGGAAACCATATCATCGTATGGTTATTATCGCTATTACAGCGATTACAGCTCTGAGAACGTAGAGGGTATTACCTTTAGAATCGGATTTTCTTTCTAAAAAAGAAACATATCGATTCAAGAATTCAAGACCATTCACTCCACAATTCAGTAAAGGCTGCCCGGTGAAGGCAGCCTTTACTCTTAGCTATGATCCTTAAATCACTCTCTTTAACAATATGCAAGAAGGAATGTCCTTCTCCATTCAGAGAAACTAACTCCTGCGTGCTTTTTAAATACGCGGCTAAAAGTAGATGCATACAAAAAGCCCGACTGCTCGGCTGCCTGTTCCTGTGAGAGCGCAGGATTCTGTGACAGTAACGTTTTAGCATACTCAATGCGCTTTCCATTTATGAATTCGTGAAAGTTACACCCGAACCTGTCATTGACAATACGGGATACATACGTACGGTTTGAGTTCATCAGCTGGGCGATGTCATCCAATGAGAGGTTTGGCTGAAGAAAAACCTTTTCTTCTTCAATCAGTCGCTGAAACAAAGGAAAGATCTTTGCATAGACCTCTTTTTGTTCGGCCATCTCCAGTGCTTCGATATCTTGCACTTCTGTCTGGAACGTAATACTTTTGGCAGTAAACCTAATCCTGACCACATGGAAACTCATATAGTAAATACACGCAGCTATTCCTGCCATTAACAAATGACATATTAAAAGATAGTTTTTAAGAGATGTGCTCCACGTACAAACGGCTATCAACCCCACAAAAAGAAGCCCGAAGAATCCCACCAGTACCGCCCGGGCATTCTCAATAGACTTTCCGTTCAGGTTCGAAAAATAATCTGCAAGCTTCTTCCTGTATCGAATAAGGTTTAAAGAAGAATACGTCATGAGAACCGCTATCTGTAGAAAAACAACAACACTATATAGATACACGCAGAACAGATACAGCCATTCTTGAAGCGAGCCTGATAAAGGCCGGAAACTCTCGTAATTCTCTGTTACCTCCTTTATGAAGAAGGCCGACTGCTCCGTACCCATCCTCAGGTAAAGGACAAGACAAACCCCTCCAACCACAACACCCGGTAGCAAACAAAGGTATTGCTTCCACGTAAACCGACTTCGATTGGTTATTGATCTGAAGAAAAGATGCACTAGAGGAAGCACCGTCAAGGAAAAAGTGATATCCATCACATCCAGCACATAATAGGAAGTGTAATCCCTAATCCCATTGAAAAGAATTCCCCATATAAAAGAACAGATAGCCAGCGACAACAGGAATAATATCCAGATATTCTGCGGCCGGGTATTCTTTCTTGGATTATTGAGAAGCAAAACTATCACCCAGAATAAAGACGTAAAACAGGGCAGAAACAATATCAATTTATAAAGCATTTCCATTAAAAGAACAAATAAAACAGAATCAATTAAACGGTTTCAGTACAACACCCATATTCTTCTTTCCGTCAATCTTCATTATCACAGGTTTCTCAAAGCGCACATGGCGAATGAATTCAGTCTCCTGCACAGCCGGTTGCGCATTCAAGAAGGCCTCATCAAAAATGCCGTCGTCTTTGATATAAGGATTCACCGTAAAATAACCCACACCAAATGAAGTCAGGTTCTGGAAGAAATGTGTACCCTGGCTGGGTTCGATGCGGTAATTCTCCAAACCAGACTCCACAATCAGCTTTGCATTACAGATGTGCGGCCACTTTACGGGGATTCCCAGCCAATGGTCGCTGGAGCCCCAACGCCCAGGCCCAATCAGTGCATAGTTTCTCTGTTCTGCCATAAACTGCCGGTTGATCTTTTCTATCTCAACTGCAATCAATTGGTTATTGGCCGCATTAAAAGCAGCGGTTTTCACATACACCACATCGTACATATCATGACAAACCCCATGGCCAAGAGCACTGCGGGAATACAACAGGCATTCCTCCTTTGCAATCACTGTCAAATCCTCTTCCATCACCTCCTTGCTGTCTACAATCGGACGAATCTGTAACAGATAGAATGTACCCATCTTCTCTTTCTCTTGCGTCTGCTCAAGATTGACTGCAAACTCAATCTCAATGGGACGCCCCATCTCTTCCTGTCCCAGCTTGAGTATAAAATTGAGCATATCCGCCAAGGGAAACACGTCATGCTGAAGTACACCCACAAAAGATACCACCTTCCGGCTGGGACCCGGATAGAATCCTTCCAACAACATCTGGTCGTAATAATCATAGGTTGAAGTGATGTATTTCAAGGTTCCATCCTGTTCTGCATCTTTCACCGGAAGATTTAGGAGATTGAATGCATCGTCCACATCCACCGCCACCCCTACATTGGTGAGATAATTCAGATTCAACGCATAAAAACGAGTTTGCGTATCTTTTAATGCAGCTTCCAACGTACTGGTTTGCAAAATATTATGCGGATGTTTGGGAGAAAATCGCAAGTTCATCCCTCCGTCTACAATGTATTTTCCCAGTCCTAACGCTACATTGACAATGCCATCTTCCGGCCGTTCATCGCCAATCGGATAAAAGTTCAGCGACCGGGCCACCCCTGAGATAGTGGGATAGAAACGGTTCTCATATTGTTTTCCAACGACTTCCTGAAGTACTATGGCCATCTTTTCCTGCTCGATAATGTTATGCGTAGCAGTCATATACGCCTTGCTGTCCCGGTAAAAGACCGATGCATACACTGCCCTCACGGCATCACTCAGCATTTGCAGCATCTGGTATTTATCGTCGGAATGCGGAATCATATAAGTGGAATAGATTCCTGCAAAAGGCTGATAATGAGAATCTTCTAACAGGCTGGAAGAGCGAATGGCAATTGGAGTCTTTACTACATCAAAGAATGCCAGAAAGTCATCAACCAATCGTACCGGCAATGTGGCCTTCAGAAAGTACTCCAAGATCTGCTCGTTCTGAAGATCCTGCAAAGCTACAGAATACAAATTGTTGGACTCCATAAACTCATCAAAGATATCAGTACAAAGTACCACCGTTTTAGGAATCCGCAACACCGCATTCTTGAAGATATCGTCAGTCCTCACAGCATGCCGTTTCAACATCTGCCCCATGAAAGCAAGCCCACGCCCTTTACCACCCAAAGACTCCTCCCCGATGCGGGCAAAATTGGAATACTCATCAAAACGATCTCGCAGGTATTCGGCCACCACTCCGATATTTTTTGTTTTCCGGTAACGTACTATCGCATCGAAAATGATATTCCGCGCCTCAGCCATATCCTCATAATCCGATATATCAATGTCGCGCAACAGCTCCGCTACCGGGAATATCGCACGCGAATAAAGAAACCGGGTAAAATGATTGTGCGACAAATGATAAATCAGGGAGTCATCCGGAATATGGTGAATCGTACGTTGCAGATCTTTCAGACTAGAGATGCGGGCTATTTCCTCATTTGTCTCCGGGTTGATGATCGTAAACTCGCCAAACCCGAAATTCGCACGGATGTCGCGCCGCAGATCCTGCGGAAAAGTCTTGGAGTTCTTGTCAATGAAATCGCACTTCAGTTCCTCCGCATATACCGCATTGGATATTTCGGAAGAAGCAAAGATAATCGGGATGAAGCGATCAATCTTCCTGACAGCGCATCCCAGTTGATAGCCTGCCAGACGTTCGTTCTTCCCATCCTTTGGAAAACGCATATCCGACACAATTCCCAACATGTTATTCTTGAACTTCGAATAGATTTCCCATGCTTCTTCGTAGGTTCTGGCCAGCAAAATCTTCGGCCTTCCCCGCATTCGTAACGTACGTTGATGCTCGTTCAAAGCTTCATTCGAAAAATCTTTCGACTGTTGAAGTACAAATTTGTACAAATGAGGTAGTGTAGCAGAATAAAAACGGATGGAGTCTTCAACCAACAGAATTGTTTGAACGCCCACCGATTCCACATCTGAATTTACATTCATTTTATCTTCAACCAATTTAATTATTGCCAACAACAACTCCGCATTTCCCAACCAGCTGAATACATAATCGATAGCCGAGAGGTCCTCCTCCGAAACCCGTTTGGATATCTCTTTCGAGAAAGGAGTCAGCACGATGATAGGAGTCGTAGGATGCATCTTCTTGATATGGCGGGCAGCGGCAAAAGTATCGGCATTATCCATATTCGGCATGCAGATAACCAGCTCAAAATGCATCTCATCCATCGCCTTCAAAGCTTGTGCCTCATTAGTGACCTGTGTAAAACGAGGAGGATAGCGCAAACTGAGGGAAGTATATTCATCGAAAATCTGTTCGTCCACACGTCCGTCGTCTTCCAGCATGAATGCATCGTATTTTGTGGCTATCAACAACACGTTCAACACGCGCTTATTCATCAGATTGGCAAAAGAAGTGTCTTTGAAAACCAACTGTTTTATATTTGGTATTCTGCTCATGGTATATATGAAAGACGCAAAATTAGAAAAAAATCATTTCAGCATTCTTTTTTTGCTGTTAAATTTTCACTCTATACGCTTGTAAATGAGAATAGCACTCACTTTGCGAGAAGATAAAAAAAGGGCTGACATGTAATTTATTGAACTTTTTTCGCGGAAAAATTAAAAACTGTTTGTATGTTTGCATTTTCTTAGACATAAATTTAAACTCTTATTAAAACCATGAAAACAGAAGAAATTCTTCAAACTCTCGAAGCAAGACATCCTGGAGAAAAGGAATATCTACAGGCTGTAAAAGAAGTACTATTATCCATTGAAGAGGTATATAACGAACATCCGGAATTTGAAAAGATGAAAGTCATCGAACGACTGGTGGAGCCTGATCGTATCTTTACTTTCAAAGTGTCTTGGATGGACGACAAAGGCGATGTGCAGATCAACCTAGGCTATCGCGTACAATTCAACAATGCAATTGGCCCATACAAAGGAGGATTACGTTTCCACGCTTCAGTAAACCTTTCTATTCTAAAATTCTTGGGATTTGAACAAACATTCAAGAATGCGTTGACTACCCTTCCAATGGGAGGCGCCAAGGGAGGATCCGATTTTAACCTGAAAGGCAAATCAAGCAGCGAAGTGATGCGTTTCTGCCAAGCCTTTATGCTGGAACTATGGCGCCACATTGGGCCAGACACCGACGTACCTGCGGGCGACATTGGTGTAGGTGCGCGTGAGATTGGCTATATTTATGGTATGTATCGTAAGCTGGCTTTGGAAAACACAGGTACATTTACCGGTAAAGGTCTGGAATACGGAGGCTCACTGATCCGTCCGGAAGCTACCGGTTTTGGAGGTCTTTATTTCGTAGATCAGATGCTGAAGAACCAAGGAAAAGACATTAAGGGAAAGACCATTGCCGTGTCTGGTTTCGGTAATGTAGCATGGGGTGCGGTAATCAAAGCCACCGAACTAGGTGGTAAAGTAGTTACCATTTCCGGACCTGACGGTTACATTTATGATCCGGAAGGCATTAGCGGCGAAAAGATCAACTTCATGTTGGAACTCCGCGCTTCAGGAGAAGATATCGTAGCTCCTTACGCTCAGAAATACAGCTCCGCTGAGTTCTTCCCCGGTAAGAGACCCTGGGAGCAGAAAGTAGACATCGCCCTTCCCTGCGCTACACAGAACGAGCTGGGTGAAGAGGACGCCAAGGCACTGATAGCCAATAACACGATGTGTGTAGCCGAAATCTCCAACATGGGATGTACCGCCGAAGCTGTGGATCTGTTCATCGAGAACAAGGTGCTGTTCGCTCCCGGTAAGGCTGTAAATGCAGGTGGTGTAGCCACCTCCGGTCTGGAAATGACGCAAAATGCTATGCATATCCAGTGGAGTGAAGAAGAAGTAGATGCCAAATTATTGCAGATCATGAACAACATCCACAACCAGTGTGTGATCCATGGTAAGCAAAAAGACGGCTATATCAACTATGTAAAAGGTGCAAACATTGCCGGTTTCATGAAAGTGGCCAGAGCAATGATTGCACAGGGGGTTGTATAAAGCATACCTCGAATCCTAAAAGTCAGAAACAAACTGGCACACAAAACTGCGGTTGGGGCACCCCCTTCCGCAGTTTTTATTTTCCCAAGAAAGGGATTGTCACACAGCCCCTGTGGTCATCTAGTGAGAGGAGAGGAAGTAGTAAAACCTCTTTCAATATCCGAACAAAAGTAAAAAGGTGTGCAAATGTTGCAACCAAGTGGTGCAAATGTTGAAATCTTCACCTACACTTCTGATAAACAGAAACTTTTAACTTTAAAAAGTATCTCCCGAATATAAATCTCTCTACATTTGCGCATTCCCTTTTCTGGAAAAGAACGGGGATAGAATAATAATCAACATTAAACAATCTTAATTTAACTATCATGATGAAACGAAAACGATTCATTGCGAGGCTTTCCTTGATGGCCTTATTATGTGTGATCCCTTCGCTTTGGGCGAAAGTGTATGTTCCCGGCCAAAGCGCTTCTCAGAACGGGAAACAAGCATCTGTAATACAGAGCAATAAGCGGTCTCTTACTGAAATTAGCCTGGCTAGTCTGAAAATCCATTACAACTTTGCCAATGTAACCAATAATACGGTAGCTGATGCCTCCGGATCCGGTTATAATGCAACTCTGATGAACAATGCATCTATTCTTGAGATGGGCAAGTATAACGTGCTCAACCTGGGTAACGGTACAGCCTACCTGGACATGGGCGTTACGGCAGGAAATGTGCTTTCTTCATCAGGTGACCACACCGTCGCTGTATACTATCGCGTAGATAAAGATGCGTCACTCAGTGGTAACGGTTTCTTTCTGTGGGCTTTCTCTACATTGGCTGCGAATAGTGCCACAAGTGGTATTTACCATGCATACCGGTTGAATGCCCAGCGTTTTGCGCTCTCTACCGGAGGGTACAATAACGAAAAAGCGGTTCAGATAGGAGGAGCTGCTGCCAAGGATACCTGGGCTCACATTGTGTACCGGCAGACAGGAGCCACCGGGGAATTATACCTCAACGGCATTCTTGTGGGTACAAATACAGCAATACCGGTTCCAAGCAGCACATTCACCACTGCCCCGTCCTGCAACTGGATAGGGCGTGCTCCGTTTAATGGTGATAATTACCTGAAAAATACATTGGTATACGATTTTCGTTATTATACCGAGGCGGTAAGTAATGATAATATTGCGGAGTGGGCTGCAATGCTTGATGATCTGGACTATGAATACAAATACGGTACTGTGGGTGATTTCTCCCAACTGAACACTTATATTACGCAATACAATACCCTGCTCACCCCGGCGGTAGTACAAAACTATCCCCCAGTGGTTGTTGAAGAATTCAAGGATGCCATCGGCATTGCACAAGATATGGTAGATGCAAATAAGGCCTCGCAATTCCTGATAGACGATGCTGTGGCCGCACTGATAGCAGCTTATAATTCATTCCAGACAAAAGAAGGGATGAGCACCGGAACCCCCTCGCCTCTGATTTATGATATTGCAAAAGGATTCAAGCATCCTGGTGCTTTGCACACTCAAGAGGATTTTAACCGTGTAAAAGCCCTCTTGTTGGCCAATGATTCCACTGCGGTGGCAGCGTATGAAAGATTAAAAGCTAATGCATATTCCCAGTCTAATGTAACCACCTACCCGGTGGAAACCATTGTGCGCGGAGGCAGCGGAGAAAACTATATCAATGCCGCCCGCGGCGCTGCAATGGCTTATCAGAATGCCCTTCGTTGGAAGATCAGCGGAGACAATGCACATGCCGAACGGGCCATCCTGATCTTGAATTCCTGGGCTACTACCTGTAAAACGGTGACCGGTGACACCAACCAGTCTTTGGCCAGTGGACTCTACGGTTATGAATTTGCCAACGCCGCCGAGCTGATGCGTGACTATGCAGGATGGAATGCTGCCGATTTCAAAAAATTCCAGGAATGGATGCTCTATCTGTGGTATCCCAGGTGCATTGACTTCCTTCGCCGCCGCCATGAGACTTGGCCGCAGGGTACACCAGGACACTACTGGTCCAACTGGGGACTTTGCAATGCTTTGGCCGTAATGAGCATTGGAGTACTGTGCGATGATGTGTTCATCTATAATCAGGGAGCCTCTTTCTACAAGCACGACCAAGTGGGCAATTTCGTGGATAACCGGACGCCGCCTCTCGATAACAACGGACTCACCGAATTTATAGGCAACCTAGTACCCGCTGTGCATACAGATGCGCGGGGACCATACGGCTACCTTGGCCAGATGCAGGAATCCGGGCGCGACCAGGGACATGCACTGATGGCACTGGGGCTGGCCATTGACATCTGTCAGGTGGGATGGAGCCAGGGAGACGACCTTTTCTCATTGATGGACAACCGCCTGGCCGCAGGCATTGAATACGTGGCAGCCTACAATTCCGGCGAGGATAATCTTCCCTGGACGGAATACTGGTACCACGATGTACGCACCGCATGGCATAATTCCTGGAAGATGTATGCCAACAATGACGGCGGCCGTTATGCATTCCGTCCGTATTGGGACCGGGCTATTGGGCATTACGAGGGGGTGAAGGGCGTGAGCATGCCTTATTCGCACACCATGAAATCAATGGAGAGCATCGATGCCGGAGGCGGAAACTACGGGCAAACGAGCGGCGGATTTGACCATCTGGGATTCTCCACGCTGATGTCTACCCGTCCGGCGGTCACTGCCAGTCAGGCTCCGACACTAATCATACCTACCTTGGTGTACAACGGGGTGACCTACAACCAAAGTGAACTGGGTGGTATAGTCAATACACCCACTACCAACCTGACAACTACTGTCCCGGCAGGAAGTACCATTCGTTTTGTACCTACCTTGCCAACCGGAGTGACAGATACCGGTAACTGGAACTGGGATACAGGAGCCACCACCAAAGAATTGCAAATTACTGCAAACCAAAGCGGCATGTACCGCGTGACTTATATCAACCAGAACGGAGTGAAGAGCACTCAGCTTTATAGTATAGCTGTGAATGGCGATTGCCGTCCAGATCAGCTTACCCCGGCTATCACCCATAAGGGAGTGGCTGTGAACGATACCCTCATTACAGTGATGACCGGAGACACCGTGACGCTGGCCTCCTGGAACAAGAGCGGTTGGGGCGTTTATCTCTGGAATAACGGAGCCACCACTTCCAGTATTGACGTTTTAAACATTCACAGCAGCCGTACCTATTCGGTAATCTACACCAGCCAGGGCGGACGGAAAACACAGCAGAATTTCCATATCTGCGTAAGCCTCCTGGCCCCTTCACTATCAGTAGATGGTGGTGCAGTGCAAAAGATGCAGAGTGTGGTGGTAAATGCCGGCCAGTCAGTTGAGCTGATGCCTCTTGTTCCTTCCGGAAAAGAAAGCGGCTCCTGGTCATGGAGCAATGGCGCTGTCACCCGGAACCTGCAACTCGCCAATATCCAAAGCACAGGGCATTATACTGTGACATACACCTATAAGAATGAATCCTACACGCAAGATTTTCATGTGTATATGGCTGTGGCAAATAAACCGTTTGCAAATGGCGAATACTATATTAAGAATGCCTCCAACGGAAAATATCTCACGAATAATGCTTTGACACTTATTCCCCTATTCCAGGGTCAGTCGGTTGAAGAGCCGGCTTCGCAAGTATGGACCATTACCAAGGACGGTGCGCGGTATAAAATCGTGTCTAACCTTGACAGCCGCTTTCTGAATGAACACGGAGTGTTCAGCACAAATCCGTATTACACAGCCTGGAACAGCTACACATTGTATGGAGTGGAAGACGGGGATCTGTATGCCATCCGGAATGGCGGAAGTTCCGGCACGGACTATTGGAGCATCAACAGCAACGGCACGCTGACTGGGAAGAGTGGTACTACACTGAACGGCTATCCGTTTGAAATTGTGTCTGTAAACTCTATAAGCCTTCAAAATGAGTGGTATAGAGCCGTAACAGATGCGGTAGATCTGCAAGATGAACTTCCGGAGAATGTACACGTATATCCGAATCCGATACAGGATTACCTGATTGTATACCTAAGTGGAAACATCATCTCAAAGGCCCGGCTTATCATGTATTCCGCCGATGGAAACATTGTAAAAACTGCTTCGTGCGCCGCTGGAGAAACCATTATTGGCGTGGACGAACTTCCGAAGGGAGTGTATTACGGGGTATTAACCCTGGACGGGCAAAAGAATACAATTAAAATCATCAAAAACTAATCCGAATCAGAACGCCTTTGCAAATTATCCAAAGGTGTATTATGTAGAGGCTGTCTCAAAATTTGAGACAGCCTCTACATATATATAATCTAAAGATGAATTTGGGTTCTATAAGCAAACTTAAACTCCCTCATTTTATTAAACTTGAACTATATGTTTTCCAATTCCAAATTTTACACTTATCTTTGACCGGATTTATTGTAACTTTTGCAACAAAGTCATTTTTACCGTAAAGGTAATGAAATTACTGTCGATGAATTTGCCCCAAACTAACCGGTAAACATATGAATGGAAATAACAATACAAGCCAAGTATCCGTAGGCATCCAGAAAAACGTTTTTGCATCTATTAACTACAATAATTTTAACTAAATCATCATGAGAAAAAAAAGTACTTTTTTAACACTAGTCATCTGTATGGTACTTTCAATAAGTGCCTTTGCAGCGAACACGAAAACAACCGTCAGTCAAGTAATCGAATCAGTTTCAGTCACTACGAACACGGACTACATCATCACGGATGAGACACCATTCACCGTGGCAGGTAGCGTGGACATCGTGAACACGGAGCATGCCGTGGTCATCATTAAGAAAATCAAGCCAAGCAAGGTGATTTCCACCTGGCTGAAATACATCTACATCAATGGCGAGAAGGCTGTGAATAACACGAACTGTCAGGTCAAAATGTATGACCGTGGCGCCATCATCTTCCCCTATAAAAGCAGTATTCAACCGCTGACCTGTTATACGGAGAAGAATTTTGGAGGAACCGCATGTAGTGACTACTCGGAAGGAGAAACGGGTGGATACATGAAATCGCTCACAAGTGCGAATCTGAACAATCAGATTCATTCTTTTAAATTAAAGCGAGGATATATGGTCACTTTTGCGCTCGGAGTGGCCGGTTGGGGCTATAGCCGTTGTTTCATTGCCGACCAGGAAGACCTTGAGGTAAATCTTCCCGCTAACATGGCGGGTCGCGTGTCAAGTTACCGAATCTTCAAATGGGTGAATGCCCATAAGGGCGGAGTGGCTAATACCACTGAATCCGGACTGCTGGGCAGACTTGACGTTTCATGGTGTTATGCCTTTTCCAACGGCGAAAGCAGGTTTCCTGATTATGAGTGTGTACCTCATCACATCCATGAAGATTGGCCTACATCGGTTGAATGTGGTCAGGTTAATTATTCCTGCCACTTAAAGACGAATAACGAACCGGGTAACCCCGATGACCCCACGCCTCAATCGGTTGAGGTGGTGCTGGACCACTGGCAAAACCTGATGCGCACAGGCTTGCGTTTATGTTCTGAGTCATCTCACGACGGCAGTATGTCTCACCTCCGCGCCTTTATTGATGCGGTAGATGCACGCGGATGGCGATGTGACATCCTCGACCTGCACTGTTATTGGGCTGATAAATTTGACAAAATGCAAAGTTACTACACAGAATATGGGAGCCGTCCCATCTGGATCTCCGAATGGGTATGGGGGGCAAGTTGGAGCGGTGGTAGTGGAATCTTCTCGGTTGCTCCCGACGGAAAGAACTCATACTCAGTAGCCAATCAGCAGGCTTGCTATAACGGTACGGTGCCTGTTCTAAAAACACTCAACGCCTCGAAATACGTAGAGCGCTATGCCTACTGGAATTCGGAGGCGGACTGCTCCAAGCTCGATCGTAATGGAAGCGTATCGCTCCTTGGCGAATATTATGCGAAGATGGACGATGGGTTAGGCTACGATGCTTCGATACAGAAAATCCCTACAGTGGTATACACTGCTTCATCTAATCTGACTGCCAAGTTAGATACCGAGTCAAATACGGTTCAACTGAACTGGATTGATTCAAACGGTGATATGCTCGACTCCATGGCTGTTATGTGCAAGCGTTCCGGTTCCACGCAATACGAATATGTGGCTTCGATTCCTTTGAAGGATGTGAATTCGAAGTTTGGAGCAAGTTATTCCTTTGTCGACACTCCCCAAAACGGAACAAACATTTATTGCATCGCCGTTTATCCAATAGGCAACAAGACTCCGAAGTACTCGAATACAGCCACAAATCTCGTCATTTCCCAAGAAGCAGTATGGAATGATGTCACAAGTGCCTATGTAACCAACCCTAATTTTGATACCAGTAGTGATTTTCAGACTGCCAGTGTTGTAAACGGAGCCACAACAGCCAATCACAAGAAAGCGACAGGATGGACTACGACTTGTACGAGTGACCTCGGTTCGAGTGCCGTATTCAAAATAGGCTCTTCTTATACACTCAATGGTAAGACCCCTCCAAATAAAGATGCGGAAGGAAATGCATCCGGCGGTGCTCTTGGCATCAGTCAGGGGTGGTCGGGAGAGAACTATTATACCCAGAAGGTTACCCTTCCTGCTGGAACCTATCGTTTTTCATACGCTGTATATAATGTGGCAAACGCGGGCTCATTTGTGAATTTGTGCGGCTACAAAGTTGGATCTCAGGCAGCTGTATACGATAATATCACATCGCTCGCAACTGGCACGTGGCGTATCTCTACACTGAGTGCATTTACACTCCTCAAAGAAACAGAAGTAACCTTATCACTCGGATTCATAGCTGCTAACAGCTTGTCGACTTCAAATCCTTATCTCTTCTTCGACTATGTAAAAATAGAAGAGGCCGACCTAAGTAATGTAGGCGATGGTGGCAAGGAGATTGTGTGGATGGATGTGGAGGACGATATTATCAAGAATAGCAAATTCGATATTGAGGCCGATTTCCTCACTGCAAATATCGCAACTAGTTCAGCTGCCAATAATAAAAACGTAACATCCTGGAAGATAGCAACTCTTGCCGGTTGGGGATGTGCAGGAGTCATGAAGGTTGGTTCAGGACGAACACTCAATGGCCAAGCAGTACCCACTTTAAATGCAGACGGAAAGGCTGCAGGTGGTGTACTGAGTATCAATCAGGGATGGAGTGGTGAAAATTGCTACACCCAAACGGTTACTCTGCCTGCGGGCAGTTACCGTCTCTCTTATGCAGTCTATAACGCAGAGAATCCTACGGCCTCATTTACGAGCAGATGTGGATATAAGATTGGCACCAAAGCAGCAGTCTATGACGCTCTTTCACCTCTTTCTACCGGTTCCTGGCACACCAAGATGATGGAAGAATTTACACTTGACACGCAGTCGAGTGTAACCCTATCACTCGGATACGTGGCTGCCGGCAGCACATCCAGTACAAATCCCTTCCTCTTCTTCGATTATATCAAACTGGAGAAAGCAGTAGTGAAATCAATAGGTGGGGTTACAAGTATCTCAGCTCCATCTGAGGATGACAGCTTAGAACCCGCTGCAATTTATGATATAAATGGTATTCGTATTCCAGCACTTCAGGAAGGAGTCAATATCGTGAAGTATAAAGATGGTAGTTCTGAAAAGATTTTGAAGTAGTCCCAAAAGATTGGACATGTAAAGAAGCTGTTTTGAGTCTCCTCAGCATGGAGAAAACTCAAAACAGCTTCTTTTTTATTTACTTGGAAGGCTCCCATTCCGAGACAAATCTGGGATCTATAAACAAGCTCAAACTTCCTCGTTTTATTAAACTTGAATTATATGCTTTCCAATTCCAAATTTTACACTTATCTTTGACCGGATTATTGGCTAGGCACCTGTGTATCTTCCTCATCCGTAGTATATTCGGGGAATAAGGTTTTATCTACATTGGAAGCAAAACAGGACTAACGATACAAGCGAATCATCCTAAAATGCTTTTGCAACTATTAACCATAACAATTTTAACTAAATCATCATGAGAAAAAGAAGTACATTTTTAACCTTAGTCATCTGTATGGTGCTTTCAATGAGCGCCTTTGCAGCTAACACGAAAACAACCGTCAGTCAGGTAATTGAATCGGTTTCAATTACCACGGACACGGACTACATCATCACGGACGAGACCCCATTTACTGTGGCAGGTAGTGTAGATATCGTGAACACGGAGCATGCCGTGGTCATCATTAAGAAAATCAAGCCCAGCAAGGTAATTTCCACCTGGCTGAAATACATCTACATCAATGGCGAGAAGGCTGTGAATGGCACGAACTGTCAGGTCAAAATGTATGACCGGGGTGCTATCATCCTGCCCTACAAAAAGGACATTCAGCCGCTAACCTGTTACACAGAGAAGAACTTTGGAGGAACCGCATGTAGCGACTACTCGGAAGGACATACGGGTGGATACATGAAATCGCTCTCAGATGAGACTCTGAACAACAAAATCTTTTCTTTCAAATTGAAACGAGGATATATGGTGACCTTTGCGCTCGGATTGGGCGGTTGGGGTTATAGCCGCTGTTTCATTGCCGACCAGGCAGACCTTGAGGTAACTCTGCCCGCTAACATGGCTGGTCGTATATCCAGTTACCGACTCTTTAAGTGGCAGAATGCCCATAAAGCCGGAGTGGCCAGTACGGATGACACCTCACTCTTGGGAAGGCTCGATGGTTCGTGGGGTTATACCTGGGCCGTGGGTACAAACCGGCTTCCCGATTATGAGATTGTACCCAACCACATCTACGAGGATTACCCTTCATCTTCTGCATGCGGCCAGGCTACGGGTTCATGCCACATGAAGACGAATAACGAACCTGGTAACTCTGCCGACGATACACCTCAATCTGTGGAAGTGGTGCTGGACAACTGGCAGAACCTGATGCGTACAGGTATGCGTCTGGCTTCTGAGACATCGCACGACGGAAGTATGGGCCACCTCCGCGCATTTATTGATTCTATTGATGCACGCGGTTGGCGTTGCGATTTGCTCGACCTGCACTGCTACTGGGCATCCGGATCATTTAATAACATAAATAACTACTACTCAAGCTACGGAAACCGTCCTATCTGGATTTCCGAGTGGGTATGGGGAGCAAGTTGGAACAATAATGGAATCTTTTCAGCTGCTCCTGACGGAAAGAACTCGTTCTCAGCAGCGAATCAGCAGGCTTGCTATAATGGCACAAAGCCTATTCTGGATTTACTAAACGCTTCGAAATATGTAGAGCGCTATGCCTACTGGAACTGGGAAGCGGACGCCTCTAAACTCGATCGCAGTGGAACGGTATCGACCCTTGGAACGTATTATGCTAATATGAACGACGGGTTAGGCTACAATGCTTCCCTGGAGAAAGTTCCTACAGTGGTATATCGTGCGTCATCCAATCTGGCTACCAAGTTCGACAGCGAGTCACACACGATTCAACTGAGCTGGAATGATCCAAACGGCGACATGCTCGACTCCATGGCCGTGTTCTGCAAGCGTCCCGGCTCCACGCAGTACGTATATGTGGCTTCGGTTGAATTGAAAGATATGAACGCGAAGGCCGGAGCAAGCTACACCTTTGTAGACACTCCCAAGAACGGAACAAACACGTACCGCATCGCCATTTATCCAATAGGCAACAAGACTCCGAGATACTCAAATACAGCCACAACCCTCGTCATCTCCCAGAAGGCAATATGGAATGACGTAACAAGTACCTATGTAGTGAACCACAATTTTGACACCACTAGTGATTTTCAGACTGCCAATGTTTCAAATGGAGCAGCCAATCACAAGAAAGTGACAGGGTGGACTACAACCAGTACTGATGGAAACAGTTCGAGTGCCGTATTCAAGATAGGCTCTTCTTATACACTCAATGGTCAGAAATCTCCAGCTAAAGATGTGGAAGGAAATGTATCCGGTGGTGCCCTTGGCGTCACTCAGGGATGGGGCGGACAGAACTATTACACCCAGAAAGTAACCCTGCCTGCCGGAACCTATCGACTTTCATACGCCGTATATAACATGGCAAATGCGGGCACATTTGGTAATCTGTGCGGATACAAAATTGGATCCCGGGCGGCTGTATACGACAATATCACATCGCTCGCAGCCGGTTCGTGGCGTACATCCGAACTGACTCCGTTTACACTCCTCGAAGATACAGAAATAACCCTCTCCCTTGGTTACACTTCGGCAGGAGGCATATCCACTGCAAACCCTTACCTCTTCTTCGACTATGTGATGCTGGAACAGGCCGACATGAGCAATGTAGACGATGGCGGTGAGGAGATCGTGTGGGTAGATATGGAAGACGATATTATCAAGAATCAGTATTTTGATATTGAGTCCGACTTCCTCAGCGCGAATCTTGCAGTGGGCGCTGCCAACCATAAGGCCGTAACATCCTGGAAGACCACAACTCTTGGTGGCTGGGGATGCGGAGGAGTCTTGAAAGTTGGCTCAGGGCGAACGATCAATGGCCAGACGGTACCCGCTTTGAATGCAGAGGGAAAGGCTGCTGGTGGCGTACTGAGTATCAATCAGGGATGGAGTGAAGACAACTATTACACCCAGGCTGTGACTCTACCCGAGGGCAGTTACCGTATCTCCTATGCAGTCTATAATGCGGCGAATCCTGCAGCTTCATTTGCAAGCAGATGCGGATACAAGATAGGTACGAAAGCAGCGGTTTATGACGGTCTTTCCTCTCTGCCTACCGGTGCCTGGCACATCAAGACGATGGAAGAGTTCACACTTGATACGCAGTCGAGTGTAACCCTATCACTCGGATACGTAGCTGCCGGCAGCACATCTACTACGAATGCGTTCCTCTTCTTCGATTATATCAAACTGGAGAAAGCAGTAATAAAATCAAGTGGTGGGACGGGTACAGACACCTTGGCTCCCTCTGGTGATCCTTTAGAGCCAACTGCTATTTATGATATTAATGGTATTCGTATTCCGGCACTTCAGGAAGGAATCAATATCGTGAAGTATAAGGATGGCAGCAGCGAAAAGGTTTTGAAGTGACCCCAAAAAAGCTGGACAGATTAAAAAAATGTGTTGGTAAAGAGGCTGAATTCTAAGTCCCTTTTAAAAGAAAAAACCGTCCTTGTTTCTATTCTTGAAACAAGGACGGTTTGCTTTGGGATATAACCTCCCACAACCCTCCACGAAGGTTCCACTACCCTTCGAAAAGCCCTTTCCACAAGGCGTTTCGGAGTGGAACGTTGTGCCTCCACTTCAAAACTTACCCCCGAAAACTGATGCGCACGAATTGTTCAACTCATGGGCACCAGTTGAAAGATTGGTGCCCACCAGATAGTTGCCTCGTGCGCATGAAATCTGGTGCCCACGAGTCGCATAATCTCAGGCCTGAGATTGCATAAAGTCAGGCCTGAAATTTGAAAACACAGGCCTAGGTTTCTTTCCCCTCCTACACCCCCTCCACTCCTTCCACTAATGCCTCTGGAATCTCTTGTGGAAGGACTTCCAATGAAGTTCCTCCACCTTGAAACCCTTTCCTGCAAAGGGTTTCAGAGAATAGTGGAACGTGGAGGGTTGTGAAAAACAAAGTGAAATAGACATCCGCTAAGCCCCATACTTCCGGGTGAAGCGAAAACAAAACGAGGCTGCCCGTGGGCAGCCTCGTTCAAGTCTTTATGCAATACTGTTTAGATCAGTTTCTTCAGCAGGCTGGTCAGGCTTACCTTTTCCTCCAGCAGAGAAGCCAGGTTGCTGATAGTTACGCGTTCCTGCTGCATGGTGTCGCGGTCGCGCAGGGTTACCATACCATCTTCCAGCGTCTGGTGGTCTACGGTGATACAGTACGGAGTACCGATGGCATCCTGCCGGCGATAACGCTTACCGATGCTGTCCTTCTCGTCATACTGACAGTTGAAGAGGAAGCGGAGGTTGTTCATGATCTCGCGAGCCTTTTCGGGCAGACCATCCTTCTTCACCAGCGGCAATACGGCCAGTTTCACGGGAGCCAAGGCTGCGGGGAGTTTCAGTACTACGCGGGATTCGCCGCTCTCCAGCTGTTCTTCTTTGTACGAGGCACTCATGATGCTGAGGAACATACGGTCCACACCAATACTGGTTTCTACTACGTAAGGCACGTAGCTTTCGTTCAGCTCGGGATCGAAGTATTTGATACCTTTTCCTGAGAATTTCTCGTGCTGGGAGAGGTCAAAGTTGGTACGGGAATGGATACCTTCCACTTCCTTGAAGCCGAAGGGCATAAGGAATTCGATGTCGGTAGCGGCGTTGGCGTAGTGAGCCAGCTTGTCATGGTCGTGGTAGCGGTAATTGCTATCGCCAAAGCCAAGGGCCTTGTGCCATTTGAGGCGGGTCTCTTTCCACTGGGCAAACCAGTTGAGCTCCTCGCCGGGACGCACAAAGAACTGCATTTCCATCTGCTCAAACTCACGCATACGGAAGATGAACTGACGGGCTACGATCTCGTTACGGAAAGCTTTACCGATCTGGGCGATACCAAAAGGAATCTTCATACGGCCGGTCTTCTGCACGTTCAGGTAGTTCACGAAGATACCCTGTGCCGTTTCCGGGCGAAGGTATATCTTGGAGGCACCCTCAGAGGTAGAACCCATTTCAGTGCTGAACATGAGGTTGAACTGGCGTACTTCCGTCCAGTTGCGGGTGCCGCTGATGGGGCATGCAATCTCCTCGTCGAGGATGATCTGGCGGAGTTCTTCCAGGTTGCTGTCATTCAGGGCTTTTGCAAAACGGGTATGCAGGGCTTCGCGCTTGGCGGTCTGCTCCAATACACGCCCGTTGGTAGCGCGGAACTGGGCTTCGTCAAAGGACTCGCCGAACTTCTTGGCGGCTTTGGCTACTTCCTTGTTGATCTTATCGTCGTACTTAGCCAGTTGGTCTTCGATGAGCACATCGGCACGGTAACGCTTCTTGCTGTCTTTGTTATCAATGAGGGGGTCGTTGAATGCATCTACGTGACCGCTGGCTTTCCAGATGGTAGGGTGCATAAAGATAGCGGAGTCGATACCCACGATATTCTCGTGAAGCTTCACCATACTCTCCCACCAGTAGCGCTTGATATTATTTTTCAACTCTACACCCATCTGGCCGTAGTCATATACTGCGCCAAGGCCGTCATAAATCTCACTGGAGGGAAATACGAAGCCATATTCCTTACAGTGCGACACCAGTTTCTTAAAAACGTCTTCTTGCTGTGCCATTATACTCTTCAAATACTGTTAATTAATTCATATTCGCGTGCAAAGTAAAGCAAAAAAAACAAATAAATTCGTATTTTTGCGTGCACATTACGTATTTTTATAGTATAAAGAGGTAGCAATCCGCAGTTATGGAAGAGGAAAAAGAAACCGCCCCGGAAGGACACTCCGATTACAAGCCCGCCCAAAAGGTGGATGAAGAAGTGAAACATCACCTGAGCGGGATGTACCAAAGCTGGTTCCTGGATTACGCTTCGTACGTGATCCTGGAGCGTGCCGTGCCCCACTGCGACGACGGGTTGAAGCCCGTACAGCGCCGTATCCTGCATGCCATGAAGGAACTGGACGACGGGCGGTACAACAAGGTAGCCAATATCGTGGGATTCACCATGCAGTTTCATCCGCATGGCGATGCCTCCATCGGTGATGCCCTGGTACAGCTCGGACAGAAAGACCTCCTTATCGACTGCCAGGGAAACTGGGGTAACATCCTGACGGGCGACAGCGCTGCTGCCCCGCGTTACATCGAAGCACGCCTCTCCAAGTTTGCCTTGGAGGCGGTGTACAACCCCAAGGTGACCGAATGGCAACTCTCCTATGACGGCCGTAAGAAAGAACCCGTAACCCTGCCCATGAAGTTCCCGCTGCTCCTGACACAGGGCGTAGAGGGTATCGCCGTGGGCCTCTCCTCCAAAATCCTGCCGCATAACTTCTGTGAAGTGTGCGACGCCGCCGTGGCCTACCTGCGCGGAGAAGAGTTCAAACTCTACCCCGACTTCCTGACTGGCGGCAGCATTGACGTATCCCGCTACAACGACGGCGAGCGAGGTGGCAACGTGAAAGTACGCGCCAAGATCAACAAGGTAGACAACAAAACCCTCGCCATTACCGAAGTACCCTATGGAAGAACCACCACCGCCCTCATTGAGAGCATCCTCAAAGCAGTGGACAAAGGCAAAATTAAGGTACGTAAGGTAGATGACAACACCGCCGCAGAGGTAGAGATCCTGGTACATCTGGCACCCGGCGCCTCCAGCGACAAGACCATCGATGCGCTGTACGCCTTTACCGATTGCGAAATCAGTATCTCGCCCAACTGCTGCATCATCAACGAGAAACGCCCCTACTTCCTTGCCGTAAGTAACCTGCTGCGCCACTCTTCGGACCGCACAATGGAACTGCTGCGCAGCGAACTGGAAATCAAGAAAGCCGAGTTTCAGGAGCAGCTCCACTTTGCCTCGTTGGAAAAGATCTTCATCGAAGAACGCATCTATAAAGACCGCAAATTTGAACAGGCCGCCTCGATGGATGCCGCCTGCGATCATATCGACGAACGCCTCACCCCGTTCTACCCCCAATTCATCCGCGAGGTGACAAAGGACGACATCCTGCGCCTGATGGAAATCCGCATGCGCCGCATCCTGAAGTTTAGCTCAGAGAAAGCAGAAGAGCTGATTGCCCATTACCTGGATGAGATTGCCAAGATCGACTACCACCTGGCGCACCTGGTGGAGTATACCATAGACTGGTTCGTCCACCTAAAAGATACGTACGGAAGTAAGTTCCCCCGCCACACCGAGTTGCGCAACTTCGATACCATCGTAGCCGCCAAAGTAGCCGAAGCCAACGAGAAGCTGTACATCAACCGCGAGGAAGGTTTCATCGGCACCACACTGAAGAAGGATGAATTTGTGGCCAACTGCTCGGATATCGACGATGTAATCCTCTTCTACCGTGACGGTAAGTACAAAGTGGTACGCGTACAAGAGAAACTCTTTATAGGCAAGAATATCCTGTACGTCAATATCTTCAAGAAGAACGACAAGCGCTCCGTATACAACGTGGTGTACCGTGACGGAAAGCAAGGCGCTCATTTTATGAAACGCTTTGCTGTGACCACCATGACGCGCGACCGTGAATATGACCTGACACAGGGCACCGCCGGATCACGCATCGTATACTTCACCGCCAACCCTAACGGCGAGGCCGAGATTATCAAGGTAACCCTCAAGCCCAACCCGCGCATCAAGAAACAAATCTTTGAGATCGACTTCAGTACCCTGGCCATCAAGGGACGGCAGTCTATGGGCAACCTGCTGACGCGTAACGACGTGCTCAAGATTACCCTGAAACAACACGGCGGCTCCACCCTGGGCGGCCGTAACGTATGGTTTGACCGTGACGTACTGCGTATCAACTACGACGGCCGCGGGGAATACCTGGGCGAGTTTCACAGCGAAGATCGCATCCTGGTGGTACTCCGCAGCGGCGATTTCTACCTGACCGACTTTGACCAAAGCAATCACTACGAAGGCGACATCCTAGTCATTGAGAAGTTCAACGCCCACAAGGTGTGGACCGCCGCCCTCTACGATGCCGACCAGCAGAATATGCCCTACCTGAAACGCTTCCTTCTGGAAGCCACCCTGAAGAAGCAGAACTACCTGGGCGAGAATCCGAAGAACCAGCTCATCCTCCTGTCGTGTCGCCGTGCGCCGCAGTTTGAGGCAGCCTTTGGAGGAGGCGACTCTTTCCGCGAACCGCTGCTTATTGACGCCACAGAATTCATTTCCGTAAAGGGTTTCAAAGCCAAAGGCAAGCGCATTACCACCTACGAAATGGCAGCCCTGACAGAACTTATCACCGAAGAAGAGGAGGAGGAAGTACTGACACCTGAAGAGAATGAAGAAGGAGAAAACCCTGCCGAACCAAAAGAAACCGAAGAGGGCGAACAATTAAGCCTGTTCTAAGGTTTATCACACATATACTTAATTCCGATGGAATTCAGAAAGAGAAGTATCTTATATATATGTAGTCTGTGCTTGAGCTTAAATCTGCTTCAGGCACAAACACAGCGTACTGATTCCATGGTCTGGATAGGCTGTTGTGATTATGCACAGCTTCGTACCACCAGTTACGGATTGGGGTGGGCCAATGTCTATGATACCTATCTCTCCCCACAAGCATATCACGGCATCGAATTTCGTGCCATGCGTGAAGCCATGCCAGCCATTCATTCATGGCACGAGCGCAGGTGGTTGCGTCAGAGCCTGTTCCAAGGCTTCTTTTCCTACACCAAGCACCCTTCCGAGGACAACACCGAGATGACCGGTATGGGTGAGTGGCGCTGGGGATACCTGTACAACTTCAATGTCCCTGTATCCAACCTGAATATTCTGGCTGGGGCACAGCTTTATGGTGAAGGCGGCCTCATCTATAATATGGCCAATGGCAATAACCCTGTAGCACTAAAACTGGGAGCCGGAGTAGGAGTTACCGGTATGGCTTCATACGATTTCCATATCAAAGAGCGAAAAGCTACCGTGCGTTACCAGCTCTTTGCCCCATTAATGGGTGCTTTCTTTTCACCCCACTACGGGCAATCTTATTATGAGATCTTCACGCTGGGCAACAGTGACGGAGTAGTACGCTTCGGATGGCCGGGCAACCAGCCCTCACTGTGGCAACACCTATCATTCGATTTTCCCGTTTTTAAGAAGGGTACCCTACGCCTTAGCTATGTGGCTGACATCCGTCAGACAAGTGTGAACGACCTGAAATACCACCAGTGGTCACACATCTTCATGCTCGGCATCGTGCATCGGTTCAAGAAATTATAAACTTCAACACCCTCACATACAGATGTTCAGACTATTCAGATTATCCATCCTATCCCTTCTGGCCGCCCTGCTGCTGTGTACCTCCTGCATTGACGAGGAGAAGTACAACGACACACCCTCCGATAACTTCGAGGCGCTATGGAGAATTGTGGATGAACAGTACTGCTTTCTGGATTACAAAGGTATCAACTGGGACTCTATACACTCCGTATACGCGGCACAGATTAAGCCGGAGATGAGTCGCTACAAACTCTTTGACGTGCTGGCCAATATGCTGGCAGAACTGAAGGATGGGCACGTGAACCTGTACTCTTCTCACGACATGGGCCGGTACTGGAGCTGGTACGAGGACTATCCTACCAACTTTTACGAAGACCTGCAACGCTATTAT
Organism: Bacteroidaceae bacterium; assembly: GCA_031552405.1. Lineage (GTDB taxonomy): Bacteria > Bacteroidota > Bacteroidia > Bacteroidales > Bacteroidaceae > UBA1794. The sequence continues at coordinate 40,376 of JAVBMN010000018.1, read as the reverse complement.
ATCGGTACCGATTACCACATAGCCGGCGGAATGAAATACACCATCCTGTTGCCCGACAGCATCGGATATATCTACTACGGCAGCTTCAACTCCGGAGTAGGAGATGCCAACATTGACGAAACTCTGTACTATATGCGCAGATGCAAAGGTCTTATCTTCGATGTGCGTAGCAACAGCGGAGGCGTACTTACCTATACCAACCGCCTGGTGGAACATTTTACGAACGAACGCTTCCTAGCCGGATACATCCTCCACAAAACAGGCAAGGGGCACAGCGATTTCTCCAAGCCTGAGCCTATCTATATCGACCCCGCAGAAGGGATGCGGTGGCTGCGCCCCACCATTGTTCTTACCAACCGGCGGTGCTTCAGTGCTACCAACTGGTTTGTGAGCTGCATGCGCACCCTGCCGCATGTATTGGTGATGGGTGATAATACCGGAGGTGGAAGCGGCCTGCCCTTCTCCTCCGAACTGCCTAACGGCTGGAAGGTACGTTTCTCGGCCAGCCCCATGCTCAATGCCAAAGGGGAGCAACTTGAGTTCGGCATGAAGCCCGATATATCCGCCTCCATCCGTATACCGGAGGACTTTGAGGAGCACCGCGATCACATCATTGATACTGCTTACAACAAGCTGACAGAGTTCCGACTCTGGTAAAACAACCCTACACATTTATTTCTTCCCCTCGCCGAAAGGGAGAGCTATAACGCAAAAAATCAGTATAAATATGCTTTGATTTCCGTTTTTTTATATAGCTTTGCCACGTTTATCAATTTGACCATTTTATTAAGGATTCTACATCATGAAAAAACTATGGCTTAGCCTGATTATCTGCCTGTGTGTTTCGCTGTCCTTATCAGCACAGCGCCGACCCCAGCAACCCCGCATGAATGTTCCTCTGGATTCCATCCGCTTGAGTGACCCCTGTATCCTGGCCGATAAAGCCACGCAAATGTACTACATGACTGGTACCGGCGGTATGCTTTGGAAGAGCAAAGACCTGAAACTATGGAACGGCCCGTATCACGTGGCCAAGACTGATTCCACCTCCTGGATGGGTCCTCGTCCTATGATCTGGGCAGCAGAGTTGCACGCTTACAAAGGCAAATATTATTACTTTGCCACCTTTACCAACCAGGCTGTCAAGATTGACACCGTACGCCGCACACCCATAGAACGTCGCGCCAGCCATGTTCTGGTAAGTGATAAACCCGATGGCCCCTACGTGCCCATGCAGGATTCCATCTATTTGCCCCCCAACAAGCCTACACTCGACGGTACCTTCTGGGTAGATACAAACGGGAAGCCCTACATGATCTACTGCTATGAATGGCTGCAGGCCATAGACGGCACCATGGAAATGATAGAGTTGAAGCCCGACCTCAGTGGCTCCGTAGGCGAAGGAAAGCTCATGTTCCGCGCCAGCGAAAGCCCCTGGAGCCGCAACGGCAGAGGCGACGGCCCCAACGAAGTAACGGATGGCCCCTACCTGTTCCGCACCGGAAGCGGACGATTGGGCATGATATGGACAAGCTGGATCGATAAGATCTATACACAAGGTGTAGTATACTCAGCAAGCGGTACGCTGGCAGGCCCTTGGATCCAAGAGAAAGATCCCATTACCCCACCCAACTACGGACACGGCATGCTGTTCCAAACCCTCGAAGGCAAGTGGCTCATGTCTGTACACAGCCATACGGATATAAACGGACGTTACGTTCGAGTGCCCAAGTTGTTTGAGATAGATCTCACGGGCGACAAGTTGGTGGTGGGTGAGCTCTACACTCCCTAAACAGAAATTAGAAACCAAATACTCAGAATTGCCCGCAGGAAAATAGAGGAAGTCTTTTCCTGCAGGCAACAATAACCAAGATATCAGACTTCCTTAAATAACCAATAAAGCTCAAAGATGAAACATTTATTACGTTTTTCTTTTGTTTTGGCTTTCCTTATAAGCACTGCATTTTCTGCACAGGCCTATGAGGCGGGCGATACGGTAACCGTGAATACCACAAGGTATGTCATTAAAGGTACCAACTTGATCCCAAACCCCGGGTTTGAGGATGGATTCACCAACTGGACGGATGCCAGCACCTCGGCCGCTACGCTCAGCTCGGACAACTTCAAGATTGAGGCCACCGGCGGAGTAGACGACTCGAAATTCCTTGTAGGAACTGTAAACGGAAGCTCCAGTGCTACCAGTTCCATTGGAACAGGGTGGAGTATTGCTTCCGGAAAAACTTATGTACTATCTTACTATGTGAAGTACCTGACGACAACAACGGCAGCGAATGCAGAATATCTGAAGATCTCCCTTACCAATAACAAAACCGCCTCGACAGAGCCAAAAGTGCTGATCAATGCCTCTCAAATAGCAGCCAATAACCAATGGACACTAAATACAGTGGCTTTTACTAACTCAAGCCCCACATATTCGTATGTAGTAGCACGCTTCCGTTGGTTGAACAACCAGTATGGCTTCGATAACTTCTCGCTCTTTGAAGCCTATGAAGTAACCGACGTAGAAGGATTACAGACCATTATCGATGAGGCAAAGGCCTTGTATTCCGTTTCCGGAAACGCTGCGGCTGATTTCCTGCAGGCCATCACTACCGCCGAGTCATTCCTCAGCAGCGAGTCATTTGAAGATGTGAACAAGGCAAAGGCCGACCTGACTCAGGCTATCTTCGACTACAAACTCCTCAACGCTACAAGCGAAAAACCGCTTGACATGACTTCGTACATTACCAACCCTGGTTTTGACGAAAATACCGGAACAGGATGGAGCAACACAGGAACGATCAACTACCACTCCGCAGAGTTCTACGAGAAGACGTTCGACATGTACCAGACTGTCAAAGGCCTGCCCGCCGGAAAATACACTCTGCAGATGCGTGGCTTTGAACGCCCCAAAGGAAACGACTCCGGAGCAGCTTATCGTGCCGGAACCGAGAAAATATACGCCTGCTTCTACGCAAACAGCAGCAGCTTCCCGGAAAGAACCGTTCCTTTCACCTCTATCTACAAGCATAAATACTCAGGATCAGGCAACTCTAACGGATACGTAAACACCATGGGTGGAGCCGAGATCATGTTCAACAATGCAGATAGCGCATATTATGTAACCTCTATCTCCAACATCATACTGGACAAGGGCGCTACACTCACCATCGGAGCAAGAAGCGAATTCAAACAAACTGGCTACTGGGTTCTGTTTGACGACTTCCGTCTCTTCTACGAAGGTACCGACAATGCAGCAGCCGCCGCCCAGGTATCCGAACTGATTGCCGCCGCACAAGAACTTGTTCCCAATAAGATGCATGCCGCCGTAGCTACAGAGTTGAGTGCCGCCATCGAACAAGGACAGCAGGCAGTGACTGCCGACCCATTGGTAGTAACTGCCCTCTCAAGCATAAGCTTCCGCCTGGCCGATGTCATCAGTGCTGCAAAAGCCTCTTCCACTGCCTTCACTGCGTTGCAGGCAGCTATTGACGCAGCAGCAGTTGTATATGAAGGCGGTGGAAACGCAGCCAGCGTACAACAGTTGCAAGAAGACATTGAGACGGCAAAAACCGCCGAAAACAACCTGGATACTACCTTAGAAGGCACCAATAACGCCACAGCAGCCCTGAATACGGCTGTATTCTCCTTCCGCCTGGCCAATGGCACCGGTACAGCTCCCAAGGTAGTTACCAACACACAGTACGCCCGTGGTTCTACCACCGCATTCCTGAGAGGAACCTTCACCGGCACATCCACTGAACGCGGAATATGCTGGAGCACAGACCCCAACCCCAGCATACTGGACAATCGCAGCAGCAAGACATTCGGCACAGGTACCACCTTGTTCCGTATCGACGACCTGCAACCCTCCACCGTATACTATATGCGCGCGTATGCCATCACCTCTACCTATGCAGTAGGCTACGGTGATGTGATAAAGGTGATCACCATCCCAAAAGGTACTACCACCTATAACATGGTATCCGGATTTCCTGATGCCGATAGAACTCGTGTAGATGCGGCTATGAAGTCGGCCGTGGAATATTACAACTCTTATACCAGCATTAAGGGCCTCGGGCTAACTGTAAACTACGGTTCAGGAACTCCCACCGCCGAGGCTTCTTACGGAGGTTGGATGCGTTTCGGCCCGAGCTCCAGCTATCAACAGACAGGTACCGCTCTGCACGAAATGGGGCATACCATCGGTGTGGGTCAGCACTGGTACTGGACTAATACCACAGGTTCTCCCTTGAAAGTAAGCGGCAAATGGCAAGGCTACAGAGCCAACGACCTGCTCAACTTCATGGACGGCAGCTCCGGAGCACAGATGGCCGGTGACGGCACCCACTCATGGCCTTACGGTATCAATGGTGCGCACGAAGATTTGGGTACAGAGTGGCTCTACACGATGAATGCGCTCATCACCCAAGGTCTTGGTGAAGATGGTCTACCCACTCCTACAGGTAAGTTCACCACACCTGCCTATACTTTTGAACATACTGACGGTGTGAAATACTATATCAAGAATGAAGATGTAAGTGCCGGACGCGACACCTCTTTCGTGATAGAAGGCAGCAACAGTACCTTGGTATACCGCAAAATGAGTTCGTACGAAGCATCCGTAAATGACAGCGCCGCCTGGTATCTTACCTTCGACCCTGTGAAATGCTACTACACCATCCAGAATGCCGCTACAGGCAAGTTGTTCAATTATGCAAATACAGGCAGCAACGGTATCAAACTGATAAACCGCGAAAGCCCTGTAACAGCCAACTACTTCCAGCTTATGGGAGGCCGCACATCTGCATCAGTAGGCGTAGACGGAAAGAAGCTTTCCAAGAGAGGATACTACATTATTTATCCTACTGCAGCTGAGAAGCCCTACTGTCTGGTAGCAAGCTCGAACAAAACCACCTCGGCAGGCCAGTTTGATATTACCAATGCAGGTACCCTGCAGCGCTGGGTGATTCTTTCCGGAGAAGAGCTGGAGAAGATCGACAGCTCTATCACAGACGATGGATCCGCCTATATAAAGGTACTGACTGTTGAGGCATTCAACAACAACGGTATCCTTTACCTGGAGAATCTTCCCGAAAACTCTGAGATTACTATCTACAGCATAGGAGGAATGGTTTCTACCGTATCTAATATCTCAGACAGTTATTCATTGACTCTGCCCCAAGGTGCATATATCGTAAAAGTGTGCGCTGCAGGAATAGAAGAAAGGATCAAAGTAATCATCCAGTAACCATACCCAACAGGGTTTTGCCCGGCCGGGTGCAACCTCTGTAAGGCATACTATCCCTATTATCTGCTTCTCCCCTCCTCTCTGCCAGTTCACCCGCAGAAGGAGAAGAGAGGCAGATAATTATTTTAGACAGCTCCTTAATTTATCCGTTTCCTTTGCTTTTTAAAAAAGAATAACTACCTTTGCACCGCAAAAGAAACCTTAGCGATAAGGAACGCATTGCGGCTGTGGCGTAATTGGTAGCCGCGCCAGACTTAGGATCTGGTGTCTCGCGACGTGGGGGTTCGAGTCCCTTCAGCCGCACCCTAGGGAGGCAATTTGGATATTTATCCGGATTGCCTCCCTTCTTTTTCACAATCCCTTAATTCTGTAATACAAATTTGTTACCTTTGCAGTATGTATATACAAGAATAAGAAATGAAATCATTATCGTACCTATTGACCATGCTGCTCCTGACAACCGGATGCAGCCTCTATGCACAAGAAGGCAAGAAGAAATCAGAGTTTACACTAGAAAGACTTGTACAGGGACAGCTGGTTCAAACAGAATATGCCCCTTCTATCAATTGGCTAAAAGATGGCGAACGTTACTCACGCATTGAACAGTCTGCAGACGGGGGAACGGAGATAACCGCCTATCACGCCAAAGATAATAAGCGTGAGGTGCTGATCCCCTCAACCATGCTCCGCAACCCGGAGAACGGCAAAGCCTTGTATGTACGCAGCCTTGCCTGGAACAAGGACAATAGCTGTGCGCTGATTTATACCAATACAAAGAAAGTATGGAGGTATGATACACGGGGCGACTATTGGGTGCTCTCCCTCAAAAGCGGACGATTGAGCCAATTAGGAAAAACCTTTCCTGAGAGCTCTCTGATGTTTGCCAAGTTCTCACCCGACGGGAAGAAGGTGGCCTATGTATCTTCCAATAACATCTATGCAGAAGATGTGGAAACTGGAACCATCCAGCCCATCACCACAGATGGAAATAAGCGAATCATAAACGGTACATTCGACTGGGTATATGAAGAAGAGTTCGGGTGTCGCGACGGATTCCGCTGGAGTCCCGACAGCAAATACATCGCCTATTGGCAAAGCGACACGGACGGCACGGGTGTGTTCGACATCATTAATAATATAGACTCCCTATATCCTAAAATCATCCGCTTCCCCTACCCCAAAGCAGGAACCACAAACTCAGCCGTGAAGGTGGGCTATGTATCCGCAAACGGAGGCACCACCACATGGATATCGATTCCTGGCGATCCGCGTGAGAACTACATTCCACGGTTGGACTTTATCCCCGGGGCCAACGAGCTGTTTATCCAGCAGATGAATCGTGCGCAGAATACGAACCGCGTATGGACAATTGCGATTGGTAAAACAGAGCCCACCAATATATTCACCGAAACAGATGCCGCCTGGCTGGATACAAACGATAACATCACCTGGCTGGAAGACAACAAATACTTCACCTGGGAAAGTGAACGAAGCGGCTGGAGGCATGTATACCGCATCAGCAGAGACGGTTCGCAGATTGCACCCATCACCCGTGGTGAGTTCGACTGCATCAGCATTGAAGGCATTGACACTCAAAAAGGACTGCTCTATTTCATCGCTTCGCCAGAGAACTTTACCCAGCGTTACCTGTACCAGACCTCACTCTCCGGAAAAGAAACCGCTAAAAGGGTAAGCCCTGCCGAACAGGCCGGACAGCACAGCTACTACGTTTCGCCCACCGGTCGATGGGCGGTACACACCTACAGCAACGCATACACCCCACCGGTTATCGACATGGTATCATTCCCCGCGCACAAATCCGTGCACCTGTTCACCGACAACAGCAAGGCAAAGGAGCAGTATAATGCTTTGGCCCTGAACCGGAAAGAATTCCTCAAAGTAAAATCAGGCGAGCTTATGCTGGATGCCTGGATGTTAAAGCCGGTTGATTTCGACCCTGCCAAGAAGTACCCCGTTATTATTGAAGTATATGGCGAACCGTGGGGAGCCACCGTACAGGACGCATGGAAAGAGGGCGACTTACTATGGCAACAATATCTGGCCAGCCAAGGTTACATTGTGGTAAGCATAGAGAATCGCGGTGCCCGCAGCCCGCGCGGACGCGAATGGCGCAAGTGCATCTACGGAGAGGTGGGCACCTTCTCCTGTGAGGACCAGGCACAAGGCATTACCGATATGACAAGTAGATACCCCTTCCTGGATGCCGCTCGCATTGGCATCTTCGGATCAAGTGGAGGAGGCAGCCAAACGCTGAACTGCATGTTCCGGTACCCCAAAGTATTCCGCACCGGAATTGCCATAGCTGCCGTAGCTGACCAGCGCCTATACAACACCATCTATCAGGAGCGTTACATGAATACGCCTCAGAACAACCCGGAAGGCTATCGGAAAGGCTCACCTATTTCGTGGGCAGAAGGGCTGGAAGGCAACCTGTTGATCATTCACGGTACAGGAGATGACAATGTGCACTATCAGAACTGTGAAATGCTGGTGAATGAGTTGGTAAAATACGGTAAGATCTTCTCGCAACTCTCCTATCCCATGCGCAGTCACGGTATCAACGAAAGGAAAGGAACTACCCTACACATGCGAAAGAGCATGATGGATTTCTGGAAGAAGAACCTGTAAAACAAATGAGGAGATGCGGCCATAGCATCTCCTCATTTGTTTACTCACCCATTCAGTTTCTGGGAATCGTGAAGAAGAACGTGCTTCCTTCCCCGTGGGTAGAAGTGACTCCGATCTGACCGCCCATGTGCTCAATAATCATCTTGCAGATGGCAAGGCCCAAACCCGTTCCACTGGTTTCATGATCCAGGCGCACAAAACGATCAAACACTTTGGCCAGCCTGTCTTCGGGAATTCCCGTACCTGTATCCGTCACATACACATAAATCATTCCCTCTTCCGACTCTTTAAAGCCAAAATGGATCTCCCCTCTGCAGGTAAACTTACAGGCGTTTGTAAGGAAGTTAGTCAGCACCTGCATAATACGATTCGGGTCATTATGAAGAACCACCTCCTCAGAAGGGATATCATATACAAAAGATACTCCTTCGGAAGCATTCTTCCCGTGCATCATATAAAGGTTCTCACACAAACGGTTCATGCTCAGCTCCTGGCGGGACAGCTGCAATTTACCGGCTTCTATCCTCGATATATCCAATATATCATCTATTAACTTCAGCAGTAGGGAAGAGTTGGCTTCAATAATATGCACATACTGCTCGCGTTCCGCCTCATCTTGTACTTCCGCCAGCAGGTTTGAGAACCCCACAATCGCATTCACCGGGGTACGTATCTCGTGCCCCATATTGGAAAGGAACTGGGATTTCGACTGGTCGTTACGCTCAGCTTCGGCCTTGGCCTCTTCCAGCTCGCGTTCCACCTTTTTAAGCTTGGTAATATCAATGCTGGTACCTATCAACAGTTGCTTGCCTCCAGGTAAAACCGGAGTAACCAGTTTGCGAGTCTGTACTATACGCTTCTCTCCGGAAACTGCAACGTAATCCTCTATGAACTCTACCTCGCCTTTCCCACTCTCTATCAGCTGACGATCATCTTCCATGAATTGGCGGGCATCATCCTTATTGGGGAAAAAATCGATATCAGTGTGCCCAATTACTTTCTCGGGCGGTATACCGGAAGACTCTGCAAAAAGGCGGTTCCAGTAGGCGTATTTCATTCCGTTATGGATTTCCTTCACAAACAAATATACAGGAAGATTCTCAATGATGGCACTCAGCACCATATTCAATTCATCAATCTCTTGCTTATGTTGGTGGCGGATAGTGATATCATGAAATACGCAAAGCGCTCTGTTCTCGTCCAACGGTAATACGCGGTCTTCGTAATAAAAGGTTTCCCCATTCACTGTAAGAGGATGAAATCCTAGTGCTATCTCACCAGTCTTCTTAGCCTCCTGTAAAGGTGCTATCAATTGATGGGATTCCTCTTTCAACACATAAGATAAATGTTTTCCTACCAGCTCTTCAGTGGGAATACCACTATGATTGTTGGCTATCACATCAAGCACATGACCTTCATAATCAAAGATTGCTACCATATCCGGCATTGCCTTGAATAATTGGGTCACTAGATGATGATGATCACAATACTTCTTTGACCCATCTATTTTGCATGCTTTACTTTGTTGCAGTTCCTCTTTTAACAGTCTGTTCTCTTCTCTCAGTTGCTCAATAGTTTTTAGCAACATATCCCCTGGTTCTTCGATCATATTCATAAAAACGCATTACATGATGATAACAGCCTCAACAAGCTTAACTTTTAATACCCAACGGAATAAAAGGTACTAAAGTCTTTGCAAAAATATACACTATTTTTCAAAAATCCCCCCCCCCGTGTTAAATAGTCTTAACACATCATAAGGGGTGTTGCTTTGAAATGACTCTTTTGTCAAGTAGGATTAGAAATATTTTTCGCGAGATATTATATACTACAAGCGTTGATGAAGTAATAGGCCACAAGGCAAGTCAGATTCACACCTATCACAGTCAGGAAACCAAACCTAAGCGAAGGGATTAACTCCTTACGCCGTCCTGAAAAAAAGTACGCATAGCAAAAGTTCATCGTAATATTACTCACGATAGCTTGTATGATACACACTACCGTTAAAGAGAGCGCCACCTGGGAAGTACCACCCAAAAGATTCAACACAAAAGGAGTGATATCACTGAAACCGGCAGCTACAGAGAGGAGTGTCAACCCTCCGCTTCCGGCATACGTCAGCGTCCACTGCGTAAGATAGGTGAAGAGTACAAATAAACCAGCAAAGATCAGTGCCACTTTGAACTCTAATGGGTTGCTGTTTTCCTCTGCATCCTCTTCAGAAGTCACCAACCGGCGCCATTTACGCGATACAATCCATGACAAAGACGCCGTAACTAGCACCATCACCAGCAAATACGGCCACACAAATCCCAATACAGAGGTGCTGAATATCCCTATCAGAATCAAAAAACGGATGTACATCATACTCACCGCTGCAAGCATGGCCGCCACATAACGCGGCAATTCATGGACAGGAGCCGTCTTGCACTTGCGCGCCAGCACAGATATAGTAGCCGTACTGCTATACATACCCCCCACAATGCCCGACACCAAGATGCCCGACCCACGAAACACATACCGCTTAAGCAGATAGGAGAGATACGAAATGCCCGATACCACCACTGTAGCCAGCCATACCGAATACGCCGTAAGTCCGGAGCCCGGTATCAGCTCCTGATCGGGCAGGATGGGAAGCATCACACCACTGATGGCAAGAAACTTAGCCAACGTAATCATTTCGTCGCGCCGCATACGTTCCGCGATCTCCTTGAAGGTATCCTTCAGCTCGGTGAGCAGCAGTACCACCACCACTACCATAATGTAAAACCACGAAGGCTGCGTGCACACCAGAGGTGCCATGCAGAACGTAATAAGTGCAATGATAATAGTAGTAAGCCCATACTCTTCCTTGCGAAACATGCGGAAGAAATAATTAATGCCCAGCATGGCCACTAAGGCACCTCCCCCCGCAAGAAAAGGAAACAGGCCCCCCGGATCAAGAATATAAAGCAGGTAACCCAGAATACCGATAAAGGTAAACGTACGATCCGTTCCAAACTGAGTCTTCTCCTCCTTGTGCAGAGTCAGTCGCCTTTGCGATAAACCTATAAGCAATGAAAAGAGTGTGACCAGCACAAAGCTGATCAGTTCCTGCGGAAGATATGAGTACAATCGTTCCATCCTGCTACATATCAAAAGTAAATATCACTATTCTTTCCAGGTGGTATAGGGCCACTTTGTCAGGAAAGAGTTATAGTACCTCACATCCCCGGTCACTTCCTGCCCCAGGAAAGGAGGGCGTTCATACGTTTCATCCTCGTGTGAAAGCTCCACTTCGGCTACTACAAGCCCATCATTTTCGGCATGGAACTCATCCACCTCGAAGGTGTGTTTACCACTCTTTACGAGCCAGCGGGTTTTGTCAATGGCACCCGGTTCGCACAAGTCCATAAGCTCGCGCGCCTCGGCAAGGGGGATTTCCTTTTCCCACTCATAGCGTCCCAGTCCACTCTCGTTGGAGGGGCCTTTGATGGTGAGGTAGCCTTTCTCGTCCCGGATACGGACGCGCACGGTACGTCCTCGTCCGGAACAAATGTATCCTTGTGCAATGCGGCTGTGGGAGAATGACATCTCCTTATATTCGCCTACAACCAGGAACTTACGTTCTATTTCCCGTGCCATGCCGTGTCAGGATGCGATGAACGTAATCATCAAAGCGAATGCCAACAGGGCGATCGTAATACCGATAAGTACTTTCTGCGCCTGCTTCTTCCCACCCTTATTACGGCTGGATGAATGTTTTTTCTTTTTCTTTCCCATGGTAATTCTTTTTAAGTTTATCGAAAGGAGCACTACCTCCACACATGTATAATAGGTTATTTATACTTCGTCTTCTTTGCCGGCAAACTCCATCAGGTAGGCTTTGATGAAATCGTCGATCTTACCATCCATTACTCCACCCACATCACTGGTCTGGTAGTTGGTACGATGGTCTTTCACGCGACGGTCATCAAACACGTAACTACGGATCTGCGATCCCCATTCTATCTTTTTCTTTCCGGCTTCAATCTTGGCGCGTTCTTCCATGCGGTGCTGCATCTCCTTGTCATACAGGATGGAGCGGAGCTGGCGCATGGCGTTCTCCTTGTTCTTGGGCTGGTCGCGAGTTTCGGTATTCTCGATAAGGATTTCCTCTTCCTCACCCGTATAGGGATCTTTATACTGGTAACGCAGGCGTACGCCGGACTCTACCTTATTCACGTTCTGCCCGCCGGCACCTCCGGAACGGAAGGTGTCCCACGATATATTGGCGGGGCTGATGTTAACCTCGATCGTATCATCCACCAGCGGAGTCACGAATACGGAGGCAAAGGAGGTCATGCGCTTGCCCTGGGCATTGTAGGGAGATACGCGCACCAGGCGATGCACACCGTTCTCACCCTTCAGGTAGCCGTAGGCGGAATCGCCGGAGATCTCCATAGTCACAGTCTTGATACCGGCCTCATCGCCATCCTGCAGGTTACTTACGGCCAGCTTGTAGCCGCTGTTTTCGGCCCAGCGCATGTACATACGCATGAGCATAGAGGCCCAGTCCTGACTTTCCGTGCCTCCGGCTCCGCAGTTGATCTTCAGCACGCAGTCCATCTGGTCTGCCTCTTCACGGAGCATATTCTTCAGTTCCAGAGACTCCAGTGTGTGGCGGGCTTTGCCGTACATATCGTCCACTTCCTTCTCTGTAACCAGTTCGTCTTTGTAAAAATCAAATGCCAGTGTCAGCTCCTCGGTCAGGTTTTCCATCTCTCTGTAGCCGCTGATCCACTTCTGCAGATCCTTCACCTTGCGCATCTGAACTTCGGCAGCTTTTGCATCGTCCCAGAACCCGGGCGCCTGGGTGCGAAGCTGCTCTTCCTCAACCTGAATTAACTTCCGGTCGATGTCAAAGGTACCTCCTCAGCGCATCTGTGCGCTCTTTCACGTCTTTAAGTTGTTCTATTGTAATCATAAATCTATTCCATATTGCTTTATTAGCGTGACAAAGATAGTATAAAACTTTATGATTACGCGTGTTCTTCCCGCACTTTCTTGCCCAAAAAGCAGAACTCGTGCGCACGAGAATTGGTGCGCACGAGTTGATAAGTTGATGCCCACGAGTTTTTCAACTGGAGCGCACCAATTTATCAACTGATGGGCACGAGTTTTTCGAAAAAATACAGGCCTGCGATTGGAGGATCTCAGCCCTGTGTTTTTAAATCTCAGGCCTACGTTTGTCGGAACGCAGGCCTGAGATTTTTCCCCGTCACGCGAGGACAAAAAAACCGCCGGGGAGCCCGGCGGTAATTCGTTGTTATCTGAGTGAAAGGCTGTTACGTCGCCTCTCTCTTTTCTTACCTTCTTTTAGAAAGAGGGGATACTTATCTTTTATAAGTAAAGCCCCACATTAACAGTGTATTTTCACCAATAGTGCGCATACACTCTTTTAACAAATTGTCTACTTTTCTCATGACTAATGCTTTTTAATTGTTACTACTCGATGTCGTTCTTACTTTGCGCTTTCTTTCTCGTTCTCAAAAAGGGTTGGCTTCTGTGTCACAGTGTAACCCCACATCTGCATTGTATTTTCAGTAAATACGTGCATACAATCTTTCAATAAAACTTCAAACTTTCTCATAACATTACTCTGTTTTTATGTTTTACAGCACAAAAATACGGCTTATTCCGATGCAAATCATCAAAACAAGCCGTTATTTTGCTTTAATTGTATGTTTTATAACATAAAAACAACCAATATTACATTTCTGTTACATCCACCAGTTCCCGGGCGCGTTCCAGAGCTATATTTATGTGGCTACAGATGTTTTCTTCGCCAAGCAACTCATTAAAGCCACTTTTCTCGAGCGAGGCATGCACCTTTTCATTCACACCTGAGAGGATAATGGCGGTATTCTCCTTCTGACTCATCATACAGAGATTAGTCAGGTTATGAATACCCGTGGAATCAATGAAGGGCACTTTACGCATACGGATGATGCGCACTTTCGGATGATCGCCGATGATGGACATCATTTCCTCGAACTTATTGGCGATACCAAAGAAGTAAGGGCCGTTGATCTCGTACACCTTCACACCCTCAGGTATAAGGAGGGACTCTTCGTCGCGAAGCTCCACATCCGTATCCTCATTGGGATTAATCTCATCGGTGAGCACATGGATATCTGTGGTCTCGGCCACACGGCGCATAAAGAGCAAACAGGCAATGACCAGTCCTATCTCGATAGCCACAGTAAGATCGAAGATCACGGTAAGGAGAAACGTGATAACCAACACACCCACATCGCCCTTCGGATTCTTCAACAGGGCGCGAAACGTGCGCCATTCACTCATATTATAGGATACGATAACCAGCACACCGGCCAGGCACGACATGGGGATCAGGGCCGTAAGGCTGCCCAGACACAGAAGTATAAGCAGCAACACTCCCGCATGGATAAGGCCTGCCACGGGGGTGCGCCCTCCGTTATTAATATTAGTCATGGTACGGGCAATGGCGCCTGTGGCAGGTATTCCTCCGAAAAGAGGAGTCACGAGGTTGGCTACTCCCTGCGCCATGAGTTCCTGGTTGGAGTTATGACGGTCGCCAATCACCCCATCCGCCACCGTAGCCGAAAGCAGTGATTCAATGGCGCCCAGCACGGCAATGGTAAATGCCGCAGGAAACAAACCTTTTATAATCTCCCAGCTCATAGGAGGGATTTCGGCCTGAGGCAACTCGGGATTGATGGTAAAACGATCGCCGATGGTCTCAATGCCTGTGACTCCGCAATAAGTCTTCAGTACATAGGTCACAGCTGTCATTACAATAATGGCAATAAGCGATCCGGGAATTTTCTTCGAGAAACGGGGCGAGTAAGCGATCAGCGCCACGCTGCCAAGCCCTACCAACGCAGAAGGCAGGCTGATGGAAGAAAGGTTCTCAAAGTATACTCCCCATTTCTCCATAAAGTCGGCCGGCACCTTCTCAATGCTTAACCCCAGCAAATCCTTAATCTGCGTGGTAAAGATGGTCACCGCAATACCACTCGTAAAGCCTACAATAATAGGATAAGGTATGTATTTAATAATGGTACCCAGCTTAAACAGCCCCAGCAGGAACAGCATGACTCCAGCCAGGATAGTGGCCACAATCAACCCATCTTGCCCATACTGCTGAATGATACCGTATACAATCACAATAAAAGCCCCCGTAGGGCCGCCAATCTGCACCTTGCTGCCTCCCAGCAGCGAGATGATGAATCCCGCCACAATAGCGGTAGTAATACCCGTTTCGGGTGATACACCTGAAGCAATACCAAAGGCAATAGCCAATGGAAGTGCCACAATACCCACAATGATACCGGCCATGAGGTCGTTCATAAAAGTGCTTCTGTCATAGCGTTTCAGCGTATGCATCAGCTTTGGTTTAAAGTCAAATCCGATCATTGAAGTGGTCGTTTAATTATAAATGTTTCTAAAAAAACTGCAAAAGTAGACATTATTTTAAGCCACTCCAAGAGAATTACACACATCTTGACGAGGTTAACAATCTACTCCACTCCGCCCTTACCCTGTGAAAACGTACGATTTATGCCCCAAGTCGGCCTTTCATCTATTCTTTTTCTTTACTTTTGTACTCGAAACAGATGCTTAAAATGAAAAAAACAATTATGCCCATTCTGGCTGTAAGTCTGCTAGCAACAGGACTATCTCCCCGCCAAGCATTAGCGGTAAAACCCGGTCAGCCCCCCTTTACGCAGACTGTGCAGAAGTCCTTGGAGGAGACCGCCCTGTCAAAAGCCTATACGCGCTACTCAAAGATGGACTTATACAACTATGGCATGCGCTTCTTCCTTGACGCAAAAGGAGAGCCTGTAGAGATTGACAACCTAAGTATTTTCAGGTTAACCTTCATAAAGGTAGTAAAACCCTTGCTCCTGGGTGAGAAGAAGGCAGCATTTGAAGTGGCGGTAGGATTCATCATAAATGAAAAACCGGTATATGCCAACGGACTCATGAATGAGAAGGGAGAGGTAGATGTGCTGCAGATGCACTTTCTAACCGAGAACCCCAAAACAAAGAACTACTCGATCCGAAACTGGGAAGGCATCTACAAGGGTTCTGTTTCCCGGGGGATGAATGTGTTGGAACTCACACTGGCATGGGGCACTCCCCTCGCAAAGAAGAAAGAGAAAACCCGCAAGGCAGCTTTTGAAGAATGGACGTATGCCAATATGATTGTAATCCTCAGGGATGGAATAGTGATTAGTGTGGATGGGTTCTGACAAATTACAGGCTTGTATACCCGACCCGCTCCGCCCCCCTGTTTTGTTCTTTTAATAATCTTTTCCATCCTTATTATATAGAAAGACACTATCTTTGCAAGATAAGGGGCATAGCATGCCCGAAAAAAGTAGAAAGATGAAGCGATATATTCTTTATATTACATTTCTAAGTTTAATATGCGGCAACCATACCGTTTATGCCCAGGGCCCATCTACCCACATAACCAGCGAGCAAGGTTTTCAGGAAGGTTCCACCTATTATAAACAAGGCAGCTATGCCGCCGCAAAGCAGTCGCTACAACGTTATCTAACTAAAAACCCCAAATCAGCCAACGCCGAGGATGCTTATTACATGCTGGCCTGTTGCAGCTATGAGTTGCAGGAGCCTGGTCGAATCAGCCTGTTGCAGAAGTTCCTGCGCGACTATCCGGCAAGTCGTTACCGGTATCGTATATGGGCGCTCATTGGTTCGGCCTATTATTTTGAGGGAAACTATAAAGAATCCGTAAAGGCTTTTGAGAAATGCAAATGGAACTATCTGGAAGACGGAGAGGTGCAAGACATGCTTTTCCGCCGTTCACTGGCGCTGGTGGAAAACAAAGCACTGGATGAAGCGGAGGCTTCATTCCGGGAATTGCAGAAGTCGGGCCCGCGCTATGCCACGGATTGTACCTACTATCTGTCGTACCTGTTGTACCAGCGCAATGAGCTGGATAAGTCCCTCCAAGGCTTCCTCTCGCTGGAGAAAGACAGCCGCTATGGGAGATGGGCAGCCTGTTATGCCGGAGATATCTATCTGAAAAAGAAGCAATACAGCGAAGCCCTGCAAACCGCCAATCGTGGACTTTCCTCCTCAACAGCAGAGAATGACACTTGGTTACAAGAGCTGAAACGTATAAAAGGCGAAGCGTCTTTTCATCTGAATGACTATCCTGAAGCCATCGCCTCCCTGCAAAGTTATGTACGTACAGCTGCCAACCCCTCCCGTGAAGCCATGTATGCCCTCGGTGTATCGTACCTGAAGAGCGATTTATACTCCGTGGCTGCCGAACAACTACGCAAAGTACTAAAACAAGATGATGCGCTGGCACAGAATGCCTGGCTACAACTGGGGCATGCCCTGCTCAAGATGAATGAACGGGAGCAGGCTAAGAATGCGTTTGCCAAGGCTGCCGCCATGCAGCATAATGCCGCAGTACGAGAGGAGGCAAGCTACAATTACGCCCTGGCGGTGTATGAAGATCCGCAATCGGACTTCACGCAACGCGTCAACGCCTTTGAACGCTTCCTGGCCGACTACCCCCAGTCTGCCTACAAGAGCAAAGCCACCGTGTACATTTCGGAGATCTACCTCAGCGGAAAGAACTATGAAGCCGCCCTGCGCTCCATTGAAAAAATCCCTTCTCCTGACAACCAGATACTTCAAACCAAACAAAAGATCCTCTTTCAATTAGGCACAGAGGCCTTGAAAAAAAACGACTACTCCGCCGCCACTCAGTATCTTACCCGCTCTTTAGAGCTTTCCTCACAGGATGCTCAGACGGCTGCAGATGCCTATTATTGGCGAGGTGAAGCGTACTACCGCTCCGGCAAAACGCCGTTGGCCGAGAAGGATTTCAGGCAGTACCTCTCTATCACCCGTCAAAAGGAAAAAGACACGTATGCCCTGGCGCATTACAATCTGGGATACATTGCTTTCAACAATAAAGACTACAGCCGTGCCACCACCCTGTTTACCCAATACCTGGACCTGCAGGGAGATGGAAATACCAAGCTGAAGGCGGATGCATACAACCGTTTGGGCGACTGCTACTACCACGCCCGTAATTTCACCGAGGCCCAAAGCTATTATGACAAGGCTAGCGCCGCCGATCTCTCGGCGGCTGATTATGCATTGTACCAAAATGCCTTCATGGCAGGCCTCCAAAAGGACTATCCATTAAAGATCAGTCTGCTGGACCGGATGATGAACAGCTACCCACAATCTTCGTACATCCCCTCCGCCTTGTATGAAAAAGGAAGAGCCTACATAATGCAAGACAAGAACAATGAAGCCATACAAGTCTATAACCAGCTGGCCACCCGTTACCCGCACACTGAACCGGCCCGGAAAGGAGCCTTGGAGATTGGGTTGCTGCATTATCAGGCCGACCGCTATGCCGAAGCCATTAATGCATACAAGCACGTGATAGAAAAGTATCCCGATACGGAAGAAGCCCGTCAGGCTATGAATGACCTGAAGGCTGTATACATCGGCACAGGTCGTGTGAACGAGTTTGTGGCTTATGCCGCCCAAACGGGTAATAACCAACTGATTACACCTTTTGAACAAGACTCCCTTTTGTATGAATCGGCCGAACAGCTGTATCTGAAAGGTGATCGCACCCGTTCGCTCAAAGCCATGGAAGAGTATGTAGCACAGTTCCCCCAAGGAAAGTTTACCTGGGATGCACGATATTATCTTACCGAGTTGTACCTGCGTGCCGGTCAGCAGGAGAAAGCATTGGAGCAGTATGAGATGGTAGCCCCGCACATCAAAGATAAAGAAAAAGAGGAGCTCTTGCGAATGAGCATTCTGGATGCCGCATTTGCACACAAGAAAGTGACACTCATTTATCAGATCGCTCAGGATAACACACGCGAAAGTGGAGCAAAGGCCCACTATCTGCAGTGCGAACTGATGTATGCGGCAGGAGAATATAGCCAGACGGAACAGAAGATATCAACCTTCATTGACCGTGGCAGCGACTATGGATATTGGATGGCGCGTCACTTCATCCTGCTGTGTGACACCTTTATGAAGCTGGATCGCAGAACGGATGCCAAGCAATACCTGGAAAGCCTGAAGCAGAATTACAAAGGCAATGATGATATACAGGAACGGATTGCCACCCGGCTGAAAGCCCTGAAATAAATAACTTCGTGACTAAATAACAGAAATAATGAATATCCCTTCTTCCCTCATTCGGTACAGTATATGGGCATTTGCATGCCTGCCTTGTTTGACACTATCTGCCCAAGATAAAGGCAGCCAACGTGTAGTAACCGTAGAAAAAGAGTACAACCCCGACGTGGAGAGCGCTGCGAAAGTAGACGTGCTTCCCGAGAACCAGCTCCCCACCGTTTCCCGAAATCCTATTGAATATGGCACTGGTATACAGGCATACCGCGGATCACGCTACCAACTGGGGCCGGGAATCATCAACCAGATGCAGGGTACCCCCACCAACGGTTATGTACAGGGAGGTGCAGGTAACTATGGACAGGTAGATCTGAAGGCAGGATATCTGTTTCGTCTCAGCGAGGAGGATGAGCTGAATACAACTGTTTCTTTTGGCGGCACTTCTTCTACACTGAATAACCGATCCGTACCCGAATACGGAAACGAAGATCACAACTGGGCCAACCACTACTTCCGTACGGAAGCCAATGCGGATTACTCCCACTATTTTGAGAACTACACATTAGGGGTACAGGCTAATCTGTGCATCGACGATTATAACTACTACCGCTTCCTTTCGCGGCCGGGATTCAACTGGTATGAATACCTGGAGTACGGAAAAACCTCCAACCAAGGACACCGCAAGTTCTCCTTGGGAGCAAATTTCCGCTCAAATGAGTTCAACTCACAGCCGCTTCATTTCACTGTCAGCACGGCCTACTCACATTTCCGTCGCAGTCATATGGCCGACTGGGTGGGAAGTGCACTTTCTGAGAACCTCTTTCACACCGTGGCCGACTTATACGGTAAAATCAATGACGATGACAAGCAGCAGATCGGAATGAAGGCAGAGCTGGACAACCTTTTCTACTCTCGCAGATACTCCGCCTCTACCTCGTTGGAATTGAACCCCTACTACAACCTTTACTATTATGATATCAAGATGCATCTGGGTGCCAAGGTCAACTATAGCGCCGGACGTGGAAATGTAGTACAGTTTGCTCCTGATATTACCATGGAGTACTCTTTTTATGATGGTTACTCTGTATATGGGGAACTGGGAGGTGGACGGATCTTGAATGACTTCCGCCGTCTGGAACTGGGAAACCCCTACTGGATGTCCGGTCAGTTCAAGAACAGCCATGAGCATCTGAACGCGCTTATAGGAATAAAGGGCAATGCGGATCGTACCTTCTCCTTTAATTTCAATGGAGGTTATAACATTACCGGTGATGATGTGTGCTATATGAACCTTTTCTCCGAGATCTCTGATATTGCGTATCTCTATGCCATCAATCAGGATACGAAACATTTCTTCGCTTCCGGCGAACTGGATTTCCACTTTCCCCAGGTTGCTAACCTGAAAGTAGGGGCTAAGATGTATGCCTGGGACGATAACAAATCAGCCTACCTTGTCATGAAGCCCAAGAATGAGATCAATGCTTCTGTAGAGTTCCAGATACTCTCTAACCTACGCTTCAATATCGCCTACAACTTTGTGGAGCGTAACCGCGTAAATATTGAGTACTACAATCTGGAGCCAATCAATGTAGTGGGACTTGACTTAAACAGTCTTACTCCCGGAGAGTTGAGCAGTCGCGCTTCCGGTACCCAGTCGGCCAGCGTAAAGATGAGCCCTATTAATAATCTGAGTGCAGGGATTACTCTTGACGTGTGGGATAACTTCTCCATCTACGCTCAGCTGAATAACATCCTGAACCGCAAGTACGAGTACTATTACTCTTATCCAGCACAGGGTATCAGTTGCTTTGGAGGGTTGTCATACCGTTTCTAATCAGGGATAAAGTCGGAACTGGCTTCAATCAGCCAGTTCCACCACCTCCAAATCTTTGAATTCGCCGTTATCGATAGTAAGGCGCACCAAAGTCCGCACGGTATGGAAACCTTGTTTCCCTGCCGCGCCGGGGTTGATATGCAGAAGCCCCAAAGTCTTGTCGTACAACACCTTCAATGTGTGCGAATGCCCGCTGATAAACAGTTTCGGTGGACGTACAAAGATCTTTGCACGGATGGACGCATCGTAATTTCCCGGATATCCTCCAATGTGTTTCATGAGCACATTGGCACCTTCACAATCAAAGCGGTACGTTTCTGTATAGAACCTTCGGATATCCTGTCCGTCACAATTCCCGTACACACCGCGCAAGGGGCGAAAAGCCGCCAGGCGCTGAGCAACCTCCAGCGAGCCAAAATCCCCGACATGCCAAATTTCATCACATTCCTCAAAGTACTGCACATACCTCTCATCCCAGTATGCATGCGTATCCGACAAAATACCTATTCTTTTCATTAAAAGTTTGTTTTATAAAGCAAATGTATATGATAATTTCCATGTACCAGCATGAGTATATGAAAATTATCGTGTACATTTGCCATAACCTCGAAAAACAAAGGACTACATGGAGAATACTTATCGGTATTTTGACCGGGACATAAGTTGGTTGTCATTCAATTATCGCGTACTGCTTGAGGCGGATGATGAGCAACTACCGCTGTATGAACGAATAAACTTCATTTCTATCTATTCTTCCAATCTGGAGGAGTTCTATAAGATCCGTGTGGCCGATCTGAAAAGTACAATCTCCAAAAATAAGGAACATGAGTGCGATGCCACGGAGAGGGAACAAGTACTGGAGGCCATCAGCCACGAGGTGAATACCCAGCTTGAGGACCGTATCCGTATCTTCGAGAAAGGTATATTGCCTTCGTTACGTGCCAACCGAATCATTTTCTACCAGTCGCTGGCTGAAGTAGAATCAGTCCACTGGGAGTTTATCCGCAGCTATTTTGTAGAGGAGATCTTTCCTTTTCTACAGCCTGTTCCCGTAAGCAAAAACGTGGTACGTTCCTTCTTGCGTGACAACCGCATCTATATGGCCGTGCGCCTGCACCGAAAAGACACCCGTCCAGAAAACCCCTTACATACACAGTACTTTGTAATTAAGATCCCTTACAGCAAAGTACCGCGCTTCATTGAACTTCCCAAGTGGGAAGATCGCCATTATATCATGTATCATGAGGATATGATCCGCGCCAATCTGGATGTGGTATTCCCCGGATATGAGGTGGAAAGCAGCTATTGCGTAAAGATCTCAAGAGATGCGGACGTACTGATAGAGGATGATGCGACCTCCTCCAACATCGTAGAGCAGGTGAAGAAAAAACTCAAGAAACGGAAAATTGGCGCAGTATGCCGCTTTGTATATGAGCGACAGATAGAGCCCGATTTCCTCTTTTTCCTGATGGAGGCGTACCAGATAACTCCGGAAGACCTAGTAGCGGGCGACAGACATCTCAACTTGGAAGACTTGCGGCGCCTTCCCTGCCCCCGAAAGAAGCTCCGCGTGATAGAGAAACCTGTACCACGGAAGCTGACCTGTTTGAATACACATCAATCCATGTTTGACTACATCAGTCACAAAGATTTGTTGTTATACTACCCCTATCAAGCCTTTGACCATTTCACCCACTGGCTCTATGAGGCTGTGCATGACCCTACTGTAAAGGAGATCATGATTACCCAATACCGTGTGGCCGAGAACTCCACGGTGATCAACACCCTGGTCTCCGCTGCACAGAATGGAAAAAAAGTGACTGTTTTCGTAGAACTTAAAGCCCGATTCGACGAAGAGAACAACCTAGCCACTGCCGAACTTATGCAGCGATCGGGCATCCACATCATTTATAGTTTGCCCGGGCTGAAGGTACATGCCAAAGTAGCACTTGTGCTCCGCGACCGCCGGAGGATCAGGAAGAGAAAGGATGGCACATCCGCTTCGCCCGGTTTTGCGTACATCAGTACCGGTAACTTCAACGAAGAAACGGCGTTGATTTATGCCGACTTTGGTCTGTTTACTGCCAACCGGGAGATTGTAGAAGACCTACAACACCTGTTCCGGTTCCTTCAGGAGCGAAGTGGAGAACCTCATTTCACCCATCTGCTGGTACCGCCCTTCAACCTCATGACTCAATTTACCGCCTTGGTACAACGTGAAATGGAACTGGCAGCTACCGAAAAGGGAGGATACATCATCCTAAAAATGAACGGATTGCAGGACCACGCCATGATTAACCTCCTCTACCAGGCGTCCGAGGCAGGTGTAAAGATCGATTTGATCGTGCGTGGCATCTGCTGCCTGATACCCGACCAGCCATACAGTCGCAACATACGGATCACCCGCATTGTAGATGGCTTCCTGGAACATGCGCGCGTGTGGTACTTTGCCAACGGAGGTGATGCGCAAGTCTTCCTGGGTTCGCCCGATTTTATGCAACGCAACCTCTACCGCCGGATTGAGGCCATCACCCCTGTGTTGGATCCAGATATCAGGCATACCATTACCGAGATCCTGCAGATACAGTTGCAACCCGACCGTAAATCCTGCTGGGTAGACAGCGAGTTGCGCAATGTCTTCAAGAACAAAGACAAAGATAACCCCTTGCGCATACAGCACGATCTTTATGAGTACCTCCGGGATACGTAAGATCATCCATGTAGATATGGATGCCTTCTTTGCTTCCGTAGAACAGAGGGATCATCCGGAACTACGTGGAAAGGCTGTAGCTGTGGGCAATGAAGATAAGCGGGGCGTGGTATCTGCCGCCAGCTATGAAGCCCGGCGCTACGGGGTTCGATCCGCCATGTCCAGCGTACGTGCCCGCCAGCTTTGTCCGGATCTCATTTTTGTGCATCCCCGCTTTGAGGCATACGAAGAAGCCTCGCAGCACATAATGACCATCTTCCGCGAATATACAGACTTGATAGAACCCCTCTCCATTGACGAAGCCTTTCTGGATGTAACAGAAAACAAGAAGCACATTCCGATGGCAATGGACGTGGCCCGTGAGATCAAAGCCCGCATCCAGGAGGAACTGCACCTGACAGCCTCCGCAGGAGTAGCTCCCAACCTGTTCCTGGCCAAGATAGCCTCCGAGCAGCGTAAACCCGACGGACTGTTCGTCATCCACCCCTCACAGGTACAAGACTTTGTAGACCGCCTGCCCATCGAATCCTTCTGGGGAGTGGGAAAGGTTACCGCCCGGCGCATGCATGCACTGGGCATCCGCACAGGCTGGCAGCTACGACAGTACACACTGGAGTCTTTGGTGCGGGAATTTGGAAAGATGGGACATCTCTTTTATGACTTTGCCCGCGGTATTGACAACCGGCAGGTAGAGGTAGAATACACTCGCAAATCCGTAGGCTGTGAGCACACGTTGGATGCCGATAAATCAGCCCACACCGCTCTCATTATAGAATTATACCACGTAGCAACCGAGCTGTTGGAACGTCTGGCCGAATCCCAGTTCAAGGGTAACACTCTCACCCTGAAGATTAAGTACGGCGATTTCACCTCGCGTACCCACTGTATCACCGAAAACGGAGCACCTCTACAGGAGAAAAAACGCATCCTTACCCTTGCCAAGCAACTCTTACAAGAACTGTATGAGGAAGGCCGCCCGGTACGCCTGCTTGGGCTCACGATTTCCAATCCCCGTGAAGAGAAGGCAGACAGACCCGCTTCTCCTTCTTCGCAGTTAGAACTGGAATTTCTTCCCTGGTAACACCCTATTCTCCGTTGTGGTAGGAGCCGAAGGCTCCATTCTGAGTCATGGTTTCGGCGCTGACATTCATCTCCCGGCAAGTAGCATTATTAAAGAAGCTCACTGAGGCTTTCCCCCGCACATCCGTCTTCACATTAGGATTCCAGTACAAGGTACGGCGAAAGTCGTCTCCCTTGGGGAGCTGGTATTCATTGTAGTTGGGACTGTAGAACTCGCGAGGCACAGAGAAGCCTTGCAGGGAAGTCATGCGTACGCCTATCGGCTCACGGGCTTTGGCGCGAATGGGGTTTAGCTTGAGAACCACCAGCACAAAGGGTGTAGGCTGAGAAGCCAGATCCGGATCTAATGCGATACAGACTGAGCGGTCTTCAATTATAGCTATCGATTCAAGGTCGGCCGAGGTAATCCTCCCGTATATGCTATTGCGCGGTCCGTATTCACCAGAGAATCCCTGCTCGCCGGCAATCTCTTCTCTATTCTTCCCGGATGCCTGCATGAGGCCGAATTCCTGCCGGCTGGCCATACTTCCTTTCCTGACTTCAGCATCTATATGGTAAAAAACCGCCCTCCCTTTGTATCTTCCCTCGTGGAAGAACGGGTTGATACGTTCCAGGAAATAGCCCACTTCTTCATTGTATCCGTCAGCTTTGTCTTCCAGCTTATTCTCTTCTTCGGGCACGTCGTATACAATGTTCAGGCCTTTGTTTATGAATTCGTTTCTGGGCTTCACTCCCTTTACCAGCAGTTCGTTCAAGGTCTTTGTTCCTTTCAGGAAAGCTTCCATGTCAAGGCTGTCATTCAAAAAGCGTTCTGCATCCGCATTATCTCTCTGCGGGTGTAACAGGAAACGTGATTTATCATTACTTGCCCTTAGCTGGGGGATGTACGTATCATGAAAAGAGTAGGCCCTTCCCTGCGGGGAGAAGAGGCGGTCCATCGTAATCCAGTACTCCTTCCGCTTGGTTTTCTTCTTGGTTTCTATCTGCAGGTCCCATTTACCGTACAAGTCCGGAGCCTGGTAATTGAAGTTTCCGGCAGTATCGGTAGGGCAATAGGCCTGCTGGTAGCTGCTGTCGGTAAACATAGTCATCTTTACATCGATGTTCTCCTGACTTTTCTTCCTGACGATAGTCTTTACTGCGCCATCTATCAGAATACCCTTTTCAATCTTATGTTCGCCCTGAAAATAAGCCACCCCGGCCATGTGTTGCCAGGAATAACGGCGGAAACCCTGGGTAAGCATCAGCAGATCGAGGGCCTGAAGATGCCTCCTGTCATCACTCTCAAAGTAATATCCCGGATTGGAGATGTACCCTTTCAAGTCTGAGGAGAGGAGCATATTCGTGAAGATATTCTCCTGATAGAAGGAGGGAACTGCCATCTGCCTATCCTGCACAGCAAGGGAGAGGGTGGTTTCGATGGGGCTACTCCCCTCGTCTTGAACAGATACTTCCAGCTTTACCTGTTCAAAAGGCTTGTACGAATCCTTATCCTGTAAAACCTCCATTTTCAGGGCGGGGGTATATCCGGCAACGTATACCAGGCGTTCAGACAGTATTCTTCCCTCTGGGGTAAACAGAGTGAGCTGGTTTACGCCCGGGGACAGTCTCGACTTATGAATGGCTATGGAATACTCTCCTTTTGTGATAGAGGGCAGAGCATCGAAGAAAGAGAGGGCTCCGCGACACATGATCGTAAGCCCCATCGGTACGGAAGCATACTCCGGAGTGGCAGTGATCTGTATACGCACCTGCTCAGGATGCAGGTTTTGTACCCGCATCACACAGCCCGAAGACTCCACGGTTGGAAGAGTAAAGTTAGTACCTTTCTTCTCGTCCGTGCTACGTATCCATACCTTGTATTTGTCGCCGTCGGGGGTATAGATGAAAGCCCCCATGCCTTCGTGTGCGGTGGAGAACTGCGAAACGGTATCACCTTGTGCATTGCAGATGCACCCCACGGCCTCCTGCGACTGGCCTTCCTTGTCGGTAACCTTGAAGGCCACAGTAGAGGTGAGTCCATTTATCAACTGTCCACCTTCAGGGAAGAAGTCCACATTCAATTTCTTGGTGGAAGGAGCTTTCGCCCGTTTCACAGGTATTTTGTAGGAGGTGGTACGCAGGCGAATGGTTTTCTTGTCGAAATCACCCTTCATCTCAGGCTTTTCAAACACAGGAAAAACGCGTGAGAAGAGTGTTTCCGTATCCCAGTTGAGCATCAGGCGGGTATAGGCGCGTACTTCGTAAAAGCCGCTCTTCATGGCGAGGCGCGTCAAGGGGATGGTTCCATCAGCCTGCCCGTCAGTAATAAGGAGTTTCTGGGTGTTAAGCACATTGCCTTCCAGGTCGAGCAGTTCCACATAAAGCACCCTGCTCATAGGCGTGGCTGTAAGATGGCTGGCAGTGGTCACATAAGCCTTAAACCAGATATTCTCGCCCAGAAAGTAGCCGGTATTATCAAAGTGCAAGTACACCTTCTCTTGCTGATAAAGGTGATTGAAGATCTGTATATTCTTGACAAACGATTCCAAACGGATGTCTGCACTATCCTGAACCGCATACAACGGAGTGCATAGGATACTCGCAAAAAGGCAGACAATAAGTAGACGTTTCATGGCAGTAAGACTTATTTATTTCGCAAATAAACGAAATAAATAATTTATGTGCAAACTTTAAACGGGTTTTTTAGACCAATAAGTTTCAGTTTGCTGATTAGCAATACATATAGCAGAGAGTTTCATACCTTAATTGCATCAGAAACAGAATTACTGCACGCTCAAAAAAGATCCATTCATGCCTCGCAAGAGATCGTACCTCATATCGCGTACAATCGTACGCCAATTGGGGTACAATCGTACCTGATATGAGGTACAATCGTACGCCAATTGGGGTACAATCGTACCTGATATGAGGTACAATCGTACGCGATATGAGGTACGATCTCTTAAACACGACAAAAGTATGTCTCAAAAGGCCAAAAAAACAAGGCAGATCCTACTCAAACGCCTTACGCCAGGTGCAGCCATTCTTCCATTCGGAGCAGCCGTAAGCAGTCTTGCCCTTCAGGATGCGACCTTTCCCGCACAAGGGGCAGGGCTGCCCTTCGAGGGAAGAAGGGGCAGGCTCCACTACCGGTTCCTCTGCCTTGGGAGCGGGAGAAGGAATGGGCGGAGCGATATCGGCAGGTGTAGATGCGGGCTTCGACGAGCTTTTCTTAGGAGAAGCTTTCCTGGGAGCCGGCTTCTTTGCCTTCTCCTGTTCGGGGTCAAGGATGGTGATGCGACGGGAATGATTGTCGCATAGCACATTGTGTACCACTTCGGTTACCATCTGCTTGAGTTCCTCCAGAAACTGACGGGCATCATATGTACGCTTTTCGATGCCGCGCAGCTTCTTCTCCCAGATACCGGTAAGCTCGGCCGACTTCAGGAGCTCCTCGTGGATGGTTCCAATCAGCTCCACGCCGGTGGGGGTGGCTATAAGGTTTTTGCGCTCTTTGCGGATGTAGCGGCGCTTGAACAGCGTTTCGATAATGGCAGCACGGGTAGAGGGGCGACCGATACCGTTCTCCTTCAGTGCATCGCGCAACTCGTCATCGTCTACCAGTTTACCTGCGGTTTCCATGGCACGCAGCAGGGTGGCCTCGGTGTAGGACTTAGGGGGTTGTGTCCACTTCTCGGCCAGATCGGGCTGATGGGGGCCGCTTTCACCTATAATAAAGGTGGGGAGGGTGCGTTCTTCTTCATCCTTTTCTTCCGGTGAACCGTCTTCTGCAGTAGCCTCTTTACGGGCGGCAGGATCTTTATGATAGGCTTCGCGGGCAGTACCCGGCACGAAGACAACTCTCCATCCCGGATCCAGGATCTGTTTCCCGGTCACTTTAAAGCCTATCTTTTCCACTTCTCCCAATACGGTAGTGGTGGAAATCTTGCAATCCGGGTAAAAGACAGCAATGAAGCGGCGGGCAATAAGATCAAATACCCGGCGTTCCATGTCGGAAAGGTTCCGAGCAGGAACTCCCGTAGGGATGATGGCATGGTGATCCGTAACCTTGGAGTTATCAAACACCTTTTTGGATTTCGGGAGTTTTTTTCCTTCCAGGGGAACGGTAAAAACTGAATAATCCGGCAATCCTTTCAGGATTTGCGGACATTTGGAATAAATATCATCCGTAAGGAAGGTGGTATCCACACGTGGGTAAGTAGTTACCTTCTTTTCATACAGGCTTTGAATAAAACCCAAAGTTTCCTCCGCGGAGAAGCCAAACTTTTTATTGCACTCCACCTGCAGGGAAGTCAGGTCAAAAAGGCGCGGAGCATACTCCGCTCCCTTTTTGGTAGTCACATCCGTGACGGTAAAAGGAGCACTCTTTACGGTCTCCAGAAACTGGCGGCCCTCCTCTTCGTTATTAAAACGGCCTTTGGTGGCAGAGAAGGTGGTATCGCGGTATATGGTTTTCAACTCCCAATATGCTTCGGGCTTGAAGTTCTCGATTTCTTTCTGACGATTTACAATGAGTGCCAAGGTAGGAGTTTGTACACGGCCGATGGAGAGTACCTGTTTGTTCTGTCCGTATTTCAAGGTATAAAGACGGGTGGCGTTAAGCCCCAACGTCCAGTCGCCGATGGCACGGGAAAGACCAGCCTCATAGAGGGGTTGAAATTCACTCTGGTCTTTCAACTTTGAGAATCCTTCACGGATACTTTCCTCTGTCAGCGAGGAGATCCAGAGGCGCTTTACAGGACAGGTCACTCCGGCCTTCTGCATCACCCAGCGCTGGATAAGCTCTCCCTCTTGGCCGGCATCACCGCAGTTTATAATGCCGTCGGCCTTTTGCATCAGGCTTTCGATGGTACGAAACTGCTTCTGATACGTGTTATTCTCAATGAGCTTAATACCGAAACGGGGCGGGATCATAGGCAGGCTTCCCAGTGTCCATGATTTCCAGGCGGGAGTGTATTCATGGGGTTCCTTCAAGGTACAAAGGTGCCCGAAGGTCCAGGTTACCTGATATCCGTTTCCTTCCATATACCCGTCGTGCCTGCTGCGGGCACCCAATACCTCGGCAATATCCCTTGCCACACTGGGTTTTTCGGCGATGCATACTATCATTCTGATCCGTTTTTCTGTTTTAACAGCAGGCAAAGATACGAAAGGACGGTGAGAAACAACCGCCCTGTACAGTTGTTTCTGAAATATTTTCTACTTCGCACTGAACAATTCTCCCCCATCCCTTGTTATACTTTTAACAGAATAAACATTTTTAATTACGCTAAAAGCAATGATACCAAACAATCCTCCCGCCCCAAGCCGTCTCTTTCGGGGTAAACAGATGGTGCGCATGCATGTTATGATAAAGGCCACCGGACCGGTGTGCAACCTGAACTGCGGCTACTGTTATTACCTGAGCAAAGAGAAACTGCTTACCACCAACAGCCGTTGGCGCATCTCGGATGAAACACTTGAAAACTTCATCCGCCAGTACATCGAACAGCAAAATGCCAAAGAAGTGGTGTTTTCCTGGCAAGGTGGGGAACCTACATTGTTGGGGCTGGACTTCTTCAAGAAAGTAGTGGAGCTTCAACAAAAGTATGCCCCCTCCTATATGCGCTGCGAGAACGACTTGCAAACAAACGGTACCCTGCTCACCGACGAGTGGTGCGAGTTCCTGAAAGAACACAACTTCCTGGTAGGGCTCAGCATTGACGGCCCCCAACACCTGCATGATGCCTACCGCACTCATAAGAATGGAAAAGGCTCTTTTGAAGAAGTATTCAACACCTCAAAACTGCTGCGCAAGCACGGTGTGCGCTTTGCCACCCTTACCGTAATTAACGATCTTAACTCCAAATATCCGCTTGAGGTGTACCGCTTCCTGCGGGATGAAGTGGGCAGCAAGCAAATCCAGCTCATCCCCATCGTGGAATCCGGAAACTTTTCCTCTACTGCTCCACAGTACTGGAAACTGAATGAAATGCCCGATGAACATTCACCACGTGTGAATCCGTCACATCCGGACTCCTTCCTCGCCTCGTGGTGCGTGGAACCGGAAGCGTACGGAAACTTCCTGATCAAGGTGTTCGATGAGTGGTTTGCACACGACCTGGGGAGTATCTATGTACCCTTCTTCGACAGTGCCGTGGAACAATGGATGGGAAAACCCTCCCCTCTGTGCATCTTTTCGCCCATCTGCGGAAAAGGACTGGCCATGGAGCACGATGGATCACTTTATGCCTGCGACCATTATGTATATCCGGAGTACAAGCTGGGCAATGTAAATGACGGCCGACTGATAGACATGGCCCTCTCCGAGGAACAGGAACACTTCGGGTATGCCAAAGATACCAGCCTGCCGGGCAAATGCCGCCAATGCCGCTATCTCTTTGCCTGCTCAGGCGAATGCCCTAAAAACAGGCTTCTCAAAACGGCACAGGGCGAGCCCGGGCTAAACTACCTGTGCAAGGGCCTGTATAAATACTTCAGCCACATTGATCCCTATGTGCGTAAAATAGTGCACCACCTTGGACACGAAGTGGCGGATGACGTGCCTGCCTTAAGATAACCTCTTATTAACTCCTTCAATAAAACAGATACAATCATGGAAGTACTTGTAAAGCAATTGAATGAATATGAAAAAGAGCTCCTCGTAACTGCCCCCTGGGAGATGGTGAGCGAAGAATATAACGACCTGCTGAAACGCTATCTGAAACTACCCGTGAATGGGTTTCGGCCTGGGAAGGTGAGCGTGAATGCGGTGGAGTCTTTTTACAAGAACCAGCTTAAGAACGACCTGGCCGCACAATGTTCTACCCGCCTCTGCCGCACCGCCCTGAAGAAGGGAGGATTAGAGGCCGGATCTCCTGTGGAGGTAAGAGATATTCAGTTCCTGAAAAATCAACCCCTCCACCTTACCCTCCGGTTTATAGAGATGCCGGCTTTTGATTTACCTGACTATACCCATCTGAACTTACAAAGCAAAGAAGAAGAGGGGAAACTCAATGAAATCTCAGAGAAACTGCTGGAGCAAACCCCTATATCCATAGCCCCGGCCCTCATTGAAAACGAACTGAGATACACGGATCCGGAGGAGGAAATAACCACCGAGGACGACCGTGAAGCGGCCGGAAAGCGTGTAAAGCTGATGCTCATCCTCAAGAAAATAGCTACACAAGATGCAATTGAAGTCGATGAAAAGGATGTAGAAGCCCGCCTCAAACTCATTGCCAAAGAGAACGAAGTGACCCTTGCCGAGCTCAAAGAGTTCCTCATGGAGAATGGCGGAATGGCCCGCCTTACGGATTCACTGTTGGCGGAGCAGGTCTTTCAGTATATTATCAGCATACAAGAATAAAATAACAGGAACGTTTCACTATCCACTAAATATCACTATTATGGAACAAAGCAAATTAAAACAAAAGATCAGAAACTGCGGTAAGCTAGCTGCCGTCGGGGCTTTATTAGCCGCTGGTACCATCGCCCCCTCAGGGGTAAGTGCACAAAACAAGGCTGCAGAGAAGCCTAATGTGATTGTAATCATGACTGATGACGTAGGCTACGGCGACTTGGGCTGTTATGGCGGAGGGATCATGCGTGGTGCCCCTACACCCAATCTTGACCGTATGGCTGCTGAAGGAATGCGCTTCCTGAACTATTACGGACAAGCCAGCAGTACTGCCGGACGCGCCTCATTCATTACCGGACGTATACCTATCCGTACCTCAATGTCTTCGGTATTAGCTCCAGGCGATCCTAACGGACTAAAGAAAGAAACACCCAGCATTGCACAAGCTATGAAAGAATTGGGTTACAAAACCATTCAATTGGGGAAATGGCATTTGGGTGATAAAGAAGAGAATTTCCCTACCTCAAACGGATTTGATGAGATGTACCATATGACTCCTTATTATGCCGGAGTATACGCATATGAAGACCCTACTTTACATCCTAACTTTCCAAGAAATGATGCTGCTTTCATGAAACAATGGAAAGAAATGGCTGTTTTATCAGAATTTGAAGGGAAATCCGGAGAGAAAGCAAAGGTAGTAACTGAAAACTTCAACTACGAGAACCTGAAAACAGGTGATGATAATATTCGTATCAAAACCATAGACCTGATCAAACAGAACGCAAAGAGCAACCAACCGTTCTTTATGTATGTAAACTTCCTGAAAGCTCACAATCCCAATAATCCCGCTGATCGTTGGAAAGGAAAATCGCCCGGCGGAATGCCCTATCAGGATGCGTTGATGGAATTGGATGAAAACAGCGGACTTATCATTCAGGCTGTACGCGATCTGAAGATCGACAAGAATACAATCATTGTATGGACTACTGACAATGGTGCGTGGGTAGATGCATGGCCCGATGCAGGTTACACTCCATTCCGCGGTATGAAGGGTACTCCGTTTGAGGGTGGCTTCCGCTGTCCTGCAATCGTATGGTGGCCCGGACACATTCCTGCCGGGACTGTAGCTACGGATATGATGTCGCACATGGACTGGTGGCCTACCTTCGCAAATATTGCCGGTGGCAAGGCGCCCTCTTACAAGTGGCAGGATAACAATGGAAAGCCTATCATTTTTGATGGTGTAGACAATAGCGACCTGGTATTGGGCAAAGGAAAGGGTAAGAGAGACTTCTTCGCATTCTTCAACGACCAGAGCTTTGGAGCAATCCGCTATGACAATCTGAAGATGGTATTCACTGCAAAGGATACTTGGTTAGGGCCGGAATTACCGCTGAATCCTCCCGCAATCTACGACTTATGGCAAGATCCGGGTGAGAACTACGACTTGATATTCAACGGAGCCGCACCTACACGCGGTGAATTAAAATCCTCTCCCGGTCGCTATGCAGGACAAGACAATGCCTGGATGGCTATCAAGATGAACCCGAAACTCATCTCGTTCCTTGAAGAATTCAAGCAATTCCCCAACATTCCATATCAGCCTTGGGGCATGGGACTTACAAAGGTAATCCCTGCTGATTTCAAGTAACGGAAAGTTCTGACCATATGTAAAAGACAGAGGTTCTGAGTGCATTATGTACTCGGAACCTCTGCCTTTTTCTAAAATATACGTCGATTATTTGTTTGCTATTTATCTTTTTTGTTTCTTTGCGCAATAAACTAAATCTAACGACCATGAAACATATACTTATTATCAGCTTCTTAACAGCTCTTTTATCGGCTCCACTATACGCTCAGAACGAGCGCGCGGATGCTCGCTTAGAAGCATTTGTAAAGAACATCCAGACCTTCAATCACCTTTACCAGCAGGAAAAAGCGTACCTGCACTTTGACAATACTGGTTACTTCCTGGGTGAGAACATTTGGTTCAAGGCCTATGTGACCACCGCCAGCTACCTTACTGCCACCCCCATGAGCAGGGTGCTTTATGTAGAACTGCTCGATTTAGAGGGAAATGTACTCAGCACCCAAAAATTACTCATTAAAAATGGTCAGGCGGATGGGGCCATTCCCCTGACACGCGCAGGGCTGAAGAGTGGCTTCTATGAAGTGCGCGCCTATACCCGCCTCATGCTCAACTGGGATACGGAGACACTCTTCTCACGCGTCTTTCCTGTATTTGAAAAGCCCGACAGCCAAGGCGATTTTGACAAGAAATCCATCCGCTTACGCACTTCCTCCTTTAAAATACCGATAAAACGTGCGGAAGCTCCTTCCACCAAGAAACTGAACGTAGACTTCTTCCCTGAAGGCGGACAACTGATAAACGGTACCACCTCTGTGCTTGCTTTTAAGGTTACAGATAAAGAAGGCCAACCGCAAGAAGCCGTAGGCTGCATCTGCAATGCACAGGGGGATACAGTCTCCGTATTTTCTACTGTGCACGAAGGTATGGGGTCGTTTATTTACACTCCTGACGGGGGCAAAAACAAAATATGGATTCGCAGTGTAGATGAAAAGAAAGGTACCAACTTTACCCCTCCCGCAGCCGAACTCTCCGGCTGTGCAATGCAAGTACAAAACCTGCACCCTGAACAGGTACGTATTCTGATATCCGCTACTCCGGAATATTCCTCCAGTCCTCTTGGCTTCACAGTAATGTGCCGGGGTAAGCTTGCCTTTTTTAAGGTGCTTCAAGCTGTTTCGGAGAAAGGATATTCCCTGATCATCCCTAAGTCAGAGCTCCCGACGGGTATAAATCAGCTCACCTTATTTACCTCTGAAGGCAAGATTCTGTCTGAACGTCTGGTATATGTATCGGGAGAAAAAGCCTCCGCTCTCCGCATGGAAGTGCGGCAGAATAAGAATGAATACCGCCCCTACGAACAAGTGGATATGGAGGTATCGGTGCATGACGCAGCAAACATTCCCGTAGAGACCACCCTTTCTTTTGCAGTACGCGACCAAAGAACGGAAATCCCTTCTGTATACGAAGAAAACATCTACTCCAATTTATTGTTATCCTCTGATCTGAAGGGGTACATCTCCAACCCGGGATACTACTTTGAGAGCAATGATAAGACGCATCTTCTGGCCCTTGACCTGCTGATGCTGACACAAGGTTTCCGCCGTTATTCGTGGCAACAGATGGCGGGCACAGTTCCTTTTCAGGCTAAGCATAAGATTGAAAAGGGTATTGTGGTAGACGGAACTATAAAATCCATTGTGCTAAAGAAAACAAAAGAGAATATAGATGTGAAGATGACCATGTTCTCTGACAGTAGTTTCCAGCAGGCATATTGCCCAACGGACAGCATAGGGACTTTCAACTATCTGGCTGCAGATTTCTACGGAAAACAGAACTTGCAGATAGAGAGCAAGAAAAAAGACAAACGGAAGGAGTTCTGGATTACCCTGGACCGCCTTTTCTCCCCGCAGGGAAGAGCTTATTCTTACTATGACACCTACATTCCTTCCATAAAGGTTAGTAAGGACAAGAATAGTTTTGTACTGCATACCCAAAGTGATTTTGACTATGAATCCTTCATGAATGACAGCCTTTCTGTCCAGAGCGGTGTGAAGGTGTTGAAAGAATTGATAGTGAAAGGATCAAAGACGCGGAGTGATTTCATTACCAGAGGAATAAACATAATGTATGACGTAGTAGAGGAGGAAAACAAACTGGAAGACCGTGCAGGTGGATACAATGAAGAAATTAATTACTTCCTGGAACGTATCAACCCATTCTTCCATGATGGAAGATACAAAGGCAGGACTGTTATTTTCCAGTACCAATTCTCGTCGGCCGGAAGCGCGTTCTCTCCTCAATCTGAGCCCGGAACAGCGTTGATGGAATCACTCACCGGGACAGAAGAAAGTTCTTCTTCTGAGATAGAAACGAAAGAAGATCCACACAAATATGAGTTAAATGATATAATTACTTCGTCGGATGTGGAGTCTATAGCGATAATAGAAGATCGTGCCACCTGCATAGCATTACGACCTGACTTGGCTAGTCAACCAAGACCGTTTGTACTTGTAGTGCTCAGGCTGAACTTGGCTCGTGCAAAAAGACGCGAGCCAATAGGCGTCCGTATGACAAGCCTGCAGGGTTATTCTATGCCGCGACAGTTTTACAGTCCTAACTATGCAGAATATCAATTGCCTAACGAACAGGATTTCCGTCGCACCCTGTACTGGGAACCCAATGTAAAGACCGGGGTGAACGGCAAGGCAACAGTCCGTTTCTTTAACAACAGCACCTGTAAGGGGATGAGCATCAGTGCCGAAACGATGACTCCCGACGGGCAGTTCGGCTCGTTCCGGAACGAAAAATAAGAAGAGGTAAATACAAAATGTTATTCGGTTCTTTATTTCATCCTATTACTTGCAAATGGTTTGCATATTTTATTTCTTTGTGAAATAGACAAATCTAATAGCCATGAGACGTGTACTTATTATCAGCTCCTTAATAGCTCTTCTGCTCCCTTCGCTATATGCTGTGCAAGATGAAAGTGCAGAGGTTCGCCTAGAGGCATTTGTGAAAAATATCCAGACTTTCAACCATCTTTACCAGCAGGAAAAGGTGTACCTGCACTTTGATAATACAGGTTACTTCCTAGGAGAGAACATCTGGTTCAAAGCATATATCACCACTGCGAGTTATCTTACTGCCACCCCCATGAGCAGGGTGCTTTATGTGGAGCTGCTCGACCTGGAGGGCACGGTGCTTAATACTCAGAAACTGCCCATTACAGATGGGCAGGCCGACGGGGCCATTCCCCTGAACCGCATTGGTCTAAGAAGTGGTTTCTATGAAGTACGCGCCTATACCCGCCTCATGCTCAACTGGGATACAGAAACACTCTTCTCGCGGGTATTCCCTGTCTTTGAGAAGCCCGAGATGGAGGGTGATTTCGAGAAGAAAGCCATCCGCCTGCGCCCTCCCTCCTACAAAATCCCCTTCAAGCGGGCGGAAGCTCCCTCTGCCAAGAAGCTGAACGTGGAGTTTTTCCCCGAAGGCGGCCAGCTGATAAATGGACTCACCTCTACTGTGGCCTTCAAGGTTACGGATAAAGAAGGCCGCTCGCAGGAAGCCACCGGCTGCATCTGTAATGCAGCGGGTGATACAATTTCAATTTTCTCTACCGTGCACGAAGGCATGGGGTCGTTCATCTATACCCCCGATGGCGATAAATACAAGATATGGATCCGCTGTGCAGATGAGAAAAAGCCTACTTCCTATACAACTCTTGCAGCAGAATCTTCCGGCTGTGTAATGCAAGTGCAGAACCTACATCCGGAACAGTTACGCATCCATGTATCGGCTACTCCGGAATATGCCGCCTCCCCCATAGGTCTTACGGTGATGTGTCGTGGAAAGCTCTCCTACTTTAAGGAGCTTTCTTCCATCCCATCCACAGGCTATTCCCTTATAATCCCAAAATCGGAGCTTTCTACAGGTGTAAACCAGCTAACCCTATTCACTCCTGAGGGACGGATATTAGCTGAACGACTGGTGTATATTTCGGGAGGCAACACCTCCGCCCTTCGGATGGAAATTGGCCAGAATAAGGACGGGTATAATCCCCTTGAACAGATCCACATGGAGGTATCGGTACGTGATGCAGCGGATACACCTGTAGAAACCACCCTCTCACTTGCAGTACGCGATCGCAGGATGGACATCCCATCCATGTATAAAGAGAATATCTTCACGAATATGCTCCTCTCCTCAGACCTGAAAGGGTACATCTCCAATCCGGGATACTACTTTGAAAATGATGACAGGACACATCTTCAGGCTCTCGACCTATTGATGCTTACCCAAGGCTTCCGCCGCTATTCCTGGCAGCAAATGGCAGGGCTGACTCCCTTTAAGGCTACACACAAGATTGAAAAGGGTATTGTCATTGACGGCACGGTAAAGTCCATCATACTAAAAAACACAAAAGAGAAGATTGATGTAAAGATGACCCTGTTCACCGACAGCAGCTACCAACAGGCCTATTGCCCTACAGACAGTGTAGGTACATTTAATTACCTTACCTCAGATTTTTATGGGAAACAGAACCTGCAGATAGTAACCAGAAAGAGAGAAAAACGAAGGGAGTACTGGATTACCCTGAACCGCCTCTTCTCTCCACAGGGAAGACCCTACTCTTTTTATGATACATACATTCCGGAGATGAAGGTCAGTAAGGATAACCGAAGCTTTGTACTACACACACAGGATGATTTCGACTATGAGGCTTTTCTGAATGACAGCCTTGTTGGAGCAAAGATGCTGGGTGAACTGGTGATAACAGGCAAGAGATCACGAAACGAGTTAATCAACAAAGGGATTAACATCATGTATGATGTAGTAGAAGAAGAAAACAAGCTGGAGGACCGGGCAGGCGGATACAATGAATCCCTTGAGTATTTCCTGGAGCGGATCAACCCCTTTTTCCGTGCTGGAAGATACAGGAGCAAGGGTGTGGCATATCGGTTCTCTTCAAAGATCGGCGCATCCGATCTCTCTGATACTATGGGAGGAGACGGGAAGGCCTCAGAATCGCAAACTGTATTCGAAAGAGGAAGAGGAGAGAAATTCGATCCAACCACATTAAGTTCCTCGGCGATAGAGTCCATCGCTATCATTGAAGATCCTGCCGTATACGCGATGATTGATCCCAGTTTAGCAGGTAAAATCTGTGTATTGATCTGGGTAAAGGTCAATTTTAACCGTGTAAAAAGACGTGAACCAGTGGGAGTCCGTGTCACTAATTTGCAAGGATTTTCTTATCCGCGACAGTTTTACAGCCCCAATTATGCAGCATATCAATTGCCCAGTGAGCAGGATTTCCGCCGCACTCTGTACTGGGAACCCAATGTAAGAACCAACCCGCAGGGCAAAGCTTTTGTTAGTTTCTTTAATAATAGTACCTGCAAAGAAATGAGTATCAGCGCCGAAACAATGACTTCCGACGGGCTGTTCGGCTCATTCCAGAGCGAAAAATAGGAGGAAGTAACGCAAATCTGATTTGGCAACAACCTCTAAACTGCAAGTCAAGGGAATCCGGTATAGATCAAACGCAGGCCTAAGTTCGAAGAAACGCAGGCCTGAAATTTGAAAACACAGGCCTGACTTTACGCAACTGCAGCGCACCAGATTTCGTGCGCACGAGGCAACTATCCGGAGCGCACCAATCTTTCAACTGGTGCGTACCAGTTGTTGAACTCATGCGCATCAGTTTCAGGGGGTGTTAGTGTACTGAAAATGACAGAAAGGCCTCATCTCCCCAAGTGTTTATGGTTTTTTTATTCACACCCTTCATCTCTTCTGAAAGCCTTACCCATAAAGGGTTTGCGGGTGAAGGGTGGATGTGAAGGGTGTGAAGTGCAGATTTCACATGCTTCATCAATACGAAGCAGTTGCCGTGAAGCCTTCCTGTTGCAGGAGTTGCAGGATACGGTCTAATTCTTCAGGGCTGGCTTTTTTCAAGTCCTGATCGGGGGTTTCGCGCTCAATGGTGTAGATCATGATGCTTTCGGGGCGTATTTCTTTAAGAACCTCAATCCAGGGAAGAACGTAGCGGTCGGAGGTGTTGTCTACATCCACACCTTTGTAGAGGCCTTTGAGAAACATGGTTTGAATGATGACACGACCCTGGAAGCTTTTCAGTCCTTCAATGATTTCCTTCAGACTGAACTTTCCGCAGGGACGATCCACGAGGCGGATGTATTCTTCGTCTACGGTATCCAGTTTCAGGATGTTATTATCCACCTTCTCCAAGGCGGCATGCACGGCAGGGCGGTTGAGGCGTGTGGCATTGCTGAGTACGCTGACTTTGGCGGCAGGGCAGTAGCGGTCTCGCAAGGCGATGGTATCATCAATGATTCCGGCAAAGTGCGGATGTATGGTGGGTTCGCCATTTCCGGCAAAGGTGATCACATCCGGCAATACTCCTTCCTGCTGCATTTCCTGCAACTTCTTCTCGAGGGCGGAGGCTACTTCCTGGCGAGTAGGCAGGGGACTCTTCGAGCGGTTCTCCTTGTTATAGCCGCATTCACAGTAGATGCAGTCGAATGAGCAATATTTCCCATCGGCAGGCAACAGGTTGATCCCAAGCGATACGCCGAGCCGCCGTGAATGCACAGGGCCGAAAACAGGAGCGGGAAAGAGGATGGTAGACATATGCAATGAGGTTTATAATGGTTTAACTATATATCCTGTAGGGGCGGATTGAATCCGCCCGTTCTTGTTCATTTCCTTTTTGCGGGCGGATTCAATCCGCCCCTA
>JAVBMN010000060.1:0-15407 GCA_031552405.1 Bacteroidaceae bacterium | reverse complement strand
TTGATATGGTACTCTCTGGAGAGGTGGGAAATCGGTTTGCCCAAATTTACTTGGCTAACTATTAGAAGCCGTTCTTCAAATGTATGTGACATAAAAATAAACCCTAAAAGTTTTTTGTCTAACTTTTAGGGTTCACTTCATTTTGACACACCCTCCTCTATAAGCATGCCTCTTCTTGTTACTATCTGTCTTTCAGCTCATAATAGAAGAGCACTGGATTGGCGTCTTCCGGTAGTTTGACCAGCTCTTCGTATTTGGGGATATTGGGATTAAGAATATCCTTTAGCTCAACTCTGGCAAACTCAGCGAATTGCGGCGGATAAGCGCAGGCATATATTCCCTTGTCATCAGCAAATTGTATATTATTTATGGGAAATCGTTCACCTATGAAAGCTAGATCATCTCTAAACATACCGAAGATTCTTGTTTCGTCTTTCCAGTTGTATGCATTATAATACCGAGTGCCATCCTGAAACCAGAAGAAGATGAAATCCTTGCATTCCACAAGCCCGTTCAATCCAAATACCCTGTTTTCTCTTCGCATGGTGTTTTCTGAATTACGTCCTTCTTGTGGGTAAACTCTCTGTAGTTGTTCTAAAGATACCCATCGTTCGCTTTTTACAGTTAAGAAAGGGGTGGCAACATCATTTACGATTGTCATAACGGTATCCATAAACATTCCGGCGTATCTGACCTGATTTGTGTTT
Source organism: Bacteroidaceae bacterium (assembly GCA_031552405.1). GTDB lineage: Bacteria > Bacteroidota > Bacteroidia > Bacteroidales > Bacteroidaceae > UBA1794. Next base: position 14,700 of record JAVBMN010000060.1, on the reverse strand, counting down.
TTGCAGGAGAAAAAGCTATAGTAACCACCGGTTCCTTGCATCCAGCCTGCATTATAGACATCTGCGTCTAGCCAGCTTTGAATATCTTCACCGTTCTCCATGTTGATCTTGTACACGAGCTTCTGTTCGTTTGTCTTATAATTTGAGTCTATGTACAGTGAATTATTGGCGTATTGGATATGTTTTGGATCTTGCAATTTCTTAGGCGAGATTGAAAGGATAAATTCTCCGGATAGTATATTGTATTTAATGATTCTCTGTTTGGAAGAGTCCAGAATGTACAGTTCATTTCTTTCCTTATCTACGGCGAAATCGGATATGCGTGTATAGTCTCCCGGTCCGGATCCTACGCTTCCTATTTTGCGCAGGAAACGCCCTTCCAAATCGAATACGAAGATGGCATCAGGGGAGTTGTCATGCACGATAATATATTTATCAGTAATATAAGTGTCTCTCACGTAGCCGATCAATACATCCTCCCTTGTTTCCAATATAATGGGCCTTACGCTCTTAAAAACTGTGGAGGCTTTGATGCCTTCTTCCCGTGGCATGTCTAAGTAGACGGTTCGGATACGGTCAATAGGGGTAGTTGTTTCTTCCTTACTCGTCAGGCAGGAGATCAGGAAAAGCGATGATAGCAGGCAATAAGTATAGGCCTTTCTCATAATTGATGTGTTAGGATTATCTATCTTTCAGCTCATAATAGAAGAGTACTGGATTGGCGTCTTCCGGTAGTTTGATCAGCTCTTCGTATTTGGGGATATTGGGATTAAGAATGTCCTTTAGCTCAACTCTGGCAAACTCGGCGAATTGTGGCGGATAAGCACGGGCGTATATCCCTTTGTCATCAGCGAATTGTATGCAATTTATGGGGAATCGTTCATCAATAAGAGCTAGGTCATCGGCGAGCCTTTCAAAGACTTTTGTTTCGCCTTTCCAGTTGTACACAGAATGCGTACGAGGGCCATCCTCAAATGAAAAGAAGACAAAGTCCTTGCATTCTATAAGTCCTGTTAATGCGAATATCCTATTCTCTTCCTGCATTATGCTACTTGAAAAGAGCCCTTTTTCTGGATAAACTCTCTGTAGTTGGTCAAAAGTTACCCATCGTTCGCTTTGTACAATTAGGAAAGGGGTAGCAACGTCATTTACGATGGTCATGACAGTATCCATAAACATCCCGGCATATTTCACCTGATTTGTGCTTTTGGAGGTAAAGAAACTGTATCCTCCAAAGGTTGAGCCTTGCATCCAGCCTGCATTATAGGCATCCGCATCCAACCAGCTTTGAATCTCTTCACCGTTTCTCATATTGATCTCATACACAAGTTTTTGCTCGTCTGTCTTATGATTTGCATCCATATATAATGAATTGTTGGCATATTGTATATGGTGTGGATGCCGGTACTTCTGGATGGGTATTGAAAGGATAAATTTTCCGGATAGTATGTTGTATTTATTGATTTTATGTCCGGAGGGGTCTAGAATGTATAGTTCATCCTTTTCTTTATCTACAGCAAAATCGGAGATTTCTTCGTACTCTTCTGGTCCGGGCCCGATACCTCCTATCTTGCGCAGAAAGTGCCCCTCTAAGTCGAATATAAAGACGGCGTTATTGTTGCGAGACTCGTCATGCACAACAATGTATGCATCAGCAATGTAAATACCTCCAAGGTCGCCAATTAGTACATCCTCCCTTGTCTCCAATATGATAGGCTTTACATTCTTAAACAAGGAGGAGGCTTTGACAGTCTCTTCGAGGGGTACATCGAGGTTGATTGTCCGTACTTGGTTTTCTGTGGCTGTCTCTTCTTTGCCTGCTACGCAGGAGGTAAGGAGAAGGGATAATAAAGTACAATAGAGAAGAGTCTTTTTCATGGTTACTGTCTAGGTAGAGAACTGTCTTGCAATATTAGTTATAAAACTGTGGATGTCCAAATTATCTCACAAGAAATAGTTGATTTTGAGATAAGTATGCTGAAGAAAGTTTTTGCGTGTTATCTCTCATACTCTCATTTTTGCTTGTAAGAGGTTGATTATCAGTTTGACTAAAGGTGATAGATGGACGTTTTTATCTCTCACTGGATCTTTCATTACTCACTGTGCTATTGCCTTTAGATTAGAGGCGAGATAGAAGAAGTGAATTGTTTCACGTGGAAATGTGTTTCCGGGGGTGACCGGATGCGTTTCCGGCGGGTGGCGGACGGAAATCCGGCGAGGGGCGGATGCATTTCTGCCCCTCGCCGGAAATGAATTTAGTGGGCATCGAGCCCGGTGGCGCCCCAGCCACAGTCGGCCACTAGGGGCACGCGTAGGGAATAGGCATTCTGCATCTCTTCGATGACTATTTGTTGTACTTTATCCTTTTCAGTGAGGGGGACGGAGAAGTTTAATTCGTCATGTACTTGTAAAATCATTTTTGCTTGTATGCCTTCGGCTTCGAAGCGGTGGTGGATGCGGGCCATGGCTACTTTTATGATGTCGGCGGCGCTTCCCTGAATGGGGGCGTTGATGGCGTTTCGTTCGGCGTATCCGCGCACGATGGCGTTTCGTGAATGGATGTCGGGCAGGTATCGGCGGCGTTGAAAGAGGGTTTCTGCGTACTCTTTTTCGCGGGCGGATTCGATGCTTTTGTCCATGTATTCCTTGACCTGTGGGTAGGTGAGAAAGTAATTGTCAATGAGCTCTTTGGCCTCTTTTCGGTCTACGTTCATACGCTCGGCGAGGCCGAAGACGGAGATGCCGTAGATGATGCCGAAGTTGGCGGTCTTGGCTTTGCGGCGCATGTCTTTGTCCACTTCCTGGATGGGTACCTTATAGACTTTGGAGGCGGTGGCGGCGTGGATGTCGGCTTCGTGCAGGAAACCGGCTATCATGTGCTCGTCACCACTGAGATGGGCCATGATGCGGAGTTCGATCTGGGAGTAGTCGGCGGAGAAGAACAGGCATCCGTCATCGGGGATAAAGGCTTTGCGGATCTCTCTTCCATCGTCGTCGCGAATGGGTATATTCTGCAGGTTGGGGTTGCTGGAGCTGAGGCGGCCGGTGGCGGCTACGGTCTGGTTAAAGGAGGTATGTATCCTTCCTGTGGCGGGGTTGATGAGCTTGGGAAGGGCCTCGATGTAGGTGCTGAGGAGTTTCTTGAGGCCACGATAGTCGAGTATCTTGCCGATGACGGGGTGCTTGGCGCGGAGGCCTTCCAAAACTTCTTCAGAGGTGGTGTATTGACCACCTTTGGTTTTCTTAGCTTTGTCGGCTATTTTCAATCGTTCAAAGAGGACTTCCCCCACCTGTTTGGGGGATGAAATGTTGAACTCTATGCCTGCAAGCTGGTAGATTTCCTGTTCGATATCGATGAGACGGGCGGTGTAGCGGGTGGCGGTTTCCTTCAGGGAGTCGGTATTGAGGCGCACGCCGTTACGTTCCATGCGGGCCAGTACGGGGACGAGGGGCATCTCTACCTCATGGAACAAATGCTCCATGCCGCTTTGGCGGAGCTCGGCATCGAGGTGGTGGTAGAGTTTCAGGGTGATATCGGCATCCTCGCAGGCATAGTTGCAGATGGAGGCGGGGGGGAGGTCGCGCATGTTCTTCTGGTTTTTCCCTCGTGCGCCGATGAGTTCGTCAATGTGGATGGTGCGGTAGTTGAGGTATACCTCGGCGAGGTAGTCCATACCGTGACGCAGCTCGGGTTGTAGCACATAGTGGGCTATCATGGTGTCGAACATTTTGCCGCGAAGCTTCACTCCGTAGTTTTCAAGGATGAGGAGATCGTACTTGATGTTTTGTCCTACTTTGAGTGAGTTTTCATTTTCGAACAATTCTTTCACTTCGTTTACAATTTCCTGTGCCTCGTCCCGGTTGGGGGGCACAGGGAGGTAGTAGGCTTCATTCTTGGTCACGGAAAAGCTCATTCCTACCAATTCGGCGCTGATGGGGTCGGTTCCGGTGGTTTCGGTGTCCAGACTGAGAATTTCTGCTGTACGGATCTTTTGAAGAAATGCAGCTCTTTTCTCTTTAGTATCAATGAGTTGGTAGTTGTAAGGGGTGCTTTCTAAGCCGCTGAGATTTGCGTATTTTTTCTCTTCCGGCTCATCGGGCGTGAAAAAGCCAAAGAGATCGCCTTGAACGGGCCCTTTTTTGGGTGCTTCCCGTCGTTCGTCTTTGAAGAGACGGTCGATGAGGTTGCGGAACTCTAGTTCTTCGAAGAGAGATCTTAGTTGATCTTTGTCGGGCTCTTCGCGTTCCAGCTCTTCAAGACGGTACTCCACGGGCACGTCGATCTTGATGGTGGCCAGGAATTTTGAGAAGCGTATCTTTTCTTCGTTCTCGATGATCTTCTTTTGAAGAGCGCCCTTTAGTTGATCGGTGTGGGAGAGGAGGTTCTCGATGCTGCCGAATTCGGCGATAAGTTTTTGTGCACTCTTCTCGCCTACGCCGGGGCAGCCGGGGATGTTATCCGAGGCATCGCCCATGAGGCCCAGCATGTCGATTACCTGGGAGGGATCTTGTATGTCGAACTTCTGTTTAACTTCTTCGATGCCCATGACCTCATATTCTTTGTCGCCATACTTGGGGCGGTAGATGAATACGTTGTGACGTACAAGCTGACCGTAGTCCTTATCGGGTGTCATCATATAGGTGGAAATGCCCATTTCACCGGTTTGGAGGGCGATGGTTCCTATGACATCATCGGCCTCATAGCCCGTCACTTCGAGGATGGGTATGCGGTAGGCGCGGAGGATGTCTTTGATAAGGGGCACCGCGGCGCGGATGGCTTCGGGGGTTTCTTCGCGGTGTGCCTTGTATTCGGGGTAGGCCTCGTGGCGGAAGGTGGGGCCCGAGGGGTCGAAAGCCACGCCGATGTGTGTGGGATTTTCCTTGCGCAGGATTTCTTCCAGTGTATTAACGAAGCCTAAAATGGCCGATGTATTCAGTCCTTTTGAGTTAATGCGAGGGTTCTTGATGAACGCATAGTACGCTCTGTATATCAGCGCGTAGGCATCCAGGAGGAATAGTTTTTTTGTTTCTTCCATTGATAAGTGGGTTTGTAGCACGTAAAAGTACGAAACAATTCCCTATATTACGTGTTTTATTATTACTTTTGCACCAAATTAGAAAGGAATGGATAAATTGTCTTTGATAAAGGCTCCTGTACACAACGAATTGGAACGGTTTAGCGTGCTTTTCGAAGCTGCTCTGACCTCTGAAAACCCGTTGCTGCAGGAGGTTCTCTCTTATATTCGACAGAAGAAGGGAAAGATGATGCGTCCGGCCCTGGTGCTTCTTTTGGCGCGTTTGCTGGGTGGAGCTAATGATAAAACATTACACTCCGCCGTTTCATTGGAGCTGTTACACACGGCCAGCCTGGTGCATGATGACGTGGTGGATGAGAGTTCCGAACGTCGCGGCCGCGCCTCTGTGAACGCTGTATTTCAGAATAAAGTGGCGGTTTTATCGGGCGATTATGTGCTGGCTGCAGCCCTGCTGGAGGCCACGCTGACAGATTCTCCAAGGATTATCTCTATTATCTCAAAGCTGGGGCAGGACCTCTCGGAAGGTGAACTGCTGCAACTCTCCAATGTGTCCGATGAAAAGGTGTCTGAGGAGGTGTATTTCGATATTATACGTAAGAAAACGGCGGCTCTTTTCGCCTCAAGTGCTTTGGTGGCAGCTGTCTCGGTGGATGCCTCGGAAGCGGAGGTTGAATTTGCCCGGCTGCTCGGTGAATACATTGGAATCTGCTTTCAGATCAAGGATGACATCTTCGATTATTCCGATGAAAAGGGCATTGGTAAGCCCACAGGCAATGATATGCGCGAAGGGAAGTTGACGCTTCCTGCCATTTATGCCTTGGCTTCTACAAGTCGTGAACAGGAGATAATACCTCTGGTGCAACGGATAAAAAGCGGTGAGGCTTCTGCTCTGGATATCGATGAAATGATTGCTTTTTCGGTGCAGAGCGGGGGGATCGAGTACGCAGAACGACGTATGATGGAATACCGTGACAAGGCGGTGCGCCTGCTGGATGCTTATCCGGAATCCGATGTGAAATATGCCCTGATTGCCTTTATTGATTACGTGGTGGAGAGGAATATGTAGGGACGGGAACTCATATAAATAGTAAGGCGGAGATGGTACATTTGTAACATCTCCGCCTTGTTTTATGCCTTTTCATCGTCAATGGTCTGCCTCTATGCCAATAATTCCGCGAGCAATAGATCCGCCAGGCTACTGCTGCCAATACGGAACAGGTCATTGGTCAGCCATTCTTCTCCCAGCACTTCCTTTACAATGGTGTAATATACAAGAGCATCCTTTACAGTTTTTATGCCTCCAGCGGCCTTAAAACCTATCTTTATGCCGGTGAGTTCGTGGTATTCGCGGATAGCCTGACACATTACGTAAGCGGCTTCCGGAGTGGCTCCGATGTTTTGTTTGCCGGTAGAGGTCTTGATGAAATCGGCCCCGGAATACATCGATAAAATGGCGGCTTTCTTGATGTGGGAGGCAGATCCTAAGACTCCTGTTTCAAGAATTACTTTCAGTCGGGCTTCTCTGCACACGTCCTTTATCTCCTGGATTTCTTCGCACATGCCTTGGTAATCGCCACTCAGGAACTTGCCTACGGGCATTACGATGTCTATCTCTTCTGCGCCATCTTGTACGCACAGGGCGGTTTCTGCGATCTTTACTTCGATGAAGGTTTGCGAGTGGGGGAACCCACCGCTTACGGCGGCTATTTTTACGTTGTCGGCTTCCAGTGAATCGCGCACCACTTCAATCATGGAAGGGTATACGCAAATGGAGGCCACGTTCTCAAAATCGCCGTATTCATCCACAAAACTATTCACTTTCTCGGTGAGTTTCAGTATTTTTTCTTCGGTATCTTCTGTGCCCAGGCTGGTCAGGTCTAGGCAGTGGAGAAGGAGTTCTTTTACGGCCTTGGAGTTGTTTTGGCTGATTTTATCGACTACCAATTGTTCTACTTCGGCTTTTACTTGCTCATCGTTCAGTCTTGTATTGTATTTGCTGAGCGCTGCTTCGTATTTATCTTCTTCGGTCTCGGGGGTGTACATAATCAGTGGAGTTTGGGGTTATTAATATGTCTTTCTTTATCTCTTTTCGTCTTTTTATCGAGGCTCTTTTGGAGCGCCTCAGTTAGATTTACGCCGGTTTGATTGGCCAGGCAGATGAGTACCCATAGGATATCGGCCATTTCTTCGTCGAGGTTACAGGTTTCACCTTCTTTGAACGACTGGTCGCCGTATTTACGGGCCATTATACGGGCCAATTCGCCCACTTCCTCGGTGAGTACGGCCATATTGGTGAGTTCGCTGAAGTAGCGTACTCCGTATTCCTTGATCCAGCGATCTACACTGTTTTGGGCTTCTTCCAGGGTCATATTATTCTTTGTTTTTGCTATCCATCAGGATGGTTACAGGACCGTCATTGAGCAGTTCTACCTTCATATCCGCTGCAAAAATGCCCGTTTCCACCGGTTTTCCCAGTGCTTTGCTCAGCTCCTTGCAGAAATAATTATAGAGGGGAATGGCTATTTCGTGCTTGGCGGCACGTATGTATGAGGGGCGGTTTCCCTTCTTGGTGGAGGCCATCAGAGTAAATTGGCTGATGGCCAGTATATCACCTTCTACGTCGAGGACAGAACGGTTCATTATACCGTTTTCATCGTCGAAAATGCGGAGGTTTATAATCTTCTGTACCAGCCAGAGTGCATCTTCCTGGGTGTCTTCGCCCTCAATGCCTGCCAATACCAGAAGTCCTTTCTCTATGGCTCCGTTTACACGCCCTTCTATGGTTACGGAGGCGTGGCTTACTCGTTGAATTACTACTCTCATATAATAGGCGAAATTACTACTTTTTTTACGATTCAGGGCCTTCTTTCTGTAGATTGTTCAATCCCTCTCTCAGTGCTTTGGCTTTGCCTTCGCCTATCAGGCGGGTCAATTCCTCTTCAGTGGCTTGCTGAATGCGTTTTACGCTTTTAAGCTCTTTGAGCAGTGTTTCCTTTGTTTTAGGGCCTATTCCCTTGATTTCATCGAGAACGGACCGTGTTTGTTTCTTGCTTCGCTGGTCGCGGTGGAAGGTAATGGCGAAGCGGTGTACCTCGTCCTGGATCTGCTCTAAGAGCTGAAAAAGGGCTGTGCCCTGTTTGATTCCGATGACTACGGGCGGGAAGCCATATAGGATCTCGGAGGTGCGGTGCTTGCGGTCTTTTGCAAGTCCTGCGATGGGTATAGTAAGGTGTAATTCGCCTTCTATAACCTCGCGCATGGCGCCCATTTGTCCCTTTCCACCGTCGGTGAGGATGAGGTCGGGCAGGGGAGAACCTTCTTCTATAGCCCTGCTGTAGCGACGGCGGGCTACCTCTTGCATGGAGGCATAGTCATCGGGCCCTTCTACGGTCTTTATGTGGTATTTCCGGTATTCTTTCTTCGATGGTTTGGCCTTTTTGAAGACTACGCAAGCGGCCACAGGATCACTTCCCTGTATGTTGGAGTTGTCAAAGCACTCAATGTGATTCGGCATTTTGTTGAGCTTCAGCTTTTCCTGAATCTCTTTCATGAGACGTACGCTACGTTGTTCTGGGTTGAGCTTTTCTGCTTGTTTCAGGCGGTCCACCTTGTATTGTTTGACGTTTAATACGGATAAATCGAGCAATTTCTTCTTGTCTCCCCGTTGTGGGATGGTGAAAATGGCATCTTTTATACCTGTTTCGGGCTCAAAAGGCACGATGATTTCACGGGATTTGCTGTGGTAACGCTCCCGCATCTCCACAATTCCCATGGCAAGAAGCTCTTCTTTGGTTTCGTTCAGTTGTTTGCGGTATTCAAAGGTAAAGGCTTGGTTGATGCTTCCGTTGGCGATGTGCAGGTAATTAATATATGCGCTCTTTTCATCGTCTTCGATGGCAAATACATCCACATCATTCACCGTGCTACTCACAATTTCGGATTTGGCTTTGTAATTTTCGATGAGATCGTATTTCTCTTTAAGAGCTTGTGCTTCCTCAAATCGAAGCTCTGCGGCCAGTTCTTGCATGCGCTTTACATATTCTTTGCTGATTTCACCGATGTTTCCTTTGAGTATCTCTTTTGCTTTTTCTATGTTGGCGCGATACTCTTCACCATTTATATATCCTACGCAGGGGCCTTCGCAGCGTTTGATATGATATTCCAGGCATACCTTAAAACGACCTGTTTGTATGGCCTCTGTGCTGAGGGGCAGGTAGCAGGTGCGCACTTTAAGCAGCTGTTTGATGAGGTCCAATACGGCATACATAGACGGGAGATGGGTGTAGGGTCCGTAGTAGATTCCTCCCTTTTTATCGATGTTTCTTGTTTTGAAGATGCGTGGAAATTCTTCTTTTGTGACGCAGATGCTTGGGTATGTCTTATCGTCTTTTAGCAATACATTGTATCGGGGGCGGTAGCGTTTGATGAGATTGTTTTCAAGCAATAATGCATCTTCTTCGCTATTTACCACAATGTATTTGATGTCTCTGATCTTCTTTACCAGCACTCGTGTTTTCCCTGCTTCGTGCTCTTTATTGAAGTAAGAAGATACTCGCCTCTTCAAATTCTTGGCCTTTCCAACGTAGATAATTGTTCCCTCCTCATCCTGGTATTGGTAGATGCCCGGAGTCTCGGGAAGGTTGTTTACGATCCCTTTCAGATGTTCAATATGGTTTCCTTCATTCATGGGACAACGTTCTTTCTTCTGAGTGTTCTTTTCTTATACCCAGCGGGTTACGTGGTTAAAGTTAGGGCTTTTGTTTCACGTGGAACATGCCTATTTCTGCGCAAGCACAAGCAGCACATTGATGTCGCTCGGGGATACTCCGGGGATCCGGCCGGCCTGCGCCAGTGTCTCCGGGTTAATCTGTTTCAACTTCTGCCGGGCTTCCGTAGACAAGGACTGCAGGGAGTCGTAATCAAACTTACCTTTGATCTTAATGTGCTCCAGGCGTTGCATCTTGTCGGCGATCTCCTTCTCCCTACGAATGTAGCCGGAGTATTTGATTTGGATCTCGGCTGCTTCGATGACTTCTTCCTTTTGCGGACTCTGTATGCTATCCAGCACTTCCTGCAAGGCCGGGATGTGCGGAGTAATATTGCTTAGGGAGATTTGTGGGCGATTGATGAGTTCAATCAATTTGCATCCTTGGCGGAGCGGGGTGGTGCGAAGCTGTTCTATTGCCGGGTTGACCTGTTCGGGCTTGATGGAGTATTCATGGGTGAATTCGATGATTCGGTTGATTTCCTCCTTCTTGGCAAGAGTCAGTTGTTGGCGTTCGGTGCTGGCTAAGCCGATTCTGTGCGCCAATGGGGTGAGGCGGATATCTGCATCATCCTGGCGGAGCAGGATGCGATATTCTGCCCGCGAGGTAAACATGCGATAGGGCTCGTCTACGCCCTTTGTTACCAGATCGTCGATCAATACGCCAATATACGCCTGATCGCGTCCCAAGGTGAAGGTACTTGAGCCGCCGCCGCATTTGAGGGCGGCGTTGATGCCGGCAATGAGTCCCTGTCCGCCGGCCTCTTCATACCCGGTGGTGCCGTTTACCTGTCCGGCAAAGAAGAGCCCGTCCACTTGTTTGGTTTCTAGAGTATGGGTGAGCTGGGTGGGGTCAAAAAAATCGTACTCAATGGCATATCCCGGGCGGTATAGCAGTACATCGCGGAAGGCGGGCACCTTCTTCAAGGCTTCGAGCTGTATCTCCATCGGTAATGAAGAGGAGAATCCATTCAGGTACAGCTCCTGGGTAGTCTCGCCCTCGGGCTCCAGAAAGAGCTGGTGCTGCGTCTTATCGGCAAAGGTTACGATCTTTGTTTCGATGCTGGGGCAGTATCGTGGGCCAAGGCTTTGTATCTGTCCGTTGAAAAGGGGCGAATCAGGCAATCCGCGGCGCAGCACCTCGTGTGTTTCTTCATTGGTGAAGCATGTCCAGCAGGGGCGTTGCATCAATTCCCGCGGAGTGGGAGTGGGGAGGTAGGAGAACTTGTGGAAATCCTGTTCGCCGGGCTGTTCTTCCATATCCTCGAAATGTACGCTGCGGGCATCGATGCGTACAGGGGTTCCGGTCTTCATGCGGTCATGGCGTATGCCGTGGCGGGTGATAGACTCTGTGAGACGGTAAGAGGCTGGCTCGGCAATGCGTCCCCCCTCCACTTGCTGGCGGCCGATGTGCATCAGTCCGTTGAGGAATGTGCCGGCGGTGAGCACCACGCTGCGGGCGTGAATGGTCACTCCCCAGATGGTATGCACTCCGGTTACTATTCCGTCCTTTACCAGAAGCTCATCTACGGTGTCCTGCCAGATGTGCAGGTTGGGGATCTGTTCCAGCATCTCGCGCCAGATCCAGATAAACTTGCCGCGGTCGCACTGCGCGCGAGGGCTCCACATGGCGGGGCCCTTGGAGCGGTTCAGGAGGCGGAACTGTATAGACGAGCGATCGGTCACGATACCCATGTACCCACCCAGCGCATCGATCTCGCGCACGATCTGCCCTTTGGCGATACCTCCCACGGCTGGGTTGCAGCTCATCTGGGCTATCTTATTCATGTCCATTGTGACCAGGCAGGTCTTTGCGCCCATATTGGCGGCGGCTGCGGCGGCTTCGCAACCAGCGTGCCCGGCTCCGATGATTACCACGTCATACGTAAATTCCATTGTTGCTTTCCTTTTTGTGGTTGCAAAATTAGTAATTATTCTGCGTACGGCGTGCGATCACCTGAAAATATGACGGAATTTAAGCGCCTGTACGCAAACCTGTTGAAGAGAAAGAGAAGCATTGGCCGGTGTTTGAATTTCCGTAAAATAGCGTATCTTTGCCGGATGAGCACTTCAAACGGGCAGTGTATCCTGGATATCCATACACATAGAATTGACCCGCTGCAGCCGGCAGTGTACTCCCTTACTCCGGGGTATGAGTTTCATCCGGAGGTTTCGGGACCTGCCTCCGAAGCTACCCCTTTGTATTACTCCCTCGGCATACACCCCTGGAAAGTGGTCGCCTTCCATGAGGGGGTATATTGCACACCCGCCCAGCTCGAGGAATGGTTGATGCATCCCCGCGTGCGGGCAGTAGGAGAGGCCGGGCTGGATGCCCTCCGCACCCCTGCTCCCCCTGCCTCGTTGGCGCAGGAGAAGGCTTGGCAGCAAGCGGTAGAGTGCTTTGAGTGGCAGGCTGCCCTGGCCGAAAAAGTAGGCAAGCCCCTTATTATACATTGTGTAAAGGCGCAGGATACCCTCTTTGCCCTGCATCGCAATCTACACCCTGTACAACCCTGGATCATCCATGGCTTCCGCGGAAAGGAGCGGCAGGCGGCACAATTTCTGGATCACGGTTTTTATCTCTCTCTTGGCGAATACTTCAACCCGTATGCTGCCCGGATCATTCCCTCCGATCGTCTTTTCCTTGAAACCGATGAGAGTCCGATCCCCCTCTCCGTTACTCTTTCCCGCGTGGCCGCTGCGCGGGATGAAAGCGCTGCTTCTCTTGCAGAGGCAATACAGAATACTGTGAAGCGTTTCTTTATCTGAGACCTTATTGTAATAAGTTTTCACCTTTCGAAAACTCCGTTTTGTTCCCGAAATCACCTCACGAGGCTTTGTAACTCTCTGTGTGTCAGGCCCTAAAACTCGTGCCCACGAGTTCGAAAACTCGAGCGCTCCAGTTGACAAACTCGTGGGCACGAGTTTATAAATTGCAGGCTTGATTTTTGTGGAACTCAGGCCTGCGTTTTTTAGGCGGTCAGCGTGTTGTCATTTTTCTCAGCAGAAGAAATCCCCACATCCATTTGCCAAGTCCGCAAAAGAGTCGTACTTTTGCGCGGAAATATCAATGACTTAAACAGAAGTAGATGAACTTTGTAGAAGAACTCAGATGGCGTGGCATGTTGCATGACATCATGCCCGGCACAGAAGAATTATTAGAAAAGGAGCTGGTAAGTGGCTATCTGGGCATCGACCCTACCGCTGATTCACTCCACATCGGACACCTTTGCGGGGTAATGATACTGCGTCATTTCCAGCGTTGCGGATACCGTCCCATCGCCCTTGTAGGCGGCGCTACCGGTATGATCGGAGACCCCTCAGGCAAGTCTGATGAGCGTAACCTGCTCAGCGAAGAAGCCCTGCGTCACAATCAGGACAGCATCCGCATCCAGTTGGGGAAGTTTCTTGATTTCGAGAGCGATGCCCCCAATGCCGCCCTGTTGGTGAACAATTACGACTGGATGAAGGACTTCACCTTCCTGGACTTTGCCCGCACCGTAGGTAAACACATCACCGTGAACTATATGATGGCCAAGGATAGTGTAAAACGCCGCCTCAACGGAGACAGCCGTGACGGACTGTCGTTCACTGAATTCACCTATCAGCTTCTGCAAGGTTACGACTATCTGCACCTGAACGAGACCATGGGCTGTAAGCTCCAAATGGGAGGGTCCGACCAGTGGGGTAACATCACCACCGGTACCGAGCTCATCCGCCGCACCAACGGCGCTGAAGCTTTTGGCTTGACCTGCCCCCTCATCACCAAGGCCGACGGTGGCAAGTTCGGTAAAACGGAGAGTGGTAACATCTGGCTCGACCGTCGTTACACCTCGCCTTATAAGTTCTACCAGTTCTGGCTCAACGTAAGCGATGCCGATGCCGTACGCTACATCAAGATATTTACCTCCCTCAGCAAGGAAGAAATAGAATCCCTCTCCGCCGAACACGAGCAGGCACCCCATCTGCGTGTACTCCAGAAGCGTCTCGCCCTCGAAGTAACCGTTATGGTACACAGCCGCGAAGACTATGATTCTGCCGTAGAAGCCAGCGGAATCCTCTTCGGTAACGCCACCGGTGAAGCCTTGAAGAAGCTGGATGAAGACACTCTGTTGGCTGTCTTTGAAGGCGTACCCCAGTTTGAAATCAGCCTGGAAAGCCTCCAGGCTGGTGTGAAGGCTGTGGACCTCTTCACCGAAGCCGCCGCTGTATTCCCCTCCAAAGGCGAAATGCGCAAGATGGTGCAAGGCGGAGGCGTACAGCTCAACAAGGAGAGACTCACCGAGCCGGATTATATGATTACCTCTGCCGACCTCCTAAACGGGAAGTACCTCCTCGTACAGCGCGGCAAGAAAAACTACTTCCTGCTGATTGCCAAGTAATAAAAAGGCCCGCCGGAAGCCCCCCTGATAAGAGGCGTAGCATACTGAAATAGACCCCTTGCCCTACAAAAACAGTTGTTTTATTTGGTAAATTGTAAGAAAGGGTTTATCTTTGCACCGCTTTTGAAAGAAAGTACACTGTGTTTGTCCCATGGTGTAATGGTAGCACAACAGGTTTTGGTTCTGTTTGACCAGGTTCGAGTCCTGGTGGGACAACTAGGAGGGAATTCGTAATGAGTTCCCTCTTTTTTGTTACCTTTGTCCCGTAAACCTTGATCCTCTTAAACCTTTCTTATCGAACTCACAGAACAATTGGGTCAATCCGAAAAACAGGTTGTTAATTTAGGCTTATCGGATATTTATTAGGGGTATCTTCTATCCCTTTTAGGTAGGGTGTTCAGTTACGTGTTCTCTAATTCATCCTGCTCTTTTCAGGGTCTTAGTACGTTTGCAGACCAGATTCTCCGATAGATTGTCCGTGGTCCAATCATCAATATCCTTCAGTCTGATTCGTTCC
>JAVBMN010000009.1:0-16320 GCA_031552405.1 Bacteroidaceae bacterium | reverse complement strand
CAGGTAATGAAAATGGATATAGGATTTGGCGATGTGGTGATACCAAAACCATTGGTTATAACCTATCCGGCATTGATGGAAGAGCTGCCCGCTGCAAATATTGTTGCCTATTCATTAGAATCAGTTGTTGCAGAAAAATTTCAGGCTATGATTGAGCTTTCAGAAGTGAACAGCCGATACAAAGATTTTTATGACGTTTATAAAATTCTCAGAAACCAAAAATTGAACGATGATGCTTTATCAGCCGCCATCCATGCAACCTTTCAGAATCGCGAAACCTATTATTCCGAATTCCATCCGCTTTTTACAAAAGAATTTGTAATGGATGAAGAACGGAATACACATTGGACACGCTTCCTGAAGAAGATAAAACAGGATAACGATTTAAGTTTTAAAACCGTAGTGATGCTGATTACTGCAAGACTGAAACCCATATACGAGACACTTAAAGAGGACAAGTAATGAGAATGTACAGTGATTTCAGCGGATATGATTCCTTTTTCGTTTGTGGCGATATTCACGGCGAATTCAGGACGTTGCTTTATAAGATAAAGCGAAGGAAAATATCCAATGCTGTTATCCTGATTGCCGGAGATTGTGGAATTGGTTTTGAGAAGCGAGAATACTACGAACAGCTGTACCAAAAGCTAAGCAAGACCTTACAAAAATTAAATTGCCAATTGCTTCTAATGCGGGGAAATCATGACGAACCGGAATATTTCGAGCAACGGTTAATTGATTTTCCTTACATGAAAACGTTGGCTGATTATAGCGTTATTCGTTTCAAGAGCCGGAATATCTTGACTGTTGGCGGTGCTATATCCGTTGACAGGATGTATCGGTTAGACACGATGCAACGAACAGGTCGTTGGAATAATGATAACCCAAAGTGTTATTGGGAAAACGAAGCGGCCACATTCAACGAACCAGCATTGACAGAATTGAAGTCCAATGATATTTTGATAGATACTGTTATTACTCATACCGCACCTTCGTTTTGTATGCCGCTTACTAAATCGGGCATTGACAGTTGGCTTGCAAATGATGAACAGTTGTCGAAAGATATTACTAACGAGCGGATGGTCATGGACAAAATATTTAACCAACTATTGTATGATGCTCATCCTGTTTCCGATTGGTTCTACGGGCATTTCCATGATTCACATGTCGAATATATCTCAAGCATTTGCTTTCGCATGTTGGGCATCATGGAATTTTGTGAATTGAGAACAAGTTGACACTTGTTTTTTGTTTTTGAATACAGTCAATGAAGTCGCGAATTGAAAAAGAAAAAAGATGTAAGCATCCAATCACTATACCCCTCCTTGAAAATCAAGGCAGTAGCACATTGATCAAATTGATATTTAGCAATATTTAAATGCCTGAGTAGGCAAAAACTACCACCCAGATGTATTTCTTGAAGTAGCGACCGTTGCGGAGTTCACTGGTGGTCATTCTCACCCGGCACTAGGTCTCGTCACAGTTGAGCAATGTATGCTTCGTTAACAGTACACTCTTTAAGTCGGGAAGTAACCGGCCCAACAAGACATTGCCTTTCCTGAGCCAGGTGTGGACCGTCTGCTGGCACATACGCATCTTCTCATTGTCTAGGCGGACGGATTCACGGTTCACCGGCTGCTGGTAGAGTGCAAAGGTCAAGGTATTTATTTAGAATGGCAAAATAGCTATTGGATGCTTACCGGTGAATGACGCAGGTGCGACACGCGGATACGATGATGCGCGTATGCGGTGGATGACGCAGGTGTGGCAGCCTGCGGGAATGGTCCGGAAACAATGAGCTCCGCAGATCCATTGTCTGCAGGGCTCTGGGCAGGGTCATCTTCCGAAAGGAATGCAGGCTATTCACGCACCGCGGAGTGGTGTTTCCCTTGGTAGCCCAGGGCGCGAGCCCTGGGTCTATGAAGGCATTTACCAACAGAGCTGCAGCGCAGCGAAATCTGGGTTATACCTCCATCCTATCGCTCTAAAAAGATGAATAACCAAGATGTCGCTGTGCTGCAGCTCAATATTGTGGGTACATTGTCTACCGCGGTGCAGGCGCAGAGGACAATGTAGTGTGACAAGACAGGTACGAGGAGCAGGTGTGAGGGGGGCTTTATGCCCCCCTCACACCTGCACTCTGTTTACCTGCTCCAGAAGTTGGTATCAGGGCCGCTGTTGTCATCGTTTGTCAGGGAGCCTCTGGCTTTCATTAAGCCGGACTTTGCTGAATCGGCTATCATTCCTTCCACCTCCAGCTCTA
This sequence comes from Bacteroidaceae bacterium, assembly GCA_031552405.1. Taxonomy (GTDB): domain Bacteria; phylum Bacteroidota; class Bacteroidia; order Bacteroidales; family Bacteroidaceae; genus UBA1794. Next base: position 14,057 of record JAVBMN010000009.1, on the reverse strand, counting down.
TCACTTCGACAGAGGGGGCTTGGTATTGTTTTTCTTTTATATTATCCATAATTATAATAGGTTGAATAGATTGTTATTGCACGAAGAATTTCTGTCCTTCAATGAAGTATACGCCAGTGGGCAGGTTGCCAACCGGGTTGCTGCCTGCTTCGAGTGTGAGGTAAGACACCACAATGCCCATGGCATTCTTGATGGCGGCCTTGCCGGGGGCGGAGGCCAGGATCACGATGCCTTCGGGGGTGGTGAGCACCTGCAGGGTGGCAGAGGTTTCCTGCTGCTCGTCAAGGGCGGTGGGCAGCTTGGTGCTGATGAGGAGGTGCGGGAAGGCGGATTCTCCGTTCTTGCTGATATAGGCGTAGAAGGGGGCTACTGTAGCGTTCTCCTTCAGCTCAAAGCTGGTTCCATTCTCCAACACATACCCGTCGACAGTCTGGCTTTGGTATACCCTGTAAAGGGAGCAGTTACCTTCTTCGATGGACAGGTTCTCCGGTGTGATGGGTACCTCCGCATTAGTTGCAGAGAAGATAATGGGGGCTTCTTTCTCTAAGGTAGCGAGTTCATAGTCATTACCCGGGAAGGAGATGAGGTAAGGTTCATTGGCGTTCATTATCCCGTCTCCGGTAGTCTGGAAATATACGGTGTTACGCTCGGCATCGGTGGTGATCAGCTCATGCAGCCAGAAGTGGCCTTCTTCATCGGTTTTGCTGATCGGTGTGATTCCTGCTTTCGTAGTCTTATAATCCGTCACCGTAAAAGGCAGCACGATAGTCTGCCAGCCGTTGGACTCTTTGCCTGCCCACACTTCGGGGGTGCGGGTGTAGCTGATCTTTTCAGCGATAAATGGTATTGGGCAGTTGAAGTTCTTACCATCAACAAGGGTGATCTCCGCAGCCGTTCCGCCAAAGATAAAGTTTTTCTTGGCCGCAGCGGTGCTCAGAGCTTGGATAGCTTTTTGATCCGTAGCCCCTTCAGGCAGATATACCAGACAGTTGGGGTTGGGGTTGAGGTTGATGTCAGTTGATGACATAAGCCTACTTATATCATAAGATGTAATAGTGGGGTTTTCAATAATTACAGAGGTCAAAGACGAACAATTTTCAAAAACGTTAGTCCATACAATGGTAACCTTAGGCAGGCTGACACTAAATAGGTTCGTACATTCTCTAAAGGCATTACTCTCTACAGAGGTAACTTCTGGCAGGCTGACACTGAACAGGTTCGTACATCTTGAAAAGGCAGAGCCTCCTACAGAAGTAGCTTTAGGGAAGCTGACATCGGTAAAGCCACAATACCAAAAAGCAGACCCACCTATAGAGGTAACTTCAGGAAAGCTGACGTTGGCTAGTTTCGTACAACCAGAAAAAGCAGACGTGCCTATAGAGGTAACTTTAGGGAAGCTGACATCGGTCAGGGTCTTATGACTTTGAAACGCTGTATTCCCAATCGCTACCACATCAAAGCCTTTCACCGTTTCAAGCTCAAGCGTTATACCGGTATAAGCCTTGCCATCCTTCACCTCCACCGTGGTTGCGGACAGAATGCTATAGATTATGTTGTTATCGGTAAATTCACTTGTGATTTTTGAGAAACCCGGCCAGGAGCTGGTAGTATAGCCAGTAGCACCTTTGAGTATATACAAAACGGCGGATCCGGAGATATCTGAGAATGCATCATCGCCCAATGTAGGAGCGGCTTTAGCCTCTGATAGTACGGTAGCTAATTGGGTACAGCCACTAAAAGCATCACTCCCAATACTCGTCACACTGGCGGGGATTGTCACAGACTTAAGATCGCAGTCCTTAAACGCCCCGCTACCAATCGCTACCACATCAAAACCATTTACCGTGGCAGGTATAATAATGTCACCGCTATATACACCGCCGGATGCCACTTCTACCGTGCGTGCGGACAGAATGCTATAGATTATGTTGTTATCGGTAAATTCACGCTCTTTTATTCCGCCTCCAAAGTAAGTCGACCAGGAGCTATAGGCAGTGGCAGCACCTTTGGGTACATATAAAACAGCGGATCCGGAGATACCAGTGAAAGCATCTGTATCCGGCGTGATTGAAGTCTTTGCTTCTACAAATACAGAAGCCAGGCTGGTACAGCCTTGAAATGCCTCCTTGCCAATCGTTGTTATGCTGGCAGGCAGTTCAACAGACTTAAGATCGCAGCCCTTAAACGCCCCGCTACCAATCGCTACCACATCAAAACCATTTACCGTGGCAGGTATAATAATGTCACCGGTATAGGTACCGCCGGATATCACTTCCACCGTGGTTGCGGACAGAAGGCCATAGTTTATGTTGTGATCGGTAAATTCACTCTCTTGTATTTTCGCGAAGTATTCCGACCAAGCGCTATTGGTATAGCCGGTAGCATCTTTGGGTACATACAACAGCATAGCGGATTTGGGGGCTCCTGTGAAAACGTCCGTACTGCCCAGTGTAGGTGCCGTAGTAGCATTTACTGTGACAGAGGTTAGTTTGGAACAATAATCAAAAGCATAACTTTTAATACTCGTCACACTGGAAGGGATTGTGATAGAGGTTAGGTCGGAACTACAGAAAGCATCTCCTTCTATAGTCGTTACACCCTCCGGCAATATAACGGACTGCAATTTAGGCAACCCCGTAAACATATACGCCGTTATTTTATCCTTTTGGGTGTAATAGAGTTCAGTACCATACTCACCTTCACCTAGTATTAAATAGTACCAATTCTGTTTATCCTCTGCTATCGTCGCCCCTGAGATGTCAAGATGAGTCAAAGACCCAGCCTCGGTAAATCCTCCATCTTGTTGATCTCCTCCTGCCATTCGGCGTATCAGGACAATCTCCGCGCCCTTCAGGGTGCCGGTGGCTTTGAGGCTGGTTATTTTATAGGGAAAATTTTCTGTGTACAAAGTATTCAGTTTCATTAACTCAGCAAAGTCAGCAATCACAGCAAGTTCTGTTTTGCCTTCATTTACACCTGCAATGACGGAGATGTCTTTCCAGTTATTGGCACTGGAATAAGCAGTTTCTGAACCAAGGGGTACATACAGTATAGCGGAGCTGGGGAAAGCGCTCGTACCCAGTGCAGGTGGCGTGGTAGCATTTACTGTGACAGAGGTTAGTTTGGAACAGCCAGAAAAAGCACCACTCCCAATACTCTCCAGTTTGCTATCCGCAGAAAAGGTGACAGAGGTAAGGCCTTTACAGTTCTGAAAAGCATTATCCCCAATACTCGTCACACCAGAAGGAAGCGAAGTAAGAGCCAAACTGGTACAGCCATAAAAAGCCTTCTCCCCAATACTCGTCACACCAGAAGGAAGCGAAGTAAGAGCCAATTTGGGACAGGCATAAAATGCATAATTTTCGATACTCGTCAGACCAGAAGGAAGCGAAGTAAGAGCCAAAGCGGAACAGCCAGAAAAAGCCTCCTCCCTAATACTCGTCACACCAGAAGGAAGCGAAGTAAGAGCCAAGCTGGTACAGCTCCTAAAAGCCCCCCCCCCAATACTCGTCAGTTTGCTATCCTCAGAAAAGGTGACAGAGGCAAGGTCAGTACAGTAATAAAAAGCATAATACCCAATACTCGTCACACCAGAAGGGATTGTCACAGAGGTAAGGCCAGTACAGCTAAAAAAAGCATCACTCTCAATACTCGTCAGTTTGCTATCCTCAGAAAAGGTGACAGAGGTAAGGCCGGTACAGCCCCAAAAAGCCTGAGTCCCAATACTCGTCACACTGGAAGGGATTGTCACAGAGGTAAGGCCAGTACAGTTATAAAAAGCCTGAGCCCCGATACTCGTCACACTGGAAGGGATTGTCACAGAGATAAGGTCAGTACAGTTATAAAAAGCACAATACCCAATACTCGTCACCATATACTCTTCATTGTTACTGGGATTTTTCACCTTTTCAGGTATTGTCACTTTTCCATCAGAAGGAATAGTAGACCCCTGTGTCACCGTCGCCGTCTTAGTTGCCGCATTGAAGGTGTAATTTATTCCATCCACCTCAATTCCCCAGCCCTGTACCGATACCAGCGCCAGCAGTATAAAAAGTAATTGTTTAAAATAACTCATATAAATAACATTCTTAATTGATATAATAATTTAATAATTCCACTCTATATACCCGGCGTTCTTTCTGTGAAAAATCCAGATACACACCGGGGCTTTTTGTAAACAATCTACACTTTAAAAGCTTACCACCTCTTCTCTCAGAGGTGATTAAAGATCACTAACTAATCGCGCAAATTTACTACAAATTCTATTATCGAACAAAGAAAAAGACAGAAAAGATTCTATAATCTTCATACTTAGCAGAGTAAAGCATAAATGATACTCAGATACGCACGGCTGACAATCTGTTTTATTACACATCTCCCCCTCCTTTTTGAGAACGCATGGCTACGGCACCGCGGAGTGGTGCATCCTGGGTAGCCCAAGGCGCGAGCCTTGGGTATATGAAGGCATTTAGCAATAGAGCTGCGGCGCAGCGACATCTGGGTTATACCTCCATTCTATCGCCCTGAAAAAGACAGATAACCCAGATGTCGCTGCGCTGCAGCTCTATATTGTGGTCGCATTGCCAACCCAGGGCTCGCGCCCTGGGCTACCAACGATGCACCGCATCCGCGGTGTTGATGCAGAGTACAAACGATGATACAGGGTGAAATATGGCACGGGTACGATGATGCAGGGTGAAGTATGGACGGGTGCGATGATGCAGGGTGAAGTATGGCTGCGGTAAGAGCGCCCGTTTGTATACTGTAAATTCTATTCTTCATAGGTTACAAATCCTATTGGGTTGCGTGGCTTCTCGGATGCTTTTTGTTTCGTTTGCAACTCAGCAATAGCTTCATTGATAAGTTCCAGCTGCATGCAGGTATCCTCATTGATGTCATTGTAATATTACTTCCCCGTCCCTGTGTTCAAGGTGCCAATTTAGCATCTTGAAACTTCTTCTTGTGTAAGTTCAAACGAGGAAGCACCACTCCGCGGTGCGGATACGGAGTACACGCCTGCCGGGGAGGTGATATGAAGAGAGTTAAATTTTTCTGATAATCAGCGTGTTGCAATCCATAAAATCAAAGGGTTCCACCTCTGAGAGAAGAGGTAGAACCCTTTTTACCATTCATACGGACTCCTTGTCCCCTGCTTCCGGTTACGGAGGTGGGGCTTCGGGGGTTACCGGGAGTGGGGATTGCGCTCCCGGTGTTTGAGGGCGAGGGAGTGCTGTTGCAGCAGCCAGTCGGGGTCTACGATGGTGGTGAAGTCGATGTGCTCGAGGCTATCCTGCAGCAGACCTCTTTTGCCGTGGGGATGCAGGCGGGCCAGGTGATAGAGCACACAGAGGAGGGTGGGCAGCATGCAGCTTTTGCCGCTCTCCACTTTCTGTATGCAGGACTTGTCGAGGCATAACTCCAGAGAGAACCTCTTATAACCATGCTTTAACGCTTTACGCTGATGACGCACAAAATCGCCGATCAGACATTCCAATTTGTTTCTTGTACTACTGTTCATAACGTGTATTTATTAATAAAAAAAAACCCCTGCACCCCCTCCGGTAAGGGAGGAGGCGGCACAGGGGTATACTATAATATACCGTAAACAATCCATAATAAAATATTCCCTGAAAGAAAATTGAAAAAATACAGGCCTGAGTTCGGGAAAATTCAGGCCTGAGATGTCGGAAACTCAGGCCTGAAGGGACTTATCAACAGGCCTGAGTTAAATTAGGCGCAAATCCAAAAAACAATTATTTAACATAGATTAACCATGAGGGGTGGTTGCAACCACCCCTTTATATGAATTATTAGTCGTTACTTTGCAGCGGAATCAAAACCGAACCCGACGGATGATACCGGAAAAAAGAGAAAAAAAAGAAAACTTAAAAAAACGCATATATTTTTATTTGTTTATTCTATATATTCATTACTTCTTCTTATGGGACGTACAACAAGGAATGCAAAACCCGTACAGTGAGAGAAAATGAAAAGATGATAACAAGCTGTGAATAAGCAAAATAACCTATACAAAAAGAGATACAGAAACCCGTACAAACAGGCGTACAGTAGAAAAACAGAGAAATAACCGAATCAGATAACCTAAAAATAAGATGTATGAAAGAAACAGAACATGTGGCAAATGAGGGATTTATAGCCATCTCCCGGAAGGCCCTGAACATACAGTTCAAAAACGGAAAGTACAAAAAAACATCCAGCCTTGAGATGAAGGGAGCCTGGCTCATGCTGCTGGCTCACGTAAACCACTCACCGGCAAAGCTGAAGATACACGACAGGATGGTCAACTGCCGGAGAGGGCAGTCGATCATGCGAATCACCAAATGGGGCGAGATATTCGGATGGGAACGAATACGCACCCGGCGTTTCTTCGACTTCATGGAAAAGGAAGGGCTCATCACCACCAGCACCTACAAGCACCACTTCTGCCTGAAGGTCAACGACTACGACCGCTGGGTACTCACCAAGCCCCAGAAGGCCGCACCCCTCACCCCGGAAGAGCTGCAACGCATAGAGGCACACTTCGACACCTTCTGGAACGAATACGCCCGCCTCACCGGCATGCCCAAGACCGACCGCGGCCCCAGCCTCCAGATCTGGAAAACCATGACCGACGACGACCGCCATACGGCCCTCGACAATATACAGCCCTACGTAGACTCGCGCGGCCTCATCATGCACCTGTACAGCAAAACGGCCAAGATGTACCTCAAGGAACAGTGCTACCTGCTGTAACCGGCACAGCACCCCGGCCATTTTCAGGGCGGACACGCAGGTCCGCCCCTACGGATACCGATTACACATTTTTTTTAAACCCTAACCTATATTATTATGACTAACACTCAAAACCCCGGAAACACCCAGATGTTTCCCTCCAACACAGAGATCGAAGAAGCCGTAATAGGCGCCCTTCTGCTGGAAACCACCGCCTGGGCCCGCATAGGCCAGCGCCTCAGTGACGAACTGTTCTACGAGCGCAGGCACGTACTCATCTACCAGGCCATCAGTCGGCTGGCCGACGAAGGCGGCAAGATCGACATGCTCACCGCCACCGAGGAGCTGCGACGCATGGGCGCCCTCGAAGAAGCCGGAGGGCCCTACAACGTGGCCCGCCTAGCCGTCACCGTATCCAGCACCGCCCACCTGGAATACCACGTGGAGATACTGCGCGAGATGCTGCTGCGCCGACAGCTCATCCTGCTCACCGCACAGCTGCAGGGCATGGCCTTTGACCGCACGCAGGATCTGGACGACACCCTCATCCACTACACCTCCGGCATGGACAAGATACTGGCCTCCATAACCGCGCAGCAAACCCTCAGAACCATGGACATCCTGGTGCCCGAAACCCTGCGCCTGCTGCAGCTGCGCATGGATGCCGAAACCCGCGGGCTGGCAGGCATAGACACCGGCCTGGCCGATCTCAACCTCCTCCTGGGAGGCTGGCGCCCCGGAGAGCTTGTGATACTCGCCGCACGCCCCTCCATGGGAAAGACAGCCCTCATGCTCCACTTCGCCCGCGCCGCCGCACAAACCGGAAAGCGCATCCTCCTCTTCTCCGCCGAGATGAGCGCCGAGAGCCTCACCGAACGCCTCCTCATACCCCTCAACGACCCCGACGTGCCCCTGAGCGCCCTGCGCGACGGAACCCTCACCGAAGCCCAGTACAGCCGCCTCAGCCAGCGAGCCCTGGCAGAGCTCTCCCCCACCCCCATCCTCATCGACGACGAGGCCGGCATGAGCATGACCCACATACGCCACACCGCCCGCCTCCACCAGATCGACAAAGGCTGCGACCTCATTCTCATCGACTACCTGCAGCTCACCGACACCTCCGCCTACAAAGCCCACAGCCGCGAGCAGGAAGTAGCCGCCGCCAGCCGAATGGCCAAACGCATGGCACGCGAAACCGGATGCCCCGTCATCCTACTGTGCCAGCTCAACCGCAAAGTGGAAGAACGCATGCCCGGCAAAGCCCGCCCCATGCTGAGCGACCTGCGCGAATCAGGCTCCATTGAGCAGGACGCCGACGTGGTGCTCCTCCTCGACCGCCCTGCCCTGCGCGGCGTACCCAAGGACCCCGAGCGGGGATACCCCACCGAAAACCTCGGCATCCTCTACATCGCCAAAAACCGCAACGGAGCCACCGGCACCGTATACTTCACCCACGACCGCGCCCTGACGCACCTGGAGAAGTATGTGCCCACCGCCGAACACCTACGCCGGCAAAGCGCAGAAACAGAGAAGGAGGAGGCTGAACCGCAGCGCCCCACCCCACCCACGGCAGTGCAGACGGTGCTGAACCTGGACATACCGGTGGGGCCGGTGGATGATTTGCCGTTTTGATTTACTGTCACTTTTCTTGGCGTAAGAAAAGTAACCAAAAGAACATTTCCGCTGTGTCCTCTACGCTACTTCGCTTGCCCCTCGGTCACTGAGCAGAAGAACTCGCTGCGCTCAGACAGCTTCTGCTCTGGTCGTTCTGCCGGGCGGCGCTGCGCTTTACGCTGCGATGACAAGGCGGAGGCACGCTCCCCCGGAGCGTTTACGGACGACATAGAGGGCTAACGCATAGAGGGCCGTTTCCTGTAGGGGCGGATTGAATCCGCCCGGGATAGGACAGGCAAGATACGATGATGGAGCGAGATACGATGATGGGGATGCAAGACATCCCCGTTTTTATGCAGGGGGGATGCCTAACATCCCCCTGAACGTCTATCACCACCGAACATGATACTATTTTGCATTACACGCTATTAAAGGCGAAATTATTTTGTTTTTCAAAATAACACATGTATATTTATGTCTTCATACGTTTTGCAGGCACCCACAAGGAATATGAGAAGATTGATTGTTCCACCATATAAACAACAGGTTATGAATAAGATAACAAAAGAGCAGTACCAATTTGCACTTGCCAGAATAGAAGAGCTTCTGCCACTGGTAGATGACAACACCCCTGCAAATGACAAACATGCAGTGGAGCTGACCTTGCTGTCGGACACCGTGATAGCCTACGAAAAGGAACATTACCCGATAGCAAAACCCACCGTCTCAGAGCTGATAGAATTCTCTTTGGAAGAAAAAGGAATGAGCAAGAAAGAACTTGCCGGAGAGATCGGTGTAAGCCCCTCGCGCATTAGCGATTACATCTCCGGTCGCTCCGAGCCCTCCCTGCGTATCGCCCGCCTACTCTGCCGGATACTAAACATCCCACCCGCCGCCATACTGGGTTTATAACGCATCCCACCACCGTTCAGCGGGATGTCAGGCATCCCGCAGGATGACACGACAGAAGAATAAGATACCCCCTGCCGTTCCGCATGGATAGCCCGAATGGGCTTTCATTTCGGTAACCCCCAGTTGGGCAAGCAAGGACGCAGTCCGCGGCGAAGCTACTGGGGGAGGATCATACCTACACACCGTACTACCCCGAAGCGGGTTGAACAGATATTCAACCCGCTTCGGGGTAGCTGAGGAGAGAGCTACTCTTACCCCCAGTAGCTTCACTTCGTTTCGCACTACTGGGGGTTACCAAAATCAAAGCCCTTCGGGCTATCCATGCGCCAACCATCTCCATCGCATAGCGTCTGCCCCATCCCCATCATACAGCGCCTGTCCCATCCCCATCGCATAGCGTCTGTCCTATCTCCATCGCATAGCGCCTGTCCTATCCCCATCGCATAACGCCTGTCCTATCCCCATCGCATAGCGCCTGTCCCATCCCGGGCGGATTCAATCCGCCCCTACAGGAAACTGCCCACAAGAAAGGACAAGGAAAACCCAAAGAAAAGACAAAAACGCAATAAAAAGATTGCATTTACCAATCTTAGGTGCTATATTTGCAAGGCGTTTACAAAATAATAGTAGTATGATTATCGAATTTGCAGTTCAAAACTTTGGGTCTATAAAGGATAAGCAGACTCTTTCCTTCAAGGCGGACAAGGATACGCACTTGGAGGAGCATTATATAATTGAGGCTGCAGGAGGCTTGCGCCTGCTGAAACTGGGGCTTATCTACGGGGCAAATGCCTCGGGAAAGACTACCATACTGAAAGCGCTCAACTTCCTGTGGGAGTTAGTGCAATACCCGATGGAGAACAAATCAAAGCAGTTTGACCTGGTTCCCTTCCTCTTTGACAAGCACACACCGCATGAAAACACGCTTTTAAGCATCGAATTCATAAGCAACAAACTTCGTTACTGCTACGAGGTGGAATTAAATAAGCAAGCGGTGGTTTGTGAGGAGCTTTCTATGTATAGCTCCACCAAGAAAGCCATTGTATATAAGCGAAGTACCGATCTGGAGAACCAATACACCCACATCACATTCGGCAGCAAAATAAAGGCAGATCAGGTATCCAAGAAGATATTAGAGGCCAACACACTTTGGAACAATACCGTATTGGGAGGCTTCTTAAAGACGAATATTGAGTTGAAAGAGTTGAAGGATGCCACCGACTGGTTTAAGAACCGCTACACAGGAATAGTACTTCCCCATGACGATTTCAGAGTGCTGACAGACACCCTGATACAGGAATCAGACAGCCTGAAGCACAGCGTAACCCAGTCGCTAAAGAAAGCCGATCTACATATCACCCACATCTCCATAAAGAAGGAAATGGAACATGATACTCTTTCAGACACATACGAACTGGCATTTGAGCATACGGTGGAGGGCGAGAAGTACCTGCTGCCCTTTGATTTCGAATCGCAGGGAACCAAGCGCTACTATGGACTGGCCGGACTTCTACCCATCCTGATACACTCCCCCCGCGTGCTCGTGGTGGACGAGCTGGAATCTTCCCTTCATCCGGATCTGTACATCCACTTCCTGCTGTCGTTCCTTACCAATGCAAAGAACTCCCAGCTCATCGCCACCACCCACAACCGGGAGATACTGAATAACAAGGACTTATTCCGCAACGATGCCATCTGGATAACTGACAAAGGGGAATCCTGTGCCACCGAGTTATACTCACTTGCCGATTTCGACTCCTCTGTGATTCGTGATACCACCAACATCTACAACGCCTATAAAATGGGCAAGCTGGGAGGCGTACCCCACCTGGGCGATTACTACATAGACACCACGCAGGATGACACGACAGAAGAATAAGATACCCCGCAGGTTACAGGGAAAACCCTGCTTTGCCTTCGTAGTAGACGGGCAATGCGAATACTGGTACATCCAAATGCTCAGACAGCACGAGAAAGGGATGGGCATAGACCTGAAGCCGGAACTCCCCGTGAAGGAGTCCCTGCAGAAGCAGTATGAACGAGTAATCGGATTAGCTGAGAACGAAGAATACAACAAAATCTTCTGGATTCTCGACCTCGACGTAATCCTCAAGGAAAGCGAAGAAACCCCCAAAGGAAAAGAGAAAGCAACAGGCACCCTTGAGAAGCTCTGCAAGGCAATAACCATTGCATACCCCACCAAGGTGGTGATCATAATGAATACCCCCTGCCTTGAATTCTGGTACCTGCTGCATTACCAGCAAACCACCAGGTACTACCCCTCCTGCGAGCAGCTGTGGGCGCCCCTGCAAAAGCACCTCCCCGGATACGAAAAGACTGAGAAATTCTACAAAAGACAAGGCCGCGACATCTACCAACTCCTACGCCCCAACCTGGAATCCGCATTAGCCAATGCCCAAATAACAGGCGCATTCGACTTTCAAAACCCCAAGAAAGGACTCTCCGAAATGCACCGCCTCTTCCAGCTACTCCCCCTGCCGTTCCGCATGGATAGCCCGAATGGGCTTTGATTTTGGTAACCCCCAGTTGGGCAAGCAAGGACGCAGTCCGCGGCGAAGCTACTGGGGGAGGATCATACCTACACACCGTATTACCCCGAAGCGGGTTAAATCTCTGTTCAACCCACTTCGGGGTAGCTGAGGAGAGAGCTACTCTTACCCCCAGTAGCTTCGCTTCGTTTCGCACTACTGGGGGTTACCAAAATCAAAGCCCTTCGGGCTATCCATGCGCCAACCATCTCCATCGCATAGCGCCTGCCCCATCCCGGGCGGATTCAATCCGCCCCTACAGGAAACCGCCATCCACGTATCAGCCATCCACGTATCAGCCATCCATGCGTAAGCCATCCATGCGTAAGCCCTCTATGTCGTTCGTAAACGCTCCGAGGGAGCGTGCCTCCGCCTTGTCATCGCAGCGTAAAGCGCAGCGCCGCCCGGCGGGAACGACCAGAGCAGAAGCTGTTTGAGCGCAGCGAGTTCTTCTGCTCAGTGACCGCCGGGCAAGCGAAGTAGCGTAGAGGACACAGCGGAAATGTTTCTTTGGTTACTTTTGATAAAAAGCTCACGCTCTGCATAGTGAAAGCAAGCTTTCCCTCTGCTCTCGCTTACTCGCTTTTTTCTTTGCAAACAAAGAAAGTGACACCTCCCCTCCTACGGTTCCCCCAAATGCTCCACAATCACCCTCACCATCCCCGGCGTGAGCAGGCGTATCGAGCTATTATACCCCAGCCTGTCCAAGGCTTGTGTAAGGCGCTGGCTGGCGTTGATCCAGCGGTTCAGCGTGCGCAGGGAGGTGATCACTTTGACTTGTGGACAGTACATCTGCGAGAGTTCGCTCTTGTAGTAGGCCCGGATGGTAAAATTTGTAGCGTTCATAACGGGTATTTATTTCATGTAAAGGTACTAAATAATACGCAGTCCGCCCCCACAAAAGAGCAGATTTCTCGCCCGAAATGGTTAAAGAAGATATATTTCAGCACTCTAATTATCCTTAATTATCCGTAATTACCAGTTCGTACCATTGCATATCTCAAACTGCCTATATTTGTAGCATCGGAAAGGGATAAAAAGAATAAGATATTCCGGACATTCTCTTCTTTTATGACCTCCGAAAAATGTAAATTTATTCCAGTATTTTAAAAACCAATTAGTATGCATTACAACGTAATTAAAAGAACCAAGATCGGCGATAAAGAGACCGCCATCTACTACGCCACCGCCATCTCCACGGGCGAGAGTACCATCGACCAAATCGCGGCTAAGATCGAAGCCCGCTGTACCGTAACCCGCCCCGACATCCTGGCCGTACTGGCCGCCTTCGTGGACGACATACAGGAGCGACTGGCCAGCGGCCTCATCGTGCGCCTCGGCGAGCTGGGCAGCATGCAGCTGGGCCTCAAAGGCAAAGCAGTAGAAGCCCTCAAGGACTTCAGCATTGCCAAGATCAAGGGGCCGCGCGTCCTCTTCCGCCCGGGAGCACGCCTGCAGGCGCTGATGAACACGGTGACCTTTAAGCGCATCTACAACTCCGCCTCGGCAATGCCTGAGGAGCAGCCCTAATCCCAAGAAGGGGCGGACCTGCGTGTCCGCCCCTCATGGTACCATAAATCAATCAGGGCAGACACACAGGTCTGCCCCTACACACATTGAACGATATGAAAGTCATTGAACAACTCCTTGCCCTGCTGGGCATCCTCTTCACCGGGCGCAGTCGCCAGGAGAAGGAAACGGTACAGCAGTTTACCACCTTTGTGCGCGAGCAGCTCACCTTCCTGATGGGTCAGCTGGAAACCTTCCGCGGCAACTACATCGCCCAAAGCGAGAAGATAAACGCCCTGTACACCGAGATGCAGCGCCTCAACACCCTGCTCACCCGCGCCAAGTCATTGGAATGCAGCGACACGGTATGCACGCACAGGCAGTGATGTATCATGGAAACCGCGGAGCGGTGTATCCGAGGAACTGCGGAGGGATGTATCATGGAAACCGCGGAGCGGTGTATCCGAGGAACCGCGGAGGGATGTATCATGGAAACCGCGGAGCGGTGTATCCGAGGAACCGCAGAGGGACGTATCATGGAAACCGCGGAGCGGTTTGTCCTCGGTAGCCCAAGGCGTGAGCCTTGGGATGTGGATGCCCCTCTATTACAAGAGCTGCAGCGCCGCGACATCTGGGGTTTAAAAAACAGAACACAAAAGAGTTCAAAACACAGATGTAGATGCGGGGAGACTGTAATTTCGAGTGACATAAAAAAACCCAGGGCGAACGCCCATGGCTGCC